>NZ_NFJV01000012.1 GCF_002160055.1 Mediterranea sp. An20
CCCATCTGCGAGATCGTACGACTGCGCAAGTCCGTCATCTCCCCTTCGGGCATCGCATCCAACGCCTGCTGGAAATAATCCAATGCCTGCGGCGCATCACCCAAGTCGCTTGCCACACGACCGGCATAGTAATAGGCTTCAGGCAGGTGGAGGCGGTCCTGTTTATCCTCGTAATAGCGAAGCACCTCCAGCACCAGGCTGTCTGAGGTGTGGGGAAGATATGCCTTGTCGCGTGCCTTGACGCACAGCAGCTGGTAATACATCCGCACACGTTCCCCCTCCTGCTCCATCTGCGGGCGCAGGGAATCCAGCAACGCCACGGCACGCTCCGGACACACCACAGACAGGCTGTCAGCCACATACAAAGCCGACGGATAACGCCCGGACGAACAGGAAGCCAGGAGCAGCACAGACAGGCAAAGGAGGAACAGGTGTTTCATGCTGCAAACTTACATAAAAAACTTCAATTTTTTATGAGGGTGCAATAAAAATCAAGCCCTTACCCGTATGCTCAACATCCATGCTCATTTGAACAGGCGCTCTTACAAAAAAACAGAAAAGATTTGTTCCCTATCCGGAAGATCTATATATTTGCACCAGAGGGTGTGTCAAAATAGATATTCCCTATCATTCTGTCACCCCGAGCTTAGTCGAGGGGTCTCACTATGCGTCATGTGAGATGTTTCGACTTCGCTTCGCCCCGCTACCAATGACAGACTATACCTTAATGAAATAGTCAAAAAAGGTTTTGAGCGAAGCTAATGATAGTGATTTTGAATTTTGACACACCCTCAGTCAACCCTGCTAATCGACAGGCTACCGACAAACCAGACAACTTCTAATTCTAAACAAAAAATAAAACAAATGAAAACGACTATTACACAACGACTGATTTACACATGGCTGCTATGCATCACACTGATTACGGCACAAGCACAACCAGCCGACACGACGAGCTTGTCGTGGTTCAGAAATGCTAAATTCGGACTATTCCTCCATTGGGGACTTTATTCCCAAACTGCCGGCGACTGGAAAGGACACCCCGCACAGGGAGGCGAACACTTCATGCTGTATGAACGCATACCGCTGAAAGAATATGCACGGATAGCCGATAACTTTAACCCTACGGAGTTTGATGCCCGACAGTGGGCCGAAACCGCCCGCAAGGCAGGCATGCGCTACGTAATCATTACCGCTAAACACCACGACGGATTTGCCATGTACAACTCCCCCAGCAGCAGTTACAATATCGTGACATGTACCCCCTGGGGCAAAGATCCCATGAAAGAACTGGCAGAAGCATGCCGACGGGAAGGACTGAAATTCGGATTCTACTATTCATTAGGCAGAGACTGGGAAGATCCGGACGTGCCTACTAACTGGCCCGTCAAAGCCGGACGGAGCAACACTTGGGATTATCCGGACGAAGATGCCAAAAAACTTCCTGCTTACATAGAAAGAAAAGTAAAACCACAGTTGCGAGAACTGCTTACACACTATGGTCCCATAGACTTTCTATGGTTTGATACGCCGGAACTCGTCACCCGTGAACAAAGCCTGGAAATCAGGAAACTAATACATTCGTTACAACCCCAATGCCTCATCAACAGCCGTATCGGAAACGGAATGGGAGACTATAGCATAGTGGAACAGAAACTGACCGGCCAGATAGATAACCGACCGTGGGAAGCCTGCCTGACCATGGGTAGAAACTGGTGCTATAACCGCTATGACACCGTCTACAAGAAACCTGATGTCATGATACGCCATCTGACAGACATTGTAAGCAAGGGCGGCAACCTGCTGCTGAATGTCGGACCGGACGGCAAAGGAAGATTCCCCGCTTTGGCCGGCCCCGGACTGAAAGCTTTCGGTCAATGGCTTGCCCTCTACGGAGAGGCCATCTACGGCACACGACCCTGGCGCACCTACGGAGAAAACTATGACCGACACGTACAGGAAGAAAAAAATGAAAAGGAATTCCATGATGCCGTGTACGACGGTACCCCCCAGGAAATCATACCCGACTTCAGATACACGCAGAAAGGCCACGCGGTATATGTCATCGTACGCCACGTCAAAGCAGCGTCTTTCCTGCTTTCTTCTTTCTACCCATCGGACAACATTGTGTCGGTGGAAAGCATAGACACCCGACAACCCGTCCGCTGGAAACTGACTGACCGAGGATTGCAAATAGAACAAGACACTGCCCCACAACGATTTCCTGTCTACGTGCTGAAAGTAAACATGGACCACGAAACTACGTCGGGCGACGAACAGGGACTCGAAACGGGCACGGCTTCAGCAGAAGAAGACTATGCCATCAGAAAACAGACCGAAAGCTGGTGGCCGCAAAGCATGGAAAACCACGACAAACGCATGGCATGGTGGAGAAAGGCCCGTTTCGGATGTTTCGTGCACTGGGGAGTATATGCACAAGCCGGAGGAACCTGGAAGGGGAAACATACCTTAGGGTATTCGGAACATCTGATGAGGCAGCAGCGGATTCCTCTGCAGGAATACACGGACTCGCTGATAAGGCCGTTCAACCCCACAGCATTCGATGCAGACCAGTGGATGAAACTGGCCCGTGATGCCGGCATGCGTTATTTCATCATCACGGCCAAACACCACGACGGTTTTGCCATGTTTCCAAGCGACGCATATCCGTATGACGAAAATGGAAACAGACCCCATGGCAGAATTGGCACGGGCAGCCAGGAAATATGGCATCCGGTTCGGCTTTTATTATTCACATGCTTTCGATTGGGAGCATCCGGACGCACCGGGCAATGACTGGGAATATGAAAACCCCGGAGGAGACAAACTGCTGTATGGGGCAGAATGGTGGCGTGAGAATCCGGATTTCGTGGAAAGAGCACGCAAGTATGTCGACCAAAAAGCCATCCCCCAACTGGCAGAACTGATACACCGATACCACCCGGACATTCTCTGGTTCGATACTCCTCACAAACTCCCGCTGTCGGAAAACCTGCGCATCCTGCAATTCATACGGGAAACCGATCCGGACATCATTGTGAACGGACGACTTGCAAGAAATGAAAAACAGCAGTTCGGAGATTATAACAGCACGGGGGACCGTGCCGCTTTCTTCTTTCCGGAAAAGGGCGACTGGGAATCCATACCTACCACCAATGAATCTTACGGATACAACGAAAATGACCATTCGCACAAGCCCGCTTCGCACTTCATACGCTTGCTGGCATCGGCTACGGCCAGGGGAGGTAACATCCTGATGAACGTAGGTCCCAAAGGCAACGGGGCGATAGACGAACCCGACCTGAACATCCTGCGGCAAATGGCACAATGGATGGCTCTGAACGGTTGCAGCGTGCATGAGGTGGGACCATCGGGACTGCCTGCCCAATCATGGGGAGAAACCACTCTGCGCGGAGATTCACTGTTCCTGCATGTATTTCAATATCCTGCCGACGGCAAACTGTTTTTAAGCGGCATGAATGCCAGTATAAAAGAGGCCTCATTCCTTGCTTCCGGAGAAAAAATCAAAACGAAACGTATCAACGACTCCGACTGGCTGCTTCAACTGCCGCAGGGGGAAATGAAATGTGCAGATACGGTCATCGTGGTACGCAAGAAAGGAACCATCATTCCTACCGATACCAGACTGCTGGACGAATACCTCCCCAACATACTACTTGCATTCGATGCACGACTATGCGGAGAAGGGTGGCAGCATGGAGATGGGAAAGTGGCACGCAACT
This sequence comes from Mediterranea sp. An20, assembly GCF_002160055.1. Classification (GTDB taxonomy): domain Bacteria; phylum Bacteroidota; class Bacteroidia; order Bacteroidales; family Bacteroidaceae; genus Bacteroides; species Bacteroides avicola. The sequence continues at coordinate 3,744 of NZ_NFJV01000012.1, forward strand.
ATCTGAGCAACTGGACCTCGGAGGATATGAAAATATCCTGGAGCGTAAAGAATAACAAAACGGCCCGCTTTGAAATGATATTGGAATATACAGGAGCTTCCGACAAGGAAAACGGAAGCATGCAGCTCCTCATCGACGGCAAGGCTTGTCCCTTCGACTACCGCGCAGAGGTAGGGAAAACGACCCGGCAAACCATTGCCACCGTCTGCCTGAAGCCGGGCACACACCTCATAACCCTGCAAGGAGACAGACGGGAAGGAAGGGAATATCTGCGCCCCATGAGCCTGACTATTCAGAAAATTGCCGGCCGGACTTGAGCCGATCCCGCAGCACACGGATAAACTCCTCTTCACCGGCAGGCATGAGCGCATCGTGTCTGCCGTCTTTGTAACGCACCAGCACGTAGTGCACCACAGCATAACCTGCCACCCGCATGGACGAAACCTGCCCGACGGATACAATGTCCGACAGAGGACGCTCGCGCAAACGGCTAAAGCGCCCGTGGCTGATTTGCAGCGTACCTCCGGCCGTCACCGTATAAGTGGTATGGATAAGCCGCTCGATGAGGAACACCAACCACAGCATCCAGAAAACAGCCAGCAGGGGCCGCTTGTCCCATAAGAAGTAAACGGCCAGAAAAGTTACGATAGCCAGCATAAAGTATTGCCCGAACACAATGCGGGCGTGAAAAATCCGGTTCATTACATTCTGTTTTGCGCACAAAGATACACTTTTCAGACGAAGTTATCCCCACGCTGATATCATTATAAGTAAATGTGCAAAATTAAATGATACTAAACACGGAGACACAAAATCACAGAGTTTTTATTTTCTGTAAGACATATCCTCACGGAGTCACAGAGTTATTCCCCTCTTTCGTGTGTGGCGAAACCGCGGACTCCCTGTCCTCCTCTCATCATTTTCAACAAAAATCCGATATGTAAATAGGAATATATTAAAAATAAACAACTTATGAACTTTTCTCAAAGAGTGAGGTAATGACTTGGAAACAGTTGCTAATTCTGTGATATGCGGTATATTTCTGTCAAACAACTCTTGTTTGGTACAAAGGTACAAAAAATCTGATAAATGAAGAGAAATGTGGCTTTTTTATCAAATGTAAAATGGAATATGCTGGAAAAGCCTTATCTTTGCATACAAATTTTACATATTATCAAAGAAATAAGAAAGCCGTATGAACTGGATTATTCTGATTGTTGCCGGATTCTTTGAATCCGGCTTTGCTTTTTGTTTGGGGAAGATGAAAGAAGTGTCAGGCACCGAATGGTATCTTTGGGGTACTGGGTTTCTTGTCAGCCTTGTACTGAGCATGACGCTACTCGCCAAGGCTGTGCAAACTCTGCCCATTGGCACAGCCTACCCTGTGTGGACAGGCATCGGTGCAGTGGGAACAGTGCTGCTTGGTATTTTATTTTTCCATGAGCCAGCATCGTTTCTCCGCTTGTTCTTCATCACCACACTGATAGCGTCTATTATTGGTTTGAAAATGGTATCACATTAAAACCTTGCCGGTATGGATTGGATGATTTTGATTGTTGCCGGATTGTTTGAGACGGCTTTTGCTTTCTGTCTTGGCAAGATGAAAGGAAAGCGGGGCGAAGAATACCGCCTATGGGCTATGGGCTTTATCGGATGCCTCATTGCCAGCATGTGGTTGCTTGCTGTCGCTGTACAGACTTTGCCCATTGGTACAGCCTATCCGGTATGGACGGGCATCGGAGCGGTCGGGACGGTATTGCTTGGCATTGCATGCTTCCATGAACGGGCTTCTTTTGCCCGCATCTTCTTTATGGTGACACTGATAGCGTCTATTGTTGGTTTGAAAATGATTTAATAACAGATTGATATGTTTAGAGAAATGCGACGTAAGCGGCAATTATTGCCAACAGAAGAAAGCGTTGCCATCCTTGAAAGGATGACGAACGGAACATTGGCTCTTCATGGGGACGATGGTTACCCGTATGCCGTTCCCATCAGTTATGTATATGCTGATGGCAAAATATATTTCCATAGTGCCATGAAAGGTCATAAAGTGGATGCCATTTTGCAGAATGACAAGGTATCATTCTGCGTGGTAGAACAGGATGACATCAGACCGTCTGAGTTTACCACTTACTTTCGAAGTGTGATAGTCTTTGGCAAAGCCCACATATTGACGGATGAACTCGAAAAACGTGTTGCTTTGGGTTTATTGGCAGACAAGTATTCGTATGGCGAAGCTGGCATGGAGGCTGAAATAGCCAAAGGGTTCAATCATTTGTTAATAGTGAAAATTGCAATTGAGCATATTACAGGCAAGGAAGCCATAGAACTGACCAAAAATAGGAATGACCGTCCTTGACATTGCGACCAACGGGAGGACAGCAAGCGGTTTTGGTCTGCCCAAAACACAAACTTGCTACCATTGAAAAACAGAGTTCTGACTTTTGAGTAACTTACCAGCTTTTGGATAAGTTCAAGGATAGCTTGCCGCTTCTGGCTGAATCAAATGGGGTGTCCAGAGGGGTGTAACTCCGTTGGCTCATTAGGGTGTTTTTAGCATGAGCGAAGCGGTGCGTGAAGAAAACGCCCTAATGAGCTATGGCTTTTTGTTTCCCAAAAGCCTGCGGCGGTATCGGGGGCTGTCGGATGCCTTTTTCTTTTCGCCAGTCTTATAGGACATTCCATGCTGTTGTACCAACACGATTGCGTGTCCGCACGTGAGCATGGATTGTGCTGCCGTTCCCACAGCGGACTTGTTGAGGGGCGAAAATCTGATGAAATGATGAATGGACGACATAGCTTACTGACAACCAAAGAAATATACTTTCAACATCTTTTCATCAAACCGCTCGCCAAAAGAAAAGTGATGAATGGCATTGTGTTTCCATTCTCTTTTCATCAGCTCAATCCTTTTGTTGAGGGTTTGATGAGGATGTAAGTCACTGTAATTCTTTATGTTTATATACACTTTCATCAATTCATCAAAATAACAAATTCTTCTCATACAATTATCGTGTCGTATCCGGCAGACTTGCAGGCAAGTCCGATAGTGTTGAATTGTTGAGGAGCGGAAATAACACATTGATGTCCTGCAACATATACCCTCAACAACCGCTTAACAGACCCGTTCACAAAACATTTGGAGGCGAAAAGAAAAAGGAAAGGCGTTGCGGTGTGCAGTTTGCCTTTTCTTTTCAATAGCCGTTTCTTTCTATTGAGTGTTTGTTGAAAGTGTATCTTATTATATATCAACATATTGTTTACTACATTCAACAATTCAACAAAATATGACGGTAAGATTGGCGATTATCACCCTAACACCCACACCTTTGACCGCTACTCAATGCAACCCATAGGACTTGCCTTTCTTTTCGCAAGCACAGCCTTTCCAATAAAGCATTACGCACCATTATCGCATTTGAAGTATTGATACGGAAAGCGAGTGCCACGACCATTGGCAAGGCGTACACGTCCGTAAAGTAGCCGTTGGGCAGCTTGATGCGCCTTTCAACCTCACAAGGATTCAACACTCCGCTCTTGTACACGGCTCGGATGGCGGCACGGAGTGTCGGGGCGATTACATAGAATAGCTTTACCAACTCCATTTCACTCATCCAAACATTGGCGGTATCGGACGGTACGGCAACCCTGCCGTACCCGTCCATCGTGATTGTTGTCCGTTTCATACTCTGTGCGTTTATATGGTGAAACGTCCGTTTACCTTGCTCTCGAAAGCGGATATGTCGTTTTCAAGTTTCTTGTTCGTCACCTTCGCGTAAATTTGCGTTGTGGTGATATTGGTATGCCCCAAAATCTTGCTTACGCTTTCTATCGGCATACCGTAATTGAGAGCCAAGACAGCGAAGGAGTGGCGGCTCAGGTGGAATGAAATCGGCTTTTCTATCCCGCATTTCTTCGCCACAGCCTTGATGCGCTTGTTCACCGTATCAAGCGAGCCGATGTTGAACAGCCGCTTGTCTTTCCTGAACGGCTCGTAACGCTTGATAATCTGCATGGGGATGTCCATCAGCTTAATTTGGAACGGTACGCCCGTCTTCTGGCGTTTCGACACAATCCACGGTGTACCGTTCATCTCAACGATGTTGTCGGTGGTCAGGTTCCTAATGTCCGTGAACGAGATGCCCGTCCAACACCCGAACAGGAACAAATCCCTTGCCAATGCGAAATTGGGATTGTCCAGCTTGATTGCGCCCAATGCTTGGATTTCATCCTCAGTCAGAAAGCCACGCTCCTTGTGGTCGGGGTCGACGTGGTACATCGCAAACGGGTTTCTCGATATCTTGCCGTTGTAGTGCGCCGTGGTGACGATGTGTTTCAACGGTATGGAGTATATCCACACGGATGATTGCGCCAGCCCGACCTCGTTTCGCAGGTACAGGCAGTAGTCACGGATGAAATCCTCCGTCAGTTCGTTCATCGCCATGTCCGTCCGCTTGTAGTGCCTTGTTATGAACTCTGCCACGTATTTGCGGACGGTCAGGTACTTTTGGTACGTGCGCTTGGAGCGGTCTTTGCCCACCCGTTTGGCAAACGCCTCGTTCTCCTTGTCAAAGGCACGCAACAATGTCTCATACTCCGTGCCGATACCTTGGTAGGCATTGCGCACCATTTCTGCCGTGACAAACGCCTCGCGGTCGGAAAGCCGCTGGTAGTGCTTCGTTATCTGCGCCTTGATGTTGTCAAGGGCGTAGTTTACTGCCACCGCCTCACGACTCTTGCCTTTCGCCCTGTTGCCTTTGGCATCCCACAAATCCTTGGAGATGCTTTGTTTGCAACTGAACTGCGCGATAGTTCCGTTGATTGTAACCCGTCCCATGATGGGGACAATTCCGTTCTTCTCCTTGCTTCCGTTTACATAGAAGACTGTCTTGAAAGTGCTCCTCATAATCCTACTTTTTTGTTTGGTGCAAAATTAGTTTACGGGAGTTGTAAAGGCAGAATGTAAACCTACGCAGAACGCAGAAATAGAGACCGTTAGTGTTAAATGGGCATCAGGTATCGGGTAATGGTTTGGAAGTGCATCTGCTGCTGCAATCTGCCTAAATCCGTTTTCCCGAACTTATGCCGTTCTGTGCCACTCGAAGCCAAACTCTCTGACAGTCAGTGAGAATGCTCAAATTCGCTTATTTTTGCTCTTTATCCTATTCTTTTCCGACAAAAAGTTACGATACTTTGTATCTCTGCGTCTGATATAAACTAAATCTGATTGATTACTTATCATCCACCCTTATCATCCGCTCATCTAAATTGGCAAATCTTTCCGGCCTGCCTTCTTTCAGATAAATCAGACACGGATAAATGCACTTGTCATACTCCGGGAAATAAAACTTGCTGTTTTTATCTATATAAACATTAGGCAACGAAAATTTTTCGCGCCCCATTTTTATCCACAAGTTTTTTACTGAAGAAACCCGCGTAAAGATAAACAGAGTCGAACTATCACAAGCATGGGTAACAAAAAAATTCTCAGCCTCAGTAATACAGCCATTACAACCTGCTCCCGGAATCAGCACAACATACCGATAATGCCGCAACGTATCGATAGGAAACTCTATAGTAAGCATCTGACTCACACGCTCTTCATAAGTGGGAAAGTTGCAAGCCAACAGGGTTGCCAAAATGCCCCCAAGCAAACAGGTCCGCAAGGACTGTTTGTCCTCCATCCAAAACGTCCCATGCTATTCCTGAATAACCACCTGATATTGGCAGAAGGTCACCTCATCCTCCGAAGTAACCCGCAACGACTTGATAAACAATCCTTCCGGAGTGACAAACGCATTGTAGGTGTCATAGCCCACATTAGATTCCGGGAGCTGTTCCTCGCCTAGGTATTGCAGGTCTTTGTCGAGCACAATGAGGACCACCGGCTTGTTGTTGAAGAAGTTTTTCAGGGCATCCTCGCGCGGCAGGCGCACAAAGCGATAATACAATTGCCGATAGGGGTCGTAGAAAACGGCATCGTATGAGGGCTGGGTCTCATACCAATCTTCCACAGCATCGGCCGGAGCCCCCTGGTACATATATTCTTTAGGAGCGGTAGAGAACGGTTTGATGCTCTTCACCAGCCGGCTGCCTGCATACAACGAATCGCTGACCCCCGTCTTCGGGTTGTATCGCCACAGATTGTGGTCGGCAGCAAACCCCACCAACACGTTGCCCTCGCTATCCAGAGCAGTGTTGATAGAGCGGTAATAACCATGGGCACCCCAACTCCACTTCCGGTAGATTTCCGGATAGCGGTTGGCATAGCGTATCTCTCCAGTAGCTAGGTTGTAGTGCAAGGTGGTATAGACCCTGCCGGTGGTCTCGATGCTGCTCTCGGAATAATAGCCGCCTGCCATGCTCACTATGCCGTCGGCATATAGGATGGGATTGTCCGTGGACACTTCCGGATTGGGCAAAACCAGGTTCTCGGTCTGCTGCTGCTCCATGTCCATCAGGACATAACGCTGCTTCACATGCCCTTCGCTGTCGACCAACGCCAGGCGCCCACTGCCGGACTGGTAGGTAAGGATACTGTCTTTGTTAATGTAATGATAGCCTTGCAGTATGCCCACGCCGTTATTTCCTTCTTTCTGGAAAACAAGAGTGTCCAGCAATTCGCAAGTACGCGCGTCATACAAATAAATGGCGTTCAGGTACGTATTGAGAAACGAGAACATCGGCAAGGTGTCGTTCTCTATATATTGCACGTATTTAAAGGTAGCCGTACTGCTTTCGTCCAGCGGAAAAACCTTCTTGCCCACCTGCTTCAAGGTGCAACGGTCTTCATAATCATTGACATGGGGATTGCGCACTTCCTTGACACTGCACGAAACGACCAATAAAGAAAAAGACATCAGCAACCCTGTCGCCGATGTCAGTCTGATATTAAATAAAGGTTTCATTTTCTTCTTTTATAAGTATGTTTTCTTATAAGAATTCCATTCGCAAGTGAACCGGATTCAATGTCCACTCGGCATTTGCAATCAAACACTTCACGCAAAGTTGGACTATGATGAATCTTGTTCCCTTGCCTATACATCTTTTTTTCTCCGTTGTTTTTTAAGGAATAATTGAGGTGTCTACTGTAGTAGTGATGGTTTGAACCCACGTGGCATAGCAGTCTTTCTGGGCATTTATTTTAATATCTTGGCAAGAACTGCCATTGCCATCTTTGTCTTTCACGCAAACCTTCGTGTTCTCTCCTACATTCCCAAGGCAACTACGCGCTATGGTAACCGTTGTGTCAGACTGGTCGTTAGACCCTGCGTATACACCTAAACAAATCAGTGCACTTACGCCCGAAATCAGAAATAACTTTTTCATGATATTTATTTTTTAAAAATGACATGGCAAATATAACTATACAAAATAACAAAACAATCTTTATGACGTTTTTTTAATTTTATTAGCACGGGAGTATCTAAAAACATCGGCAGAGTCATCCGTATTCTCATCCGCACTCCGCGATATCCCCTTCTAAATTGGAGAAGGATTAACGAAGCTTGTCTCATGAAAGCCTCTGAGGTATTGGGGATAGAACATCTTCTGAACAACTTTCATAGGCTTTATTTAATCTTACACTACATTTTCATCTGTTTTTCCATCGGAATCCATACCTTTGCACCATAAATACAAAAACGTATGGTAAGAAAGTTCGATTTCCTCGTCGTCGGCTCGGGCATAGCCGGGATGAGTTTCGCGCTGAAAGTGGCGCACAAGGGAAGCGTGGCCCTCATCTGCAAGGCCGGCATGGAAGAGGCCAACACGTATTTCGCACAGGGAGGTATCGCGTCGGTGACCAATCTGGCAGTGGACAACTTCGAGAAGCATATCGAAGACACCATGATTGCGGGCGACTGGATCAGCGACCGCGCCGCCGTGGAGAAAGTAGTGCGCAACGCTCCGGCACAAATCCGGGAACTCATCCAGTGGGGCGTGAACTTCGACAAGAAGGCCGACGGCACCTTCGACCTGCACCGCGAAGGCGGACACTCGGAATTCCGCATCCTGCACCATCAGGACAACACAGGCGCGGAAATCCAGACCAGCCTCATCGAAGCCGTAAAACAACATCCCAACATCACAGTATTTACCAACCACTATGCGGTGGAAATCATCACGCAACACCACTTGGGCATCATCGTGACGCGCTACACACCGGGCATCAAATGCTATGGCGCTTACGTGCTCAATGAAGAAACAGGCGAGGTGGACACCTTCCTCTCCAAGGTGACTGTCATGGCTACCGGTGGCTGCGAAGCCGTATATCTGCACACCACCAACCCGCTGGTGGCTACGGGCGACGGCATTGCCATGGTCTACCGTGCCAAGGGAGCGGTGAAAGACATGGAGTTCATCCAGTTTCACCCCACGGCCCTGTATCATCCGGGCGACCGCCCCTCGTTCCTCATCACCGAAGCCATGCGCGGCTATGGCGCCGTGCTCCGCACGCTGGACGGCAAGGAGTTCATGCAGAAGTATGACCCGCGCCTGTCGCTTGCCCCGCGCGACATCGTGGCACGCGCCATCGACAACGAAATGAAGCAGCGCGGCGAGGACCACGTTTACCTGGACGTGACGCACAAAGACCCGGAGGAAACGAAACGCCACTTCCCCAACATCTACCAGAAGTGCCTCTCCATCGGCATCGACATTACCAAAGATTACATCCCCGTGGCGCCTGCGGCACACTACCTGTGCGGCGGCATCAAGGTGGACCTGGACGGACAGAGCAGCATCCGCCGGCTGTATGCCATCGGAGAATGTTCGTGCACAGGCCTGCACGGAGGCAACCGTCTGGCAAGCAATTCGCTCATCGAAGCGGTGGTTTACGCCGATGCGGCTGCCAAACATGCCCTGAGCGTGCTGGACCGCTACGACTTCAACACCGACATCCCCGAATGGAACGACGAGGGCACCATCAGCAACGAAGAGCGCATCCTCATCACGCAGAGCATGAAGGAGGTGAACCAGATTATGGAATCGTATGTGGGCATCGTGCGCAGCAACGTCCGCCTGACCCGCGCCTGGAACCGCCTGGACATCCTCTACGAGGAGACGGAACGCCTCTTCAAGAGCTGCAAGGCCACTCGCGAACTGTGCGAACTGCGCAACATGATCAACGTGGGATACCTCATCACCAAACAGGCCATGGAACGCAAGGAAAGCCGCGGCCTGCACTATACCATCGACTATCCGCATGCCGCAACGCCCGCTCAGTCCCGGCAATAACGACAGCCGTGCCTACGAAGAGCGGCTGGGCACGGAACGAATGCTGCCGTTGGTGTTCCGCATGGCGCTGCCTGCCGTTGTGGCACAGTTTGTCAACCTGCTGTATGCCATTGTAGACCGCATCTATATCGGCCATATCTCCGGCATCGGCACCGACGCCCTGGCCGGCGTGGGCGTCACCACGTCGGTCATCGTGCTCATCTCGGCCTTCTCGGCCATTGTGAGCGGAGGAGGGGCACCGCTGGCCGCCATGGCGCTGGGGCACGGCGACCGCGGACGGGCGGGGCGTATCTTGGGCAACGGACTTGTGATGCTGGTGGGATTCACCGTGCTGACTTCCGCCATTGCTTATACATTCATGGAACCCATCCTGCTGATGACCGGCGCCTCGCACCAGACACTACCCTACGCCGTGGATTATCTGTCGGTCTATCTGCTGGGCACGCTCTTCGTGGAAGTGTCGGTAGGACTAAATACCTTTATCAATGCGCAGGGACGGCCTGCCATCGGCATGTATTCGGTGCTGATAGGTGCCGTGCTCAACATCGTGCTCGACCCCGTCTTTATCTTCGGACTGGACATGGGGGTGCGCGGTGCGGCCATCGCCACGGTCATCTCACAGGCATGCAGTGCGTTGTGGGTAGTGGGCTTCCTCTGCTCGAAGAAAGCCTCGCTGAGGCTGGAAAGGAAATACCTGAAAGCCGACCGGCGGGTCATCTTATCCGTACTCGCGCTGGGCGTATCGCCTTTCATCATGGCAAGCACGGAGAGCATGGTGGGTTTCGTGCTCAACGGCAGCCTGCAACGCTTCGGCGACATCTACGTCAGTGCCCTTGCCATCTTGCAAAGCGCCATGCAGTTTGCCTCGGTACCGCTCACGGGATTCGCACAGGGCTTCGTGCCGATAGCCAGCTACAACTACGGACATGGCGATACGGCGCGTGTCCGCCAATGCTTCCGCGTGGCAGTGACGGTGATGTTCTCGTTCAACTTAGTGCTGATGCTGTTGATGATTCTCTTCCCCACGGTCGTAGCCTCCGCCTTCACGACCGACCCGAAATTGTTGGAAACGGTGCGCCAGACCATGCCCGTATTCCTGGCAGGCATGACCATCTTCGGCTTGCAGCGTGCCTGCCAGAATATGTTCGTCGCCTTGGGCCAGGCCCGGATCTCTGTGTTCATCGCACTGCTGCGCAAGGTTTTCCTGCTCATTCCGCTGGCGTTGCTGTTGCCACACGGCATGGGGGTAATGGGCGTGTTTGCCGCCGAAGGCATCTCCGACGCCACAGCCGCCATCTGCTGCACGCTGCTCTTTGCCTGGCAGTTCCCGAAGATACTGAAGAAAGTGGCTTGATTCTTTTAAAATCCACTCGCTTACTTATCCGCTTCGCTTAACTGCCGGATGCGCCGTGCCCGTTCCACCGAACCGGGATGCGTGCTAATCCATTCGGTCAGGGCGGGAAGGTCTTCTTCGGCAGAAAGACGGAGCAGGAAATCGGCCAGCCCGTTGGGGTCGATACGGGCGGCAAGAAGATAGCGCACGGCGAGTGCATCGGCTTCGCTCTCCAAGGTACGGTCATAGGCGGTGGAAGAGAGCACGCGGGCCACTTCGCCCACGGCTTCTGTACCGCTGCTGCCCGACGTCATGGTGATGAGCGCGGAAAGCCCAAGTTCTTTCACCAGCTTCTGCATGACATGCCCTTGTGTCAGGTGGGCAAGCTCGTGGGCAAGCACACCCGCCAGTTCGGCTTCGCTGCGGCACGAATCCAGCAGGGCGGTGTGTACCACCAAGTGGTTGCCGGGGCAGGCAAAGGCATTGACCTCTTCGTCTTCTACCAAATGGAGGGAGGCGAAAGAGCGGTCGATGTCGTTGGCACGGCACAGGGTGGTGAACAGCGTATCTACGGAAGCCAAGCGTGTGGAATCGTCCACGAATTGGACGTCGGATGAATAAAGCTCCCACCACCATTCACCCAGTTTGTCTTCTACCACGGTCTCTTTCAGCCCGAAAGCATTCAGCCAGTCAACCCGGGAAAAGGCAAAAAGTACCACCGTGAAGGTAACGACGGATACGGCTGCCTGCGTCAGGACTTTTCGGAGTTCGGTCGGCATAACAAATCGGTTAAGGGGGCATAGACATACCAGTCCACCTGACGGCCTTTGTTGACGGCCACCATGGTGTGGAACGTGGCGATGAAATCCACCAGGTTAAACAAAATCACCGTAAAGAGATAAGCAAAATAGAACGAAGAGAGCGGCACCACGTCGAGCAGGATGCGCACGCTCCACCAGAACAGCACGCAGTTGACCACAAAGAGCGGCACTTGCGACACCAGCGCCTGCGTGCAGTGCCAGCGCACGAAATACGTCTTCCGGCGGTTGGCCAAGTAGAAGATAAACGTAGCCGCCAGGTTGACGATGGGAAACGGAAGCCCCACCATGACCACCAGCAGCGACATCAGGTAGCTGTGCGCGGCCGCCTCGCGCTCATGTTCCTGCGGCAGGTAATAATCTTTCATAAAGCTTTGCTAATGTTCCAAATCCAGTTGGCGACAATGACGAAAACAAAAGTCAGGAATACCGCCCTGCGGTGCAGCAGAGCATCTATCTGAAGAAAACAGCGGTAGAGCGTGTCGCGGCGGCACAAGACATCTGCCACCCACCACACCGGCACCCCCACCAGCATCAACGCCAACACAAGGCCCAGTGGATTAAGCGTCAAAGCCTGCCCTACGTTGCCTTGCCAAAGGGCTAACAACGCCCGTGTAGACCCGCACGCCGGACACGGCAAACCCGTGAACTGGCAGAACAGGCACAAACTGTCGCCATCGGAATGCCTGTATGCCCATGCCAGCCAGGCATAGCCCAACAGCATGAGCACGATGACCAGCCGGTAAAACGCACTCCGCGTCATGTAGATTCCTTACAGCATCGTCTGGAGCTTCTGCATGTTGCGGTCGCGTGCCACGCCCATCACGAGGAACCAGTCGACAATGGTCCAGATACCGGCGCCTCCGCAGGTGATGAGTTTGATGACACCCAGCCCCATGTCGCCCAAGAAGAAACGGTCGATGCCCAGCGAACCGCCGATGATGGAGATGATGAGCGTGATAGTGGGGTCTTTGAATTGCAACGCTTGAATCATCGGCCACTTACTGTCGTCGGCAGCCAGAAGAAATTCGCGCACGGCACTAATTTGATAGTCATGAAAATACTTGCCGTTTGCCATGATGAAGGCATCTACTTTCTGTGAATCCATAATTCTTGAAGATTTTAAGTTATGATAGGGACAAAGGTAGCGAATCTTAATGAGAATATGCCATAAATCTTCCGTTTTTTTCACTTTCCATTCTCCAAACAGTTCGCTGCCAAACCACAACCATATCCGGCAAAAGGAAAGCATTTTCCGGATGAGGTAAACTAAGAGCCTGCTTCCAAGCGACAAGCAGCAGACTTCCGGGCGATAAGCAGCGAGCTCGTTATATATTAGAAGCAGCCTGCTGACAGTCAGCAAGATACAGGCATCCTTCTCCGGGTGACGGACAAAATCTTTCAACGGAAAATTAAGAAACAGGCTTTAAATTGTTTCTCCATTTTGAGAACTCGCCCCAAAATATTACCTTTGCGATAAAGAAATTCTGCCTTTGGCAGAAACACAGACTGATACTTTTATTTTAAAAACCTTTATACCAACAAACAACATGAGACACAAAAAGCAATTACTGACTTGCCTGGCAGCCCTCGGCATGACTCTTGCCCTCCAGGCACAACAAGTACAAGGCTTTGTACATCAACAATCTGAAGCATCCGGCTACGTATGGCCTACAGACTCAGAAGTGTTAAACAAACTGGACCAATGGCAAGACCAGAAATTCGGCGTCCTGCTCCATTGGGGACTGTATTCCGTGCCCGGCATAGTGGAATCATGGTCTATCTGCTCGGAAGACGTAGACTGGATTTCCCGCAAGGGCAACATGTCCTACGACGAATACAAGAAGTGGTATTTCGGCCTGAAGGACCAATTCAATCCCGTCAACTTCAATCCCGAACAATGGGCCGATGTCATGAAGGATGCCGGTATGAAATACGTCATCTTCACCACCAAACACCACGACGGCTTCTGCATGTTCGACTCCCAATACACCGACTTTTCCATTGCCAACGGACCTTTTAAGAACAATCCGCGCAAAGACGTCGCACGACATGTGTTCGATGCTTTCCGGCAGAAAGGATTCATGACGGGGTGCTATTTCTCCAAACCCGACTGGCATTGCGAATGGTTCTGGAATCCGTATTTCGCTACTCCCAACCGCATGCAGAACTACAAACGTGAACGTCATCCGGACTGGTGGCAAAACTATGTGCAGTTTACACAAAACCAGCTGAACGAACTGATGACCCATTATGGCAGTTTCGACATCCTGTGGCTGGACGGAGGCTGGATAACCGGCGACGAAGTAGGACTGGACGACATATTGGCGAAAGCACGCAGGCAACATCCCGGACTGATTGCCGTAGACCGGAGCATCCGCGGGAAAAATGAAAACTACCAGACTCCCGAACGAGGCATCCCCGAAACACAACTGAACTACCCGTGGGAAAGCTGCATCACCCTGAGCAACGACTGGGGGTGGACACCCAATGCTCCGTATAAACCTGCAGAAAAGGTCATCGCCACGCTGGCCGAAATCGTAGCCAAAGGAGGATGTTACTTGCTGGGCGTAGGACCTACACCGGACGGCGTTATCGAACCGGCCGTGGTAGAACGCCTGCACAAGGTGGGACAATGGCTGGAAAAGAACGGAGAAGCCATCTACAACACCCGGACCACTCCGCTCTATAACGACGGCAACATCTGGTTCACTGCCAACAAAGACGGGAAAAAATTATATGCCATCTACACCATCCAGGAAGGGGAAGAGCTTCCGGAAACCATCTCCTGGACTGGCAACGTACCCCGGGGCAAGATGATACTTCTCTCCAATGGCAAACGGGTAAAATACCGTTGCGACAACGACAGGGTAACCGTAACCCTGCCTAAAGGATTGCCCAACGAATCGCTGGCTTTCTGCTTTGAGAAAAAATAGAAAAAGAAGCACAAAAAACAAAGCAGATACGGAAGGACGGTCGAGCCAAGCAGACAACAGGTGCTTGGCTCGGCTCCATATTGGGCAGAAACTACTTCTTAATGACTTTTATCATTCTATTCAAAAGAAAGAACCATGACTATCCGAACATTCCTATGGGCTCTTGTCTGCCTTTGCATACCCAAGGTACAAAGCCAGGAACCACTCTACAGACAACCCGGTGCGCCCATAGAAGACCGGGTGAATGATTTGTTGGAACGGATGACGCTGGATGAAAAGATAGGACAACTGTGTTGCCCGTTAGGCTGGCCCATGTATGAGAAAACCGGAGCGCAGGAAGTAACCTGCTCCGAAGCCTTCCGACAACAGATGGACAAAGCCCCCATAGGTTCCTACTGGGCCACCCTGCGTGCCGACCCCTGGACACAGAAAACCTTGGAAACAGGACTGAACCCCGAACTGGCAGCCCATGCACTGAATGCCCTGCAACGCTACGCCGTAGAACATACCCGACTGGGCATACCCATCCTCTTTGCCGAAGAATGCCCGCACGGACACATGGCCATCGGTACTACTACCTTCCCCACTTCATTGGGACAGGCATCTACCTGGAACGAAGACCTTATCCACCGCATGGGCGAAGCTATCGGCCTGGAGGCACGGGTACAAGGCGCACATATCGGCTACGGACCGGTGCTGGACATCGCCCGTGAACCCAGATGGTCGCGCGTGGAAGAGACATTTGGCGAAGACCCTTATCTGACCGGTGTCTTAGGTACTGCCTTCGTAGAAGGCCTGCAGGGACATGACCCGAAAGACGGACGGCATGTCTATGCCACCCTGAAACACCTGGCTGCCTACGGCATACCGCGCGGAGGACACAACGGAAATCCTGCCGACGTAGGCATGCGCGCCCTGCTCGATGAATACTTGCCTGCCTTCCAACGGGCTGTAGAAGTAGGAAAAGCGGCTACCGTCATGACTTCCTACAACTCCATCGACGGCATTCCCTGCACAGCCAACGATTACCTGCTGGACACCCTTCTGCGTAAACAGTGGGGATTCGAAGGCTTTGTCTACTCTGATTTGGGAAGCATCGATGGCATGACAGGCACCGTAGCCAAAGACAAAACCGATGCAGCCATACAGGCTTTGCAGGCCGGAACCGATATGGACTTAGGTGCCAACTCTTACAGCCGCCTGGCAGAAGCAGTGAAGCAGGGACGGATAAGCGAAGCATACGTGGACCGCGCCGTGGCACGCATACTCCGGCTGAAATTCCGTATGGGACTGTTTGAAAACCCGTATGTCGACCCGGACCGCGCCAGAAAGACAGTCCACTCGGAAGAACACCGGAAACTGGCACGTGAAGTGGCCCGCCAGAGCATCGTCCTGCTAAAAAACAACGGCGTCCTGCCCTTGAGCAGGAACCTGAAACGAATAGCCGTAACGGGACCTAATGCAGACATGATATACAACTATTTAGGAGACTATACAGCCCCGCAGGAACGCAGCAAGGTAGTAACCTTGGTGGACGCGCTGCGCGCCCGCCTGCCACATACAACCGTGGAATATGTCAAAGGCTGTGCCATACGCGACACGACCCGCACCGATATTCAGGCTGCCGTAGAAGCTGCCCTGCGTGCCGATGTGACCCTGGTCGCCGTGGGCGGTTCCAGTGCCCGCGATTTCAAGACTCATTACCTGGAAACGGGGGCAGCTACCGTATCTGCAGAAGAGGAAGAGTTGCTCTCTGACATGGAATGCGGAGAAGGATTTGACCGCTCTACCCTAAAGTTACTGGGCGACCAGGAGAAACTCATACGCGCACTGAAAGCTACCGGCAAACCGCTCATCATCGTCTACATAGCCGGACGACCGCTGGAAATGAACCTGGCATCAGAAGCCGGTGACGCCCTGCTGATGGCCTGGTATCCGGGAGAGCAGGGAGGTCATGGCATAGTAGACGTACTGATGGGCGAATATAATCCCGGCGGACGACTGCCCATGTCTATCCCCCGGCATGTAGGGCAGTTGCCTGTATATTATTCGCAAGGCAGGCAACGGGATTATATGGACAGTCCCGGCACACCACTCTACGCTTTCGGCTACGGACTGAGCTACACCACCTTTGCTTACAGCGACCTGAAGTGTATGCCGGGCGACGGGACAAACCAAGATGTGTTGCAAACCGTGAAATGCACCGTAACCAATACGGGCAAACGTGCCGGAACGGAAATCGTCCAGCTTTACATCAACGATGAAATAAGTTCCGTAGCTACGCCTCCCCTCCGCCTGAAAGGATTCAAGCGACTGGAACTGCAACCGGGCGAAAGCCGGGAAGTCACCTTCCGGCTGACATACAATGACCTGGCCATCCACGACCGGCAGATGCGTTTCCGCGTAGAACCCGGTGTGTTCCATGTCCGGATAGGCAGTTCGTCGGACAACCTGCCGCTGAAGGGCAGCTTTGAAGTGACAGAAGAATAAAAAGCGTTATCTCTTCCCCAGATTCTCAAAGATATTTCCTTCGCGGATGGTGTCGGCTTTGGTAGTCTCTCCATAATATTCGCGGGCAAGCATGGCATACTTGCGGTACATGCGGGCGGCGGTTTCCAATTCATCACCGGCAACAAGGGGAACCCGAATGTTATGGGGAGCAGCTACAAACTGAAGCTCCCAGTCGGCCAGCCTGTCATAAAAGTCATTGGCACGGAAAGCTTCCCTGCCGTGTGTCTGCGGCAAGCCTTCTTCTACATAAGGCAGGCCTTTATCCAGGTGCTCCTGCAGCATGGCATAAAACTTCTCCCAACGCGGACGGTAATAGTCTTTTATCAGGCCGGTCCATTCCCGCCAGGAATAGTCAAAGATGAGCGGATCGCCATCACCTCCCCAGATTGTCACAAGTGCGGCAGCATCTTTCTCCAGCAAGGCTTTTTCTTCTTCCGTTTCCCCCCACGAGCGGGCCTGCGACAGCCAGCAGTCAAAATTAAACTCCGTCCGCGTACGCAACAGGGTGCCTACATCATCCAGCATTTCCAGGAAACGGCGGCTGTGCAAGGCAAAAGCTTCTTTATCTTTTTGCACAAACGCTTCGGCAACCCGGCGGTGGATAGCCTGTCCGAGATTGGACATCAGCTGGCGCTGCACATCGACAATGTCAAAACGGTAAGGCTTCGAGTCCTTCAATCGTGCGGAATCTTTCAACAGCAGACCTTCGGCCTCTATCAGCAGCCGCGGGTCATAAGGAATGCCCAGACCGGCATTCGGACCCGACTTCTTCACGTTCACAGCCGGACGGGCTGCAATGATGGAACTGCGTTCCGTGCCGTCGGTTCCGGGACGGTACGGTCCTTCCAGCAAGCACTTCCAAGCCTCCACGGCTGCTTCAGATGCAGCACCGTAACGTCTCTGCGCATATTGTCCCAGCCAAGCGGCTATATCGACCGAATCGTGGTGCAAAGGCATTTCAAACAACAAATCATAATAAACAGGATTCTGTCCGATGGCCTCCATGAACAGCCCCGAACCACACACATGAGAATTCTTGGCTTTGGCCCTCTCATACGGATTGCCGGCAATCATCCTCAAGTCGCCGTGCAGATTGACGCGCCCTCCGAAATTGTGCAGGCTACCCGCCACCAGCGGATACCCCCAGGCCGCACTGTCGCGCCGGCTGATGGCACCGTTTATATCCAGAATAAGAAGGTCTTCCTTAGGTACCGCTTTGACAATAGATTCACGGAGGCTCCATCCCTGCATGGCCCAAAGAGCTTGCGGGTCAAAATCCTTAAACAACTTGTGAATAGCATGCCCCACCGCACCGAGGTATTCGGGCGTATCGACCGGAGGCGCACTTTCGTGAAAAGGATCGGCTGCATAGACGCCATAGGCACCGAAGAGACGTTTCTCTTCCTCCAAGAAATCGCGCCCCAACACCTGAAAGAGCGAATCGGTAGGGTCCAGTTGCGCCGCGCCCGTAAACCCGCACCACGAAGGCTGTAGCCTGATTTTGGCTTCCGGATATTTATCCTTCAGTTCGCGGGGCACGTAGCCCGAAAAGCCTTGCTGAAGCGGCTGCATCCCTAACTCCAGTTCGCGTTCCATAATCTGCCTTCCCAATTCGGCATGTTTCTCTATCCACGACTTGGGCAGCGGTCCGCCATAGCTCTGCAGGTTCTGCATCCATTGCCAGGCAAAATGGGCGGGTCCGGCCAGGAAACGGCGGGCTTCTTCGTCGGTAAACCCATGTTTCAGCAACGTATTGTACCACACAGCCTCCAGCCCCACCACCGACAATGGCATGTTGATGGAATTCATGGCCATATAGTCCAACTCACGCTCCCACCGCTTCCAGTCCCACCAGGCAGCCGAATAGCTCAGGGTGCAATAGTTCATATATACCCGGTATTTCCCGTTGATTGTATTCTTCACCGGCTTTTCGGGCAAAGGCAATCGCTCCGGCAGGTGCAGCTGGTCGCCAAACCACGACACGTGCGCGTGGCAAGTATATTTCAGATACTGGTTGAAAGCCGTAGCGAGCGCGATGGTATTGTTTCCCCGCAACACTATCTTTCCGTCGCCTGCATCAATCTCGTAGGCATCTTCTCCGTCCACCTGCCCTATCAGCTCCAGCCGAAATTGTTTTCCGTAACCGGGTGTCACACGTTCTATCAAATCATAAGCCGCTTCGATGCGCGGATCTTTCTCACTACAGCCGGTCAACCAGAGTGCCAGCCATACGACCCATAAACCTATCAGTCTTGTCTGCATAATAAAAAAAGTGGTGTGTTGATTTTGTTTGGACAAAGGTAAGATATTTGAAAGAATTACCCAAACACTCCTGCCAATAAAACGCAAGGCTTTCCAACAAATAGCGCCGTGCCCTCCTTCCTGCCTGCCCAATGCTTCACCTATCTGACAACAAGCAAGATGCCA
Source organism: Mediterranea sp. An20 (assembly GCF_002160055.1). GTDB lineage: Bacteria > Bacteroidota > Bacteroidia > Bacteroidales > Bacteroidaceae > Bacteroides > Bacteroides avicola. The sequence goes on from NZ_NFJV01000012.1 coordinate 23,009, forward strand.
CAAAAGAAAATACTTTCACGGCATCCGTACCCCGGCTTTCCTTCTCCTTGCAAGAGCTATCTTACACGCGCTCCATCTATATAAGAAGCAGGCTTCAAAGCCCTTCGCTCCCGGCTTCTTATATATAAGCAGTATCACGCATTCACCTTCTTATAGCTATTTGAAAATGAGCGAATTGTTGTGAAAGCAAGGCTCTCACACCTGCTTTCACCTCTGCTCATTCGGTTGTGAATGCCGTGAAAGATGCGTGAAGGATGTATCTTTCACAACAACCGGCTGAACCACAACGGGTTATTCGTGCGTGAAGGCGTGAAGCCGGGTTGAAGTATCTTTTCTTTGTAGGGTAGGAAACCGGTTGAAATAGTCAATTTGCTTTCACACGCTTCGCATGGTAAGCATCTGGGAACAAACAAATTGCTGTGAAAGCAAGCATCTTCCGTTTTATTCCTGCACCTCTTGACAGAAAGATAACCCACCCGGTATCTTTCTTCGAACCAATGTCATAGTCAGCTTGCTCAAAGTCACAGTCAGCTTGCCCAAAGTCATAGTTAGCCCGCTCAAAGTCACAGTTAGCTTGCCCAAAGTCACAGTTAGCGCCCCGGTTTGCAAAGTTCGTTTCCTGTCACATACCGTCTGTTCGTTTATGGCAGCGGTTCGCTTTGTCTCTGTCATATATATGCCGTGTCTTTCCACCCTATATGGAGTAAGTTCCACCCCTTATATCCGGTTCGGACAACAAGTGAAAGGGCAGTAAATTGCAGTGCAACGCCAAACCTGCTTGCATGGAAAAAACCGCGAAAAATTATTTCCAAAAAAACAAAGCAGATATTTGTTTTTATAAAAAATATACCTACTTTTGCTATTATAAAAAGTCTTGCGATACCTCAATCGCCAATGTACGAAGGGTAAAAGACAAATAAATTGACCCGTAAAACTTGATTGTCTAATCATTAAAATGCTAAGAACATGAAAACAAAAAATCTTCTTAAAACTCATATATATATATATATGAAACGATTTTTTTTCATCTTCCTGACCTTTCTCATCGCCACACAAGCCCTCCATGCACAAACGGAAGTGAAGGGCAGCGTATATGACGCCGGCAAACAACCGATGGCGGGCTGTTCGGTATGGTTTCTGCAAGCCGACTCCATAGTAGCAGGTTGCCTGACGGATGAAGAGGGACGTTTCACCCTGAAGGGACTGGCTGCAGGCAGCTACTTATGCCGGGTGACCATGCTGGGCTACAAAGCTGCCGAACAGACCTTCAGCCTGCAGCAGAAAGTACGGCTTTCTGCCTTCACCCTCCAGGAAGACCCCACCTTGCTGAAGGAAGTGACCGTGACCGGCGACCGGCGGGACGTGGTAAAGACTGCAGCCGGCTCCATGACCTATTACCTCTCCGAACGGGCCAAACAATCCAGAACCGCCTACGAAGCCCTGAGGGAAATACCCAAACTGCAGGTAGACCCTGTGATGAACACCATCAAAATGAACGGGACAAGTGTACTTATCCTGATAGACGGCGTGAAGCGCCCCAACTACCTGCAGGTGCTGGACCCCGCAATGATAGAATCGGTGGAAGTGGTGGAGTCGCCATCGGCGCGTTACATGGGCGCGGAAAATGTGACGCAAATCCTCAACATTCACATCAACCGCGCCAAAGTGCGCCCTTACGTGAACGTAAATGGTTGGGGAAGGCAGTCCCTCAATACCAACTTCGGCGTTTACAATGTCGGCGCGGAAATAGGAAATGCCACTTCGTCCCTCTACCTCACTACCCAGCAATTCTACTTCAAGAATGACCAGACAGAGAATTCACAACACTCCGTCTCCGGCGACCTTTGGCAGGAAAGATACAACAACCGATCCTACAATTCACACAGTTATTACGTGGGTTTGGGCGGCGACCGGATTTTCTCTGACCGCCATTACGGCTCTTTCAGCCTAACTTATATCGCCAACCCCATGAACTCAGACTACAAAAAGTGGGGTCGGGTGGGATATCTGTCGGACGGCAGTTCGTCGGACATGACCGGATGGCAGCAGGATGAAAGCACTTTCCACTCTGCCAACGCTTACCTGTATTATAAATACACCATCGCTCCCCGACATACCTTGGAGTTGACCGGCAATTATGCCTTCAGCAGCTCCGGCTCGCAGAACGAAAGCAACGAAGTGAACGACTTCTTCAGCAACTACGGTTATATGAAGACGGACAACAGACGCCACTCCGCACAACTGGACGTGGACTACACCAAAGTGTTCAACAACCGCTATGTGCTCACGGCAGGCTCCAACACTTCGTTTGCAGCCACCAACCTCGACAACCTCGCCGACAATCTGCCCATCTTCGACTACGACCGCTGGCAGGAGTATCTGTACGTAGGATTCAACAACAACAGCTCGGCAGACAAGTTCAAATACAATTTCTCGGTGGGCATGGACATGCGAGTTTTCCGGCTAAACGGAATAAAACGCCATTATGTCGAATGGGTGCCCGCCGCTTCGCTGGCCTATACGTTCAACCAGACGCACTCGTTGGCGCTCAACTACAATCACCAACGGTCAGAACCCAGCCTCGCAACGCTGAACCCGCACAATATGTCGACGGACAGCCTGTATATCCAGGTGGGAAATCCCAACCTGACTCCCGGCCGCTGGGATAGGATAAGGCTGGCCTACCGGCTGAACTATAAAAAACTGTTTGTGGAACCTTTTGTACAAGAAACGTTCTATTGGAATTTAGTAACTGCCGTGGGTTCGGTGGAAGACAATATTTATACCAACACGTATGTAAATACAGGAAGTTTTCATGTATTAAACGCGGGCATAAGCATCAACTACAACCTGCCTTTCGGAAATCTGTATGGTTCTTCCTACTTCCAAAAACGATATGACAAAGAGATGGTGTTCACCCCGAACAACGGAGCGTGGGTGACTAACTTCTCAGCCAACTTCTTCTATAAACAGTTTTCACTGAACGTGAACGTGGGAGGGCAAACAGCCACTTATGACCGCAACAGCAAATCAAAAGGCGCTGCCTGGAGCAATGCCAGCCTCTCCTGGAACCTGCCGAAAGGCTGGCAGGTGAGCGTGGTTGGCGAGGGATTCATATACCCCAAGTTGAGTTACAAAACGTGGGTGCAGCAAGAGAACTACCAATCGTACGGCACCAGACTCATGAAAGACCGCAACCTGCGGTTCTTAGTGGGTGTGACCTATACATTCAGGAACAAGGCGGAACGCAAGCAGCGCCAACAGAAACGGTTCAATTCAACAGATACCGAGATACAGGGAATGTAACGCGCGCCTGAAGTCTGACAATGAAAGAAAAAAAAATGTTTCACTCTAAAAAACGATGAAGTATGAAACAAGTAAAAACAACTGGAAACCTACCTATGGATGGCATGGAAATCATGAATGACGAACTGATGTTCGTGACAGGCGGCGCCGCCTCACAAGGCAGCAGCGACAGCGGCTGCGAATGTGAAGCCGGCAAGGATTGCGGCTGCGACTGTTCGGGCGGCAAAGGCTGCGGCTGCGGCTGCGATGGCGGCAGTGGTTGCGGATGTGGCTGCCACAAGGACGAATGACACAACTAACGGCCTATTCCGCCCTTGCGGAGTCGAAAAATCGCCCTATGTAGATACAGACGGTTTTTCGACTCCGTCTTCAGAAAATATTCTGCGCACTAAACAAATCAACGTTTGTCATACTTACATTCTATTACCTCATGAAAGCAAGCTATTATAACCTATACGTCCCCCACAAAGAACATTTCATCTGCTACAACACCAAAAACGACATTTTCTGCCTGCTGACCGACCGTAACCACGACTTGCTGTGCAACCATCTGCCACAATTGGCCCAAGCAGCCCCCCGCGTATACGAACAACTGGTAGAACAACGCTTTATAGTGGACGACGATGCCGATGAATACGGAGAACTCTGCGCCGAATACGACACAGCCATACACAACCCCAACGTCTATTACCTGACCCTGCTCCCCTCGCTGGACTGCAACCTGCGTTGCTGGTATTGCTTTGAAAAACACGTGAAAGGCAGTCACCTGACCCCGGAAAGCACCCAAGCCATCCTGGCCTACGTGCGCCGTCTGTGGGATGAACATCCGCAACTGGCACATCTCAACGTGGAAATGTTCGGCGGAGAACCCTTGCTCTATTTCCGCGAAGAACTATATCCGCTGCTGGCACAAATCAAACAGGATGCCGAAGAACGGCAACGCAAAGCATCGTTCTTCTTCGTCACCAATGCCGTCTGCATCACACCGGACACCCTGCCCTTGTTTGACCGGCTGAACGCCTCGTTCCAAATCTCCATCGACGGCTACAAAGACCGGCACGACCGGGTGAAATTCATACCCGGCACGCGCGAAGGTACCTACGACCGAATGATAGAGACCGTTTACAGCCTGACGCGCAACCTGAAGAACACCTACATCAACCTGCGGCTCAACTATGATGACGAAACACTGCCCCACATGGCAGACCTGATACAAGACCTCATCGACGTTGACCGTCACAAAGTGGGCGTACACCTGGAACGGGTGTGGCAGACCGGACATTCGGCCAAACATGACAACCAAGCCCTGAAAGCCGCTATCGACCTGTGGATGCTGAACGGATTCAAAGTGTCATACATGAACTTGGGAAGGCGCAGTTTTTCGTGCAAGGCATCAGCCGTCAACCAAGCCATCTTCTCGTATGACGGAACGGCATACAAATGCTCCGGACGCGACTTCACTCCCCAACACTGCGAAGGCACGCTCACCGCCGACGGCTTCCTGCATTGGGATGCCGGCAAGCTGGAACGCCGGATGAACATCGTCACGTATGACAACGACTTGTGCCGTTCCTGCAAACTGATGCCGCTATGCTGGGGCCCGTGTTGCCAAAAACAACTGGAAAGTCCGTCGGACCTGGAACGCTTCTGCCAGAAACGGCACATGGAACTGAGCATGCCCGATTACATCTGCTACCAATTCAACGAAGCCTGCATAGAAACCGAACTCCGCACCCCATCCTGACAAGATTCCCGTTTCCTTTGTTTCTCCCCGTCCTGTCCCGTTTCCTGCCATCACAGTTCTCCTTATGTTCAAACGAAGTTTCCCCTACCTCAAACAGCCGGATGCCATGGAGTGCGGCGCAACCTGCCTGCGCATGATAGCACGCTATTATGGCAAGACCTACTCGGCCGAAGCCATGCGGAGATTATGCGTGCCTGGACATAACGGAATATCCCTGCAAAGCCTGAACGAGGCTGCCCGGCGGATAGGGTTCCGCACCGTATGCGGACGGATGACCATAGAAAAACTGGTAGAACAGCATCCCTTCCCCTGCATACTTCACTGGAACCAGGAACATTTCGTGGTCCTGTATGCCGTAAAACAAAACCGGCACGGAACCAAAACATTCTACCTTGCCGACCCCGGACGGTATCTGCGCACGGTAGACGAAGATACTTTTTGCCAATCGTGGACTTCGAACGACAAAGACGCACAAGCCAAAGGTATCCTGATGGCCCTGCAACCTACCGACGAATTCTATGCCGGACAAGGCGAGGCAGGCATGGGATATTCGCTTACTTTTCTTTGGGGGTATCTGAAAAACTACAAGGGCCTGTTTGTCCAACTGCTCATCGGGCTGTGCATCGGCTGTGTATTGCAGTTGGTATTTCCCTTCCTGACACAGGCTATCGTGGATAAAGGCATTGCCGGGAAAAACCTACACCTCATCTACCTCATCCTGCTGGGACAGTTGATGCTGGTGGTAGGACGTACCTCGGTCGATTTCATACGCCGCTGGTTGCTGCTGCACATCAGCATACGCATCAACCTGACATTGCTGTCCGACTTCTTCCAGAAGCTGATGAAGCTACCTATGCCATTCTTCGATACCAAATTGAAGGAAGATTTGCTGCAACGCATCAACGACCATCAGCGGGTAGAACAATTTCTGGGCACACAGACACTGAACACTTTATTCTCCATGTTCAGCTTTCTGGTGTTTGGAGGAGTACTGCTGTATTACGACAGCCGGGTATTTGCCCTCTTCGCCGCCGGATGCGGGCTCTATACCGCATGGATATGTGCTTTCCTGCGGAAGCGCAAGGCCATAGACTATGAATTCTTTGACCTCTACGCCCGTCGACAAAACAAAACCTTGCAAATCATCGACGGAATGCAAGACATCAAACTGCAAAACTGTGAACAACGCAAACGATGGGAATGGGAAGACACACAGGCCGATGTGTTCCGCACGCAAATGGCATCCATCAAGCTGCAACAGACACAGGAAGCCGGCAGCTTGGTTATCAACGAAGTGAAAAACATCCTTATCACCATTGTGACGGCCACCGCCGTAATAGACGGTAGCCTTACCTTGGGTATGATGTTATCCATACAATACATTATCGGACAACTGAATGTGCCCATCGAACAGCTGATGAGATTCATCTATGCCTGGCAAGACGTACAACTCAGCATCGAACGTATCAACGAAGTACATAAAAAGAACGATGAAGACCAGGACCGGCATGCCACCCCTGCGCAAACAGACCGGGAAGACATGGTGCTGGAACACGTAACATTTGCTTATCCCGGCACCACAAACAATGTACTGAAAGACATCTGCCTGACCATACCCAACGGTAAAGTGACAGCTATCGTGGGAGCCAGCGGCAGTGGAAAAACCACACTGTTGAAATTACTGTTGGGATTCTACCAACCTCAATCTGGACAGATAAAAATAGGAAAAAATAACCTGAAAGACATAAACCTGGCTTATTGGCGCCAATTGTGCGGTGTAGTGATGCAAGACGGATATATCTTCTCCGAATCCATTGCACACAACATCGCTTTGAGCAACGAGGAAACAGACTATGCACGCATGGAACAGGCTGCACAAAAAGCCAACCTTACGGAAATGGTGCAACGGTTGCCACTAAAGTACGACACAATAATCGGAGCTAACGGGCAAGGTCTCAGCCAAGGACAAAAACAACGCATCCTGATAGCCAGAGCTGTTTACAAAAATCCTGCTTTCTTGTTTTTCGATGAAGCCACCAATGCCTTGGATGCTTGCAACGAACGACAAATAGTAGACAACCTGAAAAAATTCTACCGAGGCAAGACCACGGTCATTGTAGCCCACCGACTAAGTACCGTGAAAGATGCCGACCGCATTGTGGTACTGACACAAGGACGAATAGAAGAAATAGGTACGCACGAAGAACTGGTAGCCCGAAAAGGTGCGTACTACGCATTGGTAAAAAATCAATTGGAACTGGGGATATGAATGAACAAACGAACGAACACAGCAAAAAAATGCAAAACATCCTGCAACAACGACCCACCTTCCTGGTAAGGTGGGGAAACACACTGTTGCTGATACTCTTACTATTGCTTGCGGCAGCTTGGCTGGCATGGACATGAAATTGCTTTACTTATCATGGCAGCGAAATAACCCACTTAAGGCATGGTGTGAGTTTCTTATTATGCCCAGAATAAGAAAAGAAGAAAATTTAAACGGGCTCTTCTATACCTTCTCCAGTGTTTTTCCTTTTTCTATCGCGTTGAATCTGAAAATAAACATGTAAATTTGCAGCGTTTATAGCAACTAACTAAGTATTTACATTACATACAAAGACACCACTATGGAATATAATTTCAGGGAAATTGAAAAGAAATGGCAAAAGCGGTGGGTAGAAAACCAAACGTACCGCGTAAAGGAAGACGAAAGTAAGCAGAAATATTACGTGCTCAACATGTTCCCCTACCCCAGCGGCGCAGGACTACACGTGGGACATCCGCTCGGATACATCGCATCGGACATCTATGCACGCTACAAACGACTCTGCGGATTCAACGTGCTCAACCCCATGGGATACGATGCTTACGGACTTCCCGCCGAACAATATGCCATCCAAACCGGACAACACCCTGCAATTACTACCGTTAACAACATCAACCGCTATCGCGAACAGCTGGACAAGATTGGATTCTCCTTCGACTGGAGCCGCGAAATACGCACTTGCGACCCGGAATATTACCACTGGACGCAATGGGCTTTCCAGAAAATGTTCAACAGCTATTACGATAACGACAAGCAACAGGCACGCCCCATCGAAGAACTGATACAAAAATTCGCGGAAACGGGCACAAAAGGCTTGAATGCGGCTTGCTCCGACGAACTTTGCTTCACGGCCGACGAATGGAACGCCAAGAGCGAAAAGGAACAACAGGAAACGCTGATGAACTACCGCATCGCCTACCTGGGCGAGACAATGGTAAACTGGTGTCCGCAGCTGGGCACAGTACTGGCCAATGACGAAGTGGTGGACGGCGTGTCGGAACGCGGCGGCTATCCCGTGGTGCAGAAGAAGATGCGCCAATGGTGCCTGCGTGTATCAGCCTACGCACAGCGTCTGTTGGACGGACTGGATAATATTCAGTGGACAGATTCCCTGAAAGAAACCCAACGCAACTGGATTGGCCGCTCAGAAGGTACGGAAATGCAGTTCAAGGTGGCCGGACAAGACTTGGAATTCACCATCTTCACCACCCGTGCCGACACCATCTTCGGCGTTACCTTCATGGTACTGGCACCGGAAAGCGAACTGGTGGAACAGTTGACAACACCCGGCCAGAAAGCTGAAGTAGATGCTTATCTGGACCGCACGAAGAAACGCACGGAGCGTGAACGCATCAGCGACCGCAGCGTGAGCGGTGTATTCTCCGGTTCGTATGCCATCAATCCCTTCACTGGCACAGAAATACCTATCTGGATTTCCGACTACGTGCTGGCAGGATATGGCACCGGCGCCATCATGGCTGTGCCTGCCCATGACAGCCGCGACTATGCGTTTGCCAAGCATTTCAACCTGCCCATCATCCCGCTGATAGAAGGTGCCGATGTGAGCGAAGAAAGCTACGATGCAAAGGAAGGAATTGTATGCAACTCAGCCAGCGACAAGTTCTCGCTCAACGGACTGACCGTAAAAGAAGCCATCGCTGCTACCAAGAAATACGTGGAAGAGAATCATTTGGGCCGCGTGAAGGTGAATTACCGTCTGCGCGATGCTATCTTCAGCCGCCAACGCTACTGGGGCGAACCGTTCCCTGTGTACTACAAAGACGGAATGCCTTATATGATTCCCGAAAGCTGCCTCCCGCTGGAATTGCCCGAAGTGAGCAAATTCCAACCCACTGAAACGGGCGAACCTCCTCTGGGTCATGCTACCCGCTGGGCATGGGATACTGTCAACAATTGTGTGACGGAGAACGAAAAGATTGACAACCAAACTGTCTTTCCGCTGGAGTTGAACACCATGCCGGGTTTTGCAGGCTCCAGCGCTTACTACCTGCGCTACATGGATCCACATAACCACCAGGCTCTGGTAGATTCGAAAGTAGATGCTTATTGGCGCAACGTAGACCTCTACGTGGGCGGTACGGAACATGCTACGGGCCATCTGATTTATTCGCGCTTCTGGAACAAATTCCTGCACGACCTGGGTGTGTCCGTAGTGGAAGAACCGTTCCAGAAATTAGTGAACCAAGGCATGATTCAAGGACGAAGCAACTTTGTTTACCGCATCAAAGACACCAATACTTTCGTGTCGCTGGGACTGAAAGACCAATATGACACTACCCCACTCCACGTAGATGTAAACATCGTGCAAAATGACATACTGGACATCGAAGCCTTCAAGGCATGGCGCCCGGAATACCAAACGGCCGAATTCGTTCTGGAAGATGGCAAATATATCTGTGGATGGGCTGTGGAAAAGATGTCGAAGTCGATGTACAACGTGGTGAATCCGGATATGATTGTCGAGAAATACGGTGCCGACACGTTGCGTATGTACGAAATGTTCCTTGGTCCGGTAGAACAGTCCAAGCCTTGGGACACAAACGGCATCGACGGCGTACACCGCTTCCTGAAGAAATTCTGGTCGCTGTTCTACGACCGTTCGGGCAAATTCCTGGTAACGGACGAAAAAGCCACACCGGAAGAACTGAAATCATTGCACAAGCTCATCAAGAAGGTGACGGGCGACATCGAAGCCTTCTCATACAACACGTCCGTCAGTGCCTTTATGATATGCATCAACGAACTGGCAGCCTTGAAGTGCGGCAAACGTGAGATATTGATGCCCCTCATCGTTACCCTGGCTCCTTTTGCTCCCCATATCTGCGAGGAACTGTGGGAACAACTGGAAGGACAAGGCTCGGTGTGCGACGCACAATGGCCGACATGGAACGAAGAATACCTGGTAGAAAATACCATAAACTACACGGTATCTTTCAATGGAAAGGCCCGTTTCAACCAGTCTTTCCCCGCCGATGCACAGGCCGACAGCATACAGGCCGCCGTATTGGCAGATGAACGCTCTGCCAAATGGATGGAAGGCAAACAGGTGGTAAAGGTCATCGTGGTGCCGAAGAAGATAATCAACATCGTAGTGAAATAAGCGTATGCACTTAAATCAACCAACAAAAGCAGTGATTCTGAGGGAAAGCCGTGACTATCTGCTCATCTCCCTGGGACTTTTCAGCTACGCACTGGCGTGGGCAGTGTTCATGATTCCCTATCAGATAACTACAGGCGGTACCACCGGTATCGGCGCCATCATTTACTACGCGACGGGGTTTCCTATTCAGTACACGTATTTCATCATCAACGCAGTGCTGATGACATTGGCCATTAAGGTGCTGGGGCCTAAGTTCAGCATCAAGACCACCTATGCCATTATTATGCTGACGCTGATGCTGGAATTCACGCAATGGCTGGTAAAGAACCCCGACGGCACCTTTCCGCAACTGCTGGGCGAAGGGCAAGACACCATGGCCTGCCTGATCGGCTCGGTGATGTGCGGCGCAGGATTGGGTATTGCCTTCAACTGCGGAGGTAGCACAGGAGGCACGGACATCATTGCAGCCGTAGTACACAAGTACAAAGACGTAGCTCTGGGACGTATGGTCATGTTAGTAGACTGCCTGATCATCAGTTCCTGCTATTTTGTATTTCACGACTGGAGACGCGTTATCTTCGGTTTTGTCACGCTGTTTGTCATGGGCTATGTCATCGACTATATCGTCAACAGTGCCCGCCAGTCCGTGCAATTCCTTATCTTCAGCAACAAATACGAAGAGATTGCCGACCGCATCACCCGCGAGACACACCGCGGCGTAACTGTGCTGGACGGTACCGGCTGGTATAGCCAGAACCACGTGAAAGTGCTCGTGGTGCTTGCCTACAAGCGGCAATCCAATGAAATATTCCAACTGGTGAAGGAAATCGACCCCAACGCGTTCGTCTCACAAAGTTCTGTGATTGGCGTCTACGGCGAAGGGTTTGACCGGTTGAAGGCGAAAAAGAAGTAATTCAAGGCTACGGGCATTTTTCAGCTACAAGTCATGGGTGACTATTAAACATTACCCTATTATATGCACACAGCCACAGCTAAACAAAACTCATCACTTGCAGCTGAAAAAGCCCCGTAGCTAATAACTAAAAAAGATTCAGGATATGAAAAGGTTTGTATTTGCCACCAACAACCCACACAAGCTGGAGGAAGTAAAAGCCATCATAGGCACGAAAATAGAAATCCTCAGCCTGAAGGACATCGGCTGCCACGCCGACATTCCCGAAACAGCCGATACACTCGAAGAGAATGCCTTGCAGAAAGCAAAATTCATTTACGAAAAGTATCAGTGTGACTGTTTTGCCGACGATACCGGACTGGAAGTAGAGGCTTTGGGAGGAGCACCCGGCGTCTATTCGGCACGCTATGCCGGTGACGCACACAACTCAGAAGCCAATATGCGCAAGCTGATGCACGAGCTGGAGGGGACAGACAACCGCCGTGCCCGTTTCCGCACCGTATTTGCCCTTATACTGAACGGCAAGGAACATTTGTTTGAAGGCATTGCCAACGGACACATAGCCACCGTGCGGCGTGGAACCGCCGGATTTGGCTACGACCCTATCTTTATTCCCGATGGATATACACTGTCATTCGCCGAAATGGGAAATGAACTGAAAAACAAAATCAGCCACCGGGCCATCGGAGTACAGAAGCTCTGCAAATTCTTGCATACACTCTGACAAAGAGGGTGTGTCAAAATAGATATTCCCTATCATTCTGTCACCCCGAGCTTAGTCGAGGGGTCTCACTATGCGTCATGTGAGATGTTTCGACTCCGCTTCGCTCCGCTCAACAGGACAGACTATACCTTCATGAAATAGTCAAAAGAGGTTTTGAGCGAAGCTAATGATAGTGATTTTGAATTTTGACACACCCTCTTTTTTATAACCATCTCCCGCCTTTCCGTCCATTCATCGCCATCGGGCACGAATACCTCCTTTCAGTAAAGACGGCTGAAAACGGATTCTCAACTCATTATAATCCCAGACGTGCTGAAATCTCCAGCATCCGTTCGATAGGCTTCACGGCCCGTACAGCAACAGCAGGGTCAACAGTAATTTCCGGCGTTTCGTCGCGCAGGCAATCGCGCAGTTTTTCCAATGTATTAAGCCGCATATAGCTGCATTCATTGCAGGCACAGGTGCTATCGGCAGGCGGTGCAGGAATAAAGACAGTATTCGGACACTGTTTGCGCATCTCATGCAGAATGCCCGACTCAGTGGCTACGATATAAGACTGCTCCGGATGTTTCACGGCATATTTCAGCAAAGCTGCCGTAGACCCTACCACATCTGCCAACTTCAACACGGCACTTTTACATTCGGGATGCGCAAGGATAAGAGCATCGGGATGCTCACGCTTTATTTCAACTATCTTTTCCACCGAGAATTGTTCGTGCACGTGGCAAGCTCCATTCCATAACAGCATATTCCGCCCCGTCACAGCATTGATATAACTTCCTAAGTTACGGTCTGGTCCGAAGATGATTTTCTCGTCCTGAGGGAAGCTTTCCACGATTTGGCGTGCATTGGTAGATGTCACCACTACATCGGTCAGTGCCTTGACGGCTGCCGTGGTGTTGACATAAGATATAACTGTGTATCCCGGATGTGCCTTGACAAACCGTTCGAACTCATCGGCCGGACAACTGTCAGCCAAAGAGCAGCCGGCGGCCAGGTCGGGCACCAATACTTTTTTGTCCGGACAAAGCACTTTGGCAGTTTCACCCATGAAATGGACTCCACACATTACAATAATATCAGCTTCGGTTTTGGCAGCCCATTGTGCCAAAGCCAGACTATCGCCCACAAAGTCGGCTACGTCCTGAATATCGCCCCGCTGGTAGTAATGACCCAGCACTACGGCGTTTTTCTCTTTTTTCAGTTTCTCGATTTCTTCCCTGAGATTATCCATAACCTATTATATTTATATCTTTTCTTATTTAAAATTGAAAAAATACATGTTGATGATGATAGGCGGTTAATTGTGTAGAAAACTATTTGGCCTTTTTCTTGCACAAGAAGTTATTGTATCAAGGCTTCAGGTTATCCGAAGTTTATTAACACTTTTCTTTTTCCTTAATACCTTGTTGAATAAATAGATAGCATGTGCTATCCCTATTAAATTAACTACCTGTCAGTAACGTGCAAAGTTAATAACTTTCGGGATATAAACAGTGTTTATTGGGGTGAAAAATAGGTTGAATACTTGGGTGAAATTCAGGGTTAACTTATTTGGAATGTTCATTCGGGACTTTGTATAGCGGTAGTTATGAAGAATGCAAGGAAAAACTTTCAGATTCTTTCCCACGGCTATTGACACGTTTTCCACAGTTATTAACCGTGATGTGAACAGAAAGGGGTATCTTTGTAGCCTGTTTGTGGAGCAGAAGTCTGCTAACTATGATAACTGCCGGTGTAATGCAACTGATGGAGAAAGCATGTTGAAAAGCAGATGGCTTATTATGAGCGATTTAACTGTGTTATTAACAGGTTTATTACCTATGGTTGTATTTATAAACGCATCGCTATCTGCACAGCTTGTGTGATAGCATTTTCTGTTTGAGGAATCTTTGTGTGCAGAATACTACTGTATCAGAAATGCCGTGCATCTTCCAGAGTTGACAGACTGCATATCCTTGGCTGCCTATCCGGCAGGCTTGACGTTATAAACAACTTATTAACTATTTATTAACCGTATGCGAAAACTTAATATTACTGAGCTTCACCGTCTTAGCGCAGAAGAATTTAAAACGGTTGAAAAACTGCCTCTGGTAGTCGTATTGGATAACGTTCGTTCACTGCATAACATAGGTTCGGTGTTTCGCACGTCAGATGCTTTCCGTGTAGAGTGTATTTATCTGTGTGGTATCACTGCCACTCCCCCACATCCTGAAATGCACAAGACAGCCTTGGGAGCGGAATTCACCGTAGATTGGAAGTATGTTAATAACACGGTCGAAGCTGTTGATAACCTCCGTTCCGAAGGATATACCGTTTATTCGGTAGAACAGGTAGAAGGTAGTACTTTGTTGCAAGACTTGCAGTTGGAAGCAGGCAAGAAGTATGCTGTGGTGTTGGGGAACGAAGTAAAAGGTGTGCAGCAGGAAGTAGTGGATCACAGTGACGGCTGCATTGAGATTCCCCAGTTCGGCACGAAGCATTCGTTGAACGTATCTGTCACGGCGGGTATTGTCATTTGGGATTTATTTGGTAAACTGCATCGTTGAATAGAGTTATTAACATACTGTTAGTTTGTTGTAAATCTTATTATTAATCACTATTACCAACACTTTATTAACCTCGTTTTCCTGTTTGTCCGCTGAGGCAGGAAGGCGAGGTTTTTATATAAGTTTCATAGACAGGTAAAGTTATTATCAAACGGTTGATAAACTATTATCCACAAGAGTGAATAACTTCTTTCAGAAAGCACTTATAAACAGTCTGTTCATATTTTATTAACTATATAAATGCTTATATAATAAGAGATTAACAGATAATGTATGAAGTTTATCAGTCAGATATTAACAATAATAGCTTATTGATAATAGTTGTGAATAACAGAGTGAATATGTATGGATGCCCGTAGCAAATAAAGTTTTCTGTTCTTCTTCCTTATTTTTGGTATGTATGTGAGTATTTTTGTGTATATTTGCCGCATAAATATAATGCGTTATGGGTAAACTTATTTTCTCTTGGATAAATATTTTTGTAGGATGTACGATTATGGCCGCAGGCTTCGTGTTTTTTATCAATCCCTACAACATTGTGCCGGGTGGTGTATATGGTGCCAGTATTGTGTTGCACAATCTGTTTCCTTCCATCCAGGTAGGTACTTTCGGTTATATGTTCGACATTCCGCTGATGATACTTTCCGTGCTTTTGCTGGGGTCTAAACTGGGGGGCCGTACCATTGCCGCTGCATTAAGTACACCGTTCATCATGAATGCCATTTCGTATTTGTCTTATCCTACAGAAGAAGCGCTTCATGCCCTTGATCCTACGCAGTTGCTGGGAGGCACGATGGACATGACGGACCACTTGATGCTGACCACACTTATCGGAGCAGCGGTCATCGGCATTGGTCAGGGCATTGTAGTGCGTCAGCAGGCCACTACAGGCGGCAGCGATATTGTGGCGATGATTTTGCAGAAATACGCACACATCAAGTTTTCCAATGCCATTCTGCTGGTAGATGGGGTAGTGGTATGTTTCGGTTTGGTTGTGATAGGCTTTGGCGTGGGTGGCACGGAAGATGTTTCGCAACCTTCGTGGCATTTGTCTTTCTACTCTCTTATTGCCATTTTCGTTACTTCACGTGTATTGGCCCGCGTTATCAACGGCGAGAAAAATGATAAACTCATATTTGTCATCAGCAGCAAGAGCCTCGTCGATTTGCACAATTACATCATCGAAGATTTGGATCGCACGGCTACCTGCATCAAGAGCAGCGGTCTTTATACGAAGGAAGACAAAGAAATGCTCTTTCTTGTGGTAAGTTATAAAGAGGTGGCCGGATTGAAAACCAAGATTAAAGAAGCCGATCCCAATGCGTTTGTGGTAGTGACCGATGCGTACGACACCTTTGGTGAGGGGTGGAAACAGTTGCCTTCGAAGAACGAATTGCAGCCGGAGTGAATACCTGTTTCTATCGGATAAGTAACTATGCGAAACGATTTGTGAATCAGTGAATTGAGATTGAAGAGCGCAGAGATGTCCGGAGAAGATATTTCTGCGTTCGGGTGGAAAGGTATATCGAGTCTGCTTCTTATCTGTATCAGCCTGCTTTCTTATACCTTAGAAATAGACCTTTTATAAATAAGAGTGAGCGCTACAAAAGCGGCGGTTTGTTAGTCGGACATTTCACAGCTGTCCGTTTTCTACCATGCGCACTATTCTTTCGGTCAGTGCATCTTCGCCTTCCGGGTCGTATTCTTTCTTCAGGCTGGCACCGAACAGAGCGGCGAAAGCCTGGTAGAATCCTGCGCGGAAGGGGCCGAGAAAAGCTTTCACTAATTCGTAGCCGGTAGATTGTGTCTGTCGGTCTACCAGTTTTATCAGCAGTTTACCTTGCGCAAAGGTAAGTTTCTTCATCCGTGGTGTATATTGTTCCTTGATGCTTTTTTCCACGGCTTTCATGTGGCGTTGGCGTGCCTTGTCATCGGGCAGGGTCATCAGGTATTCGTAGGTCTCTATGATGGCATGCTGCACTTCATTGGCCAGTGGCAATACCTTCTTTACGTCGCGCACTAATTTGCTGTAACGTTTCTCCTGGCGTTTGTTCTTGAACTGCATCGGCCGGTAGATGTAGACTGCCGGCAACGCGATGTAGGGAATGGTGTCACCTTTGTAGACCATCGTGCGGACACGGTAGGCGGTAGCAGGTTCCGTTGTTTCTTCTTCCGTATGTTGGGCCAGGCAGGTAGTGGCCAGGAAGAAGAAGACCAGAGACAGTATGGTTTTCCGTGACAGATACATAATGGGACAAATGTACGCTATTCTGCCGAATTTCTCTGCCGGGTTTGCCATTTTAACTTATTTCTGCGTAAAGTCCGGCGTATTTTGTCGTCTGTCCGAACTTGTTTTTCCCAAAAAAACTCTACCTTTGTCTTACATTTATTAAACATAAACAGCAATACCGTGAATAAGAAACTTTTTTCTGCTTTATTTGTAGCAGCTCTTTGCTTCTCTTGTACTCAGAAGGAAACTGCCGTAGCTCCTCCCGAACCCGTGTATCCCATTCCACAACCCAAACAGGTGGCTTGGCAACAGATGGAAACGTATGCTTTTATCCATTTCGGTCTGAACACATTCAACGACAAAGAGTGGGGGTATGGCGATTCGGACCCCCGCACGTTCAATCCTGTCAAGCTCAATTGCGAACAATGGGCACAGACCCTGAAGAAGGCAGGCATGAAGGGAGTTATCCTTTCTGCCAAACACCATGACGGCTTTTGCCTGTGGCCGTTTGAAGGAACGGAATACAGTGTGAAGAATTCTCCCTGGCGTGACGGCAAGGGTGACTTAGTGAAAGAATTGTCTGATGCCTGCCGGAAGTATGGCCTGAAAATGGGAATTTACCTTTCGCCTTGGGACCGTAACCGGGCCGATTACGGCACGCCTTCCTACGTGGAGTATTATCATGCACAGTGGATGGATTTAATGACACATTACGGACCATTGTTTGAAGTCTGGTTTGATGGTGCCAACGGTGGCGACGGCTGGTATGGTGGTGCCAAAGAGAAACGTACCATCGACCGCAAAACATATTATGACCTGCCGGGCATTTTTGCAGCTTTAGACAGCCTCCAGCCGCAGGCCGTTATTTTTTCTGATGGCGGACCAGGTTGCCGTTGGACGGGCAATGAACGGGGTATAGCCAGTGAGACCAACTGGTCGTTTCTGCGCAAGGGAGTGGTATATCCGGGTTATCCGAATGCCGACGAACTGCATACCGGACATGCTGACGGCGACATGTGGGTGGCATCCGAATGCGATGTGTCCATCCGTCCGGGCTGGTTCTATCATCCGGAAGAAGACAACCAGGTGAAGAGTGTGGAGCAGTTGGTAGACATTTATTATAAGAGTGTGGGACGCAATGCTACCTTGTTACTGAATTTCCCTGTCGACAGAGACGGATTGATACATCCCACAGATTCGGCTTGTGCTGTCCGTTTCCATCAGGAAATAGAGCGTCAGTTGTCTAAAGACCTGCTGGCGGGAATCGTTCCTGCCGTGTCTGATGAACGAGGTAAACCTTATACGGCCGAAGCACTTACCGATGGGAAATATGATACCTATTGGGCAACGACAGACAGTGTGAGCAGTGCTGTGGTGGAATTCAAGCTACCGGCTGTCACTTCGGCCGATTGTCTGATGCTGCAGGAATATATTCCGTTGGGGCAACGGGTACAGTCATTTTCCGTAGAATGCCTGGTGGATGGAAAGTGGCAGCCTGTAGATACAGGAGGCGAGGTCACCACCACTATTGGCTACAAACGCCTGATTCGGTTCAAACGCCTGTTAATATCCGGTCTCCGTATCCGTCTGGAGAAAGCCAGAGGACCGCTTTGTCTGAATAATATGGCACTTTACGACACACAAGCAGTGGTGGCAATACAGGATTGCGGCGATTGAGAAAAGAATAATCTGTTTGTTAACGATAATGATTGACGGATGAAAGTAATTCGGACGGCTGTATGTGTGTGTCTGTCGTCTTTCTTTCTTACGTTGGAAGCGCAGGTTCCTTCTGTGTCTTTGTGGGAAGAAAACCTCGAAGAGTTGGCAGAAGAAGCCGACGCTTCCACGTGGGAAGATGAATTGGAAGAATTGTCACACCGTTTGCACGAGCCTCTTAACTTGAACACTGCCACCCGGGAAGAATTGGAGCAGTTTCCTTTCCTCACTTCTCTTCAGGTGGAAAACATACAGGCATATCTTTACATTCACGGCCAGATGCAGAGCATTTATGAACTGCAGTTGGTAGAAGAAATGGACAAACGTACCATCGAGCTTTTGAAACCGTTTGTCTGCGTAAAACCCGTGGAGGAGGAGAGAGGTTTCCCTGCACTGAAGAACATACTGCGTTATGGCAAACAAGAAGCCCTGGCCCGCTTCGATGTGCCGTTTTATACACGCAAAGGCTATGAAGAAAACTATTTGGGACCGCCTCTTTACCATTCATTGCGCTATTCTTTCCGCTATGGCGATTATGTGCAGGCAGGCTTTGCTGCTGAAAAAGATGCGGGAGAACCGTTCTTTGCCTTGCACGACAAGCAGGGATATGATTATTATTCTTACTATTTTCTGCTCAAAAAGCGAGGTTGGCTGAAGACATTGGCTTTGGGCACGTTCCGCTTGGATTTCGGGCAGGGGCTGGTATTGGGAAACAGCTTCGGGCAGGGTAAATCGTTTTCATTGGCCACATCCGATTATCGTAGCCGGGGCATCCGCAAACATGGCTCTACGGACGAATACAATTACTTCAGAGGAGCTGCCGTTACGATAGAGGCAGTACGCCGGCTGGAAGTATCGGCTTTCTATTCGCATCGTGTCATGGATGGCCGGATAGAAGAAGGAAGCATCGTTTCTATTTATAAGACAGGATTGCACCGTACGCAGTCGGAGGCAGACAAACGACATACCTTTACCTTGCAACTGGCGGGCGGAAATGTTTCCTGGCAAGGACGCCGCCTGCAAGCGGGACTAACGGGCATTTACTATTTCTTCAATCATCCCTACGAACCTGCTTTGCGTGAATATGCCAAATACAATCTGCGCGGCAACCACTTTTATAACATAGGCTTGGATTACCGTTACCGGCTGGGACGTTTTGGGTGGACGGGCGAGGCTGCATTGGGTAAACGAGGATATGCTTTGTTCAATAGACTGAGTTACGACTTTACTTCCGATTACCGTCTGTTGTTGGTGCATCGTTATTACGCACACGATTACTGGGCGATGTTTGCTCATGCCTTTGGCGAAGGAAGCACTCCGCAAAACGAAAACGGCTGGTACCTGGCAGCCGAAATATCACCCTTTGCCCGCTGGCGTTTCTTTGCCTCGGTTGATTTGTTTTCTTTTCCTTGGTGGAGATACCGCATCAGTAAACCGTCGCAGGGAACAGATTTCCGCTTTCAGGCGACTTATACCCCCCGCAGGGACTTGCTGCTGTTGGTCAATTATCGTTTCAAGCACCGTGAGCGTGACGTAACAGGAACAGGCGGAGAAGAGATTGTGTCGACTTTTCATAACAGGGGGCGCTTCCGTCTGACTTATACTCCAGGTGCCTGGAAGTTGCAGACTACGGCAGATTACAATGTCTTCGCCCAGCAGAACTTGTCTGCCAGCCACGGTTGGCACTGCACCCAATCGGTAGCCTGCACCCTGCCTTGGTTTCCGTTGACATTGTCGGTGCAGGGTACATATTTTGATACGGACGATTATGATTCACGTATCTATGTCTACGAGAAAGGGCTGCTTTATACGTTCTATTCTCCTTCTTTTTCAGGGAATGGTTTTCGTTGCTCTGCCCATTTGCGTTATGACGTGGGAAAAACGCTGATGTTGCTGGCTAAGCTGGGACACACTTGTTATAAGGATCGGGATGAGATAGGTTCCGGAAATGACCTGATACGCAGCAACCGGAAGACTGACCTACAGATGCAGGTAAGGTTGAAGTTCTGACACAAGACCCGGCTGGAAAATGTCCCGTCGGCTTTCTGCTTTTTCTGTTGGAGGTTCAGTATAAAACCCTTATTTTTGTCGCAAGAATAAAACTTTGTAATTATGACTGTCATTTATCCGTCTCCCATTTTCGGACCAGTACACTCCCGTCGTCTGGGAGTTTCTTTGGGAATCAACCTGATGCCTGCTGATGGCAAATTGTGTACGTTCAATTGTATTTATTGCGAATGTGGTTTCAACGAAGATTTCCGCCCTAAGTTGCCGCGCCCCACCCGCGAAGAAGTACGTACAGCTTTAGAAGCCCGTTTGCAGGACATGCGGCAAAACGGTCCTGCACCCGATGTGCTGACTTTTGCCGGCAACGGAGAGCCGACAGCGCATCCGCATTTTCCTGAAATCATTGAGGATACCTTGGCACTGCGCGATAAGTATTTTCCTCAAGCCAAGGTAAGTGTGCTGAGCAATTCTACCTTCATACATAAACCCGCAGTGTTTGCCGCTTTGCAGAAGATAGACAATAACATTCTGAAGCTGGACACGGTGGATGAGGAATACATCCGGACACTCGACCGCCCGTCTGGGCATTATTCGGTAGAGGCCATCATCGAAGGAATGAAAGCGTTTCACGGTCATTGCATCATTCAGACCATGTTCTTGAAAGGAGAATATCGGGGGCGTGACATGGACAATACGACCGACCGCTTCGTATTACCTTGGCTGGAACGGGTGAAAGAGGTGGCTCCTCGCCAGGTGATGATTTATACCATCGACCGCGAAACTCCCGACCATGACCTGCGCAAGGCGTCGCACGAGGAGCTGGACCGTATCGGTAATTTGGTGCGTGAGGCTGGCTTGGAGGTAAGTGTATCGTATTGATTAGGTCTGAAATTCTGCCGGTCTGTTTCCGGACTTCTTATCTGCTTATGGATTAAGCGTTTTCCTATTTGTTAGACAGAGCGTTGCAGAGACACTAAGTGCTCCATGATTGGCTGCAAGAAAACATCAGAGCGTTTACAGAGGAGGCTTTGCCGTGTAGGGCATTCCTCTTTTCTGTAAACGCTGTAGACTTTTTGCCTTTGTGGCTCTGTGTTTGCTATCAAACCGTTAGGGTGTTTACCCATTATTTATAGAGAGCTTTGCCCAACTCTTCCAGGCCAGTTTCTCCCGGCAGACCGGGGAAAGCTTCTTTCATGGCATTCACAAAAGTTTGTGCGGTACGGTTGTCTTCAAACACTTCTTTCATCTTATTCAGGTAGGCGATTTTGAATTCTACCGCATCGCGTTGTGCTGCACCGCCGTGTCCACCGATAAACAATTCCGCTTTCGACGCCAATGAGTTTTCCGCTTCGGCAATTTCCGCGTCAATGGCAGCCGGTGATGAAACCTGCAGGTGACTGACATGTGCTTTGGCCGGAGTCCAGTGTGTATAATAGACTTTGCCGCCTATGAGGATGCTTGCGCCCGGAAAATCGGATGCCGCCCCGTGACGGAATTCGAACGAAATGCCTGCCCATGTCTGCGTTGTGCCAAATGCCACTTCCGATGCCTTGCCCGTAGGCATGTCGGTAAGGGCATCGCCGAATGCTTGTGCAAAACCCTGCATCATGCCGCCATAGATTTCACCTTTCGTAAATGCGGGCATGCCTTCCGCCATAACCACCTCGTGGCTACCGGTTCCACCAACATGATAATCGGTGATACGTTTCTCGACCGTTTTGCCTAATTGGGAAAGATAGGCATCAAACTCTGCCACATTGTCTTTGAACAGCGGCTGTTCCATTGTCACGAGCGCATTTTTGCCCTCGATGATGTAGCTTGCATCGCCCAACGCATCGTTGGTGTAATACACATGTAGTTTGAAATTGCCGAGGTCATGTACCTCAAAATGTCCTTTTGTCTGTGCCATAGCTGTTAATGTTAAGAGGTTGAATAGAATAAATAATACCTTTTTCATTGTTTACGGTTTTCTTGTGATGATACGATTGAGTTTCTTAATATCCGATGGTAAAGCGCTCGTAGTGGTGTTTGGGAGTCTCCAGTTCATCTACCATAAGCTTTGCAACTGCCAGGTTGGAATTCGATACGCCTATTTTGTCGGGATTGCGTACAACAGCTGTCACTTTGTGGCCTCTTGCCAACAGTTCGTTCAGGAGGGCGGTTCCGACGAATCCGCTCGCTCCAATCAATGTTACATTCTTCATGTCCTTCATTGTTTAATGAGTTTATTACTTACTAAAAGTGTCTTTGTTTCCTTTACGCTGCAAAAGTAGCAAGAGAAGTTTAGATGCACAAGAAGGCACTTGAACATCAGAAACTTACGTCGAAGTAACCATTGTTGGATATAAGCTGTTTACAAGCAAAAAATTTTTTGAAAAAAGTTTCTTGCTACTCAAAAGGTATTTACTTACCTTTGTAGAGTAATTTGAAATACATTGTATTATGGATAGAACGATGATAGAAGATGCATTCTTCCCAGATTGTCCCATACGGAATATTCTGGCAAAACTCTGCAACAAGTGGTCGCTTTTAGTTATATACACGCTGAACAAGGCAGATAAGACAACGGTACGTTTCAAGGAATTGCAGCGCGAAATACCCGACATATCGCAGAAGATGCTGACGGTAACCCTGCGCACGTTGGAGGATGATGGTTATGTGACCCGTACCGTATATCCGGAAGTGCCTCCAAGGGTAGAATATGCACTGACATCACGTGCTCATTCTCTGCTCCCGCACATCAATGCGCTGATAGGTTGGGCTTTGGAGAATAAAGATGCTATTATAAGCGACAGAAAGAAGGCCAGTGAAAGGTGATACGCGCCTGTATGAGGGGTGGGGCAGGTGATTTTGTTGTATAGCATCGGAAAGCGAAGTCATTTGTCGGTTCCGTTTTCTGTGATAGTATGTGTTTGTAAATCAGCATATTGATTCTAAGGTATAAGGAGCCTGCTTCCGAGCCTTTGGCAGTTTGTTTCTCATAGCTTGGCCATGTGCTTCCAAGCCTTTGGCAGTTTGTCGCTGAGTGTTGTCGGGATGCAATCTGCCTGCCGTGCCTTGGTGAGATGCTGCATCAAATAATCATTTAAATCATCGTGTCTCTTTCCTGCGGACGAAAATAATTTCGTATCTTGCGGCCAAATTTTAAAACAGAATATCCATGAAATATCAAGTTGCCATTATCGGCGGAGGCCCTGCGGGTTATACGGCCGCCGAAGCCGCCGGACGGGCGGGACTCAGTGTTGTGTTGTTTGAGAAACGTGCCTTGGGCGGTGTCTGCCTCAACGAAGGCTGTATCCCTACCAAGACTCTGCTCTATTCGGCCAAGGTGTTCGACACGGCCCGCCATGCGCAGAAGTATGCCGTTGCCACTGCCGAACCTTCTTTCGACCTTGCCAAAATCATTGCCCGCAAGCAGAAGGTGGTGCGCAAGCTGGTGCTTGGCATCAAGTCTAAGCTGACAGGTTGCGGTGTGCATATCGTGACAGGCGAGGCTGTGATTGCCGACAAGAATCATGTGCAGTGCGGCGAAGAGGTGTACGAATGCGACAATCTGCTGCTCTGCACCGGCTCCGAGACGTTCATTCCGCCCATCCCCGGTGTGGAGAGTGTGCCATATTGGACACACCGCGATGCCTTGGACAGCAAGACGTTGCCGCAGTCGCTCATTATCGTGGGCGGCGGTGTCATTGGCATGGAGTTTGCTTCTTTCTTCAACAGTTTAGGCACCCAAGTGACGGTGGTCGAAATGATGGACGAGATTTTGGGAGGTATGGACCGCGAACTGTCCGCCTTGCTTCGTGCAGATTATGCCAAGCGCGGCATCACGTTCCTCACTTCCACCAAGGTCGTTTCATTGGAAGGCGATGAACAGGCTGTGCGTGTGGCTGTAGAGAATGCCGGCGGTCCTGCTGTGCTCGAAGCCGAAAAAGTATTGCTCAGTGTAGGACGTCGTCCCGTCACGAAAGGTTTCGGGCTGGAAAATCTGGACTTGCAGAAGACGGAGCGCGGACAGCTCTGTGTGGACAGCCACATGCAGACCTCCGTGTCTGGCGTATATGCCTGCGGCGACCTGACAGGCTTCTCTCTGCTGGCTCATACAGCTGTGCGTGAAGCCGAAGTGGCTGTGCACCATATTGCGGGCGTTGCCGATGAAATGTCCTATCGCGCCATTCCCGGTGTGGTTTATACCAACCCGGAGATTGCCGGGGTGGGAGAGACCGAGGAATCCTTGCAGCGCAAAGGCATCGCTTGTCGCACGGTGAAGCTTCCAATGGCTTATTCGGGCCGTTTTGTGGCAGAGAATGAGGGCGTGAACGGTGTCTGCAAGCTCATTCTCGGTGAAAATGATGTCATCTTGGGCGCACATGTCTTGGGCAATCCGGCTTCGGAAATCATTACTCTGGCAGGCATGACCATTTCCTTAGGGTTGACTGCGGGACAGTGGGCACGCATGGTCTTCCCGCATCCTACAGTGGGCGAGATATTCAAGGAAGCTTGTGCAGAATCCCGTTAGATTGCGGGTTATGTTCCAGAAGATAATGGAGCAGTGTGCCGTCTGACAGTTGTCTGTTGACGGCACTACATATATATAGTGAGTAAAAAATAAGGTAATAACTTATGAAGAAACAGCTTTTCGGCGGCTTGTGTGGTGCCGCTATGTGGCTTATCTCCTGCGGTCCTTCGGTACCGGGGAATGAGTATCGGATAGAAGGTACGCTGACGGGCGTGCCGGACAGTACGGTCATCAGTCTTTTACGCGATAACGGCGACCTGTTGGAGATGATGCAATGCGATACGGTTGCAGGGGGGCATTTTACTTTCAGCGATACTCTCTCTGCCACCCGGAAATTTTATTTATTATGCATTGCTCCGGGTTTTCCCAGCAGTTACCTTACTGTATGGGTGGCACCCGGAGAAAAGGTAGAAGTGACGGGTAATGACAAACTGATTAACTTATGGGAGGTGCGGAGCAACCTGCCCGAACAGGTGGAACAGAACCGTTTTGCCGACTGTACCCGCAACCTGCTTCGTCAGCAGGTGTTGTGCGACCTTCAACGCGACAGCCTCGTGCAGATGTTGAAGGATGCACAACAGCATGGCGCAATGGATGTGCCTGCCTTTCAGCAGTTGAAAAGCCGGATTGATTCGTTGATGCGTCTCTCTTTCCAGTTGGAGTACCAGAAAGCGCAGCGCACGGTAGAGTGCCTGCAGACGGCTCCTTTTTCGCAAGTTTGGATGGATGAATTGGAGATGCAGGCCATGATGTTGGGCAATGCTCCGGATTATGACTTCCTCCATGATTTCCTGACGTTGGAAAAACCGCTGAAGGAGCTTTATGCTACCCTACCAGACTCTGTACGGCAGACGACAGACGGGCAGCGCATTTATAACCTGCTTTATCCGGTACAGACAGTAGGGGTGGGCGATGAAATGGTTGACGGCACCTTGTATGACACTGAAGGGCAAGAGCGCCACCTGGCCGAGTTCAAAGGGCGCTACATCTTGCTGGACTTCTGGAGCCAGGGATGCGGTCCCTGCGTGCAGTCCATCCCTGAACTGGAGAAGATAAGTGACGACTATGCCGACTGTCTGACTGTTGTCAGCATTTCGTCCGATCCCAAAGACCTATGGCTGGAATTCCTGAAAAAGAAAGGCTTGAAAGGCAATCAATGGAATGAGTTGCGTAACGATGCAAGCGGGTTGGCGGCAGCTTATAATGTGCATGGCATCCCCCATTATGTCCTCATTGCGCCCGACGGAAAGGTGCAGGATGTCTGGAACGGTTACGGGAAAGGCTCTTTGGAACGAACTATAAAGAAGCATCTGCCATGAAAATCGCAGTACTTATAGGACTTTTATTGTTCTGTTTGCCCGGATTCTCTTGGGCTGCAGCATCCGGCGACAGTCTGTTGGCCGCTCATCTCGATTCTTTGGTAGAGCATCGTCTGCCCAAGGGCTCTGACGTTGGTTTGTCTGTCTATGACCTTACGGCAAACCGGATGCTTTATGAGTATCAGGCCGACCATTTGTCGCGTCCTGCCTCTACGATGAAACTTGTTACTGCCATCACGGCTTTGTCACAGCCTGAGTTCGATGAGCCTTTCCGCACCGAAGTCTGGGCCCGCGGACGGGTAGTGGCCGACACGCTCTACGGCGACTTGTATGTGGTGGGCGGTTTCGACCCGGAATTTACCGATGAGAATCTAGATTCGCTGGTGGCTGCTGTGGCACGTGCTCCTTTCTCTGTGGTAAAAGGTCGCATCTTGGGCGATGTTTCCATGAAAGATTCCCTGTATTGGGGCAGCGGCTGGTTGTGGGATGACAATCCGGCTTCCTTCCAGCCCTATCTTTCTCCTCTGATGCTCGACAAAGGAGTAGTGACGGTCACTGTGTCTCCTGCCGCCCAGGGCGAACCCGCTACGGTAACGGTCAGTCCCGTTTCTTCCTATTACCGGATAGTGAACCGAAGCCGGAGCCGTATGCCGTCGGCTGGTCCTTTGCGTATCACACGCCCTTGGATGCAGAATAGCAACGACCTCCTTATCACCGGCAATGTTACCCGCAAGGAAGCACGCACCCTGAATCTTTATGCTTCACAAGACTTCTTCATGCACACTTTTGCCGAACGTCTTCGTGCCGCAGGGATGTCCTGCCTGTCCCCGGCAGACAGTCTGACGGGTGATTCAGCCTCCGGCTATGCTTTCGGACAACTGGTGCGCGACAGCCTCTGCACACTGCTGGCTTCGCATGCCACACCTGCCCAAAAGGTGCTGGACGAGATGATGAAAGAGAGCGACAACCTCAACGCCGAAGCTGTGTTCTACCGTTTAGGGGCCCATTACACGTCTCATCGTCCGGTACGTGCCCGCGATGCCCAGAAGGCCGTGCGCGAGTTGATAAAGCGTGTGGGACATAATCCGCTGGATTTCCGTCTGTCCGACGGTTGCGGCCTTTCGCATTACGACTATATATCGCCTGCCCTGTTGGTGTCGTTTTTGCGTTATGCCTATTCAAACACCGACATTTTCCGCAAGCTTTATAAGGCTTTGCCCGTGGCGGGCGTAGACGGTACGCTGAAGCATCGCATGGGCCGGAGTAAGTCTGCCTGTCGCAACGTGCATGCCAAGACCGGCTCCTATACCGGCATCAATTGTCTGTCTGGTTATTTGCAAGCCCGCAACGGCCATTGGATAGCTTTTGCCATTATGAACCAGAACGTGCTGTCTGGGCGTAAGGCAAGGGCTTTTCAGGATGCAGTGTGCGAAGAATTGGCAGATTGGTAAGTGCTGGAACTGGTCAGATGCCCAGTTCTGATAGCGCTTCTTCCGCCTGGACAGCCCAGCCATAGTCGGCTACATGGAAGATAGGGGCGGTACGGTCGGGGTTGATGGCGATGATGGTTTTCGCGCCTGCAATGCCTGCCGTATGCTGTATCTGTCCGCTGATGCCGATGGCGATGTACAGTTCCGGAGCAATAGCTTGTCCTGTCTGCCCTACTTGCAGGCGGGCGTCTATCAGTCCGGCCTCTACAGCTGCGCGTGAACCTGCCACGGCTGCTCCTATCCGGGTGGCCCACTGGCGGATTCGGTCGACTGTTTCCTTGCTTTTCACGCCACGTCCTATGCCTATTACAATCCGGCTGTTGCCCAATGTCCCGCCACCCGTGGCGTCTGCTGTTTCGGTGATCAGCCGGATGCGTTTATCGCTTTCAAACCCTGGCAGTTCGTGCCGGATAATTTCGGCTTTTAGCGATGTCCTTCTTTCGGGGGCTTTCATGATACCCGGACGGACAGAGGCCATCTGAGGACGGCAGTGCGGAGTTTTGATTGTGGCTATCAGATTACCTCCGAAAGCCGGACGGATTTGCAGCAACAGTCCGCTGGCAGTGTCTATGTCCAGTTCGGTGCAGTCGGCAGTCAGTCCGGTGTGCAGCAAGGCAGCCATGCGGGCAGACAGTCCCCGTCCGCGCTGTGTGGCTCCCACCAGCAGAATTTCCGGTCGACATTCCTTGACTATTTCCACTACTGCGTGGGCTTGGTTCTCTTCTACAAACGCGGCCAGTTCTGCTTTTTCTGCCAAGTGTACACGCTTGGCACCGTATGCAGCCAGTTCGTCTGCCAAGGCAGCGATGCCGTATCCCACCAATACTGCTTCTACATCCTGATGCAGTTTTTCTGCCAGCACGGCGGCTTTGCCTAACAGTTCTTTGGTGACTGGGGCCAGGGCATTTCCTACCGTCTCGGCCAATACCCAAACGCCTGTTGTCTTTTCCTGAGGTGCAGTTGGGGTGTCAGGTGTGTCTATCTGTAGAGCTTCGGCCGGGCAATTTTGTACGCAACTTCCGCACAGGCGACAGACCGAAGGGTCAATTTCCGGATATTCGTCAAAGCGGATGGCATTGTAAGCGCACGAATCGGCACAAAGTCCGCAACCGGTACACCGGTCTTTCAGCACATGTAGTGCAAACGATGTATTGTCTATCATATTGTAAGTATCCAGTTGTTAGCGTGAGGGTTGAATGAAGGAATGGATCATCTCCGATGCAGGTTGCCCTCCATCGAACCATTGGATGGATTTGGCAGTTTGCGGAACGGAAGTGGACACCACCTGAGTGGGTGAAGCGTGCAGCCCTACTGTTGAACGCTCCAGTCCAAGATCGGTTTCGTTCCATCGGACAATTTCCTGTTGCTGTGCTATTCGCCACCCAGCCAAGGTGGGGCAAGCCAGTTTGCCGTTTTCCCGGCTTACCATCACGGCACAGGGGATGTCTATTTCCAGATGTTGCATTTTGTTTCCGCATTTTCGGCTGACGCGGATGCTGTTTTCGGAAAAATCTTCCAAGGCAATCAGTCCGGTGACCTGGGGCATGTCAAGGTGGGCAGCCACTTCGGGTCCTACCTGGGCTGTGTCACCGTCGATGGACATGCGGCCGAAGAACAAGAGGTCACAATGTCCTATTTTACGTACGGCTGCGGCCAGTACCAGACTGGTACACCACGTGTCGCTTCCGGCAAAGGCGGGTGAAGAAAGCAGGATGGCCCGGTCGGCTCCGCGCTGCAAGGCTTCCCGTAAAACGGTTTCGGCAGAGAGAGGACCCATGCTGACAGCCACGACTTCGGCACCGGTCTTTTGTTTCAGGTCAAGTGCAGCCTGCAGAGCATACAAGTCGTCAGGATTGGTTTGCGTGACAGCCGATGAGCGTTTCAGAGTATGTGTGTCAGGATCCAGCTCTACTTTAGTGGAGCGGGGCACTTGTTTCAGGAATACGGTATATCGCTTCATATAATATCTGTTATTCGGTTCATGTGGATTGTCGGGAGCGCATTATCCGCCTTTCTTGTTGGAGCGGGCATCGGCGCAACGGCGTTGGAATTCGGTAGAGAACGGGTCGATTTCTCCGAAGCGTTCCGGGGCAAACAAAGTCGGGGGTACAAACGGGGCATGGCCACAGATCATTTCCGCCGCCAGACGCCCCATGCCTCCTCCGGCTGCTACGCCACCACCACAGCACCCTGCCACAGCGAAAAGACCGTTGTACGCTTTCACAGGACCTACGATGAACATGGCATCGGGCACGTAGCAGGAAGGTCCGGCCATGTAGTGGGCTATGGGCAGGTCGTCGATGTCGTGCAGATAGCGTTTCAGCAGGGGAGCACATTCGTCGAGCACCGTCCATTCTGCCGAGCGGTTGAAGTCGAAATCCTCCAGTTTGTCTGTCTGCGTGGAGGGGTCGAAAGCTTGGCAATGGCTTTCACGCAGTCCGATAATCAAGGCACCTACGTCTGAACGGGTGAAAGCGCGGGCATCGGCAATCACGGTGAAGGGATGTCCGGCAGGGAATCGTTTCCGGTCGATGTCCGTAATCCAGAAGTGGCTGCGCACCGGTGTGAAAGGCAGTCCTACGTGCAGCGGACGCATCAGCAGGTTGGCCCAGGCACCGGCGGCGTTCACCGCAATAGGTGCCTGAAGCCGTTCGCCGTTTATTAGTTCTACGCCGCATACCTGTCCGTTTTCCGCGACAATGCTTTTCACTTTGCAGTTGGGGCGTAGGGTTACTCCCAGCTTTGCGGCTGCTTTGGCATAGCCAGAGCAGAGCAGTGCCGAGTCTATGAAGGCATCGGTGGGCATATACAGCGCCACGTCTATGGCATCGGTGTCTATCCACGGCAACAGTTGCCCGGTTTGTTCCCGGCTGATGCGTTCATTGGGTATGCCGAAGCGTGTGGCAGCTTCTTCCAACGCTTCCACTCCCTTCAGCGAAGCTTCCGATGAGGCTATGGTGATGCTGCCGCATTGTTGGAGTTCGAGCGATTCACCCAGCAGTTCTTCTATCTCTCCGATGCAGTCATACGTTTCCTGCACCATCTCCATCAGGGCAGGTTTGGTACGTGCT
Source organism: Mediterranea sp. An20 (assembly GCF_002160055.1). GTDB lineage: Bacteria > Bacteroidota > Bacteroidia > Bacteroidales > Bacteroidaceae > Bacteroides > Bacteroides avicola. The sequence continues at coordinate 54,041 of NZ_NFJV01000012.1, forward strand.
CTTGTCAGCAGGCAGGCTGCCCGCGACGAAGCTTGCGAGGCTATCTCGTTTCCGTCCAGCAGCAAGATGTGTCCGGCTTGGCGTTTGGCCAGCTGGTAGGCAGTGGCACAGCCCAGCAGTCCTCCTCCGATAATGATTATGTCAAAGTCAGTTTTCATTCTTATATTTTATATTGCGTTATAGTTCACGTTCAGGTAGATATCGTCCGTGTCTGTTGCCTTTCTCTTAGCCTTGAACGTGCGGGCGTATTTTTTGTATATCAACACGGTGGTTACGCTGAACAGCAGGGTACATATCGCTCCCACTGCAAAGGCGATGTGGTTGAACAAGGCAAACCATTCGATGTCGATGTTGAGCATTTCTTTGGTAGAGAGCAGGGTGACAGTGCCTAGGTAGCCGATGAAATCTATCATGGCGATGAAGAATCCGACGTTTCCTTTGATGCGGAAGCAGGCAATGAATCGGTCGAAAAAGATTGTCTGGAAGGTGAGGTAGGCAATGTAAAGTGAAAGACTCTGGACGAACAGCCAGGCTACCGGTTCGAGGTGGAGTGTGTCGTAGTGGTAAGACACGTATGTCATGGTGGCACAGCCGGTCACTACCAAACACATCAGGCAAATCAACGCCTTGATGTTGCTGCGGCAGAAAGTGAACAGGGCGAAGATGCCGAGGATAATCAGCGTGACGATGGTGTCAACGCGGGCAAACATCCACGAAGACTGGCCGCTCATGTCGAGTATGTTCACCAAGAAGTCTTCTTTGATGTCGCGCAGCATCAGCAGCATGAAGTTGCCTACAAACAGCAGCGAGAGTATCGGTGCATATTTCCGGAACAAAGCCTTTCGTCCCTTTCCGTCGAGCGTCACGCGTTCATTGCGCAGGGCGATGTCTTCCGCAGTGGGTGGGGGCAGGCATTTCATCAGATAGCCCATGAACACCAGCAGCGGCAGGGCGATACCGCCGATGACGGCAGGCATCCAGAATTGGTCGATGTGCAGGTCGTTCATGGCAAACAGCCCGAAGCTTTTGGCAAGGCCCGAACTGAACACCATGCTTACGCCCAGCAGGCTGGCCAGGATGTCCGTCACTTTCCGTCCCTCGATAAAGCTGAATATCACACCCCACATGCACCCCAGCGAAAGTCCGTTGAGAAACATGGCTGCCACGTTCCACGGGGCGGGCAACAATCCGAAACCGATAAGGGCGGCTTCTGCCAGCACGGCCGAACCGACGAAGAAACGGAAACGGTTCTCCTTTTTCAGTTCCGAAATGATTTTGATGCCGAAGAATTTGGCAATGACGTAACCTAAAATCTGGATAGTGGTGACTGCAACTTTATAGTCGCTTCCCAAGAAAGTGAGCCCCTCAAATGAGGCGGCGGTGTAAGGTTTGCGCAACGCGTAGACCAGTGAGTAGGACAGCAAGGCCGCCCCGCCTGCCCAAAGTATCAGCAGGATGTCTGAAATCTGTTTGTTTTTTGCAGTGGATGGTTTCATATCTTTGTAATCGCTTGTTGCCGTGATGAATAAGCGCTGCAAAGGTAGAGGATGACCCTGTATGAAAAAATTAATTTTGGGCCGTTTTTTGTGCTGTTTTATAATGTCATGTTAATATAAAAATAATGTCACAGGATTGCAATATCTGAAACGTCTCTGTAACTACCGAAGGGGTTTGATTCTGATTTGTCGAAGGGAAAAGGAGTTGGTCTTTATCTCTGCGTGGCAAATTGTGTTTCTCTGCCAAGCCTTTTGCAGGAAGTTGCCAAGCGATTGGCAGCCAACTGCTAAGCGATTGGGAGCATGCCCGTTGGATATACGGAGTAATAGATTAAAAGTCAATAGACTAACTTCGCCGTTTATCCGACGGAAAGTTTAAGAGCCTGTTTCTTTTATCGGCACCTTACCTGTATCCGTTATTCTTTTTCCGTTGAAAGAGGGATAAAGAAAACGCGGGATTTCGAAGTAAACAAACTTCGGAATCCCGCGCATTTTTATGTTTCGCGAAAAGTTACTTGGCGATAATCTCAAAGATTTCCACCGTTCCGTTCAGCTGAATCTTGGCGGCGTTCTCCGGCACTTCCAACTGCTCGAAGGGAGTGCTGAGAATGGCGCCTCCTACTTTCTGGCCGTTTTTGTCGAGCATTGTCACCGATACTCCGTTGGCTGTAGGCTGGCCCATCAGCAGTGTGTAGCTCTTGGTGCCGGGCACTACCTCAAAAGACAGCGTGCCTTCGTTGGTGTAGGTCGTAGCCAGACGCTTGTCGAAAGCATAGAGGGCTTTCTGTGCATCGGCAGCTTCGATGGCAAAACCGATATTGTCCAGACGCAGCGGGTTGACATCGAAAGTGCGCACGGCGGCATAATTCTGCTTTTTCGAATCCAGTCGGTACAGGCGCACGTAGCGTGCTTGTACGGGTTCGCCTTTCCAGTTGATGATGTATTGTTTCTGCATGTCGTCCATCAGCGTCGTCCAGTTCTGTCCGTCAGCCGAGTATTGCAGAGCCACATGGTCGAAGTAGTCTACATCGTCCACCGAGTTGCGTCCTTGCAGGATGTTGATTTCCTTCACGTCCATCACACTGCCCAAGTCTACGCCAATCCAGTCGTTCTTTTTCTGGCTTATTCCAGAGGTATAGAACGTGGTAGAGTCGTTGTCGAACATCAGTTTGGTGAGCGTGGTGCCGGCATTCCTGAACGAGCCGACTCCCTTATACATCTGCGGTTTATAGCCAACCATCTTGATGAGAAATCCTTCGCCCATATCATCCATGATGTTGTCATAGAACGGTTGCAGCTTCATCGTGCCCGATTTATGTGCCTCGTAGGCGGCACGTCCTTCCGGCGTCATGAGGTTCTGCACATACTGGTTCCAGAATTTGGCATCGTCCTTGCCTTCGCGGTAGATGCGGCCCAGTTCGATGGCACGTTTGCCACGTGTACCCAGTTTGTTGAACTCATCCAGCCACGGCTTCAGTTCTTTCAGCAGTTCTGCGTTGGCACATCCTTGTTCGATGGCAGCAGGTGCTTTCTCTACGCGGTCGAACTCATTCCATAGTTCTTGTGCCTCAGCATCGTTCCAGTCGCTCAGCTTGAAAGTAGTGGTTTCCCACGATTCGTCACGGCGGTAACCCGTCTCCGTGTCTCCGGAGTGGATGGCAAAAGTACGGTAAGCCTCTTTAGCTTTCGGCATCAGGTTCTCCATGCCGCGCTCCCAGTTGTCCATTGGGTTGTAGGCTTTGATGTTCCAGGCATAATCAGCCACGCCATAGAGGGCGAGTTTCGAAGCTTCTCCATATTCCATCGGGTTGCTGACCAGGCCGCAGAGATCTTTTTCAGTCAGCGAGGTGTCCAGTCCGTAAGTAGGTCCTTGCAATACATACTGGCGTGCGTAGTCCGTTACCGGATAGTTCCACCAGTAATATCCCGGTCGTTTGATGCGGCTGTTCAGCCAGTCCATGGTTTCTTTGGTGAGGTCGCTGCATACCACATCGCCCGTATAGAAAATCTTGATGGAGGGGTCCAGTGTACGGCCGAAGATAGCCAGACTGCCTCGCTCCGTGGGGTTCGCCCAGAGTCGTGAGTAATCTGTGGGACACATGGTGAGCGATTCCACATCCCCCTTGGCTTCCACAAATTCCTTGGTCAGGCGGTTCAGCAGTTCGGTTTGTTTCACCGGGTTGGTGCCTTCACCTTCGATGTCGTCGAAGAAGATGGCGAAAGAGCGTACCCCCAAGTCGTACATCAGGTTGAACTTATGCACTAAGTTGTTATAGTCTTCTTCGTTCCATTTGATGTCCTTTCCCGGATGTATAGCCCACACGAAGTCTACGTAATTGCGTTTGCAAGCCTCGATAAGCTCGCTGATTTGTTGGGCTTCGTCCTCCGGATAAGGCAAGCGCCAGTTCGGGCTGCTGTGGTAGGGGTCGTCTTTCGGTCCGTACAGATACGTATTCATTTTGTTCTTACCCCAGAAGTCGATGAGCGACAAGCGTACCTGGTGCGACCAGGGCGTGCCATAGAATCCTTCCACTACGCCTCGGTTGGGCAGGTCGGGCCAGTCGGTAATCTTCAGCACGGGCAATCCTTTTTTCTCTGTACCGTCCGGGTTCAGCATCAGTTGGCGTAAGGTTTGTATGCCATAGAAAGCTCCCCGTTCATCATAACCCGTGATATTGATTTGGTCCGCGTCGATGGTCAGGGTGTAAGCACCAGACACAGGTTTTACTCCGTTTTTTTCAGCCTTCTTGGCATTGATGTCGATGGTCAGTTTGATACCGTCCTTGGCGGTTTTCAAGAACTCCAGTGCGTGGGCAAACTTCCCTTTCTTGTCTTTCACGTTGAAGCCTCTCTGGAAAGAAACCAGCATGTCTTTCTGCGTGATGTCCATTACTTGCGGGGTCGGATTGATGACGATTCCCTTGTGGTCAATCTTCTTACCTGGGATAGCAGTGACATACTGTTTCTCCGATCGTTGCGAAGAGAGATCGAAACCAGTATCCTGTGCTGCCAGGTTGCCGCATACCAACATGGTAGTCAGGCAGGCGGCGAGTGATTTTGTACACTTCATAGTCCTTTTTGATTTTAAGTATATTATTTATTATATTGTGTCCAATCTGTATGGCGCATATCTCCGCTTTGAGCCAATTCGGCATGCATGCCCAGGGCGGCTTGTATGGAGTGCGGAGTCTGTGCCTTGCCATCTGTCAGTTTCAGGTAATCCCACAACAGTTGTTTGTAATCCGGGTGTGCGCAGTTCTCGATGATAGCTTGTGCGCGTTCCTTCGGGCTTTTGCCGCGCAGGTCGGCCACACCTTGCTCGGTAACGATGACGTTGACATCATGTTCCGTATGGTCATGGTGTGATACCATAGGCACGATAGCGCTGATGCGTCCTTCTTTGGCCACCGACGGGCAGGTGAAGATGGAGATATAGGCATTGCGTGTGAAGTCGCCACTGCCGCCGATACCGTTCATCATCTTCGTGCCTCCGATGTGCGTGGAGTTCACGTTGCCGTAGAGGTCTGCTTCGATAGCTGTGTTGATGGAGATGATGCCCAGTCGGCGCACTACTTCGGGGCTGTTGGATATTTCCGACGGGCGCAGCACCAGTTTATCGCGGAAGAAGTCCATATCGTCGTAGATGCCTTGCAGGCAATCGTTGGTTACAGTCAGCGAGCAGGCGCTTCCGAACTTGATACGTCCTTCGCGGATGAGTCCTATCACGGAGTTCTGTATCACTTCGGTGTACATCTCGAAGGGCGGGATGGTCTTTTCGTGGCCCAGTGCGCTCAATACGGCGTTGGCAATGTTTCCCACGCCCGACTGCAAGGGAAGGAACGTCGGAGGGATGATGCCCCGTTTCATGTCGGCTACCAGAAAATCGGCCACGTTCTGCCCGATCTTGTCAGTCAGCGGGTCGGCTGCCGCAAATGAGCGTGCCTCATCGGGCCAGTTAGTTTCCACTACGCCTGCAATTTTCTTCGGGTCTACCTGAATATAGGTGGTTCCTATGCGGTCGCTGGGCTTATAAATAGGTATTTCGCGTCGTGCGGGCGGGTCCAGCGGTTCATAGACATCGTGCAGACCCATGGCCGCCTTGCTGTGTGCGGCGTTCAGCTCTACGATGATTTTGTCTGCCATCCGGCACACGGTAGGAGCTATACCTCCCGCCGCAGTCAGATATATTTTGCCGTCATCGGTCACTTCGCAAGCCTCGATGATAGCTATGTCTATCTTTCCCATAAAGCCATAGCGCAGTTCCTGTGCCATTTGTGAGAGGTGGATGTCATTATAGGCAATTTCGCCGTTGTTTACGGCTATGCGGAAATCCTTGTTCGTGGTATAAGGCGCCCGATAGCGGATAGCCTTGGCCCGCGACAGGATACCGTCGCATGAGTCGCCCGTCGATGCTCCGGTGAAGATACCCACCTGGAAAGGCCGTCCGGCGGCATGTTCCGCTTCAGCGATGTGGGCCAGTTCGGCTGTGACCGCCTTGGCTGTACCTGCGGGCGTGAATCCGCTTAAACCTATGTTATAGCCATGTTTGATGAGGCTTGCAGCTTCTGCTGCCGAAATGTAGTTGAGTGCCATGGTTGTTGTAAAGTATAGTTATATTTATTGTAATGTCAGTTGTTGCGATGTCAGTATTTTCTCGATAGGATTTCTCCCCAGATGATGGCCCGGCGTGCTTCTTCGACCGACTGGATGCGGAAATCCTCGTCTCCGGCTTTTTCTTGCAGAGAAGGTGCCTTGTCAGACTTTTCGGGTTGCCTTGTCCTTGTGGTGCGTTGTCCTTCGGGGTTCAGCATGGGGCGCGGTCTGGGAGCCGGTTTCGGTTCGGGAGCCGGTCCCTGGGGTATATAGCCGCCATAGGTATGGTCTTCCTTCTCAGGGTGGGGCAGCGGAGAGGCTTCGTCGGGCAGGGGTACAGCAGGTTGTTGCGGCGCTTTTTTCTGCGCTTCTTTCCGGACTTGCCGTATGAATGCCACCACCAATACGGCTGCCACCAGCAGGAACTTCAAAACGTCTTCCATAAGGTCGGGATATGATTTATCGCCCAAAGTTAAGAATATTATCCGGATAAACTAAGAGATGCAAAGTAAAATTTGAGTATTTGCCTCAGGAAAAGAGGTAAAAAGAGGGAAGACAAGTTGGGCGGGCAGATGGCAGGGGCTGCATTCGCATAAAAAAAGGGCAGCTTCACAGCTCCCCTTAATCTTTTTAACCTAAACCTTAACTATGAAAAAATCTAATGTTTCTTTCGGGGGACAAATGTCCGAAATAATTTGCTTTATACCAAATTAACGAAAGAATAATATTTTACTGTTAACATAATTTAAAGTATTGCTCGCGTAAAAGGCTTTTTTGCCTGGATTAATGATACATAGCTAATGTTGAACAACAACGGATGTCATAGAACTTTAAGCGTTTTTTGAGGATTCCGTCTCTTCATTGCCTGCAAACCCGTATCTTTGCAAGCGGATTTTATAACGAACTGTTTATGGAAAAAGAACTGACGGGAACGGACTTTAAATCCGTAACCGACGGTGGCAACAAGAAGTTGTACATCGAGACTTACGGCTGCCAGATGAACGTGGCCGACAGCGAGGTGATTGCCTCAGTGATGAAAATGGCAGGCTACGACACGGCCCAGAGTGTAGACGAGGCGGATGCCGTCTTTCTGAACACCTGCTCCGTGCGCGACAATGCCGAGCAGAAAATACTGAACCGCCTGGAGGCGTTGCGTGCCTTGCGGAAAAAACACCCCGGACTCATCGTAGGTGTGGTGGGCTGCATGGCCGAGCGTGTGAAGGACGAACTGATTGAGCATCACGGTGTAAACCTGGTGGCGGGACCGGATGCCTATCTGTCGTTGCCCGACCTGATGGCCGCCGCCGAGGCAGGAGAACGTGCCATCAACGTGGAGCTGTCTGCCACGGAAACCTACCGCGATGTGGTGCCCCTGCATCCGGGTGCCAACCGGGTGTCGGGTTTCGTATCTATCATGCGCGGCTGCAACAATTTCTGCACTTATTGCATCGTGCCTTATACCCGCGGGCGGGAGCGTAGCCGCGATGTGGAAAGCATTTTGCGCGAGGCACGCGATTTGCAGGAGAAAGGCTTCCATGAAGTCACCCTGCTGGGACAAAACGTCAACTCCTACCGTTTCGCCCATCCGGACGGTACGGTGGTAACCTTTCCCGAACTGTTGCGCACCGTGGCGCGTGCCGTACCTGCGATGCGTGTGCGCTTCACCACTTCCCACCCCAAGGATATGAGCGACGAGACGCTGCACGTCATTGCCGATGAGCCCAACGTGTGCCGTCACATCCACTTGCCGGTGCAGAGCGGGAGCAGCCGCATTTTGAAGCTGATGAACCGCAAGTACGATCGCGAGTGGTATCTGGAGCGTGTGGCAGCCATCCGCCGCATCATCCCCGACTGCGGCTTGAGCACGGACATATTCTGTGGTTTCCCCGGCGAGACGGAAGAAGACCACCGCTTGTCGCTGTCGCTGATGGAAGAATGCCGCTACGATTCGGCTTTTATGTTCAAATATTCCGAGCGTCCCGGCACATACGCTTCCAAACACCTGCCCGACGATGTGCCCGAGGAGGTGAAAATCCGTCGCCTGAACGAAATCATAGCCTTGCAGAACCGTCTTTCTGCCGAAGCCAACGCCCGCCAGGTAGGCCACACCTTCGAAGTGCTGGTAGAGGGCGTTTCCAAGCGCAGCCGCGAGCAGCTGTTCGGCCGCACGGAGCAGAACCGGGTGGTGGTGTTCGACCGTGGCGGGCATCGTATCGGCGACCGTGTCTTAGTGAAGATAACGGAAAGCAGTTCGGCGACGCTGAAGGGCGTGGAAGTGGACAAGGCCGATTGAATGAATTTACAGCCTTCCGTTTGAGAAGCGGGCGCTCATCTTCGTCTGAAGTATGAGTCCGGCAAGTGCCCTCACGCTCTCCGGTTGGTGTCCAAGTGCTGATGCAGATATTATGGCCGTGAAGGATAGTGCTTTCGCATATCTTTCACGGCTTTATTGTGTCTGTTATTTTCTTCTTATATAGATGCTTCCTGCTTCAAAGCGCTAAGGCGTCTGCTTCCAAGCGCTAAGGCGTTGGCTTCTTAGGTATAAGAAAGAACCTGTGTCTATCTGTTGTATCCGTGGCATGATAAAAAGAGTTTCCCCGGTTAAATCTCCTTAACAAACTCCCGATTATTCGCATTTTATTTATTACTTTGCGCCAAATTTGGGTATCTTGCGGCTTTACGCCTCGGGCGGAGGCCGCAACATGTTTTTTCTGAGCCGATACGTTGGATGAATAAAGTCACTATAAAAGCCTGTCCGCTGTGCGGAGGCACGCAATTGGAGCACACTTTGACGTGTGTGGACCACTATGCTTCGGGCGAGGCATTCCACCTGTGCCGTTGCAGCGCGTGCGGCTTCCTCTTCACGCAGGATTTTCCCGCGGAAGCGGAGATAGGACGCTATTACGAAACCCCTGACTACATTTCACATTCGGATACCCGCAAGGGACTGGTCAACACGCTCTACCATTGGGTGCGTACTGTCATGCTGGGCCGCAAGGCGCGGCTGGTGATGAACGAGGCACACCGGCGGAGGGGACGCCTGCTGGACATCGGAACGGGCACGGGCTATTTTGCCCATGCCATGGACGAGCGGGGCTGGCGGGTGGATGCCATCGAGAAGAATGCGCAGGCACGGGCGTTCGCCAAGGAACATTTCGGCCTGGAGGTGCTGCCCGACGATGCGTGGGCTTCCTTGCAGGAGGGGGCGTATGACGTCATCACGCTTTGGCATGTAATGGAGCACCTCGAACATCTGAACGATACGTGGGAACGACTTTACCGCCTCTTGTCGCCCAAAGGCGTGCTCATTGTGGCAGTGCCCAACTGCTCGTCGTTTGATGCGCACAAATATGGAGGCCAGTGGGCGGCTTACGACGTGCCGCGCCACTTGTGGCACTTCACGCCGGGCACCATGCAGCAGTTTGGTGCCAAACACGGTTTTATTCTGGCAGAGCGGCATCCCATGCCGTTTGATGCGTTTTACGTGTCGATGCTGACCGAGAAATACATGCACCACAATCTGCCTTTCGTGCGCGGCTTGCTGACGGGTACACTGGCATGGTTCAGCGCCCTGGTGCGCAAAGACCGCAGCAGTTCGCTGATTTATGTGTTCAGAAAAAAACAGAGCCGTTGAGCGGAGATGCGTATGAAGAAGAAAGAACAAGGACACAGCACGGTTTCACTGTTTGACATGCAGTTTGTGACGGCTACCATCAGCACGACGCTGGTGTTGCTGCTGCTGGGCATGGTGTTGTTTTTTGTGTTGACAGCCCATAATCTTTCGGTCTACGTGCGCGAGAACATCAGTTTCTCGTTAGTGCTGGACGATGGAGTGACAGACCGCGAAGTGCTGCGTCTGCAACGCGCTTTGCAGCAAGAGCCTTTTGTGAAAGAGGTGGAATATATCTCGAAAGAGCGTGCCTTGCAGGATTATGTCGCCGCTACGGGTACCGACCCGCAGGAGTTTGTGGGATATAATCCGTTGGGCGCTTCTTTAGAAATCAGGTTGCATTCTGCCTATGCCAATTCGGACAGCATTGCCTGGATTGAAGAACGCATCGGGCAGGACAAACAGGTGAAGGAAGTGCTTTACCAGCAAGAACTGATAGATGCGGTGAATAAGAATATCGGACGCATCAGCCTTATTCTGTTGGGACTGGCGGCTTTGCTGCTGCTTATCTCGTTTGCGCTGATAAGCAATACCATCAGGCTGACTATTTACTCCAAACGGTTCCTCATACACACCATGAAGCTGGTGGGAGCCTCGTGGAGTTTTATCCGCAGGCCTTTCTTGCGGCGTAACTTCTGGGTAGGAGTCATGTCGGCCGTCATTGCCGACGGGATGCTGTGGGGAGCGGCCGGCTGGCTGGTGACGTATGAACCGGGACTGGTGCAGGTGGTGACTTCGGAAGTCATGGCGCTGGTTTCTGCAGCGGTGTTGGTGGCAGGGGTGCTCATCACTTGCCTGTGTGCGCTGCTGTCTATCAACAAATACCTGCGCATGAAAGAAGGAGCACTGTATCTGGTATGACTGAGAAGAAACAGAGATTAATATGATAAGATTGGCAGTTCATAATTTAAAGAACCATGGATAGAGGAAAATTTGCTTTCGACAAGACCAACTTCATCCTGCTGGCTGCAGGTATGGTAGTAGTAATTATAGGTTTCGTATTGATGACCGGTCCGTCATCTACTCCAACTCACTTCGAGCCGGATATCTTCAGTGTGCGCCGCATCAAGGTGGCTCCTCTGATTTGCCTGCTGGGCTTTGTGTCCATCATTTATGCAGTGGTGCGCCGTCCACGTGGCGACAAATGAGGGCTGGGGGAGATGTTTTTCCTGACATATATTAAAAAAGAGCAATAAGAAGAAAAATGGGAGATTTAACAACTTGGGAAGCGATTATCATCGCTATTGTAGAGGGGCTGACAGAGTTCCTGCCAGTGTCGTCGACGGGACACATGATTATCACGCAAAACGTTTTGGGTGTGGAAAGTACAGAATTTGTCAAGGCGTTTACATTCATCATACAGTTTGGTGCCATCCTGTCGGTGGTGGTGCTTTATTGGAAGCGTTTCTTCCGGTTGAACCATACACCTGCTCCTGAGGGAGCTTCTTCGCTGGCACGTTTTCTTCATAAGTATGATTTTTACTGGAAGCTGTTTGTGGCCTTCATTCCGGCTGCCGTGCTGGGATTGTTGTGCAGCGATTTCATCGACGCCATGCTGGAGAGTGTCACGGTAGTGGCCGTCATGCTTATCATAGGCGGTGTGTTCATGCTGTTCTGCGACAAGATATTCAATAAAGGCAGCGAACAGACCGAACTGACGGAGAAGCGTGCCTTCTGGATAGGAATGTTCCAGTGCATTTCCATGATACCGGGCGTGTCGCGTTCGATGGCTACCATTGTGGGCGGTATGGCACAGAAACTGACCCGCAAGGCTGCTGCCGAGTTCTCGTTTTTCCTGGCAGTGCCTACGATGTTTGCCGCCATGGTCTATAAGATGTTCAAGCTCTTTCGTGACGGAGGCATGGACATTATCGTAAACAATTTGCCTGCTCTGTTTGTTGGAAATGTAGTGGCGTTTGTGGTGGCGTTGCTGGCTATTAAGTTCTTCATCAGCTTTGTCACGAAGTACGGTTTCAAAGCCTTTGGCTGGTATCGCATCATTGTGGGAGTGGCTATCCTGGCCCTGCTGCTGACAGGTCATACATTGGAAATGGCGTGATGATGATGGACTTCAAGGAAGGCGAAGTATTGTGTTTCGACAAGCCGTTGGGTTGGACATCGTTCAAGGTGGTGGGGCATGTGCGCTATCACCTGTGCAGACATTTGGGAGTGAAGAAACTGAAGGTGGGTCACGCCGGTACGCTCGACCCGTTGGCTACGGGAGTGATGATAGTCTGCACCGGCAAGGCAACCAAACGTATCGAGGAGTTTCAGTATCATACGAAAGAATACGTGGCTACGTTGCGTCTGGGAGCTACCACTCCCAGCTATGACCTGGAGCACGAGGTGGATGCTACTTATCCCACGGAGCATATCACGCGGCAACTGGTGGAAGAAACCCTGCAGAAGTTTACAGGGGAAATCTGGCAGACGCCGCCCGCTTTTTCGGCATGTATGGTCAATGGGGAGCGGGCATACGACCTGGCACGCCGGGGTGAGGAAGTGAACCTGCGTCCTAAGCTGCTGGTGATTGATGAAATAGAGTTGTTGGACTGTCGGCTCGATGTGCCTGAAATCACTATCCGCGTAGTGTGCAGCAAAGGAACTTATATCCGTGCGCTGGCCCGCGACATAGGGGAAGCTTTGCATAGTGGTGCCCATCTGACCGCTTTACGCCGTACCCGTGTGGGAGAGGTCCGTGTGGAAGACTGTCTGAATCCGCTGACGTTTAAGGATTGGGTGGACAGGCTGGAAGAAATGCCCGTAGAAAGTGGAGATGTGTAAGGAGAAGTACAGAAACATAGCCGAACAGAATGAAAGAAGAGGCAACAGGTATATGAAAAAGACTTTATTTACGTTTTTGGCAGCTGCTTTTTCCTTGAGCCTGGCTGCTCAGGAAAAATTTGGGTTATCCCATGGCCCGTATTTGCAGGAAGTGACCACGGATAAGGCGACCGTGGTATTCCAGACTTCCGGGAAAGCTTTTTCGTGGGTGGAAGTAAAACCGCACGGGGCGCCGGAGGAGGAGTGTGTGCGATATTATGCATCGGATCACGGGTTGAAGATGGCTTATAACACATTCAACTCCATTCGCCTGAAGAAATTGGAGCCGGCTAAAGCCTACGATTACCGCATCCTTTCGAAAGAGATGCGCAGTTTTCAGCCTTATAAGGTGGTGTTCGGCGACAGCATAGCCACGCCGTGGCATACCTTTTCTACGATTGACCCGGAAGGTAAGGGGGCCTCGATATTCATAACCAGCGATATGCACGGCGATGCCGCCAAGTTGGACACCCTGCTGCATTGGGCTGACTACAAGACCTGCCATGCTTTCTTTTATGCAGGCGACATGATGAATTACATGGACCGTCCCGAATTGCCTTTCACTTCCTTTATCGACATCAGCGTGAAACGTTTTGCTTCTTCCATTCCTTTTGAAGTGGTACGTGGAAACCATGAGACGCGGGGCAACCTGGCACGTGAGTTCTCCCGTTATTTCCCGAAGGAGGATGGAAAGATTTATGGTGCCTATCGCTTGGGAGATATCATGGTTGTCATGCTGGACAGCGGGGAAGACAAAGCCGATTCGCATCCGGTATATGCCGGCTTGACCGACTTTGATGCTTACCGCACGGAGCAGGCTGCCTGGCTTGAAGAGTTGGTGCAGACAAAGGAATATAAGACGGCGCGTTACCGCATTGTCATTTCCCATTTCCCGATGGTGATGCCTTCGGACAACCAGAAAGAAGGTGTGTGGAAAGGATGGGAGGATGCCATCCGGAAGTTTCTGCCTGTCCTGAACAGAGCCGGTGTGGATTTGCTGGTTTCCGGTCACACTCACCGTTATGCTTACTATGAGGCCGGTACGGAGGGGAATAACTTTCCTGTACTGATACAAGGTGCCTACAGTGCTGCCCGGTTGGATGTGAAAGACGGAAAGATACAGGTCAAGGTCATTGATACTGCCGGGCAGGTTCTGAAAGAAGCAGTCCTGGACACAGATAAAAGATAATATAACCATTGTAAATCACTCATTATATGAAACTGTCGCAATTTAAGTTCAAACTTCCCGAAGAGAAAATCGCCCTGCATCCTGCCAAGTACAGGGATGAGTCGCGCCTGATGGTGCTTCATCGCAAGACAGGTGAGATAGAGCATCGTGTTTTTAAGGATATTCTGGATTATTTCGACGACCAGGATGTGTTTATCTTCAACGATACGAAGGTGTTCCCTGCCCGTTTATATGGCAACAAGGAGAAGACAGGAGCGCGCATTGAAGTTTTCTTGTTGCGTGAGCTGAACGAGGAACTGCGTTTGTGGGATGTGCTGGTGGATCCTGCCCGTAAGATTCGCATTGGCAATAAGCTGTATTTTGGTGAAGACGATTCAATGGTGGCCGAGGTAATAGACAATACCACCTCGCGCGGACGTACCTTGCGTTTCTTATACGACGGTCCGCACGATGAATTCAAGAAAGCGCTTTATGCTTTGGGGGAAACACCCTTGCCCCACAGCATCATCAACCGTCCGGTGGAGCCGGAAGATGCCGAGCGTTTCCAGTCTATCTTTGCCTGCAACGAGGGGGCTGTTACGGCTCCTACGGCCAATCTGCACTTCAGCCGTGAACTGATGAAGCGCATGGAGATTAAAGGCATTAATTTTGCTTTTGTCACGTTGCACGCCGGTTTGGGCAATTTCCGCGAGATTGATGTAGAAGATCTGACGAAGCACAAGACCGATTCCGAACAGATGTTTGTGACCAGTGAGGCCGTGGAGATTGTAAACCGCGCCAAGGATTTGCACAAGCAGGTATGTGCGGTAGGCACAACCGTGATGCGCGCCATCGAAAGTACGGTCAGCACCGACGGACACCTGAAGCCTTATGAAGGTTGGACCAACAAGTTTATCTTCCCGCCTTATGATTTCACCGTGGCCAATGCAATGGTGGCCAACTTCCAGATGCCGCTTTCTACCTTGCTGATGATTATAGCTGCTTTTGGTGGTTACGAGCAGGTGATGAATGCTTACGATGTGGCTTTGAAGGAAGACTACCGTTTCGGTACGTATGGTGATGCCATGCTGATAACGGACAAATAATCTGCTTTTTGCCAAAGACAAACTTATGGAGGGTGAAGAAGAAAATAGCCGGAAGGTTCAATCTGCATCAGGAGAAGAAAAGACTGTGGCAGCTCCGTCTTCCGGACGGGTTTCTTCTTCATCCTTCCTATATTACCTGGGTTTAGGGACTAATCTGGGCGACCGGGAAGCCCATTTGCATACGGCAGTCTGCCACCTGGCAGAACGGGTAGGGGAGGTTGCCGCTCTTTCTGGCTTTTATTCCACCGAGCCGTGGGGATTTGTTTCCAATCATGTTTTTCTGAATGCTGTGGTATGTATCCGTACTCTGTTAGCGCCCTTGGACGTGCTGGCGTGCACGCAAGCGATAGAGCGTGACATGGGTCGGGTACATAAATCAGCGAATGGCGTATATGCCGACCGTGTGATAGATATTGACCTGTTGCTCTGCTTCGACGGGCAGGGGAAGCCGGTATGTCTGCATACGCCTCTTCTGACTTTGCCTCATCCATTGATGCATCTGCGCGATTTTGTCATGGAGCCTTTGGCGGAGATTGCGCCGGAGGTGGCGCAGGCTGTTCGTACTTCTTTTTTATCTTTGTAATACGAAACCGAATTTAGGCTGTTTTTGAGCTTTGTAGCAAAAATCTTTGAGCCGGAGGGCAAAGCCTTTCCCGGCAGGTCCTGCTATCTTTGCACCATAATCCTGCAACAGTTTGATGATGAACGTATGGAGACATGCTCCGGCAGATAATCACTGACTGACAACAAACGATTAACTGATAGCATTATGGAAGATATTTTTAAGAAAGACCTGTCGGGAGCCCTGGTATCGCCCGACGAACCCGGTTACGAACAGTTGATTGCCTCCATCTTCGACACCATGAAGCTGGCTTATGAACTGAACAGCGGCTACCATACGCCCGATGAAGTGCGCAACTATTTGTCGCGCATTACCAGACAGGAGATTGACCCTTCCGTGACCTTGCTGCCACCTTTTTACGTAGACTTTGGCAAAAACATCCGTATGGGCAAGCGTTGCTGGATTCAGCAGGGTTGCACGTTTTTCGACCGTGGGGGCATCACGCTGGGCAACGATGTGCTCATCGCCCCGAAAGTGAACCTCATCACCATCAACCACGACCCCAATCCGGATAACCGCAGTGCAACGTATGGGCGTCCCATCGTTATTGAAGACAAGGCATGGATTGGCATCAACTCCACCATATTGCCCGGTGTGCGGATTGGCTACGGGGCCATCGTGGGAGCCAACAGTGTGGTGACGCACGACGTTCCTCCCTTGACCGTGGTAGGAGGCAATCCGGCAAGAGTCATTAAGACGATTGAAACCCAAGACAAGGAGTAATGGTAATTTCCCGGGCATTTGCCTGTGTTGGCATACTTTCTCATGGGCAAATTCCCGAGGTATTGGCAGCCGCTTGGTTATATATGGGCGTCTTCCTTACAAGGTATAAGAACCAACTGACTGTATATCAGCAGGTGTTCCCCTTCGGGGAGCCACCGGCGGCAACCCATCGTTCAACCTCCTTGAGGTTGCCGAGTGTGCGAGTCAAGAAAGGGTCAGACGTGCGAGGTTCAACCTCTATGAGATTGTCAGCGCAGGCAAAAATGTGGCGATATGCACCATTCTAACCCGCGCAAAGTATAGCGCCGTATTCATATTAGCGCCGTAACCCTTCATTTTAGCGGCGTAACTCTCTATTTTAGCGGCGTAATCCTTCATATTAGCGACGTAACCTTGTATTTGAGGGGAACTTTCAGTTTTTTATCAGTCATTGATGCCGGAATTTTGTGTTTCACCTCGGGTAATCTGTGTCGGCAGATGTTTCATCTTCCCTCTCCATGTTCTTCTCAGAAAAATGCTTTCACGCCTTCACCAGGTTTCAACCTATTATTAATAAGCGCCTTACTGTGAAACATAGGACCTTCACGCATCTTTCACACACCGTTCACGCATCATGATTTGCCTCCTATGGGGGGGAAGCCTCTCTTTAAGCGATAAGGACTTTACTTCTACGGACTGGTCACGTTGCTTTCAAACTATAAGGAAGAAATTACTGAGAGTCCATCAACCCGTCTCATCTGTGTTTCAATGAATCCGGTGAAAGACGTGTGAAAGATGTGTGAAGGTTTTATGTTTCACAATATCTTATTTATCTACAGCGGTTTAAACGAGGGTGAAAGCGTGAAGGATGTTTGAAGAAGAAATAACAGGTAGCGGTTTGCTTTCACAGAAAAGTCCGGAATCATGTCATTTCCCGTTTATAAAAAATGGAAGGTTTTAATTTGTCAAACTGCTGTATAATAGTATATTGCTGTGAAACATGCCGATTTTTCATTTATATTTTTTGCCTGAATGCACGGTTGGACGCATCTGAGGTTACGGATTGTTATTTCACCTTAACTGCGTGTACGAAAAACGAGAATATAAGTATAAATGTGCAAACTTAAATGCTACTAAACACAGAAACACAGAGGCACAGAGTCCGTGGGTGCACCGCACACGGGAGAGAAATAAATTCTGTGCCTCTGTGTCTCTGTGTTTAAAGTCATTTCATTTTGACGCATCCCCGCGCTGTCACCCCGAGGGGGCTCACGATACACGGCGCGAGACCCATGCCCGTTGTATCGTTACCGCAATCGCGACCACTGCGCCCACAATGAGCGAAACTACCACGGCATCCATCCTTTCCTTGTTCCATAAAAAGGCTTCTAACAGCCACGTCACCACGAAACAGACGAGGAAGGCGCATAAAAAAGTAAAGAAATGCTGTTTCATAATCATATATTTTTGTTTTTAACTTTACCGCAAAGTTAGTCTTCTTTATTGAATGGTCCTTATTTTATGATACGCAAATAGTACGCAACCCTCATTTGCGTATTATTGCGTACTATTTGCCAGATAATTTAGGGATATGTTGGAAATAGTTTTTATCTTTGCCCTCCTGCTTAAATGGTTTTGTATGAAGTATGTAGCCTATTCATTCATTTTTTGGTTTGGGGTGCTGGCCTTTTCTTTTCAGGCTTGTCAGTCTCCTTTAAAGAACAGTTCTTTGTCTGAAGCCTTGGGACGTGTAAACCGGTTGACCTATACATCTCCCGACAGCGCAATGGTATTGCTGGAAGATTTGTCCCAGACAGTAAGACAAGGAACCGAAGAACAGCAGATGTATTATAAATTACTCACCATCAAAGCACGGGATAAAGCCTATCTGCCGCATTTGTCGGACAGCCTGATTCGGGAGGTGGTAGCCTTTTATCAAAAAGGAAAAGACAGGGATTTGCAGGCTGAAGCATTCTATTATTTAGGGCGTGTGCATGTGGATTTGCAACAGTATGCACGGGCATTGGAGGAGTTCCTGCGCGCGCTTGAGGTGAGTGATGAAAAGGATTACCGATTGCGGGGGGTAATATATGCTCAAATGGGAACGCTTTACTTGTATCAGGATATGTATGAAGAAGGGCTGGAAGCGCATAAGAACAGTTATAAATATAAACTTCTGCAAGGAAATGACAATGAGGTTGTTTTCGCTTTACGGGATATAGGCCGTACCTACACAATGCTTCAACAGCCAGACAGTGCTTTATATTATTATACGGCAGCCCGAGACCTTGCTGCAAGCATCGGAAACAAAAAAATGGAGCGGATGGTATGCAGTGAGTTAGGGGGATATTACGTAGATTTGGGAGATTACAGAAAGGCTTACGAATGTATTCAGTCGGCAATTCAAAGCGAAACTCAGCGCAACAAGTTTACCACATTATCTATAATGGGGCGATATTATGAATACAGTCATCAGTTGGATTCTGCTGGCTATTATTATCATCGTCTCTTGTCTTCCTCTTCTCCGCTATATCTTCACGCCGCCTACCACGGCCTTGCCTCCATCGCCCGTCAGCGCGGAGAGCTTTCGCAAGCCTTGGCGTATTATGACCGCTACATGGCCTATGCCGATACGCTGCGGGAGATGGCGCAGGAGGAGGCGATGGGCAAAATCAAGTCGGCTTATGACTACCAGCAATACCACCTGGAAAACAATGCCCTGCGGCAGGAATCCACCAGACAGAAACTGTTGATAGTCTTCCTGCTTCTTGCCGTGTTGTTTTTCGGGCTTGTGCTTGTGGGATACCGACAATACCGGAAACGGCGGGAGCGCGAAGCCGAGCTGCGCTATGAACGTCTGCAGCAGCTTCAGCGCGAACAGCAGCAACAGGGCGAACAGCAGCATCGGCAAAATCTGCAACGGATTGAAGCGCTGGAACACGCCCTGCGGGAAGCACGCACCGGCAATGATCCTGCGGTGCGTGAACTACTGCAATCGCAAAAGGATCTGGTGGAAAAGAATAACGAGCAGATCGAGGCACGTCAGAAGGTGAGGCACCAGGCTGTGGCTGCCTTGCGCCGCTCGGACATCTACCATCGTTTCCACCGGCTGGCCGATGAGAACGGGAAGCCCGGCGAAGCTGACTGGTTGCAACTGGAAGAGGCGGTGGATGCTGCCTACGAACGTTTCTCTACCCGCTTGCGCGAGCTCTATCCCCCGCTGCGCGATGTGGAACTGCAGGTGTGCCTTTTGGTCAAGATCGACCTGCAGCCCTCGCAGGTGGCTGCTCTCATCCTGCGCAGCCGACAAGCTGTGGCCTCCCTGCGCAGTCGCCTCTATGCCAAGGTGTTTGGACAAAAGGGAAGCCCTGATGATTGGGATGCGTTTTTGAAAGAGCTTTGAAAGGAGGAGGTGTGGGGCAGCGTTTTTTTGCGGTGTCCGGGTGTTAATCTCTGTCATCTTAGTGCGGAATACCGGAAAACTTCTTATCTTTGCGCCCGAAAATGAAAGTGGAAAGATTTGAGTAGCTTGCAACCACGGAAAAAAATGCTAAAACACATCTCTTTTTCTGACCGCAAAGGCTCGTGTTTCCCGCCGGGGAAGCAAAGCCGGATTCCTACTCCCTCCTTTCCCATTTTTTGAACTTCTAATTTCTAATTTTTTATTCAAAAGGAAATGGGATATTTATTCACATCCGAATCGGTGTCTGAGGGACACCCCGACAAAGTGGCCGACCAAATATCGGACGCTGTGCTTGACAAACTGTTGGCTTACGACCCCAGTTCGAAAGTAGCTTGCGAAACGCTGGTGACTACCGGACAGGTGGTGCTGGCCGGTGAAGTGAAAACAAAGGCTTATGTGGACATGCAACTGATTGCCCGTGAAGTCATTAAGGAAATCGGTTATACCAAGGGCGAATACATGTTCGAAGGCAACTCGTGCGGTGTGCTGAGTGCCATTCATGAACAAAGCCCCGACATCAACCGCGGTGTGGAACGCCAGGACCCGATGGAACAGGGAGCCGGCGACCAAGGCATGATGTTCGGCTATGCCACCAATGAGACAGAAAACTACATGCCTCTCTCGCTCGACTTGGCGCACCGCATTCTGCAAGTGCTGGCCGACATTCGTCGCGAAGGCAAACAGATGACTTATCTGCGTCCCGACTCAAAGAGCCAAGTGACCATCGAGTACGACGACAACGGCAAACCCGTGCGGATTGACACTATCGTTGTCTCTACCCAGCACGATGAGTTTATCCAACCGGCCGACAACACGGAGGAAGCGCAGCTGAAGGCTGACGAAGAAATGCTGGCCATCATCCGCTACGACGTTATTCATACGCTGATGCCGCGGGTCATT
This sequence comes from Mediterranea sp. An20, assembly GCF_002160055.1. GTDB lineage: Bacteria > Bacteroidota > Bacteroidia > Bacteroidales > Bacteroidaceae > Bacteroides > Bacteroides avicola. The sequence continues at coordinate 74,584 of NZ_NFJV01000012.1, forward strand.
GCTTCCATACATGCTCCTCAGGTGTTGGCTCTCTTCAATGAGCAAATCAAGTATTATGTGAATCCTACAGGCAAGTTTGTCATTGGCGGCCCTCATGGAGATACCGGTCTGACCGGCCGTAAAATCATTGTCGATACCTATGGAGGCAAAGGGGCGCATGGAGGCGGAGCCTTCTCGGGCAAAGACCCTTCGAAGGTAGACCGCAGTGCCGCATACGCTGCCCGTCACATTGCCAAGAACCTGGTAGCGGCTGGTGTGGCCGATGAAATGCTGGTGCAGCTCAGCTATGCCATTGGTGTGGCACGCCCCATCAGCATCTATGTCAATACTTACGGGCGCAGTCATGTGGCTATGTCCGACGGCGAGATTGCCCGCAAGATTGACGAATTGTTCGACCTGCGCCCCAAGGCTATCGAGGACCGTCTGAAACTGCGCAATCCTATCTACCGCGAAACGGCGGCTTACGGACACATGGGCCGCGAGCCTAAAACCGTGGTGAAGCATTTCCGCAGCCGTTATGAGGGTGACAAGGATATAGAGGTGGAACTCTTTACCTGGGAGAAACTGGACTATGTGGCTCAGGTAAAAGAGGCATTTGGATTGAAATAAGGTAATGAAGAAGCCTCTTTCCCAACCTGCCTTTTCTCGGAAGGGGTTGGGGGAGAGGCGCTTTTTATGTACACAGATAGCTTATGAACACACTTTCTTCCGTTTGTGTCTATGGCGCTTCAAGCACCAGGATAGATAAGGTTTATTACGACGATGCGGGCGAATTGGGCACTTTGTTGGGCCAGCGTGGCCTGCGTGTGATAAACGGTGCCGGCAACATGGGGCTGATGGCAGCCGTATCGGATGCTGCTTTGAAAGCCGGAGGTACGGTGACCGGTGTCATTCCTCGTTTCATGGTGGAGCAGGGATGGCATCATACGGGACTGACCGAACTGATTGAGGTGGAAAGTATGCACGAGCGGAAGCAGACGATGGCCCGTCTGAGTGATGCCGTCATTGCCTTGCCCGGCGGTTGCGGTACCTTGGAGGAACTGCTGGAAATCATAACCTGGAAGCAGCTGGGGCTTTATCTCAACCCCATTGTCCTGCTTAATACGAAAGGCTATTATGATTCTTTGTTGCAGTTGTTCGACCATGCTGTCGACGAGCATTTCATGGGGCAACGTCATAAAGAGTTGTGGCGGGTGGCACAGACACCGCAGGAAGCGGTAGACTTGATATATACGGTTCCCCGCTGGGATGCTTCAGTCCGTAAATTTGCAGCCTTATGATGTCGGCATTGTTGTTGATGGGGCAAGCTGCGGGAGGTCAGATGTCCGGCGTCCCCATTCCTTACTCGCTTCGCATGGATGGATGGGTGACCATAGTGTTGCTGGTATGCTTTTGTTTTTCGTCGTGGGTGTTGTCGCACAGCCGTAAATTCCTGTTGCAGCAAGGCCGTGATTTCATACTTCATCGGGAGCGTGCAGACCTTTTTGCGGTCTCTACGGGCAGTGATGTCCGCTTTTTGCTGTTGCTGGTCGGGCAGACTTGCGTGTTGGCCGGCATTTATCTCTTCGATTGTTTCAGTGGAGTACAGCCGGTTTTGGCAGGGGACATCACTTCGTGGAAACCGATGGGAATTTATATGCTTGTCTGTTTGGGCTATGTGTTTGTCAAATGGTTGCTTTACTCCTTCATAGGATGGATATTTTTTGACAAAGACAAGGTTTCTTTATGGATCGAATCCTATTCTACGCTTCTTTATTACTTGGGATTCGCACTTTTTCCGCTTGTCTTATTCATCGTTTATTTCAATGTAAACCTCGAATTAGTGTGCATAACCGGCTTGTCTTTGGTCGTAATTTTTAAAATATTGTCATTATATAAGTGGTTAAAGCTTTTTTGCAACAATTTGTATGGCTGTTTCTTGTTAATTTTGTACTTTTGCGCCCTGGAAATTATTCCTTGCCTCATGCTTTATAGAGGTTTGGAGCAATTGAACAATTACTGGATAATAAAATCTTAGGACAACAGTGAAGATTAAAAAAGTACTTGTGTCGCAGCCGAAGCCGACATCAGAAAAGTCGCCTTACTACGACATCGCCGAGAAGTACGGTGTGAAAATAGATTTTCGCCCGTTCATTAAAGTGGAAAGTTTGACGGCCCGAGAGTTCAGACAGCAGAAGGTCTCCATTCTTGACTATAGTGCCATCGTATTTACCTCACGCCATGCCATCGACCACTTTTTCCATCTTTGTACGGAATTGCGCGTGACTATCCCCGAAACGATGAAATATTTCTGTGTGACGGAAGCCATTGCGCTCTATATCCAGAAATATGTGCAGTATCGCAAGCGCAAGATATTCTTTGGCAGCACCGGTAAGTTCGATGATTTATTGCCTGCCATTGTGAAGCACAAGACGGAAAAGTATCTGGTGCCGATGTCGGATGTACATAACGATGATATCAAGAATCTGCTGGATAAGAATAAAATCCAACACAAGGAGGTGGTGATGTACCGCACGGTGAGCAACGACTTTCAGCCCGATGAAGATTTTGACTACGATATGCTGGTGTTCTTCAGCCCGGCGGGGGTAAGTTCGCTGAAGAAGAATTTTCCCAATTTCGAGCAGAAAGATATTAAGATCGGTACCTTTGGAACTACCACGGCCCAGGCTGTGCGCGATGCCGGTTTACGGTTGGATTTGGAGGCTCCCAGCTTACAGGCTCCTTCGATGACTGCCGCGCTTGATATGTTTATCCGTGAGAATAACAAGGAAAAATAATCTTTGCTCTGGTGGATTGCCGGAGAAATGTATGTATGACAAATACACTGCATAAAGCCGAAAGGCTGAACAGAAAGAAAGTAATAGAGAAAATGTTTGCGGGAGGTTCCCGCTCATTTTCTCTATTTCCTTTACGGGTCGTCTGCTTGCCTGTGGAGGAGTTGGATGTGCCTGTATCTGTCCTGGTCAGTGTGTCGAAACGCCGTTTCAAGCGTGCTGTGAAGCGTAACCGGGTGAAACGCCTTATCCGGGAGGCTTACCGCCTGAACAAACAGCCTTTGTTGGAGGCGGTGCAGCGCAGCGGCTGCCGGCTGGCTGTGGCCTTCATTTATTTGTCCGACCGCGTGGTTGAGTTTTCACTTCTTGCCGAGCGGATGCAGGTGGCCTTGTCGCGTCTGGCAGAAGAGCTTCCGGCGGCTGCAGAGGCAGAGGGCGAAGCGGGAGGTGACTCATGTTGAAGGCTTTGTCTAAGGCGCTTTCTTTTCTGCTGCTGCTTCCCATCTGGTTTTACCAGCGTTGTATTTCCCCTTTCACGCCACCTTCCTGCCGCTTTACTCCTACTTGTTCGCAGTATGCTGTAGAGGCTATCAGGAAGCATGGTCCGTTGAAGGGGCTTTATCTGGCCATTCGCCGCCTTCTGCGTTGTCACCCTTGGGGAGGTTCGGGGTATGACCCGGTGCCTTAGTCCTTATATCCGTTTGTATTTTATTTGACATACGTGCTCGATTTTCCCGATATACATACTCATAGGACCGGTGTCGGTAATGCATCCGGGTTCTGCCTGCTTAGTTGTACGCCCGATGAATTTGTGGCGCACGGAGGTGGATATTACTCTGTGGGGATACATCCGTGGCAGCTGACCGCCGCAATGCCGCCGGAAGAGACCTGGCGCTTGCTTGAAGAGGCGGTGCGCCATCCGCAGGTGCTGGCTGTAGGCGAGGCAGGAGTAGACAAACTGGCTGCCGCGCCTTTGCCGTTGCAGGAAACTGTGTTTGAGCGGCAGGCTTTGCTGGCAGAAGAGACAGACAAACCTTTGGTCATTCATCTGGTTAAGGCTGTAGACGAGTTGCTGCGTGTACGGAAACGGCTGCTTCCCCGTGTACCTTGGGTGGTGCACGGTTTCCGGGGCAAGGCTGCGTTGGCGCAGGAGTTGTTGCATCACGGTTTTTATTTGTCTTTCGGCGAGAAGTATCAGGAAGAGGCACTGAATGCCGTACCCCTTTCCCGACTGTTTCTGGAGACGGACGAGAGCCTTGAATCCATTTCCCGTCTCTATGTTCGTGCAGCTGCCGTGCGACAGCTTTCTGTCGAAGAGCTGGTCACGGCGGTGCGGGACAATGTGTGCCGTGTTTTCAGGCGTTGATTGTCCCTTATTGGTTGAGCAACTGTTCTACTGCCTGGCTGGAGCGCTGGTCTGTTCGGGCTGTTTTGTCCGTACTGAACAGTTTGTCCAGTTCGTAGGGCTGCAATGTTGCTGATGGCTGAAAGTCATCCGATTCTACATAGTTCTGTATGGAAACCAGCAGTTGTTGCATGGCCAATCGGTTCTCTTTGTTTTTCTCGGGGTCCACACACAGCACGAATAGCTTTCCTGGGCCAACTTTTGCTTCGAATGCAATTCCCAGTTTCCTGTTTGTCTCATACGTGTCAATACTTTGGATGACCGGTGTCAGGTTGCGCAAGTCTGTCAGGTCTAAAGCCGTTGCATCATTCAGAATGTCCCACCATTGCCAGTCGGCATAATAGGAAGTGGGGAATTGGTTAAAAGCAGGATGCCGGTATTTTATCAGAGTACCTACGATCATCGGTTCCCAGTTGAACATGATAGGATTCCAGAAATGGCTGGCAAAATGTGTCTTCCGTCCTGCGCAACTGTCTGGTATGAACCACACCGTTTCCCCTTTCTGCAGCCGTTCTTTGGCTTCCTGCCAGTGACGGACATAGCGAGGGGTTGCTGCCGGCGTCTGTTTACCGGAAGGATATATCCAGATGTCCCACTCGTTGCGGATGCCGTTTGCCAGATGGGTTTTCAGGGTGAATTTCCCGGCTTCTGCAACTGTAGAAAGCGATATGTCAAGCACACCGATGCTGTCTACCGTGCTGGCAGGAATTTTCCCGTGCCGCATCTTTCCTTCTCTTACGATTTGTCCTGCTTCATCGGCCAGCTGCCAGGTTATTGTCCCTTTGTCAATGGCTTCGGGGCCGAAGTGATAGATGCCGAGTTTGGCTCTGAATGTTTCTTGGTTGGTGTAGGTACGTTTGGGGATGCGTGCCAGCAGGACTGTCGGCGCACACGACTCGCGGAATTTTTCGGGTGTAACCAGTCCTTTGCTTTCCCAAAAAGCATCTAAGATGCCTACAAATGCGCTGCCCTGACCGGGAAAGTCTGCCAGTCCGAGCAGTTGGAATCCGCCGGAGTTGGCAGTACGCAGCAGTGCTTCGTTTACTTCCTTGTATTGCAATACGGTGTGTGCTCCTGTTGCACGGAAGAAGTCTTCTGCTTGCGGGAGCATCCCGTTACGTGCCAGCCGTTCCTGGAAAACCACGAAGTTGCGGGGTTCCAGCACACCGGTATATTTGGCTATTTCCCGGAAATTGGGATACATGCAGCGCTGCCCCGTTTCATGAGCGATGACCGGTACGTCGATGTCCGAAGTTTCCGAGCGGTCCCAGTCTGTCGACGGTTGTCCTTCGTAGACAGTAATCCAGCCTTTATGGGTTACGTGGGAAGTATAATATTGGTCTGCCTGTACATGTGTCCGGGCTGTGGAAGCCGAATAAAGATGCCGGGAATCGTAGCTCTTCCCTTTTTTTATCAGGTCTTCAAGAACCGCAAAATCTCCTTCGTTCTCATTGCCGTTGCAGTATAGCAGGAAAGAAGGGTGGTTTCCATACTCATCCAGGATGGCATACATTTCTTTTTCAAAGAAGTTGCGGCGTGCCGGATATTTCCCCACGTCTTTAATCCACATCGGGAGTTCTACCTGCAGATATATGCCGGTTTGGTCTGCGGCTTCGAATGCAGCTTCGGGCGGGCACCACGAATGAAACCGCACATGATTCATTCCATAATCTTTTACTGTCCGGAATATGCGTTTCCAGGCCGGCACATCAGTTGCCGGATAGCCGGTCAGCGGGAAGACACAGCAGTCTAATACACCGCGCAGATGTATGTCTCGTCCGTTCAGCCGGATGTGGTGTTTGCCCTGTTCTACCCGTCGCATACCGAAATCGGCCGTACAGGTATCTTGTCCCGCTTCGCTTTCCAGCACTGCTTCGAGTGTATAGAGGGCGGGTGAGAATTCATCCCAGAGTTTCATCCTTTTCTTTCCGATGGTCAGGGTCTGTTCCAGCAGCAGTGTATCGGCTGCAAGCGAGACGGGTACAGTGGTTGTGCCTATCTCGCGTCCGTCTTTTTCGCGGAGTCGAAGTTGGAGGGTGCCTGTTTGTGTTTCTCCTTTCGAGTGGAGGTCCAAACAAATACGTACAGTTGCTTCGTCGATGTCCGGGTAGAGTTTCATTCTATGGATATAAGAAGCCGGTCGTGCCTGCAGTTCAATGCGGCCTACGACGCCGTTCCAGTTGGTCTGCGTGTATTCCGTTGTTCCGTGCGTCCACTGATCCATGGGATATTTCAGACGGTTGTCGATGCAGAGGGTCAGTGTATGTACGCCCGGTGTCAGTTGCCGTGTCAGTACAAAACGGTTGGGGGTAGAAAGCCTCTCGTCAGTTCCTGCCGACTGGCCGTCGACAAATACGGCTGTTTCCCAATGGCAGCGTTCCAGGAAGAGGGTAATTTCTTTTCCTGCCCAGTCGTCGGGGATGACCACTTCCCGCTGGTACCACGCTTGTCCGCAATATTCGAACTTGCGGCTCAGCCGGTCTACATGGGCCACTACGTTCTGTATGCCTTTGCCTCCTTCATCGGTCGAGCCGGGCAGGGTAATGGTTTCTGTCAGGCGGCTCAGGTATAGTTCCGAACCGGGTGTCTTGCCGAACCCCATCGGGTCTAATTGAAAGCGCCACATTCCGGCAAGGTCTATCTTTTCGGCGCGTGCTGTTCCGGTCAGCAGGCAGGCAGTCAGGCATACCGCCAGCACACTCAGTATCTTAATCTTATTTCTTCTCATTATCATCGTAAGTCAAATCGTTGATGTTCACTTCAGTCTGTGGCTGGAACTTATCCGAAGCCATGTATTCCAGCAGGCTTTGCCGGAATTGTGCCGCTGCCGGTCGGGAGGACAGGTCGTGTTGGATGTCGGCGCTGCATACCAGGATTTTGCCTTTTCCTATGCGTGCCTCGAATAGCATGCCCAGTCGCCGGTTGGTAAACCAGTCGTCTATGAGGTAGACAATGGGGCGCAGCTCCTGAGGCAGGTCATCCATCCGCATGGCTTCACACCGGTTCATCAGGTCCCACCACTGGTAATCACTGACCCCTTCGTTGGGGAAAGCGGCAAGAGCCGGGTGTTGCGGGTCGCAGCAGACGCCGAGGGTGTGGGGTGCCTGTCCGCGGGTCCATGCCGTATTCCAGAAGATGCTGGAGAAACCGACGGTGATGTTTCCACCCTTTTCTGGAGGAACCGTGCCGTAAGTCAGCAGCAGGACGGAACCTCCCTGTTCGAGTTGCTTCCGTGCGGTGGCGTCCATCCGGGTGGTGATGTAGGGCATGGTTTCAACCGCATTCTTCTCCGAAGGATAGACCCACAGGTTCCATTGGTTCCGTGCTTCCGTGCCCTGCACTTCGGCTGTGACTGTCAGTTGTGTGGGTCGGGTCAGGGTCGAGAGCTCCGCCCGGATTTCCCCTACGGGGATGCAGTTTCCCAGAGGAAGGTCGCAAGTCACGGTCTCTTCCACCAGGATTTGCTGGTCTTGGGTGCTCACCTGCCAGTGCACTTGTGCGCCGTGCATGGGTTCAGCACCGAAATGTGCCATTTCCAGCGGTGCTTCCAACACTTCGTTGTTCAGCCAGACCATTTTGGAGAAGCGTGCCAGAGGGACAGTCTTGTTGCAGAAAGTCCGGTATTCTTCGCCTGTCACGTAGCCTTTGCTGTCCCAGAAGGGGTCGAGCACGCCGACAAGGGCAGTTCCCTGGCCGGGGAAATCATGCAGGTCGAGCAACTGGAAGCCGGCAAAGCCGGGGGTACGCAGGGCAGCTTCTATATCTGCTTTGTAGCAGAGGGTCTGCAGGCGGCCGGAGGCATAAAGGAAGCGTTCTGCCATGTCGCCCAGTCCGTGCTGTTGCAAGGTCTCCTGGAAGATTTCGAGGTTTTTGGCCTTGAGCACGCCGGTATATTTAGGTATCTCCTTGAAGTTGGGATATACGCACCATTGCCCGATTTCGTGGCTGACGGTCGGCATTTCCTGCCGGATGGCGGTGCGCCAGTCATAGTCCGTGCTCGGTGCCTGTCGGTTGATGAGGCTGTTTACACCTGCGCCCCATGCCTGGATGCGCGGGTCGGGTGTGTTCCAATAGTCGGCATTTTCGATGTAGGGCCATCCTGCCGAGCTGGAGTAAACGCGTCGCGGATCCTGATTCTTCCAAGTGTCTACTAACTGCGACAGATATTGCACCTGGTTGGCACCTGCCGGCTCATTGCCATACACCATCAGGCAGAAAGAAGGATGGTTGCCATATTCCCTGAGTATGCGTTGGCTTTCTTCCTCAAACCAGCGGTCTTGCGGTTTTCCGCTTCCCACTTCCGCCCATCCTCCGCATTCCACCTGCAGGTAGATGCCTAAGCTGTCTGCCACGTGGAAGGCGACCTCCGGCGGGCACCACGAGTGGAAGCGGACGTGGTTCAGGCCGTATTCCTTGCAGGTGCGGTAGATTTTCGCCCAATAATCTTTCTCCATCGAGGGATAGCCGGTCAGGGGGAAGATGCAGCATTCCAGCGTGCCGCGCAGGAATACGGGCTGTCCGTTCACTTCAAAGCGGGTTCCGTTGGCTTTGAATTCGCGCAGTCCGAAGTTGGGTGCGGCATGGTCTTCTCCTTCCGCGGTGTGCAGAGTGACAGCCATCCGGTAGACGTTCGGCGTGTGTTCCGACCAAAGTCCGGCATCAGCGCCTAAGTCTACCGTGGCTTCCACTTCCTGTTTTGTTTGTTTGTTTTCGAGGGTCAGGCGTACCGGCTTTCCCACCGGTTTCCCGTCCAGCGTTTCGGCTTGGAGCGACAGTTCCGGCTGGTCAGCGTCCGGAGCTTCTCCTTTCAGTTCTATCTTGACATGTGCTTGTTTGTTCCGAATATCCGGGTCGATGCGGATGTCGCCCAGGTAGAGAGAAGGTTTGGCTGTCAGTCGGATGTCGCCCACTATGCCGTTCCAGTTGCTTTGCGTATGGTCGGAGACGCTGTGTGCGTTATAGCCTACATCCACGTAAAGCCGGTTGTCTACCCGCAATGTCAGGGTATGTTCGCCGGCCTGCAAGCCTTCCAGCATGTAACGGTGCGGGGTTTGCAGGGAATTCCGGCTACCCGTCTCCTTGCCGTCTACGAAGAGGGTGGTAGACCAGTGTGTCCGTTCCAGTTCCAGTTCTACCGGCCGGTTTTCCCACCCGGCGGGGATATTCACTTTCCGCTGATACCATGCCGCGCCTACATAATGTTTGTCCGGGTTCAGCCAGAAAGGCACTTTGATGTTTCCGGGTTTTCGGTAGGCGGCATATTCCGGTGCCTTATACCACGAACTGTCCACAATCTGCCCCGTCCATTCCGTATCAAGTCCGATGTCTTCGCCTTTTCCCTGCTCCTGCAGCGAACCGGGCAAGTACAAGGTTTCCGGCAGAGATTGTCCTTGCCATTCCTCTTTCATTCCCACATCTTTCGGGTCTAAAGCAAACTGCCATTCTCCTGCCAGAGACATTTCCTGCGGTGTCTGTCGGCAGGCAGGGGCCGCAAGTGCCCATGCGAGCAGGCAGGCCCATCCAATCACATTCCTTTGTTTCATATATCTTATTTGTTATGGTGCTGTCCGGTTTTTTCCTGGCTTCTGCCGGAATGGCGGGATAATTCCGAATCCATGCCGGAGACATCGGAAAGACAGTGCAAAGTAACTGACTTTATGCCGGAAAGAGAATAGATAAAAAGAGGATGAACATGGATTATTTTCTGATTCTGCATCCTGAAGCGGCCAAGGTTTCCCGGATGGCGGGCAAACTTCTTCTTATCTCGCTGACAATCAGTCTGCTATTTCTTATATATAACGAGTTCGTTGCTTGTGGCTTGGCAGTTGGCTGCTTATCGCTTAGCAGCTTTCTGTGAAGGGCTTATCAGAGAATCCGTGCTGTATGCGCTACATCAGTATTGTGCATGAAAAGTTTAGCGCCTTTCACTTTTTTCGTATCTTTGCATCCGTGAACACTTAAACAATGCTGCCATGATTAAAAGAAAAGACGGCTTCTGTGGCGAAAGGGCGTTGGTCTTGCCGCAACCTGTCGTGCATGAGATGGAAGCCGACCCGGTTGCCTCCTTGCTGCACATCACCGATATAGGCTATTATCCGAAAGCCCGGCACCACTTCCGGGAGCGGAAATCGCCCATCACACAATATGTCTTCATCTACTGCACAGAGGGGGAGGGATGGTTCCGCATCGGCGGGAAGACTTTTCCGGTGGGCCCCGACCAGTATTTCATCCTGCCTGCCGGTCAGCCCCATGCCTACAAGGCAGACGAGCAGAATCCGTGGACCATTTACTGGATTCACTTCAAGGGGCGGCTGGCTGCCCATTTTGCACAGCCCTGCGCCTGTCCGGTCGAAATCAAGCCGGGGGCTCATTCACGCATCAGCGACCGTATCCTGCTGTTTGAAGAGATTTTCCGTACGCTGGAGATGGGCTACAGCCACGAGAACCTGCTGTATGCCTGCTCCATCTTCCACCATTATCTCGGCACGCTGCGCTACCTGCGGCAATACCGCGACGCTGTCCGTCCCGATGCGGAGACGAACGACATGGTGACTGCCGCCATACACTTCATGAAAGAAAATGTGGGTAAAAAGCTGACGTTGAATGAGATGGCTTCGCAGGCAGGTTATTCGCCCTCTCACTTCTCCCAGTTGTTTTGCCGACGTACAGGCTATCCGCCGTTGGCCTATTTCAACCAGCTGAAAATTCGCCAGGCTTGCCGTCTGCTGGATTTTACGGATATGAAAATCAACCAGATATGCTACAAGATAGGCATTGAAGACAGCTATTACTTCTCCCGGCTCTTCAGCAAGGTCATGGGGATGCCTCCCAGCCGCTACAAACAGATGAAGAAAGGCTGAGGTGTTTCCTTTCCTTTGGCTTTTGCAACATTCAGCCCGCCCAAAAGTTGTTTCTTCAGATAAAGTGTCGTACTTTTGCAGCGTTAATCATTAAACGTATTAAAAAACAATTACTCATTCGATGAATTTTGTAGAAGAATTAAGATGGCGTGGCATGCTCCACGACATGATGCCCGGCACGGAAGAACTGCTGGCCAAAGAACAAGTGACTGCTTACATCGGTTTTGACCCCACGGCCGATTCCCTCCACATCGGCCACTTGTGCAGCGTGATGATTCTGCGCCACTTCCAGCGTTGCGGCCACAAGCCGCTGGCACTCATCGGCGGCGCTACGGGCATGATTGGTGACCCCTCCGGCAAATCGCAGGAACGCAACCTGCTGACCGAGGAAACCTTGCGGCACAACATCGAAGGCATGAAGAAACAGCTCTCCAAGTTCCTGGACTTCGATTCGGATGCGCCCAACCATGCCGAACTGGTCAATAACTACGACTGGATGAAGAATTTCACTTTCCTGGACTTTGCCCGTGAGGTAGGCAAGCACATTACCGTCAACTATATGATGGCCAAAGACAGCGTGAAGAAACGCCTCAACGGCGAAGCGCGCGACGGCCTTTCCTTCACCGAATTCACTTACCAACTGCTGCAGGGCTATGACTTCCTGCACCTTTACGAGACCAAGGGCTGTAAGCTCCAGATGGGTGGCAGCGACCAGTGGGGCAATATCACCACCGGTGCCGAACTCATCCGCCGCACCAACGGCGGCGAAGTGTTTGCCCTGACTTGCCCCCTCATCACGAAGGCCGACGGCGGAAAGTTCGGCAAGACGGAGAGCGGCAACGTATGGCTCGACCCGCGCTATACTTCTCCCTACAAGTTCTACCAGTTCTGGCTGAACGTGAGCGACGAAGATGCTGCCCGCTACATCAAGATATTTACCGCCCTTCCCAAGGAGGAAATCGAGGCCCTGACCGCCCAGCACGCCGAGGCTCCGCACCTGCGTCTGTTGCAGAAGCGCCTGGCCCGCGAAGTGACTGTCATGGTACACTCCGAGGATGATTATAACGCAGCTGTTGAGGCATCCAACATCCTGTTTGGCGGTGGCACGAGCGATGCGTTGAGAAAGCTGGACGAGCAGACGCTGCTGTCTGTCTTCGAAGGCGTGCCCCAGTTTGAAGTGTCGCGCGATGCACTCGGCGCCGGCGTCAAGGCAGTTGACCTCTTTGTAGAAAACGCTCCCATTTTTGCTTCGAAGGGCGAAATGCGTAAGTTGGTGCAGGGTGGCGGCGTTTCGTTGAACAAGGAGAAGCTGGCTGCTTTCGACCAAGTCATCACCACCGCCGACTTGCTGGACGACAAGTATCTGTTAGTACAGCGCGGCAAGAAGAACTATTATTTGGTGATTGCCAAGTAAGACAGGCATTGTCGTTCCATAGATAAATATAGATAAAGAGGATGTGTCGGACAAATCCTGGCACATCCTCTTTATTTTTATAAATCTGTCCTATTAATTTCGCACTACCCTGAATTCACATTGCCCCGTGCCCAGCAGTCCCTGCCCGTCGGTGCCTTCCACCACGCCGATAAAGCCGGTGTTGATGTCCGAACAATAGAATTCAGCTTCTGCTTCTCCATTCTCATCTGTCACTAAGTTGGGTAGCCACAACAAGGTGTTGCGGGCATCGGGAACGGAACTCTGCATGTCCCATTCATCCGGTTGGTAGAACTCACGTTTGCCGTAATAGCCTTTGGTGCGGTAGATGTTGTTCATGCGTAGAAGTTCTTCTTCTGTAAATTCCGGTCCATTATATGTAATGAATTGAATGTCTGTCACAATCCAAATTCCATCAGGACCAACAGGTTCATATTTTATAAGTTCATACGACTTTCCGATAACTGGTGCTGATTTCTTTCCATCATATGGGCAGCATGCCGGATGATGGGAATACCCTTTGTAATCGTTTAAAAAAGGATAGTTATTCTTACAGTCTTCACAGACCCACGCTCCGTTCAAATCTGTTTGTGCCAAACTATCCAAGCGTCCCATAAATTTATCGCGGAACACCCTTACTTTATCTGTCGTCACTGTCACTTCTGACAGAAGAATGCTGCCGTCAATTCCAATTCTAAGATAATCAGGTTCTTTGCTTACACGTTCGGGTTGCATAAAGGAGTAATATACTTGTCGGGTTTTCCGCAAACTGTCTGCTTGTCCAAGCAAGTCCTTAAAAGCTACAGAAGGCTTGTAGCGGTCTTTGTCCAGTAGCGGTTTGATGTATACGTAGCCGCCTTGCAACTTCTCCATCAGTTCTGTCGAGAGCGTGAACTGTCCCAAAGTGTCGGTCAGCAGAATCTCTGCATTTCCATCGGGACCAAACACCTGGATGGCCTGTTGCATACCTCCCACTTCCTTTACTCTTCTTTTTGTTCCGATGGTCTGCACCCCGTTGATCTCATCGTGCAGGAATATGGAGGCAGATGTCACGGTGTCCCGCTCCTCCCACACATACCGCCGCCATCCTTGCGTCAGCAGCAACAGGTCCAGCGATTCCAAACGGTCTTTGTTCCGCTCGTCAAAGTAATAGGACGGGTTGTGTATGTTTCCCATGATTTCCGTAGACAGGAAGCAGTAGGACAGCAGATTTTCCGGAACCTTTTCGTTGACGTATGCTTTATCGAACAGACTCAAGGCCAGGTTTGCCTGCACGGGTCTTCCGTGTTCATCGGTTACCCGTATTTTCAATGTTCCTTTTTCCCTTTTCCAATAGCGTGTCCTGCTCGGTTTCACTTCCACATACAGCCGTCTTTGCGGATGCACGTACACTAAGCGTTCCGCCATGGGGCGGCCGGCTTCATTGTAGAGAGTAAACTCCGCAATGCCTTGTTGGGTAAATGTTTCCACCGGCATACGCACCCGCACACTGCCATGCAGGGTGGCTGTAGCCGTACAGCAGGTCATGCCCCGCATGCGTCCCACTAATCTCACCGTTTGTGGCTTATTACCATTTGGTTGTGACAGGTGGAAGTCAAGAAACTGTTCCGTCTGCTTGTTCAGCCTCAGTGCAAGACCGGAAGGTTGTATGCCGCAGAAAGGGAACTCTCTGCCGTCATCCAGCACGACCTTATATGAGGCTTCCTTATGCGGGTTCAGGATAAGAAAACCCATGCCGTCGTGCATGGACTCCAGTCGGGCCACCACACGGCCATTCTCTTCCAATACACCCTCCACGGGAACGGGCATTCCCCGATAGTCTGTGGCTTTGAAGGCCACCTTCGAGGGGATTCCGTCTATCAAATCACCTCCTTCCGGGAAGAATTGCAGCCGTGCCACCGTGTCGGACTTACTTACCGCTTCCTTGTGCTCAAGTTTGTCTGCAATCTCCTTTACCACCCGTATCACTTTGGGATAGATGGGCATCAGTGTGTCGCGTAGGAGAGAGTGGCGGGTATAGGCATGGATGCGGTAGTTGCCCGGACGGAGAGCCTTGTCCACGTAGATGTGTCCCTCGGCCATGCCCGCATGTATCGGATATTTCTCCTGCCACACGATGCTGTCTTTCCCGTCTGCCATCTCTACGAACAGGGTACGGCTCCTATCAGAAAGCGCCAGTGTCTGCGCATCGAAGGCATATCCCTTGAACCACAGGTCTTCTCCTGCTTCATATACACCCTTGCTGGTCTGCAGGTACACCGTCTCGCGCAGGCCGTTGTAGTCTTGCGGGACGGAGTCGGCGGGTGCCTGGGCACGGACCGCAAAACCGGCCATACAGCATAAGAGGAAACAGATTGTCTTTCTCATGGCTGATGATAGTTAATTGTCATTCTCTTTCAAATCTTCTTTTAACTGAATGATGCAAGGATAAATGGAATTATTGGTCGGCATCACAAACTGATTTTCTTTGTCTACATAGATATTCGGATGGTCCTAGCTTTCACAATTCTTCCCATATCGCGTAAATCAATTAAGAGCCTTAGGAGATAAGACCTTTAGGGTCAGATAGTCCTCATTGATGCCTATATCTCCAATATATTCTATGTTTAATCCCTCTTGGGTAACGAAAGCGTTGGTCCAATTCCATTCTTTGCCAGTCCCAAGGTTTGTTTCTCCCATATAGTGGAAATGTTCATCCATTAGGATGACTACTATGGGCTTCTCTTCTTTAACGGTCTTGATGGTTGCATCAGGCAGACCTTTCAACATAAACCGGTAATACACATTTCGATAAGGGTCATAAAGAATCGCACCATACATATCTTCTTTCATATAATTCTCTATAACCAATTCATCTGGAGTTTTTTTGACATCGCTGTAATCTATGGAATGAATGGTGCGAGCCACGTTACTCCCGCCGTAGACTGTTTGGGTTGCATCTTCGTCCCATCGGGTCAGGTAGAGATTATGGGAGGCAGGAAAACTGAACACAAGTTCCTTGTTGGGAGAGAGTGTTGAAAATACCTGGGTGGGCAATCCGCCTTCCCAATTCGCATTATTGCCATAAATCTCTTTCGGATACGTATGACGGAAGTCCACCTGGTTCGTAGCTGTATTTATATAGGCACTGAATTTAAAGCGTTCAATATTCTCAGCCGGAACGGACAACATGGACTGACCGGTCAATATCAATGTCGAATCTATTGGAATAAACGAAGTTACGGTACTCAGTAGGTATTGCGGATAATAGTTGGGCCAATCCGGTTCCTTGGAAGCTCCGGTCAATGGAATATGCGCTTTGACTTTCCCTTGTGCGTCAGCCAATTCCACTTGAACCATTGGCATATTATAGATGTAGATGGAGTCCGCATTCTTGATGTGATAGCCGGACACTTTCAATATTGCGTTAGGGCCTTCTTTATTGTAGGCTATCCTTTTAACGTAGGTCGTGTCATCATAATTATAAAAATAAATGGCATTCTTATAAGGATTCAGAAACGTCAGGAACCTTTTGCCCAACGAATCAGTCCACAATTGCATATAAGGAGGTTTCGGTGCGGTTTCTGCATCCAAATAGAATTTTTTTTCACCCTTTTCTGCTAATTGGAAAGTAGCGGTGAGTTTTCCTTCCATCTCATTGTCAACCTTCACCACACCATTTCTACAGGAAGTTAATGCAAGGATAAGCAACGTTACAAATAAAAAATGTAGCAATTGTGTAACTTTCATAACCTAATTATTTAGTGACTGTAAAAATACTCATTATTAGGCATTCGATATTAAGAGTCTGTTTAAATTTTCCTTTTATAGATTTATTTTCAGCTTCTGTTGAGTCTCTTTCCGGTCTCTTTTCCCGGCATACTTCGTCACGTAGCCCGCTACGTTCCTCAGTACACCGGAAAAATATCCTCGGAAACAGCACTCAAAATAAAGCTGAGCAAAATTTAAACAGGCTCTAAGTTTCCCATAAAAATGTGTATGCAGTTTTGTATGCAATACTCCTTAACGCCTACAATGGGAGTCTTGCATATAAACCTGCATATCAAATGAAGTAATCAATTATACTTTGGGCGGGTTAGAATTGGGCATTTTTCACATTACCTGCCCTGCATGCATTGACATCCTCGAAGAGGTTGCACCTCGCACGCCTGACTCTTTCTTGCTTCGTACGTCCGACTCTTTCTTCCCTCGTACATTCGGCAACCTCGGAGAGGTTGAACGATGCTTAACCGCGGGTGGCTCCCCGAAGGGGAACACCTGCGGATTACCTCATCCTCCTCCCTTCCATCGACCTCGTAGGGGTCGAACCACGTTTATTCTGCCTGAAAGAACCGCTCATCCATCTTAATCCCATTCTTACGGACGAGAGCTTGAGCAACTGTAGATAGAGGACAGGCTATATAAATGGATGAATCGGGAAAGAGTCAGTCAGAAGAATGTGGTCGGACATGCGTGGTTCGACCCCTTTGAGGTCGATGTGAGAGAGCGAGGATAGATCCGCAGGTGTTCCCCTTCGGGGAGCCACCAGCGGTTACCCATAGTTCAACCTCTCCGAGGTTGCCGGGTGTGCGAGGCAAGCAAGAGTTGAGTGTTAGCTTCGCTCAAATGCAGGTTTAGCCAGCTCAAATGCAGGTTTAGCTTCTTTAAATGCAGGTTTAGCCGATTCAGATGGAGGTTGGGTGACACCATCCTGGCTTTTTCTCCTCCTTACAGTGTGATTCCCTTCCGGCTGCCTTCACGCTTTCACCGTCGTTCAAACTGTTGCAACTCAGTGAGATGTTGTGAAAGATAGAGCCTTCACGCATCTTTCACACCTTTCGCTTTGTGGTTTCCTTGCCTTCCCCTGATGTCAGGCACTGCCGTCGTCTGCTTCTTATATATGCGCCACCTGCTTCTAAAGACTAAGGACGCTGCTTTCAAAGTATAAGGAGAAAACCGGTAAAAACAGAACCGGGCCGTGCATCTGTAGTGGTACGCCGGGTGTGTGAAAGCAGGGTGAAGGATGTATCTTTCACACCAATTCCTTGTACAGTAGATATTTGCAGGCCGTTGAAGGCGTGAAGGCAGTTTGTTGCCAAACATGGTGCAGGCGGTTTCTGGTGCGCCATGCACCTGTTTTGCACCTCATTTTTCATTTATAAAAAATAGCTGCTTACGATTTGTCAAATGATTGTATATCAGTTGGATGCTGTGAAACATACCCGATATTCATTTATATTTCCGTTTATATTCGGGCACAGAATCCGGTTTCACCGAAAAACTGTAAGTCGGTTGATTTTTCCTTTGCTTCTGCCTCTGTTTTTATCTTTCATCAAGCGAGGGTGTATCAAAACATAGATTAACTTTCATTTTGTCATCTTGAGCGAAGCGAAAGATCTCAAAACAGATGCTGATGCAGTCGAGATGCTTCACTTCGTTTTGGGTGGTATAAGCGGGTTCGACCTCTTTGAGGATGTCAGTGCATGCCGGGAAGACAATGTGGAAATGTACCATTCTAACCCGCGCAAAGCATAAGTCTGTCAAGAAGTCATAGATGTCCGATTGTTATCCTGTCAAAATTATTTTTATGGAATAATGCTTCTGTTTCCCGATTAATATGTTTATATTTGCCGCTGGTTTTTGGTACGAAGTTCTCGCAGATAGCCATTAAAGATGCTCATACTCTGTAACATAGATAACTAAAAACTGCAGTTTGTAGTTAAAAATACTTAACCGTTATAATCAAAACATGTATGCGTAGATGTCTGTTTTTGTGCCTGATGGCACTTTCCCAGTTTGGCTACTCACAGCATATCATAGGAGTGGGTGCTGATGTGAATGAACGGGTCAATTTGGCTCAACGAGAGGTGCTGGATACCAGCCGGTTCCAGTGTGTGTATCAACATTTGGTATATGAACCCGAGCGTGATGCGATGAGGGATTATTATGAAATTCTTTTGGTAGGCAGCAGTTATAGCAAGTATGAGGACTATGCGGCCTATCAGTTGGATTCTTTGATGAAGACAATTCCTACGGAGGAAATGACTTTCAACGACTATTTTTCCTTGTCCATGCGCTATAAGTCGGAGCCGGAAAGTCTGATAAGGGACTTCAAGTCTAATAATATGACGTTTTATGGGCGGGTATATGTAGATAATTATATTTATGAAGAGCCTGTTCCGGCTATTTCATGGAAGTTGGAGGATGGGACAGAAGAAGTCTGCGGTTACCTTTGCCACAAAGCGACAGCCACCTTCCGTGGACGTGTCTGGACGGCCTGGTACAGCGATATACCGATTAACAACGGACCGTGGAAATTCGGGAATCTGCCCGGGCTGATTCTGAAACTGGAGGATGCCAAGGGGGAACATAGGTTCAAGGCTGTGGGCTTCAAGCAGGATACAGTGGAATTCGGCTATCAGAAACGTGATTATATGAAGACAAAGCGCAAGCAGTATAACGCTGCGCTGGCCAAGTATAAGGCCGAGGCGTGGAAATTGGTGGAAAACACGGAGCTTCATCCTACGAATTTAGACGGGACTCCGGTCAAGATACCCCATCGCAAGTTGTTTTATAATCCGATAGAACTGGAGTAGGCAGATGAGGTGTGCGATTCTTGTACTGGTTTTGCTGGCGGCCGGATGGTGCAGTGGCTTGGCCGCACAGGTAGAGGGCACGGTGCGTTCGGACAAGGGAGAGCCTTTGGCAGGCGCGATGGTCAAAGCGGTGGATGCCGACGGTGGGGTGCTTGCCTACGCTATTGCCGACGGCGGGGGACATTATGTCTTACAGGTGGAACCGCTGCCCGAACCGTTGCGCCTGGTGTTTTCGTGCATGGGCTACGAGGTACTGGAACGGACAGTGGACGACCCCGCGCAGCCTGTGGATGTGCGTCTCCGCGAAAAAGTATTCGAGTTGAAGGAGGTAGTGGTGCGGGTGCCTCCCATCCGGGCATTGGGCGACACGTTATTGTATGACGTAGCGTCCTTCCGCAGTCAGTCGGATCGTAGCATCGAGGACGTCATCAAACGCCTGCCGGGCATCGAGGTGCAGGACAATGGCCGTATCTTCTACAACGGCGAGGCCATCAACAAGTTCTACATCGAAAACCTGGATTTGCTGGGCGGGCGTTACGCCATCGCCACGCGCAACATTTCGGCAGACGACATCGCATCGGTCAGTGTCTACGAGAATCACCAACCCGTGCAGGCCTTGAAAGATATTCGCATGAGCGACCGCGCGGCATTGAACCTGACCCTGAAACGGCAGCGCACGCTGAAGCCCATCGGTTATATGAAAGCCGGAGCCGGTTGGGGCGGGGAGACGAAATGGCAAGGGGAATTGTTCGGCATGTTGGTGTCTCCCAAGAACCAGACCCTTGTCACGGCCAAAGGCAATAACTTCGGTGAGGAGTACCGCAACGAGACGCAGCAGCTGATAGGCAGCTTGTTCGATACGAAGACCCTGGCCTACGGCGTGTTCTCGCAGATGCCTTTCGGGGAGGCACAGATTCCGCAGTCGCGCTATTTCCGGAACCGTTCGGTCACCGCTTCGGTGAATACGTTGCAGAAACTCCACGAGCATCTGACGCTGACAGTGTCTGCTGATTACATTCGTGAAAAAGATTCTTATCAGAATGCCCAGGTGACCGAATATTATGCCACGGGCGAACAACCGGTGCGTGTGGCAGAGGACAGCCGCTCGCATCTGGACGGGCATGAAGCCAACTTCTCGCTCAAGATGGAGAACAATGCATCGACCCGTTATGTGGTGAATGAATTGCGCTTCAAGGGCCGTTTCCATACCAACCGTTATCTGCTTTCCAACGAAAACTTTATGGAACAGACATTGCGCAACCGCGATTACAACGCCAGCAATAACTTCAGCGCGGTGTTTCGTAAGGATCGCCGGGTGTATGAGGTACATTCGCTGGTATCGGTTTCGAGCACGCCGTCCAATGCCATGCGGGTGGTTTATCCGGTGCGTGATTCGCTGGGAGTCAGCCAATGGGCAGAGGGGCTGTCGTTCCATACGCGGGAGAGCACTGCTTTTTCCTGGCTGGCCGGGTATCGCAGCAGCGTGGGGGCAGACTTGTCTTTCGAATCGTTTTATGAGACTTTCCGTTCGGAGGGCCGTCATGGGTGTTCGGCAGATGCTTTGTCTGTAAATGACGACAGCGGCTATAAGCTGGTGACTTCCATAGAGCCTTATTTCCAGTGGAAAGGAGATAAACTGACGTGGCGCACGTCGGTGCCTGTCAGGATGCACGACCTGAAATACCATGACGCTTGGGGAGGCGGCATGTATACCTTGCACAAGCCTTACGTGGAGTTCCGCACCACTTTCTATTTCTTTTTGCCTCGTAATGTAAAGGCTACGCTGGAGGGAGGAAGGCGATACGACATCGGCGGCATGGAAGATTTCGTTGTGAATCCGGTCTATGTCACCTACCGCCGGCAGAATACCATCGGGGCGGGTGTGCTGGGAGTGCGCCGCAGTGACTATGTGTCGGCATCCGTCCGCCACCGTAATACAGTGGAAGGATTGTTCTGCTCGTTGCGGGGGATGTTCAGCCGTACAGTCAACAACCGGATGGTCACAACAGAGGTCGATGCAGACCAGACTACTACGGGGCAAGTTCAGGCCCGTCACACTGGATATAATGCGGATGTCATGGCGAATGTTTCCAAGAATGTCCGGGCGTTGAATACGACTTTTTCCTTGATAGGCAGTGCCATTTTCCTGAAGCGGGCAACGCAGCGGCAGGGACATGTGGTGGACATCAAGAATCGGATGTATACGTTGCGAGGTGAAGTGAGGGGGTATTTGTGGGCAGACCGGTTGTCGTTCTCGCTGGACGGAGAGTATGTGCGGACGTCGCAGGTGTCTGATGCGCTGCAGTCACCGGTGGCGGTAGACGATGTGACCGCGCACGCCCGGCTTTCCTTTTTCCCGTTCAAGTCGTTTGAGGTCTATGCCAAGGCGTATTATAACAATGCAGAGCTTTTCGGCAGCGGTCGCCAGGTGAATGTGTTTGTAGATGGCGGGATGCGCTATTCGGTGGGAAAGTTTGAGGTGGAGTGTACTGGACATAATCTGACTGACCGGCAGGTTTATGCCTATACCCGTCTCAGCAATTACGACTTGTACACGTATTCGTTTGCTCTGCGTCCGTTGGAATTTTTGTTTACGGTGAAATATAATTTCTGAGGCGCTGTCGCGGATTACACGGATTATGCTTCGTCCCAAACAATGTCTGCGTCCGATTTCGTATCAAATGCAGAGGCACAGAGTTCCGTAACTGTCTGTCGGAAAATTCCCGCTATCGGGAGATGCTTCACGTGTGTTACCAATGACAGCATGATAGGAACTGAATGGTTTTCGGGCAAGCTCCTCCTGTCAGCCTCATTGGTTGGAGGCTTCCTTGTTGCTTATCGCACCTTCTTTTCTTTATCTCTACTGCTTATGCGGGTATAAGCGAACACGCCGACTGCTGTCAGCACGGCACCGGCAAGGCTCCATAGTTCTTTTGAAAGAAACAACTCCCATCGGAAAAGGCATGCGATGGGATGATATGCGAGGCCTATGAGGGTGGCTATGGCCAGTCGTTGGTAGTTCGATGCGCTTTTCCTGAACAGCATGTCGAGGCAAAATAGGGTGGGTACGAATACGATGTAGTTGATGTCCGTCACGTCAGTGCAGAGGTTTATGACCACGGCTATCAGCATGAATCCTGCTATGGCCAATATGATTTTCGCGTTCCTTTTCATCATGAATTTGTTTTTGTGATGTGGCAAAGGTATATTTTGTAGAAAGAAAAACAAAAAAACAGTCAAAAAAATTGCATATATCCGGTGAATGCCTTATCTTTGCACCGCTTTTTAACAGAAAGCTTCTGTTTGGACTATGGTGTAATGGTAGCACAACAGATTTTGGTTCTGTTTGTCCAAGTTCGAATCTTGGTAGTCCAACCAATAAAAAGGAGGGTATACCCCAATCGGGTATATCCTCTTTTTTATGAGTTGGGGGTGTGTCGGGGAACCGCCTTAAGGATTTTTGTAATCAGGATTCAGTTCTGTAGGCACCGGTGCATGCACCTCTTCTTTCCACTGGTCTAAAACCCGGGATAACTCTTCGACCTTTTGCGGGTATGTGCCCGACAGTTCTTCCCGTTCACTGATGTCATTCACTACATTATACAGCTCATACTTGCCCGTTTCATAGTTTTCTATCAGTTTCCATTCTCCCTGGCGGATGACAGAAACCGGGCGGGTACGGAAACGTCTGTCTGTGGTCTCCACATTACCCCCTTCCAGATAAGCGGGGAAATGCCAGTACAGCACACGTTCAGACACCTTGGCATCCTTTCCGGAACGCAACAGCCCGGTCAGATCCATTCCGTCCAGCAGCAGGTGGTCCGGTGAGATGCCGGTCAATGTCAGCAGAGTAGGGAAAATATCCAGTTGGGAAACAGCCACGTCCGGGTACGTCCGGTGTTCAAACACATCTTTCCAGTAGAACACGAGCGGCACCCGGATGCCTCCTTCGTAGAACGAACCTTTTCCGGCGCGCAGGGGCCACTGCTTGGAAATGTCGTACACCCCGCCATTGTCGCTGGTGAATATAATCAGGGTGTTGTCTTCCAGTCCGTTGTCCTGCACAGCCTGCCATACGCGGCCCACATTGCGGTCCATGGCTTCCACCAATGCCGCATAGGTGGGGTTATGGTGAGCTTCCGTGGCTGGTTTCTCCTTGTATTTCTGTATCAGTTCCGGCTCGGCCTGTAAAGGCGTATGCACCGCATACGTGGCATAATACAAGAAGAAAGGGCGGGAGCGGTCAGCCTTGCGTATCAGTTCGGCAGCTTCACGTCCCAGGCGGTCCGTCAGGAATTCTCCTTCCGGTCCGTCGGATAAATTAGCATTGTGGTATGGCGAAAAATAGGTGCTCGGGTTGCCGGCGTGGTTGCCTCCTATGTTCTTGTCTATCCCGCAGGGCGTGGGGTCGTTAGTGACATGCCATTTCCCTACGTGAAATGTCTGATAGCCGGCTTCCTGTAACACCCGTGGCAGAATCTGGAATCCGTCGGGCAGGGATTCGTGGTTGGGGATGGGTATCAGTTTCCGGTGGGCTGCCTTGCCACGCTCTGAACTTCCCACGGTGTAGATACCGTGACGCGGGGCATATTGTCCGGTCAGCATACAGGCGCGGCTGGGTGCGCTGTTGGCTGCACCTGCGTACGCCTGTGGAAACCAGATTCCGGCTTCGCGCAGTTTGTCGATGTTAGGCGTCTCGTAGTAACCGCTGCCGTTGCCACTCAAATCCGTCCAACCCAGATCATCGATGTTAATCAGTATGATGTTCGGACGTTCCTCTTTCACTTCCTGTGCGGTGACAGGCAAGGTGCAGCCTATGGCGGAAAGCACCGCCAGATTAACGGGTAAATGCTTTTTCATCTTTATAGGTAAGTAGTCAATTAGATTGAATTTATATCAAACACAGAGACACAGAGACACAAAGTTCTGTAACTGTCTGTCGGTAAAATGACGGGAGGGCACAGAGTCCGCGGTTTCGCCGCAATCGAGAGAAGGGAAATTAACTCTGTGAGCTATGGACAAGAAAACAAAAACTCTGTGTCTCCGTGTCTCTGTGTTTAGTACACATTTGCTTAAATCAAAACAGCTTCTGCAAACAACGATAAATGATAAATAAAGAGGCTGTCCCAGCATGGCGGACTGACAATCTGTCTCCTGTGTTGGGGCAGCCTCTTCTTATGTATGAATAACGGTCAACCTGTTACCATCCGGGGTTCTGGGTCAGGTTGGGATTGAGCAGGATTTCGTCGGTGGGAACCTGATACAGGTAATACTTCTCCAACCAGCCTCTGCCTTCAGCAACGGGGTCGTTGAAGAGATAGAGGTATCCTTCGGTCATCGAGCCGTTGGTGCCGTCAGACAGACCGGTTTCGGGGTTGTAGAGGGTCATGTTGTTGGCTGAGGCATATTCTTTGGTCACCCAAATGCCTTTCGGTGCACGGTTGAGGAACCACGGAGCCATGCGCCAGCGGCGAACATCGTAGAAGCCGAATCCTTCGCCCATCAGTTCGATGATGCGTTCACGGCGTACTTCCCACAGCAGGGCGGGTACCTGGATGCCGGCATCGTTGCCTGCCGGATAATAGTAAGGACGGTCAGGATCGAAGTTGTCGTCTATTTCAGCCACGTTCATGCGGGCCACTTCGGCACGGTCTCTCAGTCGGTTGATACTGCGGTCGGCAGCAGCCTGGTCGAATGAACCGAGTTCGGCTTTGGCTTCTGCATAGTTCAGCAGCACTTCCTCAATTTTAAAGATAGGCTTGTCGGCCACGTTGAGGCTACCGTTGTTGAAGTTTTCTTCCCATCCGCACCATAATTTCCACAGGTAGTAACCGGAACGGCATTGCACGTAGGCACTTGTGCCCAGGCGGGGAATTTCCGGTACCAGTGAGGCCGACCAGTTCTGTGCCGGCAGGCGTTTCATGCCCACGCCGGGATTGCTGCATGTGTAGTTGGCACCCATGATGTCAATATACTCGCGGTCTGCCGGGTCATCGGTGTAGCCCCATGTGGCATTCGGGTTCTCTTCCGGTTTGTTGGCACCGCCCGCTTCTACCGTATAGGGTGGCATTACGGTGTGGTAGAGGCGCGGGTCGCGGTCGCGGAAGGTGTCATACATGGTATGGTCGCCGTAGTAGCCCGATTCCGGGTTGTGGATGGGTTTTCCGTTCTTCATCAGGTAGAGGTCCACTGTGTTCTGGTTCATTTCAATGCTTTGGCTGGAAGTGTGCTCTAAGTAGCATCCTCCCTGCACGGGGTTCACATCCGTAACGTATGATTTGTAGAGGATGATGCCCGGCACCAGGCCCAAATCGTCCGTAGTCCACATTTCACCATATCCGGCTCCCGGCTGTCCGTCAGTTCCGGTATAGAGGGTGGGGTAGTCGGCCATCAGCAGTTCCGATACGCGTATACACTCATTGAGCAGGGCATCGGCTCCATCCATGTTGTGATACTTGCGCCAGGTACCTTCGCGCAGGGTGAAGCGCGAAATAGCTGCACGCACACAGTCGCGGTTGATGGTGTTCGAGCCGTCCTGGTCCTCAAAGTCACCGATATGTTCTTCTGCCCATTGCAGGCGTGTCAGCACCGAGTCGGCTACCTCAGCGCGCGGCATCCGTGCGCCATAGGTTTCGGGTGAAGACTCGTCCAGGACTTTGTTTACCCAAGGCACATCGCCAAAGCGGTTGATGAGCTCCATGTACCAGAAAGAGTGGAAGAAGTAGCCTACCGAGCGCCAGTGGTCCTTCTCGGCCTGTGTCATCTCTGCCTGGTCCAGGTGGGACAGCATGATGTTGACGCGGCGGATGAAGGAACTGAAGTCCCAGCCGTTGCCCGAAGTGGCATTGCCTATTGTCTGGTATGCATACTCGTTGAAGCCGCTTTGTCCACGGTTATTCAGGTAGTTGGCGTCCACGTCGCCTTCGTATTGTCCGCCTACGCCCCATCCGTTGTTGCGGGTCGAGGTAGCAATGGTGGTATTGGTGAACATCTCGTAGCAGGGCCACATGAAGCTCTTGAAGTTGTCATAAGAAGAGAATGCATTGTCTTCTGTCAGGTCGGTGATGGGTGATTTGTCCAGGAAACTGTCATTGCATCCGGTCAGTGTCATCCCTGCTAAAGCCACAATGCCTATAATCAGTTTTTTCATAATTCGTTGTTTTTTTATGGTTGTTAAAGTGAAAGATTGATACCGAACGAAACCGTGCGGGAAGCCGGGTAGTTCCATGACAATGTTTCCGGGTCGATACCTTTGGGAAGCGAGGTAAATGTAGCCAAGTTTTCTACACTCACGAATGCTTTCAGTGAGGAGAGGCTGATCTTATTTATCCATGCCTTGGGAAAATTGTATGAGAACGTCAGGTTCTTGATGCGCAGGTAGGAAGCATCAGACAGGTATCTGTCGGACTGCCGGTAGTTGGAACCCATGTTGCCGTATTCGTCATAGATACGCGGGAATTCGGCATTCGGGTTGGCGCAGGTGTAGTCGCCGTTGGCGGCATCCACCGGTCTCCAGTAATTTTCCGTGCCTTCATACAGTGCAATGAATTTGAAGTCGCTGTACATGGGGAATACCATGTTGTTGGCCAACCAGGCATCGCGTTTTCCGGTGCCTTGCAGGAAGATGCTCAGGTCGAAGCCCTTATAGCTGGCTCCTAAGTTGATGCCATAGAGATAACGTGGCAGGTTATTGCCGATTATCTTGCGGTCGCCCGGATTGTCATAAGTGCCTTCGCCTTCGTATATCACGTTTTCGCCCATGGTTTCATCGTCCCGCAGGTTTTTGAATTTCACATCGCCCGGACGCGGGTTGTAGCCGTTGATAGTAGTAACTCCTTCCTTCAGTTGCCAGGTCTGGGTATCGACAAAGTCATCTACCGTGTAGAAGCCATCATAGACATAGCCCCAGATTTCTCCCAATTCCTGACCTTCATAGAAGCTGCTCAACAATTTGGACTCATTACTGTCATACTTGGTGATGACACTCTTCGAGTCGGACAGGTTGAAGCCTACCCGGTAACTCCAGTCGCCGATACGGTCGCGCCAGTTCAGGTTGATTTCCCAGCCGCGTGTGCGCATGTCTGCCGTGTTCTGATAAGGAGCGCTGGCACCTACTACGGCCGGCAACTGCATGCCCGGTGCCAACATGCCCACCGTGTTCTTCTGGTACCATTCAAACAGACCGCTCAGGCGGCTGTTGAACAGCGCGAAGTCAATACCCACGTTGGTAGTCTTTACCTTTTCCCAGGTAAACGATGTGCTGACCAGAGAAGGAAGGGTTGTGATGGCGGCTACCCGGTTGCCGTCTATCAGCCATCCGTTGTAGGTATTGTTGATGGTCATGGACGGAATAAATGCATACTCCATGATATTCTGGTTACCGATCATACCGTAAGAAGCACGGGGTTTCAGCAAGTTCAGCCAATCCTGTGTGCCGCTCATGAATTTTTCCTGTGTGATGTTCCAACCTACCGATACAGAGGGGAAGAAACCGAAGCGGTTGTCTTTTGGGAAGCGGGAAGAACCGTCGTAACGACCGTTGACTTCCAGCAGGTATTTGTCCTGGTAGTTGTAGTTGACCCGGAAGAAACCGCCACGCACTGCATATTCTGAATAAGAATCTGTAGCTGTCAGGGTAGACGTACCGCCTCCTAATGAGGGCACTTCCGTTACTGCCTGGCCGTATGAATAGTTATCTACCGTTTCACGATAGCTTGATTCCTGGTTAAAGCCAGCCATTACCTTGAAATGATGGTCTGTTGCCAAGTCAAAGCTATATGTACCATACAGGTTGATGGCATTGTAGTCAGTGTACCGTTTATTTTTACGCAGGTAGTCGTTGGACGGATATTCATCTGCTCCACCTTGTATAGTGGTCATGTGTATCTTGCCTGTATAATAATGGTAGTCGTAGATATTCTTGTCATACGTGTATTCAAAGGCGATTTCCAGTCCTTTCAACGGTTTCAGGATGGACTTCAGGAAGATTCGCGGATTGTCATAAAGAACTTTGTTCGTATTGGCAAGTAAAATCTGGTTCTTGGGCGTGAAGAAAGGCAAATTATCATCGTCCTTTCCGTATCCCGCAGGCATGTTCCCTTCCGGATAATAGGATATAAGGCGGGTGCCGTAGATGGCGCCGACTGGAGACTGGGGATGGTTGCGCTTGCTGTGGGCGTAACTTAAAGTAGCCTCCTGAGTGAACCACGAGGTAATATCGGCCGATAAGAACGCGCTGACGTTCATACGGCGGAAGGAGTCCTTGTCGGTGATCAATACACCATCACTGTCCACCAAGCCGGCCGACAGACGATAACGGAGCCGGTTCGTACCTCCGCTTACCGAGATGTTGTGTGTTTGCCTGAAGCTGGTTTCCAGCATGTTCTTTACAAGGTCTTTTTCGTTGAGGAAGTACAGTGCACCATTGCTGTCCCGATAGATGCCGTCGCCCTGTGTAGGTACGGAAGAGGGGTCGGCCTGGTATTGGTCCAACAATTCCAGCCAGCGGGTGACACTGGGTGTGCCCAGCGACCAATAATCGTCGCCAGATGCTTCCCGGTATGCTTCCAAATACGTTCTCAGCGATGTCTGTTTGGGCAGGTTCATGGCGCTGGAGAAAGCGAAGTTGTTGTTGTAATTCAGTTGGAAGCGTGCTTCTTTGTCGGGGCGCTTGGTCGTGACCAAGATAACGCCACCGGCAGCGCGGGCACCGTAGATAGCTGTTGAAGCGGCATCTTTCAGCACCGTAACCGACTCGATGTCATCCGGATTCAGCAGGTCGATGTCGCCCTCCACGTTGTCAATCAATATCAACGGGGCTACAGTGGCTCCGTATGAACCATCGCTGTTTTGGATACCCAATGAGTAGGCACCACGAATCTGGAACGACTTGCTGTCGCCCACCGCGTTACCACCGCTGCTGACCAGCAGTCCCGGTACAGCTCCCTGCAAGGCTTCTGAGGCACTTGTCAACGGACGGTCTCCCAAAGCTTCATCCATTTTTACAGTGGTAACGGCACCGGTCAGGTTGGCTTTCTTCTGTGTGCCGAACCCCACTACTACCACTTCGTCCAGTGTCTGGTTGTCTTCTTGTAATGTGATTTTCAATGGACTTCCAGCTTTGGCTGCAATTTCTTGCGTTTTATAGCCAATGAACGATACCACGATGGTGGCCCCTTCATTGACTTGCAGGCTGAAATTGCCGTCTATGTCGCTGATGACCCCATTGTTAGTTCCTTTTTCCATAATGGTGGCACCTATCACAGGGCCCACATTGTCATACACCGTACCTGTTACGGTCATTTTCTTCACTTGTTGTTGGGAGTAGGTTCCTGGCGTTTCGCTGGCATACATTCCGGCGGGTGTCAAGAAAGCTCCACAGAAGGCTGCTGCATAAAGATACACCTTCACTTGA
The DNA here is from genome assembly GCF_002160055.1 of Mediterranea sp. An20. Taxonomy (GTDB): domain Bacteria; phylum Bacteroidota; class Bacteroidia; order Bacteroidales; family Bacteroidaceae; genus Bacteroides; species Bacteroides avicola. The sequence continues at coordinate 104,044 of NZ_NFJV01000012.1, forward strand.
GTAGAAAATTTCTTCATGTTTCTCTTTTTTGGTTTAGACTATTATTAATTAACTCAATAATTTGTTTCCATATTTTTTCCTCCGGTTCGTTTTCCTTTTCCGGAGAGTTTTGAACTGCTTCCCACTGTTCACGCATCTTCCGCTTCACGACAGGCAGGCTTGCTGCTCGTTTTAGTTCATCCGTCCGGGCACACATACACATCACGGCTTTTAGCATCTTTATTATATGTTTGCCTGCGTGTTTCATGGGTTCGACAATTTGCATTTATTATAAATACACGCATTCTCTGCCTTTCCCCCCAAGCTCAATTGATTTTTTTTAAATCTAATTTGTCCTTTTGAAGAATAAATTTGTCTTTCTACCCTTCCGCATTGTAAATGCGGACCGGCCGGATTGCGGGCTTTTCTGCCGGGTAATCGGGGCGGCTGTAAGCAGATGAGTCCGGCAGAAGGCAAAAGTATAAGCAGTAAAATCCTGGGGTATAAGGAGCGAATTGCCAGGCGCTAAGAAGCACGCTTGTTGTATATAAGAAGTAACTTGCTGTACAACAGATATATATGCTTTTGCTTATGTCGTATATACTCTTGCAGGAAAAGGTCGGAGCGTCTTGCCTGCTGACTATTTTTAAAAGACTTTTTTCTGTTTATTTAAATATTTTATTTGTATATTTGTTGTAGTTTTAGATAACTTATTTGACTATCAACTTTTTGTAGAAAACTCGCACGAGAACGGGCAACGGATAAGAAAATGCGGAACTGTTTGGTAGTGCCATATTTCTCATGCTTTCAAATAACTCTTTATCTCTTCCGCAAAGGTAACACTTCTTTTTGAAAAGGCATCATAAATAAGCCGCAATCTCATAGGGCAGATTAAACTCACCGATGCAACTTTTCATTACAAATAAGCGAAAAATAATCTTTTCGGGCAATCAAAACCCAATTTTTCTCTCGGCCTTTTATTGATTTTATACTGTACGTTCCTGATGTACAATCTGTCATAATTGTCAATCGGTTCTCCTTTTGGTATATATTGCCTGACCAGTCCGTTTGTGTGTTCATTCAGCCCCCTTTCCCACGAGGAATACGGGTGGCAAAAGAAAAATTGAGCCTCCAGCTTTTTGGCTATCAGTTCGTGTTCAGCAAATTCCGTCCCGTTGTCCGAAGTGATTGTGTGCACATGCCTTTTGTATGGCGTGAGCATCCGGATGACGGTTCCCGCCAATCCCTTGGCGTTCTTCCCTTGCGGGAGCTTTGCCATCATCAGGTATCCCGTCTTCCGTTCCGTGAGTGTGACTATGGCCCCCTTGTTGTCCTTGCCCACAATCGTGTCTATCTCCCAGTCTCCAAATCTGGAACGTGCGTCCACGACGGCCGGCCGTTCTTCTATCGACACCCGCCCTTTGATGCCGCAACGGCCGCCCACCGGGCGCTTGCGGTGCTTCAGCCTGTGCCGGAGGTTCAAGTAGAGCGTGCCGCCATTTTCCTTGTCCTCCCGGACAAACTGGTATATGCGCGTGTGACTGACCATCTCCCTGCCCTCCCGGCGGGCCAGCCCGACAATCTGCTCCGGGGAGTACTGTTCCTCGCACAAGTCCCGCAACACCCGCTTGCGGACCGCATCCGTAAACTTGCGCGGACGGCGAAAGCGCTCCTTGCGCTCATCGGCCATCTCTTGCGCCAATGCGGGGTGGTAGCCATGCTTGCCGCTGTTCCGTTTCAGCTCGCGGCTGATGACTGACTTGTCCTTGCATATAATTTCCGCAATTTCTTTTTGGCTGTGACCCGCTTGCCGTAATGCGGAAATTTGATACCTTTGCTCGCGGGTCAATTGATTCTTCTTTTTCATTTACAACTCAAATGTAAGATTTTTGACCTTAAAAACAGTCGGAATTCCCCGACTGTTTACTTATTTGAGTTGCATTTTCTAGTTTAATTTACCTAGAAACATATCGGAAAGTGAAAAGCATACCGTAGCCGAGTCCCCATAACCACAGGCAAAGGTAATCCGTGTTCTTTTCGTACAAGCAAGGCCAAGCCCTTCGGGTTCGTGGAAAAAATCATCCTCGCCCGGAGGGCTTGCGGTATTTTTTCCCGAAGCCTTGCATGTACGGAACACGACCTTTTTAAGCCTGTAGTTATGGGAACTCCGGCCCCAGAAAGCCGGACTAACAAAAAATCATAGTCATGTTGCAGAAAACAAAGAACAAGTACACCGTCGAAACACTCAAAGCACTGAATGTTTCCTATGACCATGACCACCGGCTGACACAGGAAGATACGGATATGGTCAACGCCTATGTGGAACTGATAGAGGGGACACGGTCCGAAACCACCCCGCAGGTCGGGGACAGACTGATTTATACAGACAGGCACGGAAGCCATTATGGCAATGCGCTCATTGAAAAAGCCCTGGAAACAGGCTGCGTTTATATATGCGAAGAGCCCTACATCCCTTTCCTGTGGGAAGAAGACGGGAATATCCGCCTGAGCGTCAGCGGCGGGGCATTCCATTCCGTCAATCCCCAAGAAATGAAGTTTGTCCGATGGACAGAAGGCGCCTTCAAGGACTGGGGATATTGCGGAGCCTGCGCCAATGGCGCCGTGGCATTCACGGCAAGAGTGCCATTGTGGTCCTATTCCGAACCGGAACCTCTTTACGGCAAATTCACGACGGAAACCTACCGCCGTTTTTATCTTCACAGAAAGACAGATGCGGACACGGGAAACCTTTACCAGGGTGACGGCATCGCTTTCCGTGACGAAACCGAGTTCCGGCAATTCCTGAAAGATTACGAAGGAACAGTATTCAAGGGCAATTGGGAAAACCAGATTGTGGTATGGTGCTTCCGCCGCGAATATGTATTCCTGCCATCCGCCGAATGGGCAAGGATTGATGTCCCGGCCGAAGAGCGGAGGCTCAACTTCCATCCCGAGCAAGTGAAGATTGTCAAGGACATGGAAAAGCACACCACTTACTTTTACCGGATCCAATCACAGAATTTTCAACACATAAAATCCAACTGACATGCAAACGACAGCAACAGCCAGGGTCGGCAACGCTCCCGACCTGCTTTCCAGCATTCTGAGCGTACAGGTAAGAAACGAAGAGATAATCACGGAACAGGACCGCCAGTACTGCCAACGGCAGCAGGACCTGCTCTACAAGACACTCGACCAGATAGACCGGTGGTACGCCATCTTCAAGGAGGACGCGGAACGATACCGGGAAGAAAAGAACTTCAAGTATGAGGACAACGGCAAGGTTCCCGTCCGGAACTGCCTGATCAGTGACTTCGGAAAGGATGACTATTCGCACAACGAGTTCAAGCCGTTCGACCAGATCAACGACCTTGTGGACAAGAACCACAACGCCAACGCGAATTTCGCCGACCGCATCATCTCCTATTTCAACAAGACCTACAACGTGGCGGTACCCGTTTCTGCGGTTGATGAAAAGACCCTGCGCATGGGCTTCCGTCCCGTCTATCAGACCTATGTGGATGCGGTCATTGAACACCTGGGCGGCAAAAGCTTCAGGGAAACAGCCGAGGAAGAACTGCTGGCCCGTTTTCTGAAAACGGTACGGCCTTCCTGCTGGAGCAAGGTCAAACCGGAACTGAAAAATGACAGGATAACCTTTCCCGAAATCATCCGCTTCGACGAGTTCACCATGCAGTACAGCCATAGAAACAGTATCTCCTACAACTACGGCGGTGAACTGGAAACACTCTGCGCCGGTATCGCCTACGGTGCGGATGACATACTGAACGGAGACTCAAAGATGATTATCCATTTCAACGGCAACGACGTTTCCGTCAGCGGCTGGTACAATCTCACCCTGACCAATGCCGAGCAGATCAAGTTCTACAAGAACGGACGCATCGACATCCGTTTCAAGGACAGTCAGACCGCAGGAAACTGTTACAGGCGGTTGCGGCTGGACGAAATCACGCTCCAGGAAGACTGATTCATGAAAAGCTTATTCCGGCACCCCGTAAGGCATCCTTGCGGGGTGTCTTCGTTTCCAACCATTAAAAAGTAAAGACATGTATGCCATCATACCACAGAAGATACCGCAGGACAGGCGTGCCGAGGTCAACGAGAAGATACTTTTCGCCATAGGCTCCGGCAAGGACCTCATCCCGAAGGAAAGCATCTACAACTGCTACACGGGCATCGGAGGACTGCACAGCCTCAGACAGTCGGACTTCGCCAGCTACCACGAATATGCCGAGGCCAAGAAGGAGTCCGAGATGGGACAGTTCTTCACCCCGCATGAAGTATGCAGGGACATGGTCGGGATCCTTTCCCCGACATCGACGGAAATGGTCCTCGACATGTGCTGCGGCATGGGAAACTTCTTCAACCACCTGCCCAACCCGCACAACGCCTACGGCTTCGACATAGACGGCAAGGCGGTGGCCGTCGCAAGACACCTCTACCCGGAAGCCCATATCGAGAAATGCGACATACAACAGTACAATCCCGAACATCGTTTCGACATCGTCATAGGCAACCCTCCCTTCAACCTGAAGTTCGATTACAGGCTGTCACAGGAATACTATATGGACAAGGCTTACGACGTGCTCAACCCCGCCGGAATCCTGATGGTCATCGTCCCGCTCTCCTTCATGCAGAGCGAGTTCTGGGAAAAGACCCGTGTGGCAGGTGTCAACTCAAATTTCTCCTTCATCGGCCAGACCCGGCTGGACCCGGCAGCCTTCGCCCCCGTCGGAGTGCGGAACTTCGCCACGAAGGTCATGGTATTCCACCGCCGTTCCATCCACATGGAAATGCATCCCTACAACGCGGAAGAGTTTGTCAGCATGGAGGAACTTAAAGAACGCATTACCGAAGCGCGGAGGATGAAACGCCGGCTGCGCCTTCAACTGATGCGGGAGGCCAGCCACATAGACAGGGAGGAACTGGAAACATTCGAGTACAGGCTGGCCAAGTTCATGTACGAGCTGAAGGCACATCCCGCACTGAACAGGCACATCAAGAAAGCGGAGGCCCTGGTCACGAAGTTCCGCAACCAGAAACCGCCGGAGGGCGCCACCAAGGAGCAGATGAAGGAATGGGAACGCAGGAAGCTCACGACGGGCAAGGTCCTCGGCATCATACGCAGGTACATCACCTCGCAGAACATGGTGCCCCGCAAGGAGGTGGCGCTGGTGAAGACCTCCTACGGCTTCAAGCTGAAACAGTACGCCCCACGTCTGCTTGACAAGGTCACGCACAAGGCGGCAGGCATCAACGACCTCGTGCTGGGACGTGCCGTACTGCCTGTGCCGGAACTGCCGACAGAAAAGAACATGAGCCAGATCCGTGCCGCCGAGAAGCTGATACGGCGCAAGCGGAAACAGTATGAAATGCAGGACCGGCAGTTCCCGGAAATGGAGGAAGACGGCAGGCTGAAAGAATACCTGGACCGTTGCACATTCATCAACAGGGACGGCGAAGTCTGCGAATTCACCTCCCTGCAGAAACACGACCTGAATCTCGTGCTTCAGAAACGCTACGCCCTTCTGAACTGGCAGCAGGGCTCGGGCAAGACCACCGCCGTCTATCACCGGGCGAAATACCTGCTCAAGTTCCGGAAAGTAAGGAACGCCGTCATACTTGCACCGGCCATCGCCACCCACATGACCTGGATACCGTTCCTCACCGTAAACAGGGAGAGGTTCAAGATGATAAAAACGGAGAGTGACCTTGAGAATATCCCGGAAGGGATGTTCCTTGTCGTCTCCACCTCCATGCTCGGCAGGCTGAAACGGGGACTGACACGTTTTGTCAAGCGCACGTCAAGGAAACTGTGCCTGGTCTTCGACGAGTCGGACGAAATCACCAATCCCATGTCACAGCGTACAAGAAACGTCCTGTGCATATTCAGAAGGCTCAGGTACAAGATCCTTGACACCGGGACGACCACCCGCAACAACATAGCGGAACTGTACAGCCAGTTCGAGCTGCTCTACAACAATTCGGTAAACATGATATGCTGGAGTCCGCAGATCTACCGCGAGAACAGGAACCGGGAAATAGAAGAGGACAGCAACCCCGATTACGGCACCCCGTTCCCCGCCTTCAGGGGGCATGTGCTGTTCCGCGCCTGCCACTGCCCCGGCAAGGCCACCGTGTTCGGGATAGAGAAACAGAACCAGGACGTCTACAACAAGGACGAACTTTCCGGACTCATCGGCAAGACGGTCATCACCCGGAAGTTCCGTGACTTCGCGGGAGAGAAATACCGGATACGCACACATGCCGTCCGTCCTTCGGAGGGGGAACGCGAGGTGTACCGCGTCATCATAGAGGAGTTCTACCGCATCTGCGAACTGTACTACAACAGCACGGGTGACACGAAAAAGGATGCCGGCCTGAGACTCATAAGACAGATCAAGCTGCTCATCAAGGCCTGCTCGGTGCCGCACCTGATAGACGGATATTACGGAGACGGGTATCCCTGCAAGACAAGATACATTGAAAGGCTTGTGAGGAGAATCCCCGGCAAGGTGGCCGTCGGCTGCACCACGCTGGCATCCTTCGACCTGTACGGGAGCTACATCCGCGAACATTTCCCCGACAGGCCGGTATTCGCTGTCAAGGGGGACGTGGCGTTCAGAAAACGCCAGGACATCGTGACGGAGTTCGACTCCACCATCAACGGCATCCTGGTATGCACGCAGCAGAGCCTGAGCAGCTCGGTGAACATACCCACCTGCAACGACGTGATACTGGAATCCCTGCAATGGAACATCCCACGGATGGAACAGTTCTACTTCCGTTTCATACGCCTGGACTCCAGGGAAATGAAGAACGTGCATTATGTCACCTACGAGGATTCGGTCGAGCAGAACCTGATGGCGCTGGTGCTGGCCAAGGAACGCCTGAACGATTTCATCAAGACCGGGGAGGTCAGGGAGCAATCCGAGATCTTCGAGGAGTTCGACATCACGATGTCCGTCATCGACAGCCTGCTTGTCCGCACGGAAGACAGCGAAGGAAAGATACACATCAGCTGGGGCAGCCAGCGCATCAAGGAGTGAGAGAATGAGAATGATGGCAGCAGACCGCAGATTCCATTCCACAGGCAAAGGTAGCCCGTGTCCTTCCTGGCCGTGCAAGGTCAGGCCGCGGGCGGTTTTACGGAAAATCATCCTCGCCTTTGCAGGCTCCGGTATTTTCCGTAAAAACCCTGCACAGCCGGGACACGGCCCTTTGCCGGCCCGTGGAATGAAATCCACGGTCATGAACCATTCATTGACAACGACAAAAAAAACAGAAGATTATGGACTTGAACCGTTCAGAAGTGTCCGTGACGACACAACACCTCATAGATATCAGGCAGGAAAAGGACAACTGGCTCCGGATGTCGGATTTCGGCGACATGGGCGAATTCCTCAATGCCTGTTCGGACCTGTTCCCGAAGGAACGCGAACCCGAGTACAGATACCTCGGATGGGAAGACATACCCGACCTGCTGATCAGCCGGGAATGGCTGTGCCCCAACTTCTTCGACATCAGGGACGCGCTTGAAACGCTCGGCGGGGAAGACGCGGAGCATTTCATCACATGGAGCGGGCATTACGGGTATGACCTCACCGCTGACGACCCGTACATGATGGTCTCGCACTATCTGGACCTGTACGGGCATACCCTCACGGAACCGGAGGAAGACCCTGCGGACATGCCGGCGGGCGAACTTATATACACGGGAGTCTCAAGCAATTACCTTGACATGGCTCCTTACCGCTACGAGATATTTGACGATGACTACAATTAAAAACGACGGACATGAGAATCAATTTCAAAGGACCGGTAATGCCGGTGGACCCGTATTCACAGCTGGCATTCGTGGAGATACTGAACATCATCCTGGCGGCCAAAAACATCGTGGACGTGAACAGGCTTCTGATAAACAGGAACGTCAACCCGAAATTCGGCTCGCTGTCCGGCTATTTCAGATGGTCATTCGCTGGGGACCGGTTCACGCTATGGCAACGGATGGACTACAACTCCATGCTGTGTTTCAATCCGGGAATACTGGAGATACACTTCGGAGCCCTGGCCGCCAGGGACAACGGGAAAGACATCAATGTATTCAACTGACAAGAACAACGGATATGGCAACGACAGTCAAAGTCCCCAACCGGGATATCGCAATACGGGCGTTCGATTACCTGCGCCACGAACACAAGACATTTTCAGCTTTGCGCCTGGCCCATCACCTGCTCCACCACGAGGGCATCTCTCTCGGCATAGGTGACACGGATTGGGATATTGACACGGCCCTGCAAAGGTTCGGCGGAGAGCCGAGAAGCGGATACGGGCATTCCGCCCGCTTCGATTTCAACGGGAAGACGGTAATGGAACGTGACAAGTTCCAACAGGTATTCCATGAAGAGGACAGATAACCGGAGGGCGGCCGCAAGGTCGCTCTCCTCTCATTTATAAATTCATGTACGGGAAAATGAATCCTGCCGTACACAGGTGACAGAAATGAAAGGACAGGAAAAACTGACGATGGACTTTGTGAAATCGCTCATGGAGCCTTCCTACACATGGGTGTGGGTGGATTACCGCGACAATCTTGACAACTGCCGAGACACTATTCAGAAATGCCTGGAAGAAAGGAACTGTGAAAGACTTTTGGAAAAAGTGGACGAATGGTACAGTGACGCGGAATGGGAAGCGGTCCGTGATATTGTCGCAAAACTGAAGGATGAATGCATCAGTTCCCATGACTTCGGAAAAGAAGCCGTGGAACAGTTCTTCGGAGAATACGAATATGAAATCAGGGAGGAAATATACAGCCGTAATTCCTCAGACATACTGAAGGAACTGGTCAAGAATACGGATGACATTCCCGTGCGTGTCGAGATGTTGTCCGACTATGACTGCATCAATTCCAACTGGCTCGAATCACAGGACGGCTACCGGTATGAGGAATCCTATTTCGGGGACATGGTGGATGCGCTGAATCTCAATCCCGCCAGAGTAAAGAAGACGCTTAAGGAAAAAGGCTATAAGACATGCGGCCGCTTTCCGGACAAAAAGCACAGGGACGGCAAGGAGCAGGTATCCTACGGGCAGTTCTATCAGGAACTCATCAACTCCTGCTGCGGAGCCAACCTGCTGACCTATATCGGGAAAGTAAGTCTGGAAGAACTCTATGACACCGGATTCTCGTTCAAAGAAGTCATTATTCCAAAAGGCAACTGTTGCGGGCTGTTCAGTTCCATGTACGGTGGAGGGAGCCTTCTTGAAATGGAGCTCAGAGAGGACATCAGGCTGAGACTGGAAGTCAAGGACTACCACGGATTCCGTTTCCGGCTTGACAACGAGAGGTCAACCTATGAATGCTCCATCAAGCGTGTCTATGGAGTATGCGATTCCTTCTTCGGTGAAAAGATAAGCCTTGTCGCTTCATGAGATTGACAGTCAATAAACCAAATACATAGGATTATGGAAAAGAAATATGCAATCATCCTCTTCAAGGAGAAAGAATACCTGTGCAGCCACGAGGACGGCTGCTATTGTGACGTATCCTGTCCGATGATGACATTTACTGAAGGCGAAGACGACTTCAAAATTCTGGAACCTGACCAAAACCGGTCTGAAAGGACGTTTTCTTACCATGAAAAGGCATTGAGTCTTTCTCCCGGATTCTACACGAACGGCTGGCCTGCCCTGTTCCTGGAAGTGCCGGACACGGGAGAGACCTATACGGTGCTTACCGTCAACCTGGAAGACTCTCCGGCATTCGGGATTCCGGACAGGACTTTCATTGACACCGGCAACAACCCGGATGCGATGGAATTCCTCATAAGGAACAACCTTGCCGAAGACACCGGCTACAGGCGCAGGAGCGGATGGGTGGAATATCCGATGGTAAGACTGAACCTGCCGGAGCTGTACCGGATATCCCCGGAGGCTTTCGGGGATGGACTGACAACAGAAAATGAACAATAACCCAATCATAAAATTAAAGATTATGACAAAGTACGATGTAAGAGTAAGGTACTCCTTCGAGGGTACCTACAAGGTCGTGGCCGAGGACCGCGACGAGGCGGAAAGAATGGTAACGGAAGACTGCGGGCTGGTATTGGGCGGCAACATCCACACCACCTGTGACGATGACGAGGTGACGGACTGGAAGTTCGGCAGCCATCCCGACATGCAGATCCTGTCTTTCAGGGAACGGGACAAAAAAGGCAAGGTAAAATACACCGCCATGTGTTTCGGCGACAGGATTGAAGAGCTGCGTAAGGATATCATAGAGGCCATCAGGCAGCTGCTTTATGCCCACGGGCTGAAAGAAATATCATTTGCCGACAACGATGAAGACCCTGTATGGGTCATCTGGTTCGGCAAGAACGGAGACCCCTATGAATGCCGGGTAACGGGACTTGAAGTCACGGACAACAGCCTGACGGTATTCGCATCGGAAAAGGAATGCGGAGAAGAGGTGGCCTGCCGCACTCCTTACGAGCTCGGAGCCAGCAACATCGACTGGCTCAACCAGATGTATGAGGCGGCCATGCTGCAGCTTGAAAACACAAACGGAAACTCTTAAAGAACGACAATATGGCAGCAAGAATCAACATGAACAGACACGTCCGGGAAGGATGGACTGTCGGAGCGTTCATCAGGGAACTGGCACCGCAAATAGAAACAATCATGAGCGGCCAAAGCTGGAGAAAGCCTTTCAGGGACAAGCAGGAGCTGGTGGACTGGTGCAGGGACAACCAGCCCTATTACAAGAAAAGGATTCCCGAGGTGAACAGCCATTTTGCAAGAATGTACAACCTCAAATAGAAACGCAGTATGAAATATCAAGCGGAAAACGCGGTATCCAGCTTCTTCTACTATATGTGGAACAGCTGGAACGAGGAAGAATGCAGGATTGTGTACGGAGGCATGTCCCGTCACTTCTGGGAAAAATGGTGCCAGATGACGGACAAGGGAGTGTTCGGGGCCGCCGAACGGTTTTATGTGGAACTGTCGGACACCTACCGGGAGCTTCTGGTGGAACGGGCCGTTGAACTTTATGACGGAAAAGCATTCCGAAAACAGCCGGAGGACAGGGAAATCCTTGTGTGCGCATCCTGCGGATCAAGGAAAATAGAAATCCAGGCTTGGATTGATGCCAATACCGACGAACTCCGCAGCGACGTGGATGACGACATGGACAGCCGGTGGTGCGGAGAATGCGAAGGCCATACGGGCTTCGACATGCTGGAGGGCTTCAAGCGGAAGATGGAAACCTGGTGGGTCTCCGCGGACCTCCGGCTGAAAGGAAGGATAACCGGTCTGAAAGGGACGGACCATTTTCCGGATAACGGGCCACAGGCATTTGCCGATGCCGCAGATGCCTGGTGGAAATCCCTGGACTATGACCGGAAACGGAACATTTACAAGGAATACGGACATTAAAGTACAGATTATATGAAAAGAAACATCATTGACCTGATCTGCGGCTCATGCGGCTGCGGCAGGCAGGAGGCACAGGAATACCTGGATGCCGAAATCCGGTACCTGCAGGAATTGCAGGACGCGAATGACCTGAGAGACGGCGACATAGAGGCCGCGTGCGGCAATCTCGGTCTTGACCTTGACTTCCAGGAGTATTTTGTCAACCGCCTTGCAGGGGCATAAAACTTTACGCTTATGACTTATTTTCAAGACATACGAAGTCTGGCGGACCTGAAGAAAGAGTACCGCCGTCTGGCAATGCTTCACCACCCCGACAAGGGTGGTGACATTGCCGTCATGCAGCAGGTGAATATCGAATTCGAGAAACTGTTCGATATATGGAAAGACAAATCCTCCATCCCGTCGGATTCGACAGGTTACGAATATGACTGCCAAGGTGCCACCGCAAGGGAATACACAGAATACGTGTACAATGAATACCGCTGGAAAGGCCGCAATTACAAGGGGCAGCACGCCCCCGAAATCGTCGGACTGGTGCGGACATGGCTCAAGGAGACCTATCCGAAATACAGGTTCTCTGTCCGCAGGAGCGGATACAGCTCAATCAACATCCGTCTGATGACGGCTGATTTCGAGGCTTTCACCAAAGAATCCGGGAAAGTGCAGGGAGACATCAACCATTACCATATCGCATCCGACATGTCCCTGACGGACCGCGCGAAAGAGGTGATGACGAATGTCCGTGATTTCGTGATGTCGTACAATTTCGACGACAGCGATCCCATGACGGACTATTTCTGCACCAATTTCTACCTCACTCTCGGAGTCGGCAACTATAAGCAGCCCTATAAGGTCGAACTGCCGGAACTCACGGGGAAAGACAGCCCTGAAGTGTTCACGCATCCCGAAGGACCGGCACACAAGGCGTTACGCCAGGCACTGGGCAAGGCACGGTTCGGCTTCATCGAGAGCCGGAGGCATACCGGGGAAATGATACTGGGGGAAGACTTTTACGGTTCACAGGGCGAACATTATTTCTGGCCTAAAGAGTATTCAAGCGCAAAAACGGCCCAAAAACGTATCGACAAACTGGAGGCTGCCGGAATGCGGTGCGAACTGACCGGCTGCAACAGAGGATACATACGGCTGCTCGGATATGCTCCGGAAACGGAAAAATGCCTGGAACAAGAACGGCAGGAAGTCGCCATTGCGCACAAGGCATGGCAATCAAAAAAACAATATACAAACGACCATTTAATTTAAGATATTATGAATAAGGACAATGTAAACAAATGGTGGTGCAGCCTGCCAGAAAGTATCAGGCTGAAACTCTCCGGGCATGGCATCACGGATATATTGCAGGAACCGGACACTTCAGTTCAGGCTACTTTATACCGGTATGCCCGGCTCAGAGCCGTCGGAACAGAGAAAGACAAGGACGAGGAGCGCTCGCTGCTCAATGAAGTCGCCTGCGGATTAAGCGATCTTGTCCTCGCCGGAAATAACGGAATGGCTCTTGAAGACATGTGTAACGAAGACGGTGAGTTCCTTGAAGAATACCAGGAACAATTCGACAAGTTCTACGACCGCTATGAGGAAACTCTGGTGGAGATAAACTGGGCTGTCATCATTTCACATACAGGAATACCGACCTCAGAACTCATCCGGCTGTTGGAAAAGTTCGGATACAAACGGGTGGATATGGATGAGAATAAAAGAATACCCAAAACATTTTACACTTATCATAGGGGACTTCACATCAACGCCACAGAAAACTTGTCCTTCCACATCGTACCGCAGAAGGAGAGTCTTGGACTTGGGCGCTTTGCCGTGTGTGCGGTCAAAAACGGGGTGGGTTCGCAACTGGGAACGGACCATGCCCCGTTCTTTTTCCAACGCCTCTTTGCCTTCCTGAAAAGTGAAAGGAGCGAAAAAGAAATCATAGATGAAATATGCAGCAACAAACAAACTGAATAAAGTATGAAAGCAAAAGTTTTAAGATACAGATTCGACGGCAACGCCATCATCGCCCCGTATATGGACCTTGAACCCTATGCGGAGAATGTCTTCATCTCGCTGGTAAAGAAAAATGAAAGCGGAAATGAAAGTGCAGACTGTTTCTATGTGGTCTGCAAGATAAGTAATGTCTATTTCACCTGCGGCGAGTATCCACGCTACATCCTTGACAAGGAGATAGCCCGTGAAGAAGCTGAAACATATTGCAGAAACTGGATAGCGAAGACCTTGAAGAATGCGGAAAGCGGCAATTGTGTCACCCAATTGGACATCCGTGTATTCGAGGAGCTTGGCCTTGATCCCGTTCCTTTGATGCAGGCACGTGAAGCGTACACAAAAAAGCTGGAGCAGAAACGTCTGGAAATGAAAATGGAAGAAGAGGAGAAAAGGAGACAGAAGGAAACAGAATGGCAACAGTTGCTTGATGACAACAAACGGAAATTTCTGGCAGGTGAAAAAATCACGGCTGAAATATTCCTTGAAATCACCAAACGCGACGGCTTTGACATCCATATCCGGACCAAAGGGACATTCAACAGGTCTGTAATAACCATAGACAAAGAGACGAACATGAACTTCAGGCTATACAAAGGCCGCCGCATTCCAGATTTCACAGGCTGCGACAAGGCGGTCAGGAATTACCTTGCCTTCCTTTCCGGGAAATAAAAAACCGAAAATGGTACAGGACAAAAGCGGTGACGGGCAGAAAGGATTCATTTCAAACGTCACCGTTTTCCTTTCTTAAATAAAGCCCGATGTCTTATCATATACAGGGGGTACTGCCGCATTTTCATTTCCGGCCTGCAAAGGTAGCCCCGTGCCCCGTGTACCGTACAAGGCCATGCCCCGGAGGGGTTGGCTGAAAGAAAATCGTCCTCGCTGCGCTGCGGTATTTTCTTTCGCCAAGCCTTGTTACGGTACGGACACGGGACAGTCAGGCAGGCGAGAAATAAAAATACCGGCTCCCGGAGCCGGACGTGTTTAACAGATAAAATACAAAAGTCATGAAAATCCTGAATCAAGAACATTTCGAGAATGTAAAGCGGTATGCCGCATCCATCGGTGACACCTCGTTGCAAAAATGCCTGGACAGGCTGGAACAATGGGAGAAGAATCCCAACTACCCCTGTGAGATTTCACTCTACTACGACCATGCCCCGTATTCGTTCGGCTTCACGCAGCGTTATCCCGACGGCAAAACAGGCATCGTGGGCGGCCTGCTCTACCACGGCATTCCGGACAGGTCCTTTGCCGTCACGCTGACACCGTTCCACGGATGGCAGATACACACCTGATGACAGAAAACATAGTATTAACTTTATAAAATTCAAGATTATGTACACATCAGCAGCATTGGAAAGACAACAGCAGTTTGACTTTCAGAACAACGGAATCGAAGTAATGAACTTCGAGACTCTCCAACGTACCTACAAGGAGAATGATATCTACGGCAAGCCTGTCCAGGGCATCTATCACTACCAAGTCCTGCAGCGCATGACGGACATCTGCGAGAAATACAACCTCGACTACGAAGTGGAGGAAATCTTCGCGGCCCAGAACCGGAACAAGACACAGCCCGGCGTGAGCATCCTCCCTCAGGTGGAACAGACTCACGGGGAAAAGGCCGTGGAAGCCCATATCCTCCGGCGCATCTTCGCCACCATCCGCATCAAGGACTGGGAGACGAACGAACTGACCACGACACTTGTGGTCGCCTACCACCAGGACGGCATACAGGCGGCCATCGGCCCGTGCGTGAAGATATGCCACAACCAGTGCATCCTCTCGCCGGAAAGGAGCGTATGCAACTACGGGAAGAACAAGGTGACGACGGAAGGGGTATTCGAGACGGTGGACGGCTGGCTGGCCAACTTCGAGGTGAACATGAACGAGGACATCGGGCGGATCCAGCGGATGAAACGCCGAACCGTTTCCCTGGAAGAAATTTATATGTACATAGGACTGCTGACGGCCATGCGCGTGGCCCACGACAGTTCGGACAGGAACCTGTCATCCTCCGTGGAAACCTACCCGCTGAACCAGGGACAGATTTCCGTATTCACGGAAGAGGTGCTGAAACTGTTCAATGAAAAGGGACAGATTACCACCTGGGACCTGTACAACGTGGCCACCGAGATCTACAAGCC
>NZ_NFJV01000013.1 GCF_002160055.1 Mediterranea sp. An20
ACACCTGCTTTGTTGCGGGGCTGGTCATTTTCCACAGTAGAGAGGAATGTCGGGAAATCCACGGACAGGAAGTGGAAATTTCCTGCTGTCTGAGTGTTGTGTTTCCTTATTATTTTAACTTGTGATACGTTGAGGTGGAGTTAGGAAGTGAACTCAAGAACTTGTCGGCCGTTTGTGCTGGAGGAGTTCTTTCACTTCCTAACTTTTTTGTTTAAGAGGAAGTGGGAGGATGACTGTGGTAATATTGGGTCAGTTGATATTCCACCTTTTGTGTTCGTAAAAGCGTTTTCTAAGTATTAGTAGGTATATCTAAGTGGTTAAATTCGGTTAATTTTGACCGTAGCGGGAGAGTTTTATCAAAAGAAATATAGGCTGTTTTGTTTTATGCTAAGGCTGTGATTTGCTGTATAATTACTGCGTGTTAAGTTCTGTTTTTTTTAATAAATGGTTCAGAGCTTGGTTCCGAGAAAAAATTCCATTCTATTGTTTATGACAAAAAAAGCCTTACCTTTGCGGAGGCGTTTCCGGAGGTGCCTCGCTGAAATTAGATAAGTCGTGCGAAGGACATTTGGAGATTCCGCGGGTAGAGAAAATCTCTATCTGACTATTTTTGTTTTACTTAACCTTATTATTTTAACACCATGAAGTTAAAAAATAGGTGGGAAAAGTTTATTTTTCCCGTTTGTTGCTGCGTCTTATTGGGACATGCAGCTTGTGTTAATGAAATCTCCACAGATGTGGAGGAAAGTGATGTTCCTATAACTTTCTCGTTAAAAATCAAACCGACTTCTGTAACGAAAGCGAGTGGCTCTTCTTTTGAGGAGGGTGACCGTATCGGTCTGTATGCTATGGTGAGTGGCAACAGTGTAAGTGACAATCGCTACATTGATAATTTGCTGCTGACTTGTAGTGAGGCTGACAAGCTGGTTCCAGAACGGGTTGTGTTTTATCCGGAGGGCAACGTAGGATTGGACTTTGTTGCCTATTACCCCTATTCTAAAGAAGGCGTATCAAGTGGAAGTTCGTTGATTCCTGTTGCTTTACGTACCGATCAGAGCCAGGACAAAGATTATTCCAAC
Organism: Mediterranea sp. An20; assembly: GCF_002160055.1. GTDB lineage: Bacteria > Bacteroidota > Bacteroidia > Bacteroidales > Bacteroidaceae > Bacteroides > Bacteroides avicola. Next base: position 1,080 of record NZ_NFJV01000013.1, read on the forward strand.
AGCGATTTCATGACAGCCTCCCGCGATGCAGTTGTCGGCTCTGATGAAGCTGTAGTATTAGAGTTTGAACATAAACTGAGCAAGGTCAAAATCGCTTTGGTTCCTATGGGGGATGAAAGCGCAGAGGACATGCTGGAAGCTAATCCGAAGTTTGTTGCAACCGGCTTCTGTACACAGGCCAGTTACAATCTGGCAGAAGATTCTTTTGAAGATTTTAAGAATCCGGCTGACATTGTATCTCACGGTGAGTGGAAAGTGGAAGACGGTAAGCTGGTAGGGCATGAATTTATCCTGCTTCCGCAGAGCATTGACGGTAGCCAGTCGTTCCAAATGGAGTTGAACGGGAGAATATATACCTGTCCTTTGCCGTCGATGGAGAAGTTGGACAAAAACTGCCAATACCAGTTGGATATTAAGGTGACAGAGTCTGACAGCCATGTGCTCAGTGGTGTGGTTGCTTCCATTAAAGAATGGCCGGCTGTGGTAGACTTGGAGGATGTAACAAATGACGACAGCCACAAAACCGTGCATCTGTCCGTTCTTAGTTTTGAGACTTCCAATGTCTACCGGGTGCACATGAACGGTAGAGAGGTGGCAGAAATCTGCAAGGAGTATCTGCTTTCGGATGCCCTGGCTTCTGTAGCGATAACTTCTTATCCGATAGGGGAAGACGGAAAAGCTGACCTGACACGTGGCACTGTACTTCAATTGCTTGATTCAGAAGATAATAATTGTGGTGGCACTCTTTCTTGGGATGTGGATAAGAATACATTCCAATATACCGCTGGTGACAAGCCTTCTTTGTCGTGCATCTATTTTGATGAAAGTGGAGTGTTGTGTACGACAAAGCCCGAACAGCCTGCTTCCGTAAACGTCATTGCCCATACATTGCGTGATTTACGGACTGATCTGCGGGAATACCCCATTGTGAAAATCGGCACTCAATATTGGATGCGTGAGAACTTGAAGGCTGACCGCTATCGGAACGGTTCCAAGCTGACTGCCCAGGATGAACTGAATGAAAATGCCGGATATTTTTATGTAAGCAATTATGTGCTTTATTTCTATAATGGTGGCTCCCTGTTGGCAGGCGAACTTAGTCCGGAGGGCTGGCGTATTCCTACCTTGGAAGATTGGGATCGTCTGAATGCTTATGTCAAAGGTGATGTGTCGTTGCTGAAAAATGGTAAATGGGAAATATTGCCCGGTTATGATGAAGATGAGGATAGTTCGGAAATTCAACCTGCTACGAACGAAACCATGTTTAACCTGCGCGCTTCCGGCATATGGCAGACAGACGGCCATGTGAAGGCATGGCAGATGGTTGGCTTCTGGAGTTGGGATGCTGAAAAAGATACGATTCCTGAGAAGACTGTGTTTTTCGTTGGACAGAGTAACGAGATGGTGAAAGACAATACGATGTCAACAGGTCATGATTTCTACAAAGGTCTGGCTATTCGTTGTGTAAAGGCTGACTGACTTATCCCAATTGATTTATTTTGAAGAATCCCCTTTTCTTTCCTCCATTTCCCGATTTCTCCCGGTGAATAATGGCGGATGGAGGAGGGGATTAATCTTTTGTTTATCAAAGCTTTGCTCCTTATATATTGTGAGTTGGGTTCTTATATATAGGAAGTCCGTTTCTTATCTATTGGAAATGAGCCTCTGATAGCTTAGGTGGCAACTCAGAATGGATTCCGTGCGGCTGTTCGTAGTTCGTGGTCCATAGTTTGTCGCTGCATGTTTAGGGGGAATATTTCAGGTATGTCTGATGAAGTAAGTTCGTCCGACAAGTCAGGCTTTGTGTCTGATAGGGTAGAGACACAGTCACGTTTGCTATAATTAACTTTTCGCCTTAAAAAATAGTTGGCTTGTCAAATCCTATCCATTGGGAATATTAATTAATTTTGCAGCAAATAAAATTTTTAAATAACCTCGTCTATATGTTAACACAAATTTTTAATGCCCGTATTCTTACCCCTCAGGGATGGCTCAAGAATGGTTCTGTTTTGATCAGGGACAATAAGATTCTTGAAGTAATCAATTGTGACCTGCCTGTTGTGGGCGCAACACTTGTTGATGCTAAGGGAATGTATATCGTTCCTGGGGGTGTGGAGATACATGTTCACGGTGGAGGTGGACGTGATTTTATGGAGGGAAGCGAAGATGCTTTTCGTGCAGCAATTAAGGCACATATGCAACATGGTACAACCAGTATTTTTCCAACCTTGTCTTCCTCAACCATACCGATGATTAGGGCCGCGGCTGCTACAACGGAGAAATTGATGTCAGAAACCGATTCACCGGTATTGGGTCTTCATCTGGAAGGTCATTATTTTAATATGAAAATGGCCGGGGGACAGATGCCTGAAAACATAAAGAATCCCGATCCGGAAGAATACATTCCTTTGCTGGAAGATACACACTGCATCAAGCGTTGGGATGCGGCTCCTGAACTTCCCGGTGCCATGCAATTCGGTAAGTATATAACTTCTAAAGGTGTTCTGGCTGCTGTGGGACATACACAGGCTGAGTATGAGGATATCTATACGGCCTATCAGGTAGGATATACACATGCTACTCATTTTTATAATGCCATGCCGGGATTCCATAAGCGGAGCGGTTATAAATATGAGGGAACTGTAGAGAGCATTTATTTGATGGATGACATGACGGTGGAAGTGGTGGCCGACGGTATTCATGTGCCTCCCACTATTTTGCGCCTTGTTTATAAAATCAAAGGCGTGGAAAAGACAGCCCTGATTACAGACGCATTGGCATGTGCTGCCAGTGATAGTAAGGAAGCATTTGATCCTCGTGTTATTATAGAAGATGGCGTGTGCAAGTTGGCCGATCGCTCTGCTCTGGCAGGAAGTATTGCTACGATGGACCGTTTAATCCGCACGATGGTTCAGAAAGCCGAGATTCCTTTGGAAGATGCTGTGCGTATGGCTTCGGAAACTCCTGCACGCATCATGGGAGTAGCAGACCGTAAGGGTACATTGGAGAAAGGTAAAGATGCTGATATTCTTGCTCTTGATGAAGACTTGAATGTGCGTGCTGTATGGTCTATGGGTAAAATCGTGGAAGGTACCAATACTTTATTTTAAATCGATAAAAATAGAAAGTTATGTTGACACAAATTATAAATGGACACATTCTGACTCCTCAAGGATGGCTGAAAGATGGTTCAGTGCTTGTGGATGACGGGAAAATATTGGAAGTGACCAATAGCGACCTCGCTGTAATCGGTGCGAAAGCCATTGACGCCAAAGGTATGTATATAGTTCCGGGGTTCATATCCATGCACAGCCATGGGGGCGGAGGATATGATTTTACGGATGCTACTCCTGAAGCTTTTCAGGCTATTGTTCAAGCTCATTTAAAGCATGGTGCTACCTCGATATTTCCTACCTTATCGTCTACTACATTTGATGTGCTTCGCCAGGCCGTTGCAGTATGCGATGAGTTGATGCAGAAGCCAGACAGCGTTGTTATGGGATTGCACATTGAGGGACCATATCTCAATAAGAAAATGGCGGGGACACAGTGGGGCGATTTTTTGAAGGATCCTGACCCGGAAGAATACATTCCTTTGCTGGAAAGTACCCAATGCATTAAGCGTTGGGATATTAGTCCGGAACTTCCTGGTGCACATGATTTTGCACGATTTACTTCCGGACGTGGCATCCTGACTGCTATTACTCATACAGAAGCCGAATATCCGGAAATAAAGTCTGCATTTGAAGCTGGGTTTACGCATGCTGCCCATTTCTATAATGCCATGCCGGGATTCCACAAACGTCGTGAGTATAAGTATGAAGGTACGGTGGAAAGTGTTTATTTAATGGATAATATGACCGTGGAAGTCATAGCTGACGGTGTCCATCTGCCTGCTACCATTTTGAAGTTGGTATATAAATTGAAGGGGGTAGAGAAGACTTGTCTGGTAACGGATGCTTTGAAGTATGCTGCTTATAATGGCCGGACCATTGACGACTCTCGTTATGTAATCGAAGATGGAGTATGTAAATTGGCTGATCATCAGACACTGGCAGGTAGTATCGCTTCGATGGATAAACTGGTACAGACCATGGTAAAGAGTGCAGGCATTCCGTTGGCTGATGCAGTACGTATGGCTTCGGAAACACCTGCTGCAGTCATAGGAGTCGCTGATCGTAAGGGTACACTTCAGAAAGGGAAAGATGCGGATATTGTCATTCTTGATAAAGACGTGAATGTACGTTGCGTATTTTCTTATGGGAAAATGGTTGAAGGTACCAATACATTGATCCATTAAGGGCTTCTTTGAAAGCTGTAAGGATATATCAGGATTTGAAAAGCGGAGGGGTTGAATAACTCTTCCGCTTTTTGCAACAGAAAGTTTTCCGGAAATGGATGGTTCTACGATTTCTTGAATTGGGTTAGTCAAGTTAGGCGGATATAACTGTATGATGGGAAGTAAGATGAAGCAACAGAGAGAGGCTGCGGTAATTTTCTTCTGATTTTCTTCTCTTTTTTTTGTGCTTTATATATGATTTTCTCTTATCTTTGTCTAAATTATGAAATACATTTAAGCATGAAGGCACATTTCCCATTATTAATTTGTCTGCACTTGCTATTGTGGTTACCTTTTGTGGTTCAGGAGTCACAGAGCAAGGGGCGTGAATACCTTTTGCCTATATTGGAAGAGTTGGATGATGCCGTTGAGCATAAGAAGCAATATCATACCCAAAAGGAAGAAAAGATACAAGCCTTGAAACATCAGTTGATGTATATGTCCGGGGAGATTGAGCAATATGAATGTTATGGAAAGTTGTTTGAAGAATATCTGCACTATCAGGCTGATTCGGCCGTGTATTATCTGAACCGGCAGTCGGAGTTGCTGCCATTGGAGGAATATGAAAACGGAGAAGAAGAAGTGCTTATCGACCAGGCTGCTGTGATGGGAGTAATGGGCATGTATGCCGATGCCTTGCATGTGTTGGAAAAGATACAGCCGGATAAATTGAACCCGGAAATGCGGGCGAAATATTACCGGGCATGTCGCTCTTGCTATGGCTGGCTGGCAGATTATACCATAGAACAGAGAGTTAAACAGAAATATTTGGAGAAAACGGACCAATACAGAGATTCTATCTTGTTGGTGGACATACCTATCACTGCTGATATTGCGCGGGCTGAACGGGCTGCTTTGAATGGGCGTGCCGAAGAAGCTGTTGCCATTTTAGAGAAATATCTTCCTGCTGGAACAGATGATATGGAAACGTTGTCTTACCTTAATTATACCATGTACGAAGCTTATCTGGCTAAGGGAGATGTGGAGAAACAGATTGAATACCTGGCACGTACGGCTTTATGGGACATGAAACGCGTGGTGCGTGAATATGCTTCGTTGCATAAATTGGCTCGACTTTTGTATGAACAGGGCGATATAGACCGGGCTTACAATTACCTGAATTGTTCGATGGAAGATGCTGTGGATTGTCATGCACGTCTGAGGTCCTTGGAGGTTACCGAAGTTTATCCTATCATTGACCGGGCCTATAAAGAAAAAGAGGCTCATGAGCGTGCTGTGGTGACAGGGTTGTTGATTGGCATCAGCGTAGTGTCATTGTTGTTAATAGCGGCTGTCTTTTATTTGTATAGTTGGATGAAGAAGTTGACAGCCATGCGGCACAATCTCAGTGAAGCCAATCTGCAGCTACAGGCGGTCAATCAGAACCTGGAGCAAACGGGTAAAATCAAAGAAGTGTATATTGCCCGGTACCTGGATCGTTGTGTGGGGTATTTGGACAAGTTGGAGCAATATCGTCGTTCTTTGGAGAAGCTGGCCATGGCTTCGCAAATCGAAGCATTGTTCGCGGCCATCCGTTCTGACCAATTCTTGCGTGATGAGCGGAAAGCGTTTTATCGCGATTTTGACCATTCTTTTTTGGATCTTTTCCCGCATTTCATTGAGGATTTTAATAATCTGTTGGTAGAAGACGGACGGATTGTGGTGAAGCCGGGAGAATTGCTAAATACTGAGTTGCGTATTTTTGCATTGATACGTCTGGGGGTAACAGATACCAACAGCATTGCTCATTTCTTAGGTTATTCTATAACGACAGTTTACAATTATCGCAGTAAATATCGTAACAAAGCACTGGGGAATAGAGATAAGTTCGAACAAGAAGTGATGAAAATCTAAGGAAAAGTGTTTTCTTGTTTCTTTCTCCGGGTGAAGGAGAAAGGGAGATGCTTATGGGGGATGAAGCTTAAAGCCGTATAAAAGACGAAGAGCAAGGATGGATTTTCCATTAAAAAAGGAATAACTCTGATTCTTTTTGCGGAAGAAGTTTAGGAATATGGCTGCTTCTTCCTATTTCGCTGTGAAATAAGCTATTGATTCGTGTATATTATACTTTCGCTTCTTAGCTATTGGAAGCGTGTTTCTAAGCGTTTGGAAATTTACTTCTGAGCGCTTAGCCATTTCCTTTGAAGACCCGTGGAAGGCCGGTCTGGCATTGGGTGTTATCCGATGTTAAGATGTTTTGCTACGGATAAAGCGGATTAAACAGATTATTCTTCCTTGTTAACCTGTTTAATCCGCTTGTAAAGAACTGCTTGTGTGCACTCTGTTTTGAATGCAACAGTGCCTTTTTATTCCTTTTCCTTGATTATACCTACGCAGCAAGCGCCCGCAATAAGCAGTATGCCTGCCAGTACCAGCATGTTTACTTCGGGAGGCACGCTGCCGGGAGTAGTGAATATTTGCAGAATCTGTCCACCCGTAGCGGCTGCCACAATCTGCGGTACACAAATGGTTCCGTTGAACAATCCTAAATAAGTGCCCATGTGCCCGCCGCTCAGCGAGTTGGTCAGGATAGTGAACGGCAATGCCAGCATAGCAGCCCATGCGCATCCTATCAGCAGAAACGACACGAACAGCAGGTATTGGTCGTGGATGAAGGAGGTGGAGATAAATCCCAGTCCACCCAGAATCAAACTGAGAGAATAGGCGAGTTTACGGTTTTTGAAGACAGGCAATACGATGGCCCAGATAACCGAGCCGATGGCCTGTATGGCAAAAAGAATGCCTACCCAGTCTCCGGCAGTCTGGTATTGTTGAGATTGCGTGTTGAGTACCAGCGTTGTCACTCCGTCTTTCACCGTTTCGACAGCGGGGGTATCGAATACGTTGGCTGCTACGGTTCCGTTGGTGTAGGTCCACATGAACATGAAAGCTGCCCAGCAAAAAAACTGCACCAGACCCACTGTCCAGAAGGCTTTGGGAGCCTTGAACAGCAGTCTGAATACATTCACCTTTTCTTCTTTCTCTTTCTTGCTGATGCCGTGGTATTCGGCATATAATTCGGGAGGATACTCCTTTACCTTCAATGTTGTATAGATGACACAAAGGATAAGGATGGCTGCACCGATGTAGAAAGAATAAATGACGGAATTGGGTATGACACCTTTGGGAGCCACGTTGCTGATGCCGATGGCGGCGAAGATGAACGGGAAAAGATAGCCAGCCAGGCTTCCGGCATTGCACAGGAAGCTTTGTATGGCATAGGCAAGCCCCTTTTGCTTTTCGTTTACCATGTCACCTACCATCATTTTAAAGGGTTGCATGGCGATGTTGATGGAAGTATCGAGCAGCATTAGTGAGAAAAGGCCGAATATCATGGCTGCGGAGACGCTCATGCCAAAACTGCCGGCATTAGGCAGCATGCACATGACAAGTACAGCAATGATGGCTCCTACGAACAGGTAGGGGATGCGTCGGCCGAATCGGCACCAGGTGCGGTCGCTGAACATGCCTATGAGCGGCTGCACGATGATACCTGCCAGGGGAGGCAGAATCCAGAAATAACTCAGGCTGTGCGGATCTGCTCCCAATGTGGAGAAAATGCGGCTGATGTTGGCACTCTGCAAGGCGTAGGCTATCTGTACGCCGAAAAATCCGAAACTAATGTTCCATAGCTTCGAAAAACTTAGATTGGGTATTTCTTTCATGATGTTTTTAGGGTTTGTAGATGCGATATAAAGGTTTCTCTCTTTCTGCCTGGTTTCACGCGGCTCTGTGCAGGGAGGTCACGTTTTCCCCGGTAAGGCGATGCAGACGACATCACCTTTTCCGGGGAAGAAGCGGGAAAGATGGCGGGAAAAACCGATTAACGTCCACACTCGTCAATCATCCGGCGGATTTTGTGGTTAAATTCATCTTGTTTCATCAGGTCTTCCAAAGTGATGTGCATGCGCCAGCGCCAATAATGGTGCGGGTTGGCAGGAATGTTGATGCGTTCGGCGGCAATGTCCGGGTTGCGTAGCGTTTCGTCCATCGAAGTCCAATCCTGCCAAGTCAGTATACACAACATGGAAGGGCTGTAGAGATGGCGCCGTACCACATCCTCGCACAACCATCCCGGCGCATGTTGGGGCATTTCTCCCCAATGTTTCAATTCATGGTAGAAAAAACGTGCCGATACGTTGCGGTCTTCCTCCCACCAGCCTCGGAAAGTGCTCATGTCGTGTGTGCCGATGGTGCAGACGGAGCGGAAAGGGTAGGAGCCTACGTGTCCGAATTCGTCTTCGGGCCGTTTGGGCATGCGTTGAATTTCAAGCGACAGAATTTGTAATTGTTCCATTACCCAAGGTACGCAGTCGGGCACCATGCCTAAGTCTTCGCCGCATACCAGCATCGGGGTAGATTGCGTCAGTATGGGTAGTTTCTTCATCGCTTCGTTATACCAGAAGTCGTTGTGCCGTCGGTAGTAGTAATCGTTGTACAGTCGATTGAAGGCATCTTTCTCTTGTTGGTTCAGTTGGCGGTAGATGAAATCATTCTGCACAGCGATGCGTGGGTGATACATGGCGGGATTGTCGCGGTCGGGCACGAACAGCACATTGCTGACAAGGGAGTAAAGGCCTTCTTTCAGGTTATTGCTTTCGGCGTCTTCCTTGTTGGCAAAGTAAGCCTCAATCTTACGCTGTGTGTCGAACTCAGGGCGCATGTCGTAGATGTCATCGTGCAAATGCCTTACGAATGTGTCACGCACTTCTTGGGCATGGGAGCCGAAGATTTGGTTGAGCATGAAGTCGTTGATGAATGGTCGGGTCATAAAATCCTTTTGGAAGTGTAGCCCGTAGCTTTGTATTTCGTCTACGCTCATCGGTAGGGCAGGCACGAACTGTCCCAACAGACCGTGTACAGAATGTAAGGGAATCTCCCAAATGCGGAAGAAGCCCAGAATATGGTCTATGCGGTAGGCGGTGAAGTAGTCTGCCATTTTGCGGAAACGACGTTGCCACCATTGATAACCGTCTTTTTCCATGGCTTTCCAGTTGTAGGTTGGCATACCCCAGTTTTGCCCTTTGGTAGAAAAGGCATCGGGCGGAGCTCCGGCTTGTCCGTTCATGTTGAAGTAGTAAGGTTCTACCCAGGCTTCTACGCTGGTGCGGCTGATACCTATGGGAATATCTCCTTTTACGATGACGCCCCGTTCTCTACCGTAATTGCAGGCGGCCAGTAACTGAATATGCAGCAAGTATTGCACGAAACAGTGGAAAGTTGTTTCCTGATAGGCTTCATTGTCAGGCGAGCAGAGGTCTTCTGCAAGTTCCTTGCGGTAAAAGCTGTAGTCTTGCCATTGATGGAAATCAGGCGTATGGAAGCGATCGCGCAAATAGCAGAAGGCAGCATATGGTTGCAGCCACTCTGCATTTTCCCGATAGAAGTTCTGGTAGTCTTCCAAAGCCAGGATATTTTCTTTCTCCTGTTGGAAAACCGCTTTTAGATAAGCCCGTTTCCAATGGTTTACCTCTTCATAATCTACCTGGGGCAGACTGTTCAGTTCCTTGCGCTTCTGTTCGAATGAGATAGCGGCTTCAGTATCGTGTAAGGAAGGTAATTGTCTCAGGTCAACATACATGGGATGAAAGGCATAGATGGAGATGCTGCTGTAGGGGTAGGAATCTGTCCAGGTGCCAGTCATGGTTGTATCGTTGATGGGGAGTACTTGTACGGCACGTTGGTGAGTATCTGCCGCCCATCCGATGAATGTCTTCAGATCGCCGAAGTCGCCCACACCGAAGCTGCCTTCCGAACGGATGGAGAAAACGGGTATGGCACATCCCGCGATTTTATAGTTCTCGTCAGGAAAGAAGATTTCCTCTTCGGGGCATACATACGTTTCGCCTGGTTCGAGTGAAGGGATGTGGGAAGTGTGATTGTCGTGTGCTTCCCACGCGGTGATACTTCCGTTTTCGGGATTAACGATGACATATTTATATTCGAAGTCGGGAGGAAGCAGAGCGGAGTCGATGGCTACTTGCCAGACGTGAGGGCGTATTTCGTGCAGACGCAACGGAGCAGACTTACCCCAGTTTCCTAAAGCTGGGCAATTGCCTGCGAGAGCTGGAATACGGTGTTGGATGCTGCTTGAAGGAAATAAAGCTCGGAATACGACATTTGACTTTCCTTCGGCGTGAGGTAGACATGTCGTCCCGGAGACGGCTTCATGTCCACAGAATGCCGAACTGAAGCGATAGGATGCTGCCGGCAGGTCTCGCCAGTTGTCTTGCAGAAGATAATGGGCGTTTTCATCGGTGGGCGGACAAAAGACGTGTGGAATAGCACCGAACTCGCGGCGTATGCTCCGTCCTTCGCGACAGACTTCATAGCGGTAGGTTATGGGTGCGCCGGAGATTTCCGGTGTGTAATAACCCTGTCCGTGCCAGTTATATCCGTCGACGGTAGATAGTCCAATAACCGTCTCTTTGCCGATAAGAACTTGGAGGCTCTCGCCCCACGTGGTGTAATACTGAATGCGAAAGGTAATTGTCATATTGGTATTAGTAAACATTTGTGGCGCAAATGTAGCGAGAGAAGATGAAAGGTCCTGTCAAAAGAATGAAAATATAAATCAATTTAGCCTAAAATATGGCCTGTAGCTATCTGTAGAGTGGTTTCGTTGAAATGAAAATATAAATGGATTATAAGGTTGCGCAGCGTTTTTGTCGAGTACCAGCTTATTTTATCTGCCGGATTCTATCGGTCGAAAAAGGCATTTTAATCTTTAAACAGCTTCTGTCTATTTTAAAAAATCAGAGTAGCCTTCCTTGATTATCAATGGGATAATGCTAAAATGATTTCTATTTTCTTTTTACTGCCTGTTATTTTACAGAGAAACGGATTATCTTTGCGGAAAATCCAGTTTTTTTATTATTATTACATCTAAAGAGTTACTCCATGAAGTTGAAACACTTATTGATTCTGCCGGTTTTGACGGCGGTAGGTTGCCAGCAAATGCAGCAAGGCAAGTATGATTCGTATGACGATTATCCTGTGGTAAAAGGAGATTGGGAGGAAATGACTTATACTCCTCAATCTACCCGGTTCGCGCTTTGGGCTCCTACAGCCGAAGAAGTGAATGTAAAGCTCTATGCTGCCGGAGAAGGGGGAGAACCTTCTCAGGTATTGGCGTTGAAACCGGGCGACGACGGCTTGTGGCATACGATGGTGGAAGGGGATTTAAACGGACAGTTTTATACGTTCGACGTGAAAGTGGCAGGCAACTGGCTGGGAGATACACCGGGTGTGTGGGCCAAGGCAGTAGGCGTGAACGGCGACCGGGCTGCCATCATCGATTTGAATGTCACTGATCCGGAAGGTTGGGAGCAGGATACACGTCCGAGCTTGAAGAGTTTTGCCGATATAATCCTTTATGAAATGCATCACCGTGATTTCTCCATCGATTCTCTTTCGGGCATTGAACACCGTGGCAAATTCCTGGCTCTGACCGAGGAAAACGCAAAAACGGCTCTGGGACAGCAGCGCACAGGCATAGCTCATTTGAAAGAACTGGGCGTGACGCACGTACACATACTTCCTTCTTTTGATTTCTCATCGGTAGATGAAACAAAGCTGGACCAGCCTCAATACAATTGGGGGTATGACCCGAAGAACTACAATGTTCCTGAAGGGTCGTATTCTACCAATCCTTTTGACCCTGCGGTTCGCATCCGTGAGTTCAAGCAGATGGTCATGGCTTTGCACAAGGCCGGTATCCGTGTGGTGATGGACGTGGTCTACAATCATACGGCTGTGACTGAGGGTAGTAATTTCGAGCGCACGGTGCCCGGATATTTCTATCGCCAGACTCCCGAAGGCAAGTTCGCCAATGCTTCCGGATGTGGCAATGAGACTGCTTCCGAGCGTGCCATGATGCGTAAGTTTATGGTGGAGAGTGTCAAGTATTGGGTAGAGGAATATCACATTGACGGTTTCCGGTTCGACCTGATGGGGATTCACGACCTCGGCACCATGCGTGCCATTCGTCAGGCGTTGGATGAGATAGATCCTACCATTTATATATATGGTGAAGGGTGGGCAGCCGGTGCCCCTCAGCTTCCGGCTGATTCGCTGGCAATGAAAAACAACATTGACCAACTGGAGCGGATTGCCGCCTTCAGCGATGAGTTTCGCGACAGTTTGCGTGGTCCCTTCGGCAATGATGCGCAAGGAGCTTTTCTGGCTGGTCTGAAAGGACATGAGGCCGGTATCCGTTTTGGCATTGCCGGCGGCGTGGAGCACCCGCAAGTGAATGACGGAGAGCATCAGGTGCCTAAGTTCTGGGCGCTTCAACCTGCCCAGTTCATAAGCTATGTGAGCTGTCACGATGATATGTGTCTTGCCGACCGTCTGAAAGCGACCATGCCCGATGCTTCGTTGGAAGTGCGTAAGGCTTTGCATAAGTTGGCAGAGACTGCCGTACTCACTTCGCAAGGCGTTCCTTTTATTTTTGCAGGCGATGAAGTGATGCGCGACAAGCAAGGTGTGCATAATTCTTATAACAGTCCCGATTCAATCAATGCCATTCGTTGGGCTTTGAAGAAGCAAAACCGTGATGTCTTCGATTATGTATGTGGCCTTATTGAGCTTCGCAAGGCGCACCCTGCTTTCCGTATGGGCGATGCCAAGCTGGTTAGGGAACATTTGGAATTCCTGCCCGGTACGGAGGATAATGTCGTGGCATTTTGTTTGAAAGGGCAGCCATGTGGCGATACATGGTCGGACATCACGGTCGTATTAAACGCGCGCGATGAGGCTACGACGCTTACTCTGCCTGAAGGCTCCTGGCAAGTAGTGTGCCGGGATGGTCGGATTGAACCGACGCGGGGATTGGGAACGATGCAGGGAGGCAAAGTGCAGGTCGGTGCCCGTTCTGCCCTTATCTTACACCGTTGAGCAATTGTTGTAGGACTATAGAAATCAATGCTGTAGAGGCACAGGGGCAAGAAACTTGGGGTTTCTTGTGCACTGTGCCTTTTGTTTGGGGAAAAAATGAATTTTGATTTTTTCTTTGTTAATAGGTTCAAAAGTATAGGGAGAACATGCTTCATTCCAAGGATAATGCCTATATTTGTTCCTTGAGATTAGTGGAAGTGATTTAAAATTTTGTGATAAGTATTTGTCGGAATTGGGTTTATGTCAAATGCTGAGGCACGGAGGCACAGAGCTTTTCCCGTGTCTGTCCGGGCAGAAGCGGCAGGAAAAGTAGAAAGCGCCGGATTCGCTACACCGCGGGCTGGAAACTATTCTTTGGAGAAGGTTGCGGAGTAAGGTTCCTGCTGAGGCTGACAGGTATAAAACAGTTGATGTCTTCGTGCCTCTGTGTCTGATATGAATCAATTCTTGCCAACTGCTTATAGCAGGGATGGATGATGCAACCATATTGGAGGCAAATTCCAAAGGTATAAGAAGCGGACTTCTAAGATATAAGAAGCAAGCTTGTTGTATATAGGAATTAATCATCTGATTACTAATAAAATGAGCGGTTTCCTATAAGGGGCGTTTACTCATGGGAAAAGTTTAAATCACTTTGCTGTGAAACAAGAAAGATTGAAACGGTTCGTCTACATATTAATCATTCTTCTGTTGCCGGTCGGTATGTGCGCTAAGAAACGGGTATCCTTATCGTCATCTGACTGGGAGACTCGTATGGCTGATTCTCTGATGTCGCGTGTCATTTTTTTCGCGCCAATGTATGAAGAAGCTGTGGGGGCTTATAAAGCGGAGATTTATGTGAAGGGGCGTATTAATATCCGCAAGCAGAATTTTCTGTTGCGTTTCTGGCCTTCTATTTTCCGGTTGCGCAAGGGGGTCCGTGAGTATATGATGGAAGCTTATGGCGATTTGAATTATACTTCACCAGACCATTACGATCACCGTATCAGGTCGGTGGCAGGCACTACATCGGAGTTCTGGCAGATGGATCACCGTTTGCCGGAATATTTTCATATCAATGTCTATTCTTCTTCCCTGTTGGGTGATAAGCTGATTTCACCATTGTCTCCGAATGCCCACAAGTATTATAAATTCAGGGTAGATTCGGTTTGGGGACCCGACTATCAGCGCGAATACAAGATACGTTTTATGCCCCGTAGCAAGAGTTTCCAATTGGTGGGAGGCTATTTTGTGGTGACGGAGAATGTGTGGAGTATTCGCGAAATGCGTTTTGCCGGCCGTTCAGAATGGTTCGCTGCCACGGTGCTGCTCCGGATGGGGGAGGTGGGAGAGGCCGATGAGTTTTTGCCGGTAAGCTGTAATGTCGACGGCTATTTCGGGTTGTTGGGTAATAAGATAGACGGTGATTATACAGCTTTGCTGGATTATAAGGAGATTACACCCCGATTCCCGCTTCAGGATGAACAAAACGAAGACAAGAGCCGTTATGATTTGACTTCTTCTTATATCTTGCGTTGTGATACCAATGCTTATGTGCGTGATACGGCCACTTTTAACAAGCTGCGTCCGATTCCTCTTTCCCCTCATGAGAAAGTGCTATATGCCGATTTTTTCTCCCTGAATGATTCCGTGTCCAAGAAAAAGAAATCTAAAAACAAACACCTTCAGTTCTGGGGAGAAGTGGGCGATGCTCTGATTAATGACTATACCATTAATTTTGCCAAGTTGGGAAGCATCCGTTGTTCTCCTCTTGTCAATCCGCTTCTTATCAGTTACAGCGGTTCCAACGGCATTTCTTATCGCCAACAGTTCAAGTATAACCGTCTGTTTCCCGGCGATCGTCTGTTGCATATCGTTCCTCAAATCGGTTATAATTTCACCCGTAAGGAGTTTTATTGGTCTGTGAATACGGATTTCGGTTACTGGCCCCGGAAGCGTGCTGCTTTCCATATCAATATCGGCAATGGCAACCGTATTTATAGCAGTGATGTTTTGGACGAGCTGAAAGCCATGCCGGACAGCCTTTTTAATTTTGACAAAATTCATCTGGATTATTTTAAGGATCTCTATTTCCGTTTGCGGCATACCTGGGAGATTGTGAACGGATTGACTTTAGACGTAGGTCTGTCTATCCACCGGCGTACAGAAGTTGAGCGTTCTAATTTTGAATTTATCTTCCCGGAAACACCTGCCGTCAAGTCGATTGGAAACATTCCCGATGAAGGTAGCGATGATACGCCAGTGATTCCTGCTTTTGATCCTTCAGTTTTAAAACGTTTCCGCCATGCTTATAACAGTTTTGCTCCCCGTGTCGTTCTGACGTGGACTCCCGGTCAGTATTATTACATGGACGGAGATCGCAAGGTAAATCTCTATTCGAACTATCCTACGATATCGGTCGATTGGGAGCGGGGTATAGGTGATGTCTTGCCTAATTCAGGTACTTATGAACGTATAGAGCTTGATTATCAGCACCAGATACCTATAGGGTTGATGCGAAACATATATTATCGTTTAGGTTGGGGTAAATTTACTAACCAGAAAGAACTCTATTTCGTAGATTTTGCCAATTTCTCCCGCCATAACCTGCCCGTCGGGTGGAACGATGAAATAGGGGGCGTCTTTCAGTTGCTTGACGGTCGTTGGTATAACTCTTCCCGGGAGTATTTCCGGGCGCATTTGATGTATGAGGCTCCTTTCTTATTGATGCGGCATTTAATGAAATATACCCAGTATGTACTGAACGAGCGTTTATATTTCAATGCGCTGGTTGTTCCTCATCTGAAACCTTATCTGGAGATAGGTTATGGCATAGGGACACACATCTTTGATTTTGGCGTTTTTGCTAGCTTTGCCAATTGGGATTACCAGGAAATAGGCTGTAAGTTTACTTTCGAATTGTTCAATCGCTGACAATTTATGGATGAAGAAGCGTTTTCTATGTTGTATGTGTATTGTATTCGAGTAGTTTCTATAATTTTTTCATGAAACCTGTATGTAATATATGCTAAATGCCTACCTTTGCCGCAAAAATAGTAGAAGATTATGGGAATGGTTATCGGAATAGATGTAGGTGGCAGTACAACGAAGATAGTTGGCATTGAGAACGGGCGTATTCAGTCGCCTATGTTCATAACCGCTGCCGACCCTGTCACTTCATTGTTCGGCGCTTTTGGTAAATATATTTATGACAATGGCATTGCGCTTTCTGATGTAGAGCAGGTCATGCTTACGGGGGTAGGAAGTGCTTATGTGGACAGTCCTCTTTATGGTTTGCCTACCAATAAGACGGATGAATTTCTGGCCAATGGATTGGGAGCCCGTCATGCTGCCGACAATGACCGTTTGATAGTAGTCAGTATGGGTACAGGGACTTCATTGGTGCGTATCGACGGCGAAAGCATCTGCCATATCGGCGGCATAGGCATTGGGGGAGGTACGCTGCAAGGACTGGCCCGTCTCTTATTGAAGACAAGTAATATTCGTCAAGTGGCAGAACTTGCGCAGAATGGAGATGTTACTCATGTAAATCTGTTGATAGGTGATATTTGCAATATGGCCTTACCTGATTTGCCGGTTAATGCCACTGCTTCGCTATTAGGAAAAGTCGATAGAGATGCATCAGAAGCTGATATTGCCTGTGGAATTATTTATATGGTATTGCAGACTATCGGACAAGCTGCTATTTTGTCTGCCATCAACAGTAAAATAAAGGATTTTGTGCTGATTGGCAATCTGACTCAACTTCCGCAATGCCCTGAAGTCTTCTCCAAAATAGAATCTCTTTATCAGGTACGTTTTCATGTTCCTCCCTATGCCGAATACCGCACTGCGATAGGAGCGGCTCTGGCTTATATGCAAAAAAAGTAGACCCTTTTGTAGAACTGGTCGTCTTGCATGATAAATCGGCTATAATGTTGTCTGCCAATTTGTATCAGTTGACAACATTATAGCCGTTCTTTTAGGTACAGGACGTTTATAGCTGGTCTATTTCGTCCAGATTCTTTTGGATTTCCTGGTCGCTTAGTTCGTAGTTCATAAGGTCGCCTGCCAAATATTTGTCATACGAGGCCATATCAATCAGTCCATGCCCGGAGAGGTTGAACAGAATGACTTTCTCTTCACCGGTTTCTTTGCATTTGTTGGCTTCCCGTATGGTAGCTGCGATGGCGTGGCATGATTCCGGAGCGGGTATGATGCCCTCTGCCCGTGCAAAAAGACATCCTGCTTCGAATGATTCGAGTTGCTGAATATCTACAGCTTCCATCAGTTTGTCTTTCAGCAGTTGTGATACGATGACACCTGCACCATGATAACGCAACCCGCCGGCATGTATGTTGGCAGGGGCAAAGTTGTGTCCTAAGGTGAACATAGGAAGCAAGGGAGTGTAACCGGCTTCATCTCCATAGTCATAGCGGAATTTACCGCGGGTCAGTTTGGGGCATGAAGCAGGTTCGGCAGCTATGTATCGGGTTTGTTTCCCTTCCAGGATGGTGTGACGCATAAAAGGGAAAGCGATGCCTCCGAAGTTAGAGCCTCCACCGAAGCAGGCGATTATCATGTCGGGATATTCGCCGGCCATTTCCATTTGTTTTTCTGCCTCTAAGCCGATGATGGTCTGGTGGAGTGTTACGTGGCTGAGCACGGACCCCAGGGTATATTTGCAGTTGGGAGTAGTGCGTGCCAGTTCAATGGCTTCGGAGATGGCTGTTCCCAGCGAGCCCTGGTAGTTGGGGTGGGCAGTCAGGATATCTTTACCGGCGCGGGTAGACATAGAGGGTGACGGGGTGACTTGTGCGCCGTATGTCTGCATGATGCTACGCCGGTACGGTTTCTGTTCGTAGCTTATTTTGACCTGATATACGGCAGCTTCCAGTCCGAAAAGTCGGGCTGCATACGACAAGGCTGCTCCCCATTGTCCGGCACCGGTTTCAGTTGTTACATTGGTCACGCCTTCTTTTTTGCAATAATAGGCTTGCGGTAGGGCGGAATTCAGTTTGTGCGAGCCCATGGGACTGACACTTTCATTTTTGAAATAGATATGTGCAGGAGTTCCCAGAGCTTTTTCCAGTCCATAAGCACGAACCAGAGGGGTACTGCGGTAATACTTGTACATATCGCGTACTTCTTCAGGTATTTCAATCCATTTATCTGTCTGGTTCAGTTCCTGCCGGCAGAGTTCTTCCGCGAAGATGGGATAAAGGTCTTCCGGCTTCAACGGCTGGTGGGTAGACGGATTGAGCGGAGGCATGGGCTTGTTTACCATGTCAGCTTGTATATTATACCAATAGCGGGGAATGTCTTCTTCCTCCAGCATGAATCTTTTTCTTTTATCGCTCATAATCTTTGTATTTAATTAGTAGTGGGCAAATGTAAGCATTAATTTTTTAACTTGGAAAGATTGTTTGCAAAAAGTTTCTCCTTCTTGTTCAAATCAAACAATTTGTCATTGCAGCGTTCGCTCTTCGGCATCGTATTTCTTGGACGTTCCGGCTTTGATTACCGAACGGCAGATTTCTACCCTTTGTGGGTAAACCTCTTATATATGAGAAGCAAATTGCTAAGGTATAAGAAGCGGATTGCCAATATGTAAGAAGCAAACAGCCGATATGGCAGACGAAAATATTGAGTCACACTATGCTGCCAGATGCCGGGAGGATATCTGCGCCATCCTGAGTAAAAGTGCTTGGGAAAGGAATGGTGGCTGGTACTTTTCTGTGTTTGAAGCTTGTATATGTCCGCTCCTTTTCGTTCCTTTGCTCCGGATTTCATAGCGATATACAATGAAAGTATTGACTTTATTAAATGCAGGCGGTTTGTTGTTCGCCGCCATATTGTTTATTTCATGTTCACAGCATCAGACGGATGAGGAAGCGTCTGACGATGCGGTTCATGTGGTAGCTAAAAATGACAGCGAAAAGAATGTGGCCGTGCGTATGCCTTTGTCTGATGTGACAACCAGTTTCCAGCTTCAGGGAAAAGATTATGAAGCCCGTATATTCCGTTCTCCTGACGAGACTATGCCCAAAGTCAAGAACGAGCAAGGAGATGAATTCGTTGATAACAGCATTACGTTGCGTGTGACCAGCGAGGGTAAAATCCTGTTAAACCGTTCGTTTACCAAAAGCAGTTTTGCTTCGTTGCTGAACGACCGTTTTTTGAAGTCTGCCATTTTGGAAGGTATCGTTTATGACACGGTGGTGGATGGGAAGGCTCGTTTTGCGGCCAGTGTGAGTTATCCGGAATCCGACCTGTATGTCCCCATCCACCTGTTGGTCTCTGCCAGCGGGCAAGTGTCGATAGAAAAAGCTGAGCTTTTGGATGATTTGGGCGATGAGGCCGGAGACCGGTACGAGAAACGATAAATAGCTGATTCCAATATTTTTCCAGTTTTATCCGTTTACTTTGCAGCCATGAAGATATTAGTAGTAGAAGATGAGCAGGATTTGCGTGAAACCATCCGCACCTCTCTCCAAAAGGAAAAGTTTACTGTTGAAACCGCATCCGATTTTTTTTCGGCGCTGGACAAAATCAACGATTATGACTATGACTGCATCTTGCTGGACATTATGTTGCCGGGAGGAAGCGGGCTGGATTTGTTGCGCGAACTGAAACGTCTGCGTCGCAATGACAGCGTGCTTATCATTTCTGCCAAAGACTCGCTGGACGACAAAGTGGACGGCCTGGAACTGGGAGCCGATGATTATCTGACAAAACCTTTCCACTTGGCCGAATTGAATGCCCGGGTAAAATCATTGATAAGACGTCGGGTAGCCCAGGGAGACCTGACTGTGTCGTTGGGCAACCTGACGCTGGATCCGGACAAGCACCTGGTGCAGGTAGAGGGGGCTCCCTTGCAATTGAACCGTAAGGAATATGACCTGCTCTATTATTTTGTAGTCAATCCTAATCGCGTCATCAATAAGATGAGCCTGGCAGAATCTGTATGGGGAGATAATATTGACCAGGCCGATTCTCTGGACTTTATTTATTCTCAGGTAAAGAATCTACGTAAGAAACTGAAGCTGGCCGGAGCTACCGTAGAGCTGAAAGCGGTTTACGGATTTGGTTACAAATTGTCTGAAGTATGAGACTCCTGCATTATACCTATCGCAAGCTGTCCATATTGCTCTTTCTGCTGATGGCAGGGTGGGGGGTCTTGTTCTATTATGCCATAGTGGAAGAAGTGGTGGATGAGACAGACGACACGCTGGAGAATTATGCCTATCTGCTGATAAAAGAAGTGTTGCGCGATCCTTCTCTGTTGAATACGAAGGGCAACCTGATGTCTGTGTATAGTTTCCGCCCCATTAGCGAAGCTGAGGCGTTGGATTACCGGGAAGTGTTTTATGATTCGTCTATTTATGTGGAGATAGAAGACGAGTATGAACCGGTGCGCGCCATGAAGACAGTTTTTCGTATGGCAGACGGCCAGTTTTATGAGTTGACACTGATGATTTCTACGATGGAGCGTGACGATTTGCGCATTGCCATGCTTTGGTATCTGAGCGGTCTTTTTATTTTGCTTGTGGTATGTACTTCCATCGGTATCCGGTGGGTGCTGAAAGGAGTTTTCCGTCCTTTGCACAAGCTATTGAATTGGATTCGGCACATCCAGCCGGGCAAGGCAGTACCTCCATTGGACAATCCGACACAGATACGTGAATTCCGCCAGTTGAGCGATGCGGCCGTAAGTATGGCAGGAAGGAGCTACAAGGCATACGAAGAGCAAAAACAGTTTATAGAAAATGCTTCGCATGAACTGCAGACCCCCTTGGCTATTGTCCGGGGAAAGGTGGAGCTTCTGGCTGAGAGCGAAACGATGACCGAACAGCAGATGAAAGAACTGGATGCTATCTATGCCACGTTGAACCGGGCCGTGAAATTAAACCGTTCATTGCTGCTCCTTTCCCGCATCGAAAACGGTCAGTTTACAGAAATGGAAGATGTGTCGGTAGATGATATTCTGGATGGAATCCTGCCGGATTTGATGGACATATATGAGCACAAACAAGTGCGTCTGTCGCGTCAGCGGGGGGAGGCTCCTTTTATAATCCACTGCAATCATTCTTTGGCGCAGATTATGCTTTCCAATCTGGTGAAAAACTCCCTGCTGCATAACGTAGAGAAAGGCGAACTGCAGATTATTACTACGCCGGATTCTTTGCAGATTAAAAACTCAGGGGATGCTCCTTTAGATGGTGGGAAACTGTTTCAGCGTTTTTATCATCCGGTGAAAGGAAAGAAAGACTCCAACGGGCTGGGGCTTGCTATCGCCCAGACTATTGCCCGATCCGTATCTTTGGATTTGAGTTATCGGTGGGAAGAAGGGATGCATTGCTTCTGTTTGGTTAAAAAATAAAAAATATAGTCCGGAAATAGGCAAATCCAAAAAGCTTCCAAATTTGATGCGGTTCTTTGTGCCGGATATAAATTAAACACTTAAACAAGGAAAAAGTATGAAAAAGATTTTGTCTGTCTTGTTGCTGATGGTTATGTTTGTCCCCTATACTTTAGCAGGAGATATCATCACACACGATGCAAAAAAGTTGCCGGCTGCTGCACGCACTTTTATCAGCACTTATTTTGTAGAAGCCCAGATTTCGCATATTAAGATTGAAAGTGAACTGTTTCAAACCAAGAAGTACGAAGTGCTTCTGACCGACCGCACAGAAATAGACTTTAATGGCGACGGCGAGTGGCTGGAAATAGATTGTGACAACGCCGCTGTCCCCCAAGAAGTAATCCCTTCGTATGTGGCAGAGTATGTAAAAACAAACTATCCCGGCGCTTTTGTTACTAAAATCGAACGCAAACGCCGGGAAGTTGAAGTAGATTTGAACAACGATTGGTCTTTGACCTTTAATCAGAAAGGGGAGATTATCGACATAGATGACTGACCTTTACATCGGGTGGTAATCTTTGGCAAGGCCTCCTTCTCCAGTCTCCTTATAGAGCGAAGGCAGGTCGTTGCCTGTTTCTTTCATAACTTCGATGACTTTGTCGAAAGACACACGGTGCATGCCATCGGTGAAAGATGCATAGAGGTTGGCATCAAGGGCACGTGCGGCAGCATAGGCATTGCGTTCGATACAAGGAATCTGCACCAAACCGCATACGGGGTCGCATGTCATGCCCAGGTGATGTTCCAATCCCATTTCGGCAGCGTATTCTATTTGTGAAGGCGTGCCTCCGAACAGTTGGTTGGCAGCGGCTGAAGCCATAGAACAGGCAACACCTACTTCGGCTTGGCATCCGGCTTCGGCGCCCGATATGGAAGCGTTGGTCTTTACAATATTGCCGATAAGCCCTGATGTGGCCAAGGCCCGCAAAATACGCGTGTCGCTAAAGTCACGACTTTTGGCCAAATGGTAAAGTACGGCGGGCATTACTCCACACGAACCGCAGGTTGGAGCTGTAACTATGACCCCGCCCGATGCATTTTCTTCGCTGACTGCCAATGCATAGGAGAAGACCAAGCCGCGCGATTGCAGGGATTGTTTGTAGCCGCAGGCCTTGATATAGTACATGGAGGCCTTGCGCCGCAGGTTAAGTGGACCGGGTAAAACACCTTCGGCATCCAAGCCACGTTTCACGGCTTCTTGCATGGTCTTCCATACTTCATACAGATAATCCCAGATGTCGCTGTCCTCACATTCTTTCACATATTCCCAATAGTTTTTGCCGGTCCGTTCGCACCATTGCAGGATTTCTGTCATGTGCTTCATTTCATATACTTCCGGAGTGTTGATAGAGTTTTCTCCATCGTGTTCTTCGGCCAAGGCACCTCCACCTATGCTGAAAACAGTCCACGAGTCAGTGGGTTGGTTGTCTTTGTTCAGCGACTCGAATTTCATGCCGTTGGGATGGAATGAAAGGAAGATTTTCGGTTCCCAAATGATTTCCACCGGGGCAACGGGTTGCAGAGTCTCGATGATGGCGGTGTTTGTCATGTGTCCTTTGCCAGTGGCAGCCAGGCTTCCGTAGAGGGTAACGCGAAACGAAGCGGCTTCCGGATGGCGTCCCAGAAAGATTTGTGCGGCTTTGCGCGGGCCCATCGTATGACTGCTGGATGGGCCGGTACCGATGCGGTAGATTTCTTTGATTGACTTCATGGTTGTAAGATGTTTATAAAGTATTTCTAATTATATATTTTCCTCTGATTTTAATAGTTAATCGTTTGTCAGCGGTAATCATCCAGGTATAACTTTTGTGGCTGATGGGGAAGAACTGTAAAATGTATGGGCTGTTCTTGACATATTATTTCCAGTTTCCTATTGTAAGTTTACCACGGTGATACCTGCTCCTCCGAATTGCACATGTTCGTCGGCAAAGTTGCGTACGCCAGGTACTGTCTGTAGGTATTGGCGGATAAGTGTACGCAAGATGCCAGTGCCGGTGCCGTGCAGGATGCGTACGCGAGGTACTCCCACCAAGATGGCATCGTCGATAAAGTAAGTGACGGCTTGAAGAGCCTCATCCCCTCTCATTCCACGCACATCGATGTCTTGTTTGAAGTGCAATTTCTTTTCATGCATGCTGTCTTGCGTTTGCGTGCTGATAAAGGTGCTTTTAGTAGATAGCTCATTTTGTTTGGGCAAGGCATTGGTCGGTTCCAGACGGTCGATATGCACGGTGGTTTTCAAATTCCCGAATGCTACGGTAACGTTTTTCCCGTTTATTTCCAACACTTCTCCTGCTACCGTTTGTCCTTTCATTTTGACGACGCTTCCTGGTACGATGCCTGCACGCCGTTTAGCCTCTTCTTGTGCTTTCCTTTGCGCTACCTCTGCTTCGGAAAGAACAGGACTTTTCTTCGACTTCTTGCGATTTTGTTTTTCGCGCAGTTTTTCCATCTTGCGGGCTATTCTTTCTTCTTCCTCACGGTTACCTGTTTCTTCGATGGATTGGCGGAAGTCTGTTAATTCCTGGCGTGCCTGACGGGTTCTTTCTTTTTCTGCTTGTGCTTCTTTGATGCTACGTATAGTATTCTCGATACGCGCGTTGGCCTCTTGCAGCAGATGATCGGCTTCTTCTTTAGCCTTTCGTATGATTTCCTTGCGCGATGCTTGCAAGTCCTCCATTTCCTTTTGATAGCGGGCAATGGTTTCTTCCATTTGTTTTTCGCGTTGGCGGATAGATTGCCTCTTGTTTTCCCAGTATCGCTTGTCGCGTACGATGTCTTGCAGATATTTGTCTGCATTAATGTATTCGCTGCCCACTATTTGTGAGGCATCGGCAATAACCTCTTCGGGCAATCCTATCTTGCGTGCAATCTCAACGGCAAAAGAACTTCCGGGGTTTCCTATCTGTAGCTGAAAGAGAGCTTGCATTTGGTGTCGGTCGTAAAGCATGGCTCCGTTTATCACTCCCTCATGATCTTCGGCAAAATGTTTCAGGTTTTGATAGTGTGTGGTGATGACGCCAAACGCTCCTTTTTGGTTGAATCGTTTCAGTACAGCTTCTGCAATGGCCCCGCCAATCTGTGGTTCCGTACCTCCACCAAACTCGTCTATCAATATCAAGCTCCGTTCGTTGCAATGCTTCATCATTATCTTCATGTTGGTCAAGTGTGAGGAGTAGGTACTGAGGTCGTCTTCGATAGATTGTTCATCGCCGATGTCGATAAAGATGCTATCAAATATGCCGGCATGGCTGCTTTCATGCACAGGTATGAGCAATCCGCATTGAAGCATGTATTGCAATAAGCCTACAGTTTTCAGGCAAACTGATTTGCCCCCGGCATTAGGTCCGGAAATGATGAGGATACGCTGTTGCCCGTTCAGTGTAATGTCTAACGGAACAACCTTTTTTCCATGTTTAGCCAATGACATTTGCAGGAGTGGATGAATGGCTGTTGCCCAATCTATAACCTGTTTATCTGCCAAATCGGGCTTTAATGCGTGTGTCTCTTCTGCAAAGAGTGCTTTTGCCCGGATGAAATCTATTTCAGCCAGAAATTCATAAGAAAGGAGAATATCTGGAATAGAAGGCCTCAACTCATCAGAGAAAACCGTGAGTATACGTATGATTTCCCTTCGTTCATCGCTTTCCAGTTCGCGGATGCGGTTATTGGCTTCCACAACCTCGGCGGGTTCGATGAATACGGTTTTTCCGCTGGCAGATTCATCATGGACAATTCCTTTGATTTTTCGTTTTAGAGCCGGCGCAACAGGGATTACCAGTCTTCCGTCACGCATAGCAGGTGTAGCATCTTTATCAACCACACCTTCTGATTGGGCATTGCGTAAGATGCTATTGAGTGTTCTTGAGATACTTCCCATTGTGCTGCTCAGTTCGCGTCGGATGCGTGCCAACTCGGGCGAAGCATTGTCTTTTATCTTGCCATAAGGAGAAAGTATATTGTTGATGCGTGTAATAAGCTGCGGAAAGGTCAGAATATCCTCTGCCAGTCGTCGTAAAGCAGGGTAAGGATTGCTCGAATCTTGTTCCTCATCTTCTTTCAGAAGAAAACGTACAATGTCTCGGATAGTTTCCAAGGAGCGGCGTAAATCGAACAATTCCTGTTCGTCTAAATACATACCTTCTATTCTGATTCTTTTTATCGAAGGTCGTACATCAAAAAAATATTGTGCCGGGAAGTTGTCCGCTTCTTGCAAGATACGTACGAACTCCTCTGTCTGCTCCAAGCGTTCTTCTATCTCCTGAAATTGGTTAGAGAAAGCCATATCGGTTACTCTTTCTTCACCGAGTGTACTGAGGCATTTTTCCTTCAGTATCAGTCTGATTTGTTCAAAGCCTATTTTAGGCTCAAAGTTATGTGGGTATATCATGGGTGCAAAAATACAATTATTTCAGGAAAAACTAAGCAATAATTTTGCAGAATTAAAAAGAAGTTGTACCTTTGCAGCGCTTTTAAGGAGTACAACTCTTTTGGAGACAAAGGAGAGATGGTAGAGTGGTCGATTACAGCGGTCTTGAAAACCGCCGTACCGAGAGGTACCGGGGGTTCGAATCCCTCTCTCTCCGCAATAAACGCTGGAAATCAGCAAATTGAAAAATAAACGCCCGATTTTACATCCGAGAATGTAAAGTCGGGTGTTTTATTATTTCCCCAATTCCTAAAATCAGCCCTTGGTGCATGACCGTTGAATCTGAGATTCGAAAAGCTCCATTTCTATGCAATTCCAAATCTCACCGAGGCAAGTGTAGCTTTCTGTCTTTTCTCTTTGAACTTGCTTGAATCCCACGGCTTCATAACAATGTATTGCAGATGGATTATTTTCAAATACACCAAGCGATACTTTAGTTGCGCCTAATTCTTTGTGGGCATAATCAATAGCCATACCGACAAGCTTTTTGCCCAGACCGAGACCTCGCTTTTCATCATCAACTATTACGAATCCAAGTCGCCATTCTGAATTTTCAGGGGTTGGCTTTCTGAGTGTTATATAACCAATGACTTCCGCAGCATCAACCATAGTAAGAGCAATTGATGAATGTCCGTCTATGTATTTGTCATGATGTGAGTTAATATCATCTGCCGTGACAGGGTAACGCGAATACCTGTCGGCACACCATTGACGCATTTGATACTCGTTTTTCAGCCATCCGGCAATAATATTTGCATCAGCCGGATGGAATTCTCTCAATCGTAAAAGAATATCGTTGCTCATATTCATTGTTTGTTTTGCTCCTCAGCCCAACAGAGCGGATTATTAAATGCAGAAGCGTGGACTGCAACGCCGCGTTTTAGTTTGTAGGTCGTAGGAAACCTTTGATGCAGATGTGACAATAGTAGCTCACGCTATATGCATGAGAACCACTATGCTATCTCTTGCATCGGTTTCTGAATTTCCTACATTCACAAACTACAAGATGAGCATAACGCTTCTTTTTTCTTATGTCTTGGGAAGAGTTGCCTCTATCCGAATGTAAAATTAGTTATTTTATTGATGTTTTGGCATAATATAGACGGATTTGAAAGAGTTGACTCTTTTGAATTTTTCCGAAGTCTATCCGGACGAGGAATCCTGCGTGGAAAACCTGCGCCGCTTCCGTGAGGAGCATGGCCTTTCTGCATCCGTTGCGGGCATGAGACCACGCTCCGTTCCGGCACGGTGATGCAGGGAAGCAACCTGCCCGTGCTTGACTGGTTTGTCACGATGTTTCTTCTGACGGCGACCAAACGTGCTATATTCCAGGTTTTTGATTCTTGAAAAAGGATATTTCTTCTTTTGATGCAAATACATAAGTTTGTAACTGGTTCTTCAAATCAATTAGAATATTCTGTAAACGATGTACCATTGAAAGAGATGTTTCAATAATATCATAGCCGTAGAGGTCGATTTCATCAATCTCTAAATCTATTTGTGCCAATAATTTGTTTATTTTCTCTTTCATCATATTCTGTTACAGGTGGCTTATCAGAAAGTCGGACTTATTGGGGTAGAAGGTAGTTGTGGAGGGACGGTATATCGTAAAAAACATTCTTATTATGCCTTACTAAATCTTGTGCAGCCATTTCAGATACTCCCCATGCGGCAGAAAGACAATCTACTCCGATTGTTTTACATGCCATAATATCAGCAATGGTATCTCCGATGTATACCACTTCATAGGCGGATAAATGATAGCTTTGCAGTAACCATTTCAACGAATCCGCTTTTATGTTTCTCTCGGCACTGCCGGTCAGGATTTTGTCAAACAAAGTGTTCATATCAAATTGCTGTAAAGTGATGTCGCAGCTCTTTGACCCTTTCCCCGTTATAAGTGCCACGATAATACCGCTTTGTTTCAAGTCGGTTATCAGTTCCCGTATTCCGGGAAATGGTCGGGGACACATCTGTTCATGCAGATTTTTATAGATTGTATAGAAATCTTCTAATGCACGTTCTTTGTGTGGAGTATCTATAATACTCCCTATCATTCCTTGCTCGTTTAAGCCGAAGGTCTGTATCACATCGTCATCCGACAATTCGTGTCCGATATAAGGTGTTACAGCTTTTTTGAAAGCCCGTATGCATAAGGGGATGGTATCACCAATGGTACCGTCCAAATCAAAAGCTACTAATTTAATTTTACTCATGGGGAAGATTGATTTTACGAATAACTTTACAAGGATTTCCTACTGCCAAACTGTTTTCAGGAATAGATTTAGTTACAACACTTCCTGCACCTATTACGCTTCCCTTGCCGATAGTAACACCCGGCAAGATGATGACACCTCCACCAATCCAACACCCATCCTCAATGGTGACAGGTAAAGCGTAGGTATGCCGAACATATTCGATTCCATCAGGCGTTTCTACGGGCGTCAGACGTTCGTTCAATTCTATGGGATGCGTTGCTGTATAGATTTGTACGTTGGGGGCAATCAAAACATTATTTCCAATGCTGATTTTATTGCAATCCACCAATGTACATCCTGTGTTGATGCTGACATTGTTGCCAATATGGATATTACAGCCATAATCACACACAAAAGGATTGCCGACGGAAACTTTCTCGCCGATGCTTCCGAGCATTTCTTTTAGAACAGCCCGCCTTTCTTCCCTGCTTTCGTAGGGCAGTGCGTTATATTTCAACAATAACCTGTGAGTCTTTCTCTTAAACTCAATAAAGATAGGGGCATGGCAATCGTACCATTCTCCGGACAAACATTTTTTTAATTCATCGTTCATACTCATTGCTTTTAATATCTGAGGCAAAATTATACATATTCCGCATGATTTTCCTGTATTATTTTTCTTTTTATCTGTATCTTTGCGTTCAAACAGCTTTCGTATGAAAAGAGAAAATCTGCACCAGCCATTTGAAATATTATTCAGTGAGTTGGACGAATCCACATTGAAGGAACACGACCATACTTTTTTTGAGTTGGTTTATATCTTGACAGGCACGGGTATTCAGTGGATAAACAATCACAAGTTCCCTTACCATGATGGGCACTTATTTATGATTACGCCGGGAGATATACATGCGTTTGACGTACACACCAAGACGAAATTCGTCTATATTAAATTCAATGACATATACATACATTCGGCAGTATTTGGCGCAGACAATATTCAACGTTTGGAGTTTATCCTTCAACACGCTAATCATCAGCCGGGCTGTATCTTGCGGAACATAACAGATAAATTACTGGTGAAACCTATGATAGAAGCCATTATACGTGAATATACGAACAAACATTTGTACAGTACGGAAATCATCACGCAGCTAATCAATACCATCATTATCGTAGTTGCCCGCAATGTAGCCATGTTCCTGCCGGAAAAGCTGGATGAAAACTCAACCGAAATGTCATTGAACATTCTGCAATATATCCAATCCAATATCTATCATCCCGATAAGATTAAGGCAAAAGCCATCAGTCAGCATTTTGGTATTTCCTCCAACTATTTAGGGAGATATTTTAAGAAGCAAACCAATGAAACCATGCAACAATATATTTTGAATTATAAAATGAAGATGGTAGAAAACCGACTTCTGCATACCGATATGCGAATCAATGAAATCGTAGAGGAACTTGGATTTACCGATGAGAGCCATTTGAACCGATTGTTCCGTAAATATAAGGGTGTTAGTCCAACTGATTTTAGGAAAAGGAATCAGCAGATGTAAATTCTCACGTTTAGTGCAAGGTGTGCTTTTGACACACCTTCTTACTGTTTTAAAGTATTCACCCTTTCATTTCCCCTTTCTTTTGTGCTCATTTAACGGGCGTTTCTTCTTTTTACTTCGCCACCACGTAGGTCATTTTTACTTCCGTTATCATGTTCTTATTCTTGGGGGAAGAGTCATGATAATAAGTAGTTACGGGAATGGATGACTGCTTCTGGTTCCCCCAATCTACTTTACCCAAACAGGTTACCCGGCTGTTCCAATACAATGTGCCTTCAATATAAATGGTATAGATGCCATCCGCTACTTGTCTGTGTTTGTCATCTGTGCCATCCCAAATGTAGTTCAATGTTCCGTTGTGTGGAGTGGCTCCTGTCACGGCATCAATTTGGGCAGCTGACATCTCTTTCGGTTTGGCTTTACTGACCCATGTCGGTATGGCTTCTTTCCGATAGGCATAACCGCCTTTAACCGTGAAAGGGGTGGCGTAAATTGTCCGTATCAGTTTGCCGTTTTTGTCTTCTATCCAGATGGCATACTGACTGGAAGCGATGCCTCCGCGTAGGAAATTAAATGAGATTTCCACGTATTCCTCTTCTACGGTGTTTGCTTTTGTTTCCTTTTGGGCTTTTACTTGAGAAGCACTGCAACTTTGTGCGTAGAAGACTGCTGATAATAATATTGCGACCCAAAACTTCATGCTCATCTTTATTCATCCAGTTTGTAACAATTGAGTCCTATGGAAGGATCATAGACACGCACGACGGTATCTGTGAAATCTTCGACTATGAATTCTCCCGCTCCGTTCAAAGTTGCGGAGAGCAAGTGTCCGGCTAATGCGGAATAGTCACTGCGACCTACGGTTATGTGCAAGTGCAAATACACTTTCCCGTTCAAGGTAGAGATGTTGCCTGTTAGATTGGCTATCTCCATTTGTTCATGGAAAACTTGGTCTACATACTTTTTGGTCTCAGGGTGAAAGAATCTGAGAGTCAGTTCATCGATAGCTCCAATACCATAAATGGCCCCCGACTTAATATTTTTCTCTTCACAAAAGACAGTCAGCGCTTTCACTATTTCTTTGTGGTTCTGGATGGAGACAACATATTTGTTGCCGATTTGTTTGTATGTGTACATAATTATAATGGGTTTTGTGCGGAGTCGTTAGACTGTTTCCGTCTCATGACTTGACATTTCCGACAACTGCCTGCGGTTTTACTGATTCAACTTTCGTCTTCCCAAAGGGACCAAGACAAGGGGGAGAAGGTGCCGCTAATAAGCTTACCGTCTATTCCCTTTCATTCGATGTTGCAAAGATAGGAGTAAAAAAAGAAATAGCGTTTCACTATATTTGCCATATCGTCTATTATATTTGCAGCCAAACTAAAAGAATGCGAAATGTTAGTGTTAGAGTGGCAGATTATTCATGACAGAGCGACTTTGTGCAGTCATATTTCCTATCCGCGTTTTGTGCTTCCTCTGCATAGGCATGTAGAGTTTGAAATCATGCTGTTTACGTGGGGAAGCGGCAAACAATTTGTTGGTGAAAGAGTATCGGACTATAAGGCCGGCGATGTTGCTCTCATAGGAAGCAATTCTTAAGCGATAAGGAATATTTTTCCAAGCTATAAGGAGCTGGCTTCCAAACTATAAGGAGCTGCCTTGTTATATATAAGAAGCAAGTGGTTGTTTTACAGTGTAATACCAGATATCATCATGCCAAGCGCAGTATGGCAGGCTACCCGGATTCTAAACTTCAATTACTTGCCTGCCTGTTTCCGCGGTTTTATTACAGTTTTGCCGTGAGCCATGTGGCTGCGCATACAAAAAGTCATGTGCTTCTGTCGTTTTGGCAGAATATAGCCTCGTCTTGTCACGTTTTTGTGTTTGGCACACTTTTGGCAAGGGATTCAGCGCTTGCGTTTGACAAGTGTATTAATATGATGAGTATTAATAGCGAACATATAAATTGTATAACATATAAAAACGTAATGATTATGAACATTAAACCTTTGGCAGACAGAGTGGTGATACTCCCTGCACCTGCAGAAGAAAAGACAGTGGGTGGAATCATTATCCCCGATACGGCAAAAGAAAAGCCTCTGAGAGGCGAAGTGGTAGCAGCCGGAAACGGTACGAAAGATGAAGAAATGGTACTGAAAGTAGGTGACCAAGTGCTGTATGGCAAATATGCTGGTACGGAATTGGAACTGGATGGAACCAAATACCTCATCATGCGCCAGAGCGATGTCCTCGCTATATTAGGATAAAAAATTGAGAAAGGAAGGCGAAGGCGGGGAAACTTGCGTGAGCACAACTTCCAAAAACATTTAATCTGTAAAACTAAAAAATAAGAAATCATGGCAAAAGAAATTTTGTTTAACATAGATGCCCGTGACCAATTGAAGAAGGGTATCGATACATTGGCTAACGCTGTAAAGGTAACATTGGGCCCGAAAGGACGTAATGTCATCATTGAGAAGAAATTCGGTGCTCCCCACATCACTAAAGATGGTGTAACGGTGGCCAAAGAAGTAGAGTTGGCTGACGCATATCAGAATACGGGTGCGCAACTCGTGAAAGAGGTTGCCAGCAAGACTGGTGATGATGCCGGTGATGGTACGACGACTGCTACCGTATTGGCTCAGGCTATTGTAGCTGAAGGCTTGAAGAATGTTACAGCCGGTGCAAGCCCTATCGACATCAAGAGAGGTATTGATAAGGCTGTCGCTAAGGTGGTAGAATCCATCAAGTCTCAGGCCGAGACGGTAGGAGACAATTATGATAAGATTGAGCAGGTAGGTACTGTTTCGGCTAATAACGATCCGTTGATTGGTAAGCTGATTGCCGATGCTATGCGCAAGGTTTCGAAGGATGGTGTTATCACTATTGAAGAGGCTAAGGGAACCGATACGACTATCGGCGTGGTAGAAGGTATGCAGTTCGACCGTGGTTATCTGTCGGCTTACTTCGTAACGAACACGGAAAAGATGGAGTGCGTGATGGAAAATCCGTACATCCTGATTTATGATAAGAAGATTTCTAACCTGAAGGATTTCTTGCCTATCTTGGAACCTGCTGTTCAGACAGGCCGTCCGCTGTTGGTTATTGCAGAAGACGTAGACAGCGAAGCTTTGACAACATTGGTTGTAAACCGCCTGCGCAGTCAGTTGAAGATTTGTGCAGTGAAGGCTCCGGGCTTCGGCGACCGTCGTAAAGAGATGCTGGAAGATATCGCCGTTTTGACGGGTGGTGTTGTCATCAGCGAAGAGAAGGGTCTGAAGTTGGAACAGGCTACTATCGAAATGCTGGGTAGCGCCGAAAAGGTTACTATCACGAAGGATAACACAACTATCGTGAATGGTAATGGCGATAAGGAAAACATCAAGGAGCGTTGTGAGCAAATCAAGACTCAGATTGCTGCCACGAAGTCTGACTACGACCGCGAGAAACTGCAGGAACGTCTGGCTAAGTTGTCTGGTGGTGTGGCTGTGCTCTACGTAGGTGCTGCTTCTGAAGTGGAAATGAAGGAGAAGAAAGACCGTGTAGACGATGCTCTGCGTGCAACGCGTGCTGCTATCGAAGAAGGTATTGTTCCGGGTGGTGGCGTAGCTTATATCCGTGCCCTCGATGCTTTGGAAGGCCTGAAGGGTGACAATGCCGATGAGACTACAGGTATTGAAATCATCAGACGTGCCATCGAAGAGCCGCTTCGCCAGATTGTGGAGAATGCAGGTAAGGAAGGCGCTGTAGTGGTTCAGAAAGTTCGTGAAGGCAAGGGTGACTTCGGTTACAATGCACGTACGGATGTTTATGAGAATCTGCATGCTGCCGGTGTGGTTGATCCCGCTAAGGTAACTCGTGTGGCTTTGGAGAACGCTGCTTCTATCGCCGGTATGTTCCTCACCACAGAATGTGTCATCGTTGAGAAGAAGGAAGAGAAGCCTGAGATGCCGATGAATCCCGGTATGGGAGGCATGATGTAATCGGAGGTTTTTCCCTGATTTTGTAACATATAAGTAAAAAAGACCGTGGTGTCCGTTAAGGATGCTGCGGTTTTTTTGTATCTGCAGGTTTCGCAAGTTGGAGAATTTTCTGTTACTTTGCGGGATACTCTCAAGCTGTTTTTCTCTATGGTAAGAGAGGGCAGGGAAGAGGATTTTTTTAATTGTTATTTATGAGAAGTTTTGCATCAGACAACAATTCCGGTGTTCATCCTTTGGTGATGGAAGCCTTGGCAAAGGCCAACTGCGACCACGCAGTTGGTTACGGCGATGACCCTTGGACAGAAGAAGCTGTCCAGAAAATACGTGAAGCGTTTACACCCGACTGTATGCCCTTGTTCGTTTTCAACGGGACGGGCAGCAATGTGGTGGCTTTGCAACTTTGTACGTCGTCTTATCATTCTATTCTTTGTGCGGAAACAGCCCATATTTATGTGGACGAATGTGGAGCACCTGTCCGTATGACAGGTTGTCAGATTAGACCCATACAAACACCTGACGGTAAACTGACACCGGAGTTGGTGCGGCCTTACCTGTGCAATTTTGGCGAGCAACATCATTCGCAGCCGGGCGTGCTGTATATCTCACAATGTACGGAATTGGGGACGGTATATACTCCGGAAGAGATTCGTGCGTTGGCAGATACCGTACATGCGTGTGGCATGTATCTGCACATGGACGGTGCGCGTCTGGCTAATGCTTGTGTGGCTTTAGAGAAGAGCTTCCGTGAGTTGACAACCGATTGCGGAGTGGATATTCTGAGCTTCGGCGGCACTAAGAATGGCTTGATGATGGGAGAGTGTGTGGTGATTTTCCATCCTGCGCTGAAGAGTAAGGCTCGTTTTGTGCGCAAGCAATCGGCACAATTGGCTTCGAAGCTCCGTTTCCTGTCATGTCAGTTTACCGCTTATCTGACAGATGACTTGTGGCGTAAGAATGCCTCTCATGCCAATGCATTGGCGCGTCGGCTTTATGCTGAATTGCAGAAAGTGCCAGGTGTGCGCTTCACGCAGAAAATGGAGAGTAATCAGTTGTTCCTTACGCTTCCGCGTCCGGTTATCAACCGTTTACTTCAGAAGTATTTCTTTTATTTCTGGAATGAGGCGGCCAACGAAATCCGTTTGGTGACTTCGTTTGATACTACCGAGCAGGATGTGGAGGAATTGGTGGCAGAGATAAGAACTTGTATGGCAGATTGATGTCGGTTAGCAAGACTGGTGGTGGAGAGAGGCTACACCTTCTTGTGGATTTGCCAGATTTAACTATTTTAACCGATTGGTATATAGATTGGTGTATTATTTGCTCTTCTTTTTTATAAAAAGAAAGGATGAATTATGGCTTATATTGATTATTACAAAGTTCTTGGAGTGGACAAAACGGCATCTCAGGACGACATCAAGAAAGCGTTCCGTAAGTTGGCACGCAAGTATCATCCTGATTTGAATCCGGATGCTCCTTCGGCCAAGGAAAAGTTTCAGGCCATTAACGAAGCCAATGAAGTTTTGAGTGATCCCGAGAAGCGTAAGAAATACGATGAGTACGGCGAGCATTGGAAACATGCTGATGAGTTTGAAGCGCAGAAGAAAGCACAACAAGCGGGAGGTTTTGGAGGTTTCGGCGGCTTTAGTGGTGGTCAGGGATTCCATACTGACGGTAATGGAACCTATTGGTATTCGTCGGATGGACAGGAATTTACGGGGCATGGTGCCGACGGATTTTCCGATTTCTTTGAAGAGCTGTTTGGTCATAGGGCCAGAACACGGAGTGCCGGGTCACGGGGAGGCTTTCGTGGACAGGATTACCAATCTGAACTCCATTTGACGCTGCGTGATGCGGCACAGACACACAAGGAGGTATTGAATGTCAACGGTAAGCAAGTGCGTATTACTATTCCGGCTGGTGTGTCCAATGGGCAAGTCATCAAGTTGAAAGGATATGGCGCAGCAGGAGTGAACGGCGGACCGGCCGGTGATTTATATATCACGTTTGTCATTGAAGACGATCCGGTTTTCAGGCGTCTGGGGGATGATTTGTACGAGGAGGTAAGTATTGACCTCTATACAGCCTTATTAGGTGGAGAACAGTTGGTCAACACGTTGGATGGTCAGGTGAAGCTGAAGGTAAAACCCGGTACGCAACCTGGCACCAAGGTACGTCTGAAGGGGAAGGGCTTCCCTGTATATAAGCAGGAAGGTCTGGCTGGCGATTTGATTGTGACCTGCCAGGTGCATCTGCCCGAACACCTGACAGACCAGCAGAAAGATTTGTTGCAGCAAATGAGAAGTATGAACTGATAAAAATGGTATGCTATGCAAGACGATTTGATTATAATCAGTGATTATTGTGACAAATGCCACATAGAACCCTCGTTTATCGACCTGTTGCAAGAGGGAGGTCTGATAGATATTCAGACGGAAGGAGGGGAGCGTTGCCTGCTTTTCTCGCAATTACCGGATGTGGAGCGTTACAGCCGTATGTATTACGACCTCTCCATCAATATGGAGGGCATTGATGCCATTCATCATTTGCTGGAAAGGATAGGCGAGATGCAGCGTGAAATCATCCGCTTGCGTTCCCGCTTAAGATTTTTGGGAGAGGATTTCTGACAGGAATAACCTTTCCGAAGCTAAGGAGTTAGGCTGATAGTTGGAAGTGTGAGGGGGATAGTATATCGGTATCCCGCTTTCCGGCTATGGGCTTAACTCCTTGTTTTATAGGGAACAGGTTCCTTCTTCCTTATAGTCGGGGCCTATGACGCCTTGGTATTCCGGATGCCGTTGAAGCCACCGTACGGCATAGGAACAAGTGGCCATGGGGGTGAGCCCTTGGGCGAGAGCATAGTCATAAGCTGCTTTTACCAAAGCTGAGGCTATCCCTTTTCCTTCGAGGGGTGGGGGGACAAGGGTATGGCGGATGTCAAGTGCGCTATCGGGTGTGAGGCGATAGGATAGGTAAGCGGTTTCACCATCAAGCACAAGACTGAAACGCTGCATGTCGGGGATATGTTGAATGTTGTACGTCATTGCTACAAAGGTAACGAAAAAAGTTGGGGAAACCATCTTCTTGCCCGAAGAAAAACTTTGGCTTGTGCGCAGATTGTTCAGATTGTCCGTTTTTTCTGGGCTATAGGAAAGCTTTTTCTGCCTTTAGTGTATTGTGAGATTCATTTTCTGTCCGTTTTATCTTGTTTTTTGCAGGAATTGTGTACCTTTGCCTATCATTAAAGCTTAGAGACATGAGAAAGCGGATACTTTTGTTTTTGACCGGTCTCTTTGTGTGGCTGGCTTTGGCTTTGGCTCAAGACGTGCCCGTGGGCGTAATTGTAGCCTTTAAAAAAGGCAATCCCCAAGAGCTGGACAGGTATCTGGGTGAAAAAGTAGACTTAATCATTCAGAATGAGACAACCAGTGCAGACAAGGCTCTGGCACAGGGAACGCTGGCTTCTTTCTTCGAAGGTAAGCAGGTGAAAGGATTCGATGTAAACCACCAAGGCAAGCGCGGAGAGTCGAGCTTTATTGTGGGAACGTTGAAGACAGTGACAGGAAACTACCGGGTGAACTGTTTCTTTCGGCGCGTGCAGAACAAGTATTACATTCATCAAATAAGAATAGATAAGACAGAACAATGACTAAAGAACAAGAATTGATTGACAGGCTGATAGATCTGTCATTTGCAGAAGATATAGGCGATGGCGACCATACCACTCTTTCGTGTATTCCGTCTACAGCTATGGGAAAGTCGAAACTGCTTATTAAGGAAGCGGGTATCTTGGCTGGCATTGAAGTGGCCAAAGAAGTTTTCCGGCGCTTTGATCCCACGCTGAAGGTAGAGGTCTTCATCAACGATGGTGCGGAGGTGAAGCCGGGAGACGTTCCTATGGTGGTGGAAGGAAAGGTACAGTCGCTGCTTCAGACGGAACGTCTGATGCTGAACATCCTCCAACGGATGAGTGGCATTGCTACGATGACTCACAAGTATGCCGAACAGCTGAAGGGTACTCATACCCGTGTGCTCGACACCCGAAAGACTACTCCCGGCATGCGTATCCTCGAAAAGATGGCAGTGAAGATTGGTGGGGGAGTGAACCACCGTATCGGTCTTTTTGATATGATTCTGCTGAAGGATAATCATGTGGACTTTGCCGGAGGCATTGATAAAGCGATTACACGTGCTAAAGAATATTGCAAAGAAAAAGGCAAGAATCTGAAGATTGAAATAGAGGTGCGTAATCTTGACGAACTTCAGCAAGTGCTCAACATAGGAGGAATAGACCGCATTATGTTTGATAACTTCACACCCGAGCTGACACGGAAGGCTGTGGAAATGGTGGGTGGACGTTATGAGACCGAATCATCCGGCGGTATTACTTTCGATACTCTCCGCGACTATGCCGAGTGTGGCGTAGATTTCATTTCGGTAGGGGCTTTGACTCATTCCGTCAAGGGTTTAGATATGAGTTTCAAGGCATGTTGAGGCTTGTATAGAAGGCTGACTTTTTTAGAACAGACACAGAAATACGCGAAGGTACATGGGTTCCGATTGCATGGAGGAAACACCGTGCCGGCGTGTCTCTGTGTTTTTTGTGAATGCAGATGAACTGCTGAATAACTTGAACTTTCTCTAATCGTGCGGGGGGATAGCGGGTTGGTTATGCCAACTGCTTTTCCTGATCACTGGTTTCAAGGTATAAGAAGCAACTTCCTAAGGTGTAAGAAACGGACTTCTAAGGTATAAGAAACAGACTGATTATAGACAGGAACTAACCTCTTGTCAGTCAGCAGGGTTTCAAAGAAGGAATAACTGGCAGGAAGTTCATGGGAAAGTTTAATTTACAGCAGCATTTGAAAGAATCTGTTGGGCTTCTGTTTGGCTTTGTTTCTGACGTGTTTTTTTGTTGCCCTTAAGCAGCATCGTAAGTTACGTGATGGGCAATAACAGAAAGTGGACGGAACAGAATTTCCTATGCCACGGCAGATTCTTAACTTCTTTTTAGAATTTATTCCGCAGCATTTTCTCTTGTGCTGCGTCATATAGATAAAAACGACGCAATGAGGCGTTTGAAAAGGAACTTTGGTATTGGACAGTGAAATAGAGTTGGTTGAAGGTTGCCGGGCGGGAGAGGATTCTGCTCGAAAGGAACTATATACCCTCTATGCACGTGAAATGCTGGCGGTTTGCTACCGTTATACGGGCGATATGGATGCCGCACACGATGTGTTGCATGATGGATTCATCAAGATCTTTACTCACTTCACTTATCGGGGCGAGTGTCCGTTGAGGATGTGGATAAACCGGGTAATGGTGTCACAGGCTCTCGACTATTTGCGCAGGCAGGAGCGTTTTTCCCGTCTGGTGGTGTGCGAAGAGCAGTTGCCCGATATTCCCGACGAGGTGGAGGTGGCAGAAGCTGGCAGCAGATTGTCGGAAGAAGAACTGATGGCTTTTGTGGCCGGGCTTCCTGATGGTTGTCGTACGGTATTCAACCTGTATGTATTCGAAGAGAAATCTCATAAGGAGATTGCCTCTCTGCTCCATATCAAAGAACATTCTTCTACTTCTCAATTGCATCGCGCTAAGAATTTGTTGGCAAAACGCATTAAAGAATATATGGCCCATGAGAGAAAAAAATGACCTGACACAATTGTTTCGTACCCGCTTGGAGCATGCAGAAATGGATGTGCGCAATGGCTTTTGGGAAGCATTGGAGCATGACTTGCATGTTTCGTCGGTTCCGTCGGCGGTCAATAAGCCGACACGGAAGTATAAGGCGTTTCCCTTGAAGCGCTGGATGGCGGCGGCATCGGTATTGCTGCTTCTGGGGGCGGCTGCGTGGCGGTGGTGGCCTTCTGAGACGAAACAGGAGGTTTTGCCTCCTTCCCGGTCGCTGGTCGAGGCAGACGGACGGTATCCCGACACGGGGGCAAGTCCTGTGCTGGCGGAAATCTCGCCCCGGTTGTCTGCCGGAAAAGCTCCTCGTGCAAAGGGCAAAGGCAGTGTGCCCGGCCAGGTGGAGGAAACGGCAGCTGCTTCCGGCGGGGAACCCATGTCAGTTCATGTATCCATCACCATTACTCAAAGGCAATATGGCTCGCGTCAGCCTAACAGACAAAGACACTATCATGCTGCCGGTGACCGCAGCTTTACCGATGGGCATTCTTCGTGGACGGAGGAGGATGGAATGCAGCAGGAAGCTGCCCCGACGACATCGATGGAAGATTGCGGCGCTTTGTTGAAATCGCGCAATTGGGCTTTGAAAGCGTCGTTGGGTACTTCCTTGCCTCAAGGCGATTTCTGTGCTCCCCTTACCGCTGACCTCTCTGTAGAACGACGTCTGACTAAGCGCCTGGCTTTGGAGGCTGGCGTGCAATACAACCGTCTGGCCGGGCATGGAGAAGAAACTTTGCATACACTGGGCATTCCCGTTAAGTTGAATATTCTGTTAGCTCAAAGCTCGAAGGTCGATTTTTATGCTCAGTTGGGTGGAATGGTAGAGAAATGTGTGTCAGGTGCTCCCGACAATAGTTTTGCTGCAGAGCCTGTGCAGGGTTCTTTGCTGGCCGGTTTAGGGGTCAGCTACAAGTTGAGCGACCGTTTGGCTTTATTTGCCGAGCCTTCTGTCTCGCATCATTTCGATTCGGATGCTTCTACCCGTACCCTGCGTACGGAGCGCGCCCTGAATGTCAATTTATTATGTGGTTTACGCATGACTTATTAAGGAATAGATTATTATGAAAAAGAAGATTGTTCTCAAGCAGATATATATAATATTGTGGAGCCTTGCCTTTATAACGCTTTCAAATACATTGCTGACTTCTTGTTCGGAGGAGGAGCTCGACTACAACCATCCCGATGTGGAGGTCTTCGTCAAACAGTTGAAACACGGAGATTTTAAGGTACAGAGCGCGGATGGTGAAAGTCCCATGCCCAAGTTCGAAGTGGAAGACATTGGGCGATTGCTGGAATATGCCGACGACCTTTCTGTTATTCCTTCTTTCCCATTGGCACCGGTATCTTATTCGGCTGGAGGAAAGTTGCGCTTGGGCGAGTGTTTGTTGTGGACGATAGAGACCATACGTCTGGGGCATATAGCTTCTATGGGCTGTAAGATGGTGCATGTCGGAGCTGAGAATTATGAGGGAATCTATTTCCTTTCGGATGAGGAGGTGCAGGATGCAGTGGCACGTTATCGGCATTGGTGGGAGAATCGCAAATATCCCCGGACCATGTGGACCATTGATCCTTGCTGGAATGAGCCTCTGTGTGGCAGCCCCTATATGTGGTGGTAAACACTGATTATTCGTTTCTAACAGGTTTGTAGATGAAGCAGTTACTCTGTTTGATAGGGTTGCTGGGTGGGGCGTTTTGTCCTCTTTTAGCCCAGAACTGGACACCAGAAGACTCTTTACGCCTTCAACAGATGTTGAAGAAGGAAGGGGAAATCCGCCTGAATCAGGAAGCCTTGAGGGAATTGGAGAAGAGTTTCGGTGGAGTACAGCATTCTTCTGAGGATAAGCCTTGGCTGGAACCCAATACGACATTGCCTGCCGATGTCTATGGACGGACTGTCTTGAAAAGGAGGATGCCTCTGTTGAACTTAAACGACCAGTCAGTATATCAAAGTGAGGTAGATACTGCTACGGGTACACCGGGTGACAGCTTGCGCAGACCGCGCCGGCCTTCGGTGAGGGTGGATAATCTGTTGCGCGGCATCCAGATGAAATCGGCAGGGATGCCTGCCCCTACCGGTATGGATTTTATGCAAATCTTTACTAAAGAATTCTGGAACCCCAAAATCAAAAAGCGGAGAGCCCAAACATTGAAGGCGCTGAAGATGTATGGGGATTCTATTACGGTGCATTATAAAGAAAAGCCACGCAAAGAGTAAACCATTGGCAGGGACAGAGTGTTAATAAGAAGAAATCAGTA
This sequence comes from Mediterranea sp. An20, assembly GCF_002160055.1. Classification (GTDB taxonomy): domain Bacteria; phylum Bacteroidota; class Bacteroidia; order Bacteroidales; family Bacteroidaceae; genus Bacteroides; species Bacteroides avicola. The sequence continues at coordinate 42,837 of NZ_NFJV01000013.1, forward strand.
GCATTGACAATTATGAATAGAATTACATCTCTTTTCGGAATCACTTATCCGATTATCCAGGGAGGCATGGTGTGGTGCAGTGGCTGGCGGCTTGCTTCGGCTGTAAGCAATGCTGGAGGCTTGGGCTTGTTGGGCGCAGGTTCCATGCATCCCGACACCTTGCGCGAACATATCAGGAAATGCAGGGAGGCTACTTCAAGGCCTTTTGGTGTAAATCTGCCTTTGATGTATCCACAGATTGATGAAGTTATGCAGTTGGTGGCAGATGAAGGAGTCAGGATTGTGTTTACTTCTGCAGGGAGTCCTCGAAAATGGACGGGGTGGCTGCATGAACGGGGCATTACGGTGGTGCACGTTGTCTCTTCTTCGGTGTTCGCGCGAAAGGCTGAAGAAGCGGGGGTGGATGCCATAGTGGCCGAAGGTTTCGAAGCAGGAGGACATAACGGACGCGAAGAAACCACTACGCTCTGTCTCATACCTGCCGTGCGTCGGGCCACAGAACTTCCTTTGATAGCGGCGGGAGGAATTGCTACAGGAGCTGCTATGCTGGCTGTGGAAGCATTGGGCGCGGAAGGAGTGCAGATTGGTACTCGCTTCGCTTTGACAGCCGAGAGTTCGGCCAGCGAGGTATTTAAGGACTATTGCTTGAATCTGAATGAGGGAGATACGCGTCTCTTGCTGAAAAAACTGTCACCGACTCGTTTGGTGAAAGGCAAGTTCCTTGATGAGGTGAGCCAAGCAGAAGATGCCGGGGCTTCGGTGGATGAACTGCGGACACTTTTGGGCAAAGGACGTGCCAAGCGTGGCATTTTCGAAGGAGATCTGGAGGAGGGAGAGTTGGAGATTGGTCAGGTTGCCTCGCTTCTGAAAGGGAAAGGTATTCAGACCGTAGCTGAGGTGATGAAAGAATTGACCGGTGAGTATGAGGAAAGATTGTCTGCCTTGAGGTAACAGGAACCTAATACTTATGTAACGGATGGAGTATGAGAAGATATCTGTATGCTCCATCCGTTTTTTGTTTGTTTAGGCAGTCGTACTCAGAAGAGCGGTGTGTAAGGCAGGTTGAATACGTCGGCTACAGCCTTGTAAGTCACCTTCCCGTCTGCAATGTTCACTCCCAAAGCCAGTGCCGGATCGTCCTGGCAAGCTTGTTTCCAGCCTTTGCAGGCCAGAGAGATGGTGTAGGGCAGGGTCGCGTTGGTCAGAGCCAGTGTCGAGGTGTAGGGCACGGCACCAGGGATGTTGGCTACGGCGTAGTGTATGATACCTTCCAGCATATAGACTGGGTCGCTGTGTGTGGTAGGGTGTGAAGTCTCGAAGCAGCCGCCTTGGTCGATGGCTACGTCCACCAGTACGCTGCCGGGTTTCATCAGTGGGAGCATGTCGTGGGTGATGAGGTGGGGTGCCTTGTCGCCGGGGATAAGCACGGAACCAATAACTAAGTCGGTTGTTGGTAACTCAGTACGTATGTTGTGAGCCGATGAGTAGAGTGTTTTGACGTTCTTCGGCATGATTTCGCTCAGGTAGCGCAGGCGGTCCAGATTGATGTCCGTGATGGTAACCTCGGCTCCCAGTCCGGCGGCCATCCAGGCTGCATTGGTTCCCACGGTGCCTCCACCCAGAATGAGTACCCGGGCTGGGCGTACACCTGGCACGCCACCCAGCAGGATGCCTTTACCTCCTTGCGGTCGTTCGAGAAAACGGGCACCCTCTTGCACAGACATACGTCCGGCCACTTCGCTCATCGGTATCAGCAGGGGCAGGGAATGGTCGGCTTTTTCCACTGTTTCATAGGCAATGCACACGGCACCGCTCTTCAGCATGGCTTCCGTCAGGGTTTGGTCGGCGGCAAAATGGAAGTAGGTGAACACGACCTGGTTGTGTCGGATGAGGTCGTATTCCGGTGCGATGGGTTCCTTGACCTTGACAATCATCTCTGCCCGTGCATAGGTTTCTTCGATGGTGGGCAGGATTTCGGCTCCCACAGCCACGTAGGCCTCGTCGGCGAAGCCGCTGTTCTGTCCGGCTTCATGTTGCACATACACCTGGTGTCCACGACGGGTTAATTCGGCCACGCCAGCCGGAGTCATCCCTACGCGGTTCTCGTTGTTCTTAATCTCTTTAGGTATTCCGATAATCATGGTAGTTGGTTATTTAAGTGAAACACGCCCGCAAGTTAGCGAATTTACCGGTTCGCTGTTCTTGCGGGCGTGTTGTTTTACAACATAATTATCGGGTGGAAGTGCCCCTGTCCTTGTGCAGGTAGGGGTATTGGGGAATGTAGGTTCTTACTCTCCCTCTTTGGCAGGTTTCAGCCAGCGATCCAGCCAGGCGAAGAAGGTGCGTTGCCACAATACTCCGTTCTGCGGCTGGAGCACCCAGTGGTTCTCGTCGGGGAAGATGAGCAGTTCGGCCGGGATGCCGCGCAGCTTGGCTGCATCAAAGGCGGCCATGGCTTGGTTGGCCAGGATTCGATAGTCGCGCTCGCCGTGGATGCATAGGATAGGCGTGTCCCACTTGTCCACAAAGCGATGGGGGGAGTTGGCGAAGGTGCGTTGCGCCGTCTCGTTGTCCTTGTCCCAATAAGCGCCACCCATGTCCCAGTTGGCAAACCACTTTTCTTCGGTTTCCAGATACTGCATTTCCATGTTGAAGATGCCGTCGTGGGCAATGAAAGCCTTGAAGCGTCCATCGTGATGCCCTGCCATCCAATAGACGGAGAAGCCGCCAAAGCTGGCTCCCACGCATCCTAAGTGGTCACGGTCTACGAAAGGTTCTTTCGATACCTCGTCGATGGCTGTCAGCAAGTCTTTCATGCACTGGCCGCCGTAGTCGCCGCTGATAGCTTCGTTCCATTCCGTGCCGAATCCAGGCATGCCGCGGCGACAGGGGGCGACGATGATATAATCGTTGGCTGCCATGATTTGGAAATTCCAGCGGTAACTCCAGAATTGGCTTAGGGGACTTTGTGGACCACCTTCGCAATACAACAAGGTCGGATATTTCTTTTCAGGGTCGAACTGGGGCGGATAGATAACCCATACGAGCATGTCTTTGTTGTCTGTGGTCTTTATCCAGCGTTCCTCTACACGGCCCATCTCTACTTGGTCGTAGATATGTTGGTTTTCGTGAGTCAGTTGTCGACTATGGGCCGATTGGTTCTTGGCAGCTGTACCTGGAGCCACGACGTAGATTTCGTCGGCTTGGCTCATGCTGTGGCGCGTGGCAATGAGGTTGTTACCGCAGAGAGCGATGGAACCGTAGTCGTGCAAGCCTTCCGTCAGCTTGACGGGTGCTTTCTTTTTCTTCCAGTCATTGAGGCCAAGGCGGTAAATTTGCGTAGTGCCATGCCACGTGGCAGTGAGGTAGAACGCAGAGTCCGAAGCCCAGATGTAGCTGTCTACATTGGTGTCGAAACAGAGACTAACATCGTATTTGTAGATGTGGTTTGGGTCGTCCTCGCTGAGGTCAAACACCATGAGGCGGTTGCGGTCGCTCTCGTAGCCGTCGCGGGCCATGCTCTGCCAGGCGATGTAGCGTCCGTCGGGCGAGAACTGCGGGTTGGTGTCGTAGCCACGGTTCTCTTCTTTGCTGGGGGCCAGAATGTCCTTGTCCGATGCGCCAGACAGAGACGGACGCAGCTTGCCGGGGACGTACATCATGGGGTAATCCTTGCACAAGTTGACGGTGGTATCCTTCTCCAGGTCATACAGATAGATGTCTGAGTCGGTAGATACGGCGTATGCCAATCCCGTTTTCTTACGACAAGTGTAGGCTATTTTCTTGCTGTCGGGGCTCCACGCTAATTGTTCGATGCCGCCGAAAGGTTTCATTGGACTTTCGTAAGGTTCGCCTTCCAGCAGGTCCTTCACATTGCTGATAGCCTTGCCGTCGAAGTCGGCCACGAAGGGATGCGGTGCCGAGGTGGTCCATTCATCCCAATGCTTATACATCAGGTCGTCCACGATGATACCGCTGGCCTTGGGCAGGTCGGGATATTTTTCGGCTGTGGTCTTCACAGTCTTTACCTGTGAGATGAAGAGTAGCTTTTTGCCGTCGGGACTGAAAGCGAAGCCTTCAATGCCCCCTTCGTAGTCGGTCAGTTGGCGCCGGTCTGTACCGTCCGGATCCATTTCCCATACCTGACCTGTGCCGCTCTCGTTGCTCAGGTAGGCAAGTTTCTTGCCCTCCTTTATCCATGCGGGCTGGTTTTCCTGCCAGGCGTCTTGGGTCAGTTGCGTGTTGCCGCTACCGTCGGCGTTCATCACGAAGATTTCCGTGTTGCTCTTGTTCTGTTGCACGCTGTAATAGCTTACGGTGTAGGCCACCCTGGCAGCATCGGGCGACACGGTCACGCCGCCTATTCGTCCCATGGCCCAGAGGGCTTCCGGTGTCAGGCGTTTGCCTTCAGTCTTGATGTCCGAGCGTCCGATGAGCAGGGAATCTTTGACTGGTGTCGCTTCCGTTGTTGCCTTGCCTCCGCCACAGGAGGCGGTTGCCAGAATAAGTGCTGACATACACAATAGGTTTACTGGTTTCATATCAAGTTATTTTAATACTGATTGGCGTTTGCATATAGGTTTCATTTGCCTGAAACAGTTTCTGCATCTGCCCTGAACAATCTTTCCTCCGTAAGGGATGTTGCAAGCAGGGACAATTGCGTGTGCGAAGTTACTAATTTAATGTAAAAGAGAGGACTTTCATTAAACTTTTTACATACCTTTGTGTCAAATCTCTGTAATCATTAAACTTAGTTTGTGTATGAAGACAATGAATTTGACATTTGTGTGTCTGTTGGTCTCTTTACTGATGGGGGCTGGCAGTGTGAAAGCGCAGGATAGTGGACGTGATTATTCGGAGGAACGTCTGCGCGTGCGTGCCGAATGGATGGCTCTCAACATGGCCGAGCGTTACGGGCTGGACGAGAATCAGGTGAAGGAACTGACCGAGGCTAACGTGACATGGCTGAAGCAACGTGGCGAAACAGAACCGTTCCGGCGTTTTGACGGTCGTCGCGACTACCGCCGCCATCATCGCCAAGGGCATCGTGCTTACCGTCACGGCGGTTGCTGCGGAGCACCGCGCCATGCCGATTATTGCTGCGAGGCTTATTGCGCAGACGGACATCATGCGCCAGACTGTCCCTATGTGGACGGCCGTCGTGCGCCTTTGTCGAAAGAAGAAATAGAGAAATTTGAGGCCGAGCGCAAGAAGGCTGTCGAAGAGCGCCGTGCTGCCCGCGATGCTTACGAGCAGAGTCTGCAGAAGATTATGACCGAGGAGCAGTATAAGGCTTACACAGAACGGAGACGTTGACCGGAAACGTTGTTTGATTCAACAAAAAGGGAGTCTGGAATTGGTTTGGACCGTTTCCAGACTCCCTTTTCCGTGTGGCGCCTTTGCCGGGTGTCTGCTGTGCATCTCCTTTGCAGTCGTGCTGCAAAGCCCTTTTCCGGTTGCTGCAAAGCGGTTGCGGGTTTACTGCAAAGGTATTGCAAATTTCTGCAGAGAAGCTGCCGAGTTCTTGCAGTGTTATGTGGTTGTGAACACGACGGAGTTATTAGATTTGCTTACCTACCCACTTACCATATTTAATATAAAGCCAGCAGAACAGTAGGATGAATACTCCATATATCAGGTCGGCACTCCAGCACAGAGCCACGTCGAGGCGGAGGAAGAGAATAATCCAGGTGATGTAGGCCGTGTAAATGACCAGACTGCTCAACTCCAGCGCCAGGGCAGTCCGCGTGTTGCCCGTGCCGGATACCGACTGGAAATAGACGTTGGCAGGGACGAGCATCAGGTAGGTGGCACACATCATCCACATGGAGGGAACGGCGGCCTGACGCAGGTCGGGCATGTCGGTATAGATACTCAGAATGACTTCCGGGAAAATCGTGAACAACAGGGCCAGTGGCAATACGAAGAGGTAGGCCAGCCGGATGTGCTGGTGGATGAGACCCGGCACTTGGGCAGAGTGTCCCCGTCCGATCAGATTACTTGTCAGCGACCCGCAGGTAGAGGCGAAAGCCATCATTACCATGAATAGAATACCTGAAGCACTGCGTACGATGTTGGTCACAGCCAGGGCCCGCTCGCCCAGATGCTCGATGTAGAGAAAGAAAAGGAACCACGTGGCCAGAGAGAAGAAGTTCTGTACCATCGTCCAGAGCGACACGCTCATCATGCGGCGCAGCACTCCCCGGCAGAAGCGGGGCACACGGTCCAGTCCGTACTTGCGGATGTCAATACGGCGGCGGGTGTAGATGATGAAGAAGAGCAGCGATACCCCCTCGGCCAGCGACGAACCCAATGCGGCGCCGGCAATGCCCATTTGCGGGAATCCAAAGTTTCCGAAAATAAGGATGTAGTTGAACACCACATTGCTCAGCACCATGACTACCGAGTTAAGCGTCAGCGTCTTTGTCTGCACTGTACCCAGGAAGAAGGCACGGAAGATGACAGCACTGAAAGAGAAGAAGGCACCGAACACGCGCCAATGCAGGTAGTCCTCGGCAGCGCGGCACACCTGGGGTGAGGAGATGATGCGCTCCAGAATCATGGGCGACAGGAAATAGCTGAGTGTGAACATCACTGCAGCCAGAACCGTCTGGAAGTAGATGCCGTGATAGAACAGCAAGCCTATCTCGCGGTAGTTTCCTTCGCCGTTGCGCCGTGCGATGAGAATCTGTGTGCCTATGCTGAAGCCAAAGGCTACCATAAAGATAACCATGTAGAATACGCCGGCAATGGCCGATGCACCCAGTTCTACTTCGCCCACGCGGCCCAGAAAGGCGGTGTCTGTCATACCTATCATCTGCTCCATGAGTAGACTGATAAGGATGGGATAGGCTATGTGCCAGATTTGTTTGTTGGTGTATTTCGTCGTTTGCATAAGTCGTTCAATCTGCTAAAGTTGTTCAAATCTGTATGAATCGCAAAATAAAGGCCGTGTTTCATCTATGCGAAGCACGGCCTTTTGTGTTAATTAGGGAAGGTCACATTAATGTTTGCCTCCGCGTTCCATGCGCTGTCTTTGCATCTCCTCGGCCTGCTTCTGCATGGCTTCCAGTCGGGCAGCGAATCCGGTCTTGCGCATCTGGCGCGGGTCTTTCTTGTTGGCTTCCAATTGTGCCAGCAGTTTAGCCTCGTCCGTCGTACGGCGCAGGATAATGGTGGTCACCACGCTGATGAGGGTTGAGATGAAGTAGTAATAGTTGAGGCCTGATGGATAGTCGTTCAATATGAACAGGAACATGACAGGCATCAGGTATTGCATCCACTTCATAGCAGCCATCTGCGGGTTGGCTCCCGTGTCTTGCTGTTGCATCATGAACTTGGCATTCAGAATGTTGGTCACAGTCATCAGCAGGCAGAACAAGCTGAGGTGGTTACCCATAAACGGGATGCTGAAGGGGAAGGTGATGAGGGCGTCATACGTCGACAGGTCATCTGCCCACAAGAAGCTCTGCTGCCTCAGTTCGATGGCACTGGGGATAAACATGAACAGGGCTATAATGATAGGTAACTGTAACAGCATCGGTAGGCATCCGCCCATGGGGCTGACTCCATACTGGCTGTAGATACCCATAATTTCTTGCTGCTTCTTCATGGCATCTTCCTGCTTGGGATACTTCTTATTGATTTCATCGATTTTAGGCTTTAGCACGCGCATCTTGGCAGATGACATGTAGGTTTTCCAAGTTGTGGGGAAGATAACAATCTTGACGATAAGCGTCAGCAGCAGCAATACGATACCCATGCTCAGTCCCCAACCTTGCAACCAGTCAAAGATATTGATGATGATCCATTTGTTTACCCAGCGTATGATAGGCCAACCCAGGTAAACCAGACGGTTCAGTTCCCACTTCTCGTCACGTCCTTTATCCAGAGCCGTCAGCGTCTTATAGTGGTTGGGGCCGAGGTAGAGATAGAGACGGGTGGGAGAGGCACCGGTAGGATCGAAAGCCGTGTTCATTTCGGCACTGTAATCCTTGATGTATCCGCTGCCCTTTTGATCCATTTTCGAGGTGAGGTGCGCTTTTTCAAACCCCGCTTCGCTCAACAGCACAGCCGAAAAGAACTGATTCTTGAAAGCTATCCAGTCCAGACGTTCGGCAACCTGCTGCTCGTCATCTGCATTGGCTGAAAGGTAGTCAGTACCTTCGCCTTCTATTTTATAAGTCAAATCGGCCAGTCGGTTCTCGTAGGTATATCCCTTTTCTATCTGTCGGGCACGTTCGCGCCATTCGATGTCTACGTGTTTATTTGTGGCAGCCAGTTTGCCTTCCATACCTACAGCCCGTATATTGAAATCTACCAGGTAATTGTCTGGGTGCATGGCATACTCGAAGTCGATGTAACTTGTGCTGTCGGCTTGGAGACGCATCGTCACGGTACTGTCCGTACGGTTGACAGGTGTGAAATAGTAGTCCTTCGACTGTATGGTTTCCTCCAAGTTATAGAACAAAAAGTTCAGCGAGGCATCGCCTCCCCGAAACAATGTCAGGGGCGTTTCCTTGTCTTGTTCTTTATATTCTTTTAATATCGACTGGTAGATAGAGCCTCCCTTCGTGTTCAGGGTCAGGCTGGCTACGTTATTCTCTATCGTAATCAATTCTTCCTTGCCTTGCAGTGCTTGGAAGAAAAGTGCAGTCGAGTCATTGCGCAGGGCTGCTTTCTCGTTTGCCAATGCAGCTTCGGCTTTAGCTTTCAGTTCGGCTTCGCGTTGTTGCACCTGGGCGATGGAGTCATAATAGTGTTGCTGGGCTTCCAGTTGCTCTTGGCTTGGGCGGCTCAGTATGCTGAAGCCCACCAGCAGTATGCCTATGAGGACCAGTCCTATAATGGTGTTTTTATCCATTGAAACGTATGCTTATATAATTATGTGCTAATATATATAGATGTAGATGCTTATTTCTGTTCATTTTCGATGGCTGCCTTGACAAATGCCAGAAACAGTGGGTGCGGATGCAGCACCGTACTGCTGTACTCGGGATGGAATTGGGTACCGACATACCATTTCAAGGCAGGAATTTCCACTACTTCCACCAAGTCCGATTCGGGATTGATACCCACGCATTTCATGCCAGCTTCTTCGTAAGCCTCGCGGTATTGGTTGTTGAATTCATAGCGATGCCGATGGCGTTCCTGTATGTGTTCAGTGCCGTATGCTTCGTATGCCTTGCTATCTTTCCGTAGTACGCATTCGTAGGCACCCAGTCGCATGGTACCGCCCATGTTGGTGATAGACTTCTGTTCTTCCATGATGTCAATGACATTGTGAGGAGTCTTCTCGTCCATCTCGCGGCTGTTGGCATCGGCCAATCCCAGCACATTGCGTGCGAATTCGATAGCCATGCACTGCATACCCAGACAGATGCCGAAAGTTGGAATGTCATGTGTACGGGCATATTTGGCAGCTACCAATTTGCCCGGTATACCCCGTTCGCCGAAGCCTGGTCCGATAAGTACACCAGACATGCCTTTCAATGCTTCTGCCACGTTGTCATCTGTCAGCTTTTCGCTGTTCACGAAGTCCACTTCTACCTTACGGTCGTTGTAGGTGCCAGCTTGCGACAAAGCTTCGCGGATAGACTTATAAGCGTCTTGCAGGTCGTACTTTCCTACCAGTGCTATGTGTAGTGGTTCGGTGCTTTCAGCCTTATGCCGACGTTCAAGGAAAGCACGCCACGGTCCCAATCCTGGAGTATCGCCCACGGGAAGTCCCATTTTCTTTAAGATGGTGGCATCCAATTTTTGCTCTTGCATAAGGATAGGCACTTCATAGATTGTAGGAGCATCGATACTCTGCACCACAGCTTCTTCGTCCACATTACAGAATTGGGCTACCTTCTTACGTAAGTTGGCGTTCAGATTGTGTTCAGCTCGCAATACCAGGATGTCAGGCTGTATGCCGGCGCTTTGCAATTCCTTTACAGAGTGCTGGGTAGGTTTCGTTTTCAGTTCTCCGGCAGCGGCTAAGTAAGGCACATAGGTCAGGTGCACCACCAGTGCATCGCGACCTAATTCCCATTTCAATTGGCGGATACTTTCCAGATAAGGCAGTGATTCAATATCACCCACAGTACCTCCTATTTCGGTAATGACAAAATCGAATTTATATTTGTTGCCCAGCATCTTCACGTTGCGTTTGATTTCGTCCGTGATGTGCGGGATAACTTGTATCGTTTTACCCAAGTAGTCTCCCCTGCGTTCTTTGTCGATGACGCTTTTGTATATGCGTCCCGTGGTGATATTGTTGGCTTTGGTAGTCTGTATTCCCAGAAAACGCTCGTAGTGTCCCAAGTCCAGGTCTGCCTCGTGTCCGTCTACGGTCACATAGCATTCGCCGTGTTCATACGGATTCAGGGTACCCGGGTCAATGTTTATATACGGGTCGAATTTCTGGATGGTTACTTTATAACCTCTTGCCTGTAGCAACTTGCCGATGGAGGAGGAGATGATGCCTTTACCCAATGAAGAGGCCACTCCGCCGGTTACGAAAATGTACTTTGTTTCTCCCACAGTTATAAGTTTTTATATTGAGTGTTCTAAGTTAAGCGCGGTTGATTCGGGCAGTGTCAAACTATCTGTCTGACGGATGCCTTCTGCTTCAAATGAATCGTTTACCGCCAATTTGTTTGCAAAAGTAGGAAAAAAAAGAGGAAGAGCCTACGTTTTCTTAGAACATTTCTCAAAATGCCTTTGGCACTCTGTGATTTTAAGCTAAATTTGCACTCTGAACAAAGAAACCTAAATGGGATAAAATGATGAGGAAGATCAAATTTGTTTATTGGATGTGTCTGATGTGGGTTTGTGCCAGTACGACGTGGGCGCAAACAGTTTCCGACTCGTTAAGTGTAAAGGAACCTATTCGTTCCGAAGTCAGTGTCGATACACTGTCATTGTCAGTTTCTGACAGCTTGAGTTTGTCTGCGGCCGATACCTTGGTTTTGTCTGCAGCTGATACGTTGAATTTGTCTGATGCCGACACTCTGGTGGCGGATACTGCGAAAGTAGGAGCCAAAGTGCGCAAACGTCGCCCGGAATTGCCTGATTGGATGAAACCTTATTTCGTGTTGAAGCTGATGCGTGATAAAAGTACGGGGAAATATAAGTTGGATACGGTGTCTGTGGCCTATGAACGTCTGTTAGGAGTATTGGAATATTTGAATGATCCTACTACTCCCGAACGCTATCTGACGTATGATGCAGATTATTACCTTTTATTTATGCCTTTTACATATTATAAACGTCCTATCAGGCGCCTTTCTGAGTTGCATTGGAGTTTCGATGAGGGGCTTGATTCGCTTCGTGCTCCTGAACCCGAGTTCTTATCCATAGAAATGGCTCCTTTCAGAAGAATGGAGAATGAGAGCAAACGTGTGGACAAAACCCTGTTAGTGGCTTACATTAACCGGATGGATCGGGTAGTTTGTACGGAAGACCAGCTTGAAGATGTCCAGATTTTCCAAGACAAGATAACAAAAGAAAAGAAGCCGCGTTCGTCGGTATTGAAACTTTTTGCGTCAGAAAGCATGAAGTATGTAAAACCGGATGACGAAGCCGAGGTTGTCATCCATAAACCTAATTGGTGGGTTACGGGGGGAAGCGGCTCTTTGCAGTTTGCCCAGAACCATATATCAGACAACTGGTATAATGGTGGTGAAAGCACTCATTCTTTATTGGGAAATCTTCAGCTTTATGCTAACTATAACGATCGTGAAAAATGGCAGTGGGAGAATTTGCTTGATGCCAAGTTGGGGGTTATTTCTGCACCTTCGGATGAATATCACAACTATTTGATCAACAATGACCAGTTGCGCATTGCATCTAAATTAGGTCTGCAGGCTGTCAATCGTTGGTATTATACCTTAACGACAGAATTCAAGACGCAGTTTTGCAACGGTTATGGGGCCAACAGTCAGACAATGAGTGCTGCTTTTCTTTCGCCTGCAGATTGGACTACCGGTATCGGTATGGATTATAAACTGAACAAATCAAAAGTGACGCTTTCTGTTCAGCTTTTGCCTTTAACGTATACGATGAAGATTGTGACTAATCCAGAAGTAGATGAAACCGCTTTGGGCTTGGAAGAAGGGCATACAACGAAACATGATTTCGGCTCTCAAGTCAAGGCTAATTTGACATGGAATATTTTTTCGTTTGTTACAGTTACCTCTCGTTTCGATTATCTGACATCGTATGAGACAGTACGCATTGAGTGGGAGAATACATTTAAATTTATCCTTAACCGCTATTTGTCTGCTACACTTTACGTCTATGGCCGATACGATGATGGAGTGGCACCTGCAGAAAATGGGTCGTATTTTCAAATCAATGAGAATTTAGGCTTTGGCCTGAACTATACTTGGTAGAGCGTGCATGCCCAGTACGTAAAATGGATTGTCGCATGATTTATTTTGGGGCAGATTTGCGCAGAGGTGCGAAGGCATGAAGCTCTTCCATTTTGTCCGGACAAGAGCAGAGAAAAGGGCAGGTACAGATATTGCCAGTGCCTGCCTTTTTTGTTTAATATAAATTCACTCCGTGCATTTACATTTCTCGTTCGCAAATGTAAATGACGAATGTATGAAATTACTCCGCAAAAGCATCATACCGTCTGCCGGTGAAAAAAGAAATATCATACAAAAAGAAAGCCGCCATTCCCTTCTTTGCAAGAGACAGCGGCTTCCATTTAAAAAATATACCCCAAACGATTTGGTTATTCCTCGTTCTGTTTTTCTTCGAATTCCTTAATCAGTTTTTCCTGCACATCGCCAGGTACAAGTTCGTAGCTTGCAAACTTCATAATGAACGAAGCCCGACCTCCTGTCAGAGAACTCAAGGCCGTAGAATAGGAGGACATTTCCTTCAATGGCACTTTAGCAATCAGTTTCTCATAACCGGCTTCGCTGCTCATGCCCATAATCATGGCACGGCGACCTTGCAGGTCACTCATTACGTCACCCATTTTGTCGGACGGCACGAAAACTTCCACGTCGTAAATGGGTTCCAAGATTTTGGGACCGGCATTCTTGAAGGCATCGCTAAATGCATGACGGCCAGCCAGCATAAAGGATATTTCATTGGAATCAACCGGGTGCATCTTGCCATCATATACGATAACACGTACATCGCGGGCATACGACCCAGTTAATGGTCCTTGTTCCATGCGTGACATGACACCTTTCAGAATGGCAGGCATAAAGCGGGCATCGATGGCACCTCCTACTACACAATTCACAAAGACAAGCTTGCCACCCCATTCCAACGCTACCTCTTCCGTGCTCTTGACATTCATCTTGAACTCCTGACCATTGAACTTGTAGGTATCCGGAGCAGGCATACCTTCATAATAAGGCTCTACTATCAAGTGGACTTCGCCGAATTGGCCAGCGCCGCCAGATTGCTTTTTGTGCCGATAATCTGCGCGAGCAGCCTTTGTTATTGTTTCCCGATAAGGGATACGAGGCTCTTCGTAGATGACCTGTAACTTCTCGTTGTTCTCCAAACGCCACTTCAGCGTGCGCAAGTGGAACTCGCCCTGTCCGTAAACAATCGTCTGGCGCAATTCCTTGGATTGTTCAACTATCCATGTAGGATCTTCTTCGCGCATACGGTTCAGGATAGACATCATCTTTTCCGTATCAGCCTCATTGACTGGACGAATGGCGCGCGAGTACTTGGGGTTAGGATATTTGATAAAGTTAAAGCGGTTTTCTGACCCTTTGGCGTTCAAGGTATTTCCGGTATGCACATCTTTCAGTTTCACCGTACAGCCTATATCGCCAGCCACCATTTCCTCCACTTTGATACGGTTGGCGCCGGCGCAAGCATAAATTTGGGCGATTCTTTCCTTCGAACCACGGTCGGCATTAGTAAAGTCGTCACCTTCATGCACCGTGCCGCACATTACTTTAAAATATTGCACATCACCGATATGCGGTTCTACCGCCGTCTTAAAGAAATACAGCGAAGTAGGAGCTTGGGGGTCGGGTTTTACAACCTCACCGCGGGTGTTATGCACAGGCGGCATTTCGTCTACAAACGGTACTACATTGCCCAAGAACTCCATCAGGCGGCGTACACCCATATCCTTACCTGCACATACGCAGAAAACGGGGAACATGCCGCGCGCTGCCAGTCCCTTACGGATGCCCTCGCGCATTTCATCCTCTGTCAGCGAGTCGGCTTCAAAGAATTTCTCCATCAATCCTTCATCATGTTCAGCGGCAGCTTCCACCAAGGCTTTGTGCCATTCCGTAGCCTTTTCCATTTCTTCAGCCGGGATTTCCTCAATGGTAGGAGCACCGCCTTCGGGTCCCCATGAATATTTTTTCATCAAAAGTACATCTATCAACGAATTGAAGTTGGGTCCTGTGGCCAGCGGGTACTGCACAGGCACGACTTTGGGTCCGTAAATGTCTTTCAGCTGTTCCAGCAGCATGTCATAGTCACACTTCTCACTATCCAGTTGGTTTACCAAGAAGATAACCGGCTTGCCCAATTTTTCTGTATAGCGGAAATGATTTTGTGTACCCACTTCCACACCATACTGGGCGTTCAGCAACAAGATGGCCGTATCGGTTACATTCAGAGCCGTGATGGCTGCTCCTACAAAGTCGTCACTGCCCGGACAATCAATAATATTCAGTTTCTTACCATTCCATTCTACATGAAATACGGTAGAGAATACAGAATAACCATATTCTTGTTCTACAGGGAAGTAATCGCTGACGGTGTTTTTGGCAGTGATTCTGCCGCGGCGTTTTATAATACCACTCTCATAGAGCAAGGCTTCTGTGAGAGTGGTTTTACCTGAGCCATCATTGCCAAGCAGGGCAATGTTCTTGATTTCATTCGTCTGATATACTTTCATGATATTACAAATTTTATAATATGAATAATTTGACATGCTTATGGGCATGTCTTTGACTTTAATGGGGCGCAAATTAGGAATTAATTGAAAAATACACAATTTATCGTCTGTGTTACTAAACTATGTTATATAGCATGTAGATGCTGAGGGGTGCCATTGGACGTGTAAAGGCTATGTTTTCCTTGAGGTAAATTGAAGCTTTGAACGAATACAGAGCTGTGTCTGAATGGTAGGATATGTGGATAATAATGGGTTGATAGTCAGATTGGTGCTTCTTTTATATAAGAAGCCGATTGCTTATGGCTTAGAAATTCGCTGCCTATAGCTTGGCAATTTGCTGCTTATAGCCTGGAGGATTTTTCGGAAGCGTTTATTGCCTGTTGAGTCTGTCCCAACATGGGTTCGGGTTATTATGCTGTTACGTTATCCGAATGAAGTGAAGGATGCTGCTTAAATTTGCTTTATTGGAATTTTATAGTAAGCTATGGTGTCGGCAAAGACTGGTTCATGCGACAGGAGGCAGCTTCAAACCTTATTCTTTACCATTACTTAATAAAAGACAGAAGACACGGGAAAGCACTGCTTGATGCTTTATCCCGCGTCTTTTGCGTAGTATTGGGAGAACTGCTAAATCAAATGAATGTGATGTTTCAGACATTCTTGGCGCATATCCTCAGGCCAGATACTGGCTTGTATCTCGCCGATGTGTGCCTTGCGTAGATAGAACATGCAGAGGCGTGACTGTCCGATACCTCCTCCGATAGACAAGGGCAGGGTGTCGTTCATCAGTCGCTTATGGAAATAGAATTGCAGCCGTTGTTCTTGTCCTTCCAGTTTGAGTTGGCGTAACAAGGTCTCTTTGTTGACTCTGATACCCATCGATGAAAGTTCGATGCTGCGTTGCAGCACCTCGTCCCACAGCAGTAAGTCGCCATTCAATCCCGGCAGATCGTTCAGTCCCGGTGTGGTGTAGTCATCATAGTCTGGTGAGCGGCCATCGTGCTTCTTGCCATCTCCCAATTTGCAGCCGATGCCGATGATAAACACGGCGCCGTGTTTTTGTGCAATGGCGTGTTCCCGGCATTTGGGTTCCAGGTGTGGATAAAGCTGGCGCAATTCTTCGGCATGTATGAAATGCAGTTTGGCCGGCAGGCAAGGTTTGATTTGCGGATACATTTCATATACCATATATTCAGTACGTACCATAGCGGCATAGATGCGCGATACAATTTCTTTCAGAAACTCTACATTCCTATCGGCTTCCGTAATGACTCTTTCCCAGTCCCACTGGTCCACGTAGAGCGAATGCAGGTTGCCTAATTCTTCGTCGGCCCGTATAGCATTCATGTCCGTATAAATGCCATAGCCCGGCTCGATGTGATAATCGGCCAGAGTCAGTCTTTTCCATTTGGCCAGTGAGTGAACCACTTCCGCCTGGGCGTCTCCCATATCTTTGATGGGGAAAGAAACCGGTCGTTCCACGCCATTCAGGTCATCGTTGATGCCCATGCCTTTTAGTACGAAAAGCGGTGCAGTGACACGTCTCAGGCGCAGTTCGGAAGATAGATTCAGTTGGAAGAAATCTTTTATTTGTTTGATTCCCAACTCAGTCTGCTTTAAATCCAACAAGGGCTTGTATCCTTCGGGGGTAATCAGATAGCTCATATATTTTAAATATTATATTAAATTGTCCGGCAAATATAGGTATAATATTGATAAGTGTTATGGATTCTGTGGAAATAAATGGCAAAATGATTCTTTTTTTTCTTGTTGCGTTCCCTTTAATAGTCCCTGCCAATTTGCATAAGCCGATATTATCTGTTATATTTGCAATCCTAACCGATAACAGTTCGTTTTTATGATTATCATAGCCAACCCTATTTATGACTCCGTGTTCAAATTCCTGTTGGAAGATGAGCGTGTAGCTAAGGTACTGCTTTCAGCCTTACTGAAACAGGAGGTGCACGACCTGAAGATGCGTCGTAACGAATATACTAATCTCAGTCAGACTCGTATTTCGTTGTTCCGCATTGATTTTTCCGCACGTATTAAAGATGCTGCAGGTAGGGAACAGTTAGTATTGATTGAGTTGCAGAAAACATGGCTGGCTACGGAAACCCTGCGGTTCCGCCAGTATTTGGGCACACAGTATCTGGATGCGGAGAATATTCATGGTGAAGGACACGCTACTCGATATGGACTGCCGATTATCTCCATTTATATTTTGGGGCATAAGCTGGGCGACTTGAGTGAACCGGTGGTATATGTGCGCCGACGTTACTTGGATTATGACAGTCGGGAAATTAGGCAAGGTGTGCCTGACCCGTTTATCGAAAGCCTGACGCATGACAGTATCATTGTGCAGATTCCTTTTTTGAAAGGGCGTGCCCGTAATCATTTGGAACGTCTGCTGAGCGTTTTCGACCAGGACTGCCGTGTGGAAGCAGATAACCATTTGCTTCAGATTAACGATGAAGGCCTGGATAAGGAAGGACGCCTTTTGGTGGATCGTCTGGTAATGGCCGCCGCTTCTCGGGAAGTGAGGAGGGAAATGCAGGTGGAAGATGAAATTTTGTCGGAGATTGAGTCGCGGGATACGACCATTATGCTGAAAGAACAGGAGATCAGGCAGAAAGATTTAGAGATAGAGCAGAAGTCTCAGGAGATAGAGCAGAAGTCTCAGGAGATAGAACAGAAGTCTCAGGAGATAGAACAGAAGTCTCAGGAAATAGAGCAGAAGTCTCAGGAAATAGAACAGAAGTCTCAGGAAATAGAGCAGAAGGACAGAGAAATAGAACAGGCAAAACAACAATTGGAGCAACAGAGGAATATGTTGTGTGTAGTTGTGAAAAATATGTTCCAACAGGGGGTGTCGGTGAAGGATATTGCGCGGATGTGGGCTGTATCAGAGGATACAATAACAGAATTGTTGGCAAAGTAAACTGGAAGTGAAAGCTGACTTTTTTATATTTGGTCTGAAGAGGAGCAATGAGGAATAGCAGCGTGTTGATTACATCATGATCATGGGACGAAATGGATTATAAGCAGCGGGATACGGAACGGATTATATGTTATCTGAAAAAATACCCGGAAGGGGTAGGGGTGGAGGATATTATAGCTCACAGTGGGGCAGAGAAATTGCGTGTATATCCGGCTCTGTTTGAATTGGAGCAGTCCGGTTGTGTACGAGTGTTGGAACGCGGGCTGTTGGGGGCTCCGGAAAGGGTGTTGTGGTTGAAGTGAGAAAGAGGTAGCAAAAGCACAGGCAGGTTTGTTGGAGGAGCTGCCTGTGGGTGGTGCAAGGGGAACTGGCACAATATGCAGGATTCTCTTGCGCTTATTTTTTGAGGAGGTATGTTAACAGGTGTTGCTGTCAGCTTGATGAAATGTCCTGTTTGCGGGGCGAATCGTTCATTTTAGTGTATTTTGGTCAAAAAATACTATAAAAGAGAACAAGTATATGAGATTTCTTTCTAAATTTGTGAGGCAGTTCTAAGAACTACTATAAGAGAATTAATTTAAGAAACGAGTATATAATAACAAATGCTTATGTCACAGATAATCGGACATATTTCGCAGGTAATCGGACCTGTTGTGGACGTCTATTTTGAAGCTCCTGAATCTGAAGCCGAAAAAGTGCTGCCAAGCATTCATGACGCGCTGGAAATAAAGAGACCCAATGGTAAGCGTCTGATTGTAGAGGTGCAACAGCACATTGGTGAAAATACGGTGCGTACCGTGGCTATGGACAGCACGGACGGACTTCAGCGGGGCATGAAAGTGCGTCCGATGGGAGGACCGATTACGATGCCGGTAGGAGACCAGATTAAAGGTCGTCTGATGAATGTGGTAGGTGATACCATTGACGGTATGAGAGAATTGGACCATACGGGCGCTTATCCCATTCACCGTGAACCGCCTAAGTTTGAAGACCTGACGACTGTTCAGGAAGTGCTTTACACGGGTATTAAGGTAATTGACCTGCTCGAACCCTATAGTAAGGGAGGTAAGATTGGCTTGTTCGGTGGTGCCGGTGTGGGTAAAACCGTGTTGATTCAGGAATTGATTAACAATATTGCCAAGAAACAACACGGCTTTTCTGTGTTTGCTGGTGTCGGTGAACGTACGCGTGAAGGTAACGACTTGCTGCGTGAGATGATTGAATCGGGGGTTATCCGCTATGGCGATGAATTCAAGAAAAGCATGGAAGAAGGTAACTGGGATTTGTCAAAAGTGGATTACAACGAAGTGGCTAAGTCGCAGGTTTCTTTGATTTTTGGTCAGATGAATGAACCGCCTGGAGCACGTCAGTCTGTGGCTTTGTCCGGTTTGACTGTGGCTGAGTCGTTCCGTGACAGAGGCGCTGAAACGGATGGACCGCGTGATATTCTGTTCTTTATTGACAATATCTTCCGCTTTACACAAGCTGGTTCGGAGGTTTCGGCTTTGCTGGGTCGTATGCCTTCTGCTGTAGGTTATCAGCCTACGCTTGCCACGGAAATGGGTGCCATGCAGGAACGAATCACTTCGACGAAAAATGGTTCTATCACTTCGGTGCAGGCTGTGTATGTGCCGGCAGATGACTTGACCGACCCTGCTCCGGCTACCACTTTTACGCACTTGGATGCCACAACGGTGCTGGACCGTAAGATTGCTTCTATGGGTATTTATCCGGCCGTTGACCCATTGGAGTCGACTTCTCGTATTTTGGATCCACATATCGTGGGTAAAGAACATTATGAGGTGGCTCAGCGTGTAAAGCAGATCTTGCAACGTAATAAAGAGTTGCAGGATATTATCTCTATCTTGGGTATGGAGGAATTGTCGGAATCCGACCGCATCTTAGTGAATCGTGCCCGCCGTGTGCAGCGCTTTTTGTCGCAGCCATTTGCTGTGGCAGAGCAGTTTACGGGTATACCAGGTACTATGGTGAACATTGAGGATACAATCAAAGGATTCAAGATGATTCTGGACGGTGAGGTGGATTATCTGCCAGAACCGGCTTTCCTGAATGTGGGAACCATCGAAGAGGCTATAGAGAAAGGTAAAAAATTGTTGGCTCAGGCAGAGAAAGCATAAGGTGATATGGAAGGATTATTGCATTTGGAAATCTTTTCGCCTGAAAAGGAAATCTTCAGCGGTGAGGTGGAGCATGTGACGTTGCCCGGTACGATGGGTTCGTTTACCATTCTTCCGTTGCATGCGCCTATCATTTCATCGTTGCAGGCCGGCACTTTATCGTATGTGACAAAAGAAGGTGAGGAACATGCGGAGGAAGTCAAGGGAGGTTTCGTCGAGATGAACGGCAATAGGGTTTCCGTCTGTGTCAACTGAGAAGAAAAAGTAAGTGATGATGAGTGTGACTGTACGGAAATATCTGTTCGAAATGGCCTTGTTGACTGTGTTGACAGCGGGGATGGGAGTCTGGATTTTCGATAAATTCTACCCTGGATTATTCTTGGCTCATTACGTTTGGATACCGGTTTACTTTTATGTGGCGGGTGCCGTGCTGATGCCGGGTGTGGCGAGAAAAAACGGAGAACCTAAGCGGTTGGTGCAAATGTATATGTTGGCAAGAATCGTGAAGTTGTTCGTTTCGGTGATAGCTGTTGTGGCATTCTGTTTGGCAACACATACGGAAGTGGCGGTAGTAGTGGTTGCATTTGTCATTAACTATATTGTCTATTTAGTGTATGATTCGTGGTTTTTCTCCCGCTTGGGAAAAAAGTCGGAAAAAGGAAAATAAATGAATATGAAACAATTACGGACTATATTGGCAGGGATACTGTTTGCCGTGGGTGGAGTCTTGTGTGCTGTATCTGCACAAGCGGAGAATGTTACTGCTTCGACTCCTGCTGCCACGGAAGAAGCAGAGGCTGAACCGGTGGATGTGAAAGGCATTGTATTTGGACACATTGGCGATGCTTATGAATGGCATATCACGGACTTCGGAGATACAAAAGTCATTATTCCGTTGCCGGTAATTGTGTATAGCAGTGCGACCGGCTGGCACGTCTTTCTCTCCTCGCGTCTGGAAGAAAATCACGGAACGTATGAGGGCTTTTCTATTGCTCCGGCCGGCAGTCCTTATGAAGGTAAGTTGGTGGAACATGATGCGGCAGGAAATGAAATACGCCCGTTTGATATTTCCATTACCAAGGTGACGCTGGCTCTCTTGATAAACAGTGTCTTGTTGATGGTAATTATTTTGGGTGTGGCCCGTTGGTATAAGAAACATCCGAAAGAAAGTGCTGCACCGGGTGGCTTCGTGGGATTCATGGAAATGTTTATTATGATGGTGAATGATGATGTGATTAAGAGTTGTGTGGGACCGAATTACAGAAAGTTCGCTCCTTATCTGCTAACTGCTTTCTTTTTCATTTTTATCAATAACCTGATGGGATTAATTCCTATCTTTCCTGGTGGTGCCAATGTAACGGGCAATATAGCAATAACTTTTGTATTGGCTATATGTACTTTCTTGGCTGTCAATCTTTTTGGAACTAAACACTATTGGAAGGATATATTCTGGCCAGATGTGCCTTGGTGGCTAAAGGTGCCGGTTCCTATGATGCCCTTTATTGAGTTGTTCGGCATTTTCACCAAGCCTTTTGCCTTGATGATTCGTCTTTTTGCCAATATGTTGGCTGGGCACATGGCAATGTTGATTCTGACTTGTCTGGTATTCATTTCCGCAAGCATGGGGCCTGCTCTGAATGGTTCGCTGACAGTGGCTTCGGTACTGTTCAATATTTTTATGAACGCTTTGGAATTGTTGGTAGCTTTCATTCAGGCATACGTGTTTACCATGCTGTCGGCAGTGTTTATAGGGCTGGCGCAAGAACGTAAAGTCGAGGAAGAGCCGGTTGGCAAATAGAATTCTAACTGAAAGAACATTAAACAAATTAATAAATAACCAATTAAAAACTGAAAGTTATGTTATTGTCTGTATTATTGCAAGCTGCTGCTGCAGGTGTAGGTGTTACAAAAATGGGTGCTGCAATTGGTGCTGGTCTGGCTGCAATTGGTGCTGGTATCGGCATTGGTAAAATCGGTGGTTCGGCAATGGATGGCATTGCCCGTCAGCCGGAAGCTTCCGGTGATATCCGCAACAACATGATTATTGCTGCTGCCTTGATTGAAGGTGTTGCCTTGCTGGCAGTCGTAGTATGTCTGTTGACCTTCTTGATGTAATATTTATAACCTTGCAGTCGGCAATCCGGTTGTGTCATTACGCAACCGGATTGCGGGTTGCTTAAATTGAGTTTTCAAAGTATGTCATTGTTAATGCCCGATACCGGTTTGCTATTTTGGATGCTCCTTTCATTTCTGGTGGTTTTTGTAGTCGTTGCGAAATATGGTTTCCCGGTCATCGTCAAGATGGTGGAAGAGCGCAAGGCTTACATTGACCATTCAATGGAAGTAGCTCGTGAGGCAAATGAGAAATTCTCCAAACTGAAGGAGGAAACAGAAGCCTTGATAGCTTCGGCCAACAAAGAGCAGGGCCGTATTGTAAGGGAGGCCATGCAGGAGCGCGAAAAGATCATTGCTGAAGCGCGTAAGCAGGCAGAAACAGTTGCCCAAAAAGAACTGGAAGAAGTGCGGAAACAGATTCAGCAGGAGAAGGATGAGGCGATTCGTGACATCCGTCGTCAGGTGGCTGTATTGTCTGTCGACATTGCTGAGAAAGTAATCCGCAAGAACTTGGACGAAAACCAGGAACAGATGGATATGATTGACCGTCTGCTGGATGAAATGCTGCCCGCCAGCAAGAAGAATTAAGAATTAAGGCTTGACAGACTAGTATTGTTTGCCGGGTTGTAATCATTGGAGAAAGATGGATATAGGAATTATTTCGATGCGATATGCAAAAGCACTGATGGGCTTTGCTAAAGACAAAGGAACGGAGGAGGTTATGTATAGGGAGTGCAGTAAGCTGGCGAAGAGCTTTTCTGCTTATCCCGATTTACGGTCTGCTTTAGAAAATCCGTTGTTGCCTGCTCAGGAGAAATACTCTTTGGTTTGTGCGGCAGTAGCTGGTGACGGTAAGGTAGATACAACTTTTTCCGATTTCATCAAGTTGGTATTAAAGCAGCGGCGTGAAGACCTCTTGCAATACATGTGCCTTTCATTCATGGACTTGTATCGTCAGAGCAAGCACATTGGTGTGGCCAGGCTGATTACCGCTGTTCCGGTAAGCAGGGAAATTGCCGACCGCATCCGGAATAGTGCCTCGTCCATGTTGCACGCTCGGATGGAACTTGAGACGGAAGTAAATCCTTCGTTGGAAGGCGGTTTCATTTTTGATATAAATGATTACAGGTTGGATGCCAGCATCGCTACCCAGTTGAAGAGAGTGAAACAACAGTTTATCGACAAAAACAGAAGAATCGTATAATAAGGGGTGGGGCATACTTGACGGAGAGTTCATGCGACGTTAAAGTTACTGCTGCCCGTTAATCATTAATAATATGTTATCTGAAAATATAAAAGTAAGCGAAGTTTCCGATGTCCTCCGCAAACAATTGGAAGGCATAGATACCCAGGTTTCGCTGGATGAAATCGGTACGGTGCTCCAGGTGAGCGACGGTGTGGCACGTATCTATGGCTTGCGCAACGCCGAGGCCAGTGAGTTGGTGGAGTTTGAAAATGGCATCATGGGTATCGTGATGAACCTTGAAGAAGATAATGTGGGCGTAGTATTGCTGGGTGCCACGGACAAGGTCAAGGAGGGATTTACGGTGAAACGTACCAAACGTATTGCCTCTATCATGGTAGGTGAAAGTATGTTGGGACGTGTTATTGACCCGCTGGGGGTTCCTCTGGACGGTAAGGGGCTTATCGGTGGTGAGTTGTGTGAAATGCCGTTGGACCGCAAGGCGCCGGGCGTTATTTTCCGTCAGCCGGTAAATCAGCCTCTACAAACCGGGTTGAAGGCTGTGGATGCTATGATTCCTATCGGTCGCGGACAGCGTGAGTTGATTATTGGTGACCGTCAAACGGGTAAGACTGCTATTGCCATTGATACTATCATTAATCAGCGTCATAATTATGAGGCGGGTGACCCTGTATATTGTATTTATGTGGCTATCGGTCAGAAAGGATCTACGGTCGCGAGCATTGTGAATACCTTGCGCCAGCATGGGGCTATGGATTATACAATTGTGGTGGCTGCTACAGCTGCCGACCCGGCTGCTTTACAGTATTATGCGCCGTTTGCTGGTGCCGCCATCGGTGAGTATTTCCGTGATACCGGTCGTCATGCACTGGTGGTTTACGATGATTTATCGAAGCAGGCTGTTGCTTATCGTGAGGTTTCTCTGATTTTGCGTCGTCCTTCCGGTCGTGAAGCTTATCCGGGTGATATTTTCTATTTGCACTCTCGTCTGTTGGAGCGCGCGGCCAAGATTATCAACCAGGAGGAAGTGGCTTGCCAGATGAATGACCTGCCCGACAGTTTAAAGGGAAAGGTGAAAGGTGGTGGTTCGTTGACAGCCTTGCCTATTATCGAAACTCAGGCGGGTGATGTATCTGCCTATATTCCTACGAATGTAATTTCAATTACAGACGGTCAGATTTTCTTGGATACGAATTTGTTTAACCAAGGTAACCGTCCGGCTATTGATGTCGGTATCTCTGTGAGCCGTGTAGGTGGTAACGCGCAAATCAAGGCCATGAAGAAAGTGGCTGGTACGCTGAAAATCGATCAGGCACAGTATCGTGAACTGGAAGCCTTCTCCAAGTTTAGCGGTGATATGGATGCTGTGACAGCTTTGACCATAGACAAGGGACAGAAGAATACCCGTCTGTTGGTACAGCCGCAATATAGCCCGATGCCTGTAGAAAAGCAGATTGCCATTCTGTATTGTGGTACACATGGATTGTTGCATGAGATACCTCTGGATAAGGTGAGCGAATTTGAGCACGCTTTCTTGGAATATCTGGAAGCCAATCAGCAGGCTGATATTCTGGATGTGCTGAAGCAAGGTGTTATCAATGATGAGGTATGCCAAAAGATTGAGAAGGCTGCCGCAATGATTGCAAAACAGTTTAAGTAATCGGTTGGGATATGGCTTCACTGAAAGAGGTTAAAAATAGAATTAATTCCGTCAAGAGCACGCGTCAGATTACGTCGGCCATGAAAATGGTGGCGTCGGCCAAGTTGCATAAGGCGCAGGGTCGGATTACGAGCATGTTGCCTTATCAGCGGAAGCTGAATGAGATTCTGACGAATTTTCTTCGGACGGACACTTCGTTTGAGTCTGCTTATACAGTACGGCGGGAAGTGAAGCGAGTGGCTTTAGTTGTCTGCGCGTCCAATAGTTCGTTGTGTGGTGCTTTCAACTCAAATGTGGCTAGACTGCTGGAGAAGACTTTGGCTGAATACCATTCATTGGGTAAAGAAAATATCGTGATTTATGCAGTGGGCAAAAAGGCCGAGGAAGCTGTGAAGAGAACCGGTTGTTCCTACAAGGGAACTATGCAGCAATTGGTGGATAAACCTGCCTATGTGGATGCCTATAAGCTGGCGGAGGAACTGATGATGAGTTTTGCTGATGAGAAAGTAGACCGCGTGGAATTGATTTATCATCATTTCAAGTCTATGGGTTCACAGATTCTGACCCGGGAAGAATATTTGCCTATTGATTTATCGAAGATGACGGAAAATGGCAGCGGAGATGAAAAGAATGCTTCACGAGGATATAATAATGATTACATCGTGGAGCCGTCGGTCGGTGCTGTTATTTCCGAACTTTTGCCGATGGTGCTTTGCCAGAAAATATATACAATGTTGCTGGACTCAGTTACTTCTGAGCATGCAGCCCGTATGCTTGCCATGCAGGCTGCAACGGACAATGCCGATGATTTGGTACAGGAATTGACTATTCAATATAACAAGACCCGTCAGCAGGCTATTACCAGTGAGTTGTTAGATATAATCGGAGGTAGTATGAAATAGGAATATTTCTTATAGCATTAGGAGATAAAAAACGGAGAGTGCAGGGTTCTGCGACTCTCCGTTTTTTTTCTTTTTCTTCAGAAGAGCCATGGCTTTTATGGAATTTGTCGTACCTTTAGGGCTTTAAATGGTAACGCATATAGTATGGAAAAGAATCCTGAATTGGAATTAGCTTGGAATTTTATAGAAAATACAGGTACTCATCTCTTTCTAACCGGAAAGGCCGGTACAGGCAAGACGACATTTTTACATAAGCTGAAGGCAGAGTCTCCTAAACGCATGGTTGTATTGGCTCCGACAGGTATTGCTGCCATGAATGCCGGAGGTATTACCTTACATTCGTTTTTCCAGTTGCCGTTTGCTCCTTATGTACCGGAAAGTTCATTTCAGGCAGACGGTGATATTGTTTACCGCTATCGGTTTAGCAAGGAGAAAATCAGAATTCTCAGAAGCATTGATTTGTTGGTGATTGATGAAATCAGTATGGTGCGTGCAGATGTATTGGATGCCGTGGACTCTGTATTACGCCGCTACCGGAACAGTCGGCTTCCGTTTGGCGGGGTGCAGCTGCTGATGATTGGGGATTTGCAGCAACTGGCACCGGTAGTGAAAGAAGACGAGTGGAAAATTCTTTCCCGTTATTACAAGACTCCCTATTTTTTTTCTTCGCAGGCCCTACAAGATACAGAATATTTCACCATAGAATTGACAACTGTTTACCGCCAGAAAGATGACCGCTTCCTGGAGATGTTAAACAGTATCCGTGAGAACCGTTGCGATGCTTCAGTGTTGGCTCTACTAAACAGCCGTTACTTGCCAGGGTTCAATCCGCCTGAAGAGGAGGGATATATCCGGCTTGTTACCCATAATTATCAGGCACAGCGGGTGAATGACAGCGAACTGGAGAAGTTGCCGGGGCGTTCGTTCGTTTTTGAAGCAAAGATTGAAGGCAAATTTCCCGAGTATCTTTATCCTACGGAGAAGGTGCTGGAATTGAAGCAGGGAGCGCAAGTGATGTTTGTGAAGAACGACGTGAGTGGAGAACACCGGTACGTGAACGGTACCATAGGTGAGGTGACAGCTGTGGCTTCGGGACACGTGGAAGTCCGCTGTTTGCAGACAGGTACTGTTTTGACTGTGCAGCCTGAGGATTGGACCAATGCCCGTTATGCATTGGACGAAGAGACCAAAGAGATTACCGAAGAAGTAGAGGGCACATTCAGGCAGTATCCTTTGAAGTTGGCTTGGGCTATTACCATTCACAAGAGTCAAGGGCTGACATTTGATAAGGCAATCGTAGATGTCGGGGCTTCGTTTGCCCATGGGCAAACTTATGTGGCGTTGAGCCGTTGCCGGACTCTGGAAGGACTGGTACTGAGTTCGCCGGTGTCAGCCAAAGCTATCATTAATGACCAGGCGGTGGCTTCCTTTACGGAGGAGGCTCGTGAGAAACGGCCGGGAGATAGATTCTTTGTTCTACAGCAGGAGTATTTCAAGGAATTGCTGACGGAGGTATTCGGTTTTCAACCTTTACTGCGTGCTTTCCGACATTATATCCGTTTGCTCGATGAACATCTTTACCGGCTTTATCCCAAATTGCTGGAGGCCTGCAAGGTGGAACTGCTCCGGTTGGAACAGCGGGTGGAGCGGGTTGCAGAGAAGTTTTCTGTACAATATATGCGTCTGGTCAATGACAGCAGTGATTATGAACACGATGCTGTGCTGCAAAGCCGTATTCATGCTGCAGCCAAATATTTCGGCGACGAAATTCGTCCGTTGTATGCTGTAGCGGTGCGCAACCCGCTGGATACCGACAATAAGCAGTTGAAAAAACAACTCACCGCAGCTTATGAAGAGTTGCGTGACCGTTATCGTCTGAAAGAAGATATACTGGCTTTTGTTCGCGATTCTGGTTTCTCGGTATCTGCCTATCTTAAACAGAAGTCTTTGCTGACTTTGGAAGATGTGGGGACTCCCATCCGTGCCAGGGAAGATGCCCGTCGGATGGGCTTGCCGGATGTGGGCGAAGACGAACCGGAAAAGAGCCGGAAAAATGCGGCAAAGAAAACGAAAGAAAAGGCAGAGGTGTCTTCGGATATTTTGCATCCCGAATTGTTTGAGCAACTGAAGGCGTGGCGAAGTGCTGAGGCTGCTCAACTCAATGTGCCTGCTTACGTCGTTTTTGCTCAAAAGGCTATTATCGGCATCAGTAACCTATTACCGGTAGACAAGACCATGCTTCTCCGCATTCCATACGTAGGGAAGAAAAGTGTAGAGAAGTATGGTGATGAAATCTTGAATATCGTGCATCGGTATCGGGAAGAGCAGGGATTGGAAGATTCCGCATTGCTATGAGAACATCCGTCGTAACCCTTCTTCCAACGAAAGGGGGCGGTAACCTAACTCCCGACAGGCTTTTTCTATGCTCATTCCGGTGCGGAGCGGTCGGGGTGTTTTGTCTGGCAGTGTAGCTGTAGTCTGTGGGCGTATGAGGCTGTGCCCTTCACCTAAGACATCGGCTACGCGATAGGCTATATCGGCTATCGAAACTTCATCTTTGCCACAGAGGTGGTAGATACCGCGTCGGGGTGATTCAATCAGACGTTCAATGCCTTGCGATACGTCTCCTACATAAGTCGGCGTGCGTAGCTGGTCGGATACAACAAAGATTTCCTCGTTGTTGCGGATGCGGTTGGCTACCAGTTGGGCGATGTTGCCGTGCTGGCCGGGCAGGGGAGTACCATAAACAACTTCTACCCGCACGATGGCATGGTCCGGACATAAGGATGCTGCCAGCCGTTCGCTTTTCAGTTTGGTCTCGCCGTAGTAATTCACCGGTTGAGGTTCGTCGTTTTCGCGGTAGAGATGGGTGGCTGTGCCGTCGAAGACAAAATCGGTAGACAGGTGAATCAGTCGTGAGCCGTACTGGCGACAACAGGCAGCAAGTATGGCAGTTGCCTCGATGTTCAGTCGGTCGGCTTCCCGCCGATGTGTTTCGCAATATTCGGTAGCAGACAAGGCGGCTGTGTGGATGGTGACTGCCGGACAGATTTCCTGAAACAGTTTCTCTACCGCACAGATGTCCCGTATGTCTGTTTGCAAAAAACGGTAAGCATCTGCACGCGGACAGAGGTCGTCGTGCAGTGAGCAACCGGTTACTTCATAATGAGGGCGGCTGGACAAATCGTCCAATAGTCGGCGGCCGATGAAACCGTTGGCACCTGTGATGAGAATAGGAAGCATGATGCGATAAGTATTTAGAATGGATTTTCCCGTCCGTGCTGTACTTCAATCCGGAAGCCGAATGAGCCGTCTTGCGATTTCAGTTCAAAAGCTCCTTTGAAGTTGTTGCGTTGCCAGGGCAATGCCGAGGGGTTGTACACCCGATTCCCGTCTGCATCATATTCTCCATAAGTGTTGAGTTGCCATCCGTTGTTCAGGCGGAAACTGCTCATCTGTAGGGTGGAGGGAGTGTTCCAGAATCCGTAGTAAGGAGAAAACATGGATGAAGTTCCTTGCGAGTAGATGACATTTGTTTGAGGCCGGAAAAGGAAGCTGTAGTCCTTGCTGGCATCGGGAATTTCCAGTTTGTAGTTGCTCAGGCTGGGGCGTTCGGGCATGTTCAGATTCATAAGTCCCATGTCCAGCAGAAAGCCACCGTAACTTTTTACCGTAGAAGGAAGTATCGGAGCATCTGACGGAGGTGTGAGGGTGACTGTGTCGGCAGGCACTTCGTTCTGAGCATGTAACAAGACAATGCTGCCCAGCAAGCCCAGCAGGCAAAATAGAAGGCGTTTCATATCTCAGTCTGTAGTTTTTGGTTGACAGACAAAGGTACTTCTTTTCTGCTTAATGTAGGAAATTCTTTCACATTATTTTGTTCTCTACCCGTTCAGTTTACAATTGGTTTGTAGCCGGTGCCCTTGTCCGGCTGACTAAATATGTTCGAAAGTGTTTGTATGTTGGAAAAAAAGTCTATTTTTGCGCATGAAAAAATTAAAGCAATCTGTTTTTATGAGAAAAAGGAATGTATGTGCCGTCCTTTTCGTCTGTCTGCTGGCAGCTTGTGGCGGTAATCCGAAGACGACGGCGGACAGCCTTTCCGTCATTGATGTGAAGAGTGCCATTGAGCACCCTACCGAACTGAAAGTATCGCAACTGGGGCAGACCGTGCGATATGTGCCGTTGGAAACTGGCGACTCGTGCTTCGTTGGCAATCGCTCTCAGATTCGGATTTGCGGAAAGAACATAATTGTCACGTTCGAAGGCAATTGTCTCAGTTTCGACCGGGAGACGGGTCGCTTCATTGCCCGTATCGGTCATGTCGGTGATGACCCGCAGGGTTATTCGAGCACGGAATTTTCTTACGATGACCGTAACGGACTGTTCTACTTCATACGCCAGCCTAACCTGTTGCAGAAGTATGATGCGCAAGGTAACTATCACGGTAGTGTCACTGTTCCCACCCCGCCGCCCTTGAATGCCATGCCGACGGATTATAGTTTTACGGAGACCTCGCTGGTGGGTTACTATGCCAACATGGGCCGTCAAGACGCCCATCATAATGCTCTGTTGCTCTTCAGTGCAGACGGACAAGTGGTCGATACCATTCCCAGCCGTCTGCCTGCCCTTTCCGCCATGACCGTAGTAGACATTGCCGGCATCAGCGTCATGAAGTTTGGCGAAGCCGGCGCCATCCTTATCCGCTATAAAGACGGTTCTGCCTCTGCCAATCTGGCGGGTACGCGTCCGTTATGGAGGCGAGACGGTCAACTGCATTTCAAGGAGCCTTTCAACGACACCCTCTATACGGTTTCTGCCGGGGGCGACCTTGCTCCTTATGCTCTCTTTGATATGGGTGACCGTGGCGTACGGCTGACGGGCGACTGGGAATCGCATGACCTTAACGGCAAGCAGTTCATTGTCTTCACGCTGGAAGGCCGGAACGCTCTCTTCTTCCAATGCGTGACTGAGTTGGAAAAGACCCTGAACGGTATTTATGATAAGACAGCCGGTACTGTCTACATGGCTCCCGAAGCGGATGGCCTGACGGATGATCTTACCGGTTTCTTGCCTTTCCACCCGTCTTCCTGCAGTGAACAGGGCGAATTTGCTTCCCTTGTCTGGTCTGAAAAGATTTTGCCTTGGTTGGACGAACATCCCGAAGCCAAAGACAATCCTGCCTTGAAGCCGTTGCTGGAAATCGGCGAGGAGGACAATCCCGTGGTAGTCATTGTTCAATGATCAGTGCGGGCATTCCGCTTCAGTTCACAATCAGTTTGTAGCCGATGCCCCACACATTGACAATCCGTACCCGCTTGTCTTTGTTCAGTTTATGGCGTAGCTTGGTGATGAACACGTGCAAGCTGCGCTGGTTGAAGAACGAGTCGTCGCCCCACAGTTCCAGCAGAATATCACGCATTTCCACCACCTGGTCCTGGTGTTCGCACAGGCGACGCAAGATTTCGCTTTCGCGGTGGGAGAGTCCGGTGACCGTTCCCTGGTAAAGCAATTGCTGGGTGCGGGGGATAAAGACATAATCGCCTATCTCGAACAAGGCTTGAGTGCGGGGCGGTCGGGCTGTGCGCAGGACGCGTCCAACCAATGCCCTGATACGCACGATGAGTTCTTGCATGCCGAAAGGTTTTTTCAGGTAGTCGTTGGCTCCCAGTTCAAATCCCTCTACCACGTCGTTAATGGCCGAGCGGGCGGTGAGAAACAATACGGGTGTCACAGCATCGCTCCGACGGATATGACGCACCATCTCGAAACCGTCCATGCGGGGCATCATGACATCGGCCACTAACACGTCGGGCTTTTCGTGGAAGAAGCATTGCAATCCCTCTTCGCCGTCTTTGGCCAAGCGGATGCGGAAGCCTTGGCCTTCCAGCGTGTCTTTGATAATCATGGCCAGGGTTGATTCGTCCTCTACCAATAATACATTTATTAAATCTTCACTCTTCATCTTCCATTCTTGATAATTTAATAATGAATTCGCTTCCCTGTCCCGTTTCGCTGTGTGCTTCCACCGTGCCGCCGTGCTTTTCCACCATCGTCTTGACGTAGAACAGGCCGAGTCCGTAGCCTTTCACCTCGTGCCGGTTGCCTGTGGGGACGCGGTAGAACTTGTCGAACACCCGGGGCAGTTTGTCGTGGGGAATGCCGATGCCGTGGTCGCGAACGGAAATCACGGTGTACATCTCTTGCTTGTGGCTGGTAATCTCCACTTCGGCTTTCTTCGGAGAATACTTGATGGCGTTGTCCAGCAGGTTGCTCACGATGTTGCAGAAATGGGTGCGGTCGGCCGTGACGGTCAGGTCGGGCGGCGTGATATGCAAGGCTATATCCACGGGCTTGTCTGCTTTCAGCCTGTGTTGTTCGATAAGGGGGGCGATGGCTTCGCCCACGGCAAAGGTCGTGGGGTGCAGGCGGAAGGTCCTGCGCCGCTCCATGGAGAGGGAGAGAATCTGCTCCACCAGTCCGCCGAGCAGCTTCAGTTGTTCCTGGCAGATGTGCAGGTAACGGTTGCGTTTGGCTGCGTCGGCATCTGCACCGAAGTTCAGCAGGGCGTCGTTGGCGGCGTAGGCCACGGCGATGGGCGTCTTCAGTTCGTGGGTGATGTTGTTGGTGAAATCGTCCTTCATCTCCTCCAAGGTGCGTTGGCGCAGCAGGATGCGGATGAGGTACCAGAAGGAGAACCCCAGCACCACCAGGATGAAAGCCGATGTGGCCAGTATGCCCGCCATCTGCCGGAGCACGAGGCCGTCCACCGGCTCCATGGTGAGGCGGTATATCCAATGGTAGTGCAGGTCGTAGGCATAATCGTAGGTCACGGCCCGGGGCGAGGGCACATATCCCTGCGTGCCGCCCACGGCCAGCGTATCGGTGAACACATAGCTGGAGTCGTAGGTCGCGCCCCGGTGCAGATGCTCCAGGTGATAATCGGCCGTGATATCCACCTGTCTCAACTCTTCGGCCAGCAGGCTGTCGTAAGCCTGGAAGTCAGGGTCGTTCAATACATCCAGACCGCCGTGCAGCCCGCGTTGGAAGTATGCGGCCAGTTCCTGCATCGTGTTCTTCCGTCCGAAGAGGAAGCCCATGTCGCTGGTGTGCAGGGACGACTGCATGTGGGCCGTGTCCTTCATGGTCTGCTGCGTCAGGTTGATGAGCGTGGAGTCGCCCTTCTGTTCGGTGACGATGGTGCGGCTTTCCACGTAGGGAGTATCGTTGTTGAACCCGGCGTTGACGGACACCTCGCCGTGTTCGGTAGAGTCCCGGTTCAGCCGGTCGATGCGGAGGATGATTTCGTTGTAGTCGCTCATGCGCAAGGCTTCGTTGATGTTGCGCTCCACGGCCTGCCGTTGCGTGCGGTAGAGGTTCACCAGCCAGTAGGCCTGGTAGGCGAAGATGGCCGCAAGCGAGAGGATGACCACGAGGGCGATGTATTTCGAGGGCAGTTTCATGAGAATGCAGGGCGGATTATTGGTCGGCGGCTTCTTCAAACTCTTCAATCCATGCCTTCAGCTTGCTTTGCAGCAGAGCTTTATCCGGCAGATAGAGGGCATATTGCTGTGCGTAGATATGGGCATCCTTGGGCAATGTCAGCTCTACCAGCGCGTCGTTTTTCGATTCGCACAACAGGATACCGATGGTGGGATTCTCGAAATCCTGCTTTACATAACGGTCGAAATAGTTGACATACATCTGCATCTGTCTCAAATCCTGGTGGCTCAGGCGGTCTGTTTTCAAGTCTATCAGCACGTAGCACCGCAACAGTCTGTTGTAAAAGACCAGGTCTACAAAGAAATGTTCTTCGTCGAAAGTAAACCGTTTTTGACGTGCTTCAAACAGGAAGCCGCGCCCCATCTCCAGCAGAAACATTTGCATCTTGTCGATGATGGCCTGTTCAAGGCGGGTTTCTGTATAAACGGCCTGTGGCTTCAGCCCTAAGAATTCAAGCGTCAGCGGGTTTTTGATGATGTCGTCAGGTTTTTCCATCGTTTGTCCTTCGTTGGCCAGACGCATCACTTCTTCCTTGTTGCGGCTCAGTGCCAACCGCTCGTACAGGCTGCTGCCTACTTGCCGCTGGAGTTGGCGGACGCTCCATTGCTGGCGGGCGCACTCTATTTCGTAGAAGCTCCGTTCGGCGTCATCGGCAACGCGCATCAGCACCAGGTAGTGGCTCCATGAGAGGACGTTGGAAAAACTGTCTACACTGTGGACACTTTTTGAATATACATTGTAGAACTTGATGCATTTGTGCAAGGTTTCCAACGACCAGCCCTCCCCGTATCGCTCCGTCAGCCTTGCCGAAAGGCGTTTCAGTACTTCTTTGCCATACGCTGCGCGGGGGTTCCCTCCCTGCTCGTATTGCACGATGTAGTGGCCTACGCCATAGTAGGTGCGAACCATGGCCACGTTTACCGCCGTCTTTACTTGGCGGCGCGATCCTTCTATCAGTGTGGATATGTGGCAGAACAACTGGTCGAAGTCCTGCCCATCAGTCGGATGTGTCATACGTATCTTCTTATTCCTGTTTAGCGGGACAAAGATAAATCAATTCTCCCGGATATGGCAGGCAGGGCAGCATGAAATAGGAGGGACGGTAAGACTAAATAACACTTCCAGTAAGACTTGCTAAGCCGCTTCCTTCTCATCTATCGGGGAAAAATGCCGTACTTTGCACCATTTTTCAGATAAGGAAGAGAATAGAAAAGGTGCCATCTTTTTCTTGTCAAGGTAGCAAGGAGGTTGTCTCTTAATGCAATCAAGGCAAGGCCTAAGTTTTTAGGCTAATGTGGAAAAATAGAACTAAAATGAGGATAAGTATGAAACGAATGACTCTATGGGCATTTGCCATGCTATGCGTGCAAATGCTGGATGCGCAAGAAGTGAAGACGGACAGCCTCTGGGCGGACAGCCTGGTGCAGACGCTGCCCGAGGTGATGGTGACGGGCGAGCGTCCCGTGGTGCGGGCCAAGGCCGGGAAGCTGGAGTATGACCTACCGCGCCTCATCGAGGGCAAACCCGTGGACAATATCTACGATGCCCTGAAGCAGTTGCCCGGCGTGGTGGAGATGAACGGCTCGCTGACCCTCGGTGCGCGCAGTGTTACCGTCGTCCTGGATGGCAAGGTGACGAACATGAGCACGGAGCAGCTCTACGCCCTCCTCCGGTCGATGCCCGCCGACCGTGTGGAGCAGGTGGACGTGATGTTCAACGCCCCGGCGCGTTACCAGGTGCGCGGCGCGATGATTGACGTGCGGCTGCGCCATCGCATCGGCGACCCCGGCACGGTGCAGGGCGAAGTCTACGGCAAGTACGACCAGAGCCACGAGGCCAGCTTCCAGGAGCGCGCCTCCTTCTTATATAATGGTGGACGATTCTCTCTCGACCTTCTTTACTCGCACGACCACGGCAAGGGCTTCAACACCACCGACAAGGAGGCGCGCCACTGGCAGGAGGCCACGGACGAGACGCACCTCATCGAGAACCACGAGGTGATGCGCGGCCGGAGCCATACGCACAATTTCCGGCTGGGGGCGGACTACGACATCGGGAAAGACCACGCCCTCTCCTTCGTCTACAACGGTGCATACGCCACCAGCCATACCCGCCAGCACACCACGGGCACGCAGACGGCCACCAACCTGAGTACGCAGACTTCGTGGCTGCACAACGGCCGTCTGGATTACGAGGCGCCCATCGGGCTGAAGGCAGGCGCGGAGTTCACGTGGTATCAAGCCCCCGGCGACCAACTCCTCCACAGCGAGATGGAGGGCGCCCGCATGGACTTCTACACCACGGACAAGCAGCGCATCAATGCCTGGAAGTTCTTCCTTGCGCAAGAACATGCGCTGAAGAACGGATGGGGACTGAACTACGGGGCGACATACACCACGAGCGTGGACAACTCGTACCAGTACTATTATAATGAAGAATTGAGAATGAAGAATGAAGAATCCGTGTTGCCGCCGGACATGCGGTCGCGCCGCAGGGAGCAGACGCTCAACCTCTATGCCGGGTTCAACAAGAGCTTCGGGCAGAAGTGGATGCTGGACTTCTCGCTGGCGGGTGAGTGCTACAAGACGCCCGTGTGGGATGAGTGGGATGTCTATCCCGTGCTGAATGTGACTTACCTGCCCAAGCCGGGGCACATCCTGCAACTGTCCTTCAGCAGCGACAAGAGCTATCCGTCCTACTGGGAAGTGCAGGACGCCGTGTCCTACCTGGGCGGCGGATACTCCGAGATACAGGGCAACCCGCTGCTGAAGCCCGAGAAAGACTACCAACTTTCGCTGAGCTACATCTTGAAGTCGAAGTACGTTTTCTCTTTCTGGTTCGACCACAACAAGGACATGTCCATGCAGACCCTCTACCAGTCGCCGGAGAAGTTGCTGGAGATATACAAGTCTCTGAACTTCGACTTCCGGCAACAGGCAGTCGTGCAGGTCTCAGTCCCCTTCAAGGTCGGCCAGTGGCTCGACTCGCGCCTCACCCTGGTGGGCATGTGGCTGCGCGACAAGGACTCCGACTTCTACGACCTGCCCTTCGACCGCCGTACATTGGCGGGTGTCGCCGTGCTGAACGCTACCTTCAAGCTGCCAGTCAAGCCCGACCTTCGCCTGACGCTTAACGGCTTCTGCCAGACCGGGGCCATACAGGGCATCTACGACCTGCCCACCAGCGGCAATCTCGACCTTGGCCTGCGTTATGCCTTTGCCGGGGGCAACTGCATCCTCACGGCCTGGTGCAAAGACATTTTCCAGACGGCCGGCATCGACCCGCAGATACGCTATGGCCGCCAATGGGTGACGAACGATTATTCATGCTTCCGCTCGGTGGGCCTCTCCTTTGCCTGGAAGTTTGGCGGCTATCAGGAGAAGAAAAGGGAAGGGGTGGATACTTCGCGGTTCAAGTAAAATTCTCCATGTGCTTTTGGGGGCTCTGTAACGGATAAGTGTAGAAGGGGAATTGCGGTAAATCTACTCACGGCTTGCCAGGATAAGGATTGATTCATATTTTGTTGATAATCAATATGCTATTACTAATATATTACCACTCTGCTGCTGATGGCTTGGCAGTGGATTGGTTATCGCTTAGCAATGGATTGCTGATAGCTTGGCAATGGATTGCTTATTGAGACTGCTTGTGTGGGTAGGATTCCCGTTCATCCGTTTGAGGTAATTTCATTGTGCGGAATATGGGGCAACGAAGCGGGCAGGGGTGCCGGCTTATAGTCAATGACTTGGAATAAAAAATACTGTAAGAACAGTTTCTTATCTGATTGAAAGTTTTTTTTCCTCATAAAAAAAACTACTTTTGCGGAGAATTTTATCAAATGAACTCACGCAATGAGAGAAAGAATAGGCTGCTTAATCAAAACTTACGGGTTATTTGTTTGTCTTTTTGTCATACAGAAGCCGCTATTCATGCTGTTTTATAATGCGCTATATGCCGATTGCCCGTGGGCAGATTGGCTACGCGTGCTATGGTATGGTTTGCCGCTCGATCTTTGTGTGGCAGGGTATCTTACGGTTTTGCCCGGCTCCTTGCTCGTTGTTTCTGCATGGACTCAGGCCCGATGGCTGCGCATGGTCTGGCAGATATATTTGTGGGTGGTGTCTTTGCTTCTTGGAGTTGTATTCGTGACAGATTTGGTTCTTTATGAATATTGGGGATTCCGCTTGGATACAACCCCCTTTTTCTATTTCTTCTCTTCGCCGAAAGTTGCAGTAGCCAGTACAAGTGGTTGGATGGCGGCATTAGGTTTTCTGTTGATGGCTGTGACTACAGTGTTGATATACATTTTGCTATATGTGGTTACATATCGTCCGCTGGACCGGCTGAAGGTACCTTTCCGCCGTGTGCGGGTTTCTATGGTGATGTTGTTTCTTACAGTATGTTTGTTTGTTCCCATTCGGGGTGGATTCACGTCGTCAGCAATAAATATAGGAAAAGCTTATTTCAGTACCAACCGGCAGTTGAATCATGCTGCCGTCAATCCGGCGTTCAGCTTGCTGGAATCAGTGTCTGAGCAGACAAATTTTTCTGCACAATACCGTTTCCTTCAACCCGCAGATGCCGATAATCTGTTTGCCACTTTGCTGGACCCTCAGGTTAAAGCCGCTTCGACTTCCGTTGCTGTCCCAGATAGCCTGCATGCTCTTTTGAACACATCCCGTCCTGACATTCTATTTATTGTTTTAGAAAGTTTCTCTTCACATCTCATGTCAACGCTGGGAGGTAAGGGCAATGCGACCCCTTGCCTTGATTCGTTAGCTGACGAAGGGGTGTTGTTTACCCATTTGTATGCCAATAGCTTTCGTACCGACCGGGGATTGGTCTCTTTGCTTAGCGGTTATCCGGCACAGCCAACTACCAGCATCCTGAAATTTTCCCGTAAGACACAGTCGCTGCCGGCTATAGTTGGCGTGCTGAAAGAAGAAGGATATGCCACATGCTATTATTATGGCGGCGATGTCGATTTTGCTAATATGCGTTTCTATTTGATGTCTTCGGGCTTTGAGAACCTTGTGTGTGATAGTGATTTCCCGTCTGCCGAACGTTTAGGCAAGTGGGGAGCGCATGACCATATTGTTTTTCGTCGGTTGTTGGACGACCTTCGCGCTGATTCCTTTCCTTCGGAGAGACCATTCTTCCGTGTGCTCCAGACATCGAGCAGTCACGAGCCTTTTGAAGTGCCCTATCGCCGTCTGTCTAACGACCGTCTGAATGCTTTTGCCTATACAGACAGTTGTGTGGGTGATTTTATCCGTCAGTTCCGTAACTTGCCCCAATGGAAGAATACACTTGTGGTGCTGGTTTCAGACCATCAGGGAGGGTATCCTGAGGTTTTGAGTAATTTCAGTGAAGAACGCTATCGCATTCCTATGTTGTGGCTGGGAGGGGCGGTACAACGCACTTCCCGCATCGACACCTATGGCTCGCAGCATGACCTCGCTGCTACCTTGCTGGCTCAGTTGGGGTTACCTCACGGGCAGTTTGTTTTCAGCAAGGATATGCTTAATCCGCAAGCTCCCCATTTTGCCTATTTTACTTTTCCGGGGATGTTGGGGATGCTGACCGATACGTCTTGTGCAGTTTATGATATTAGTGCGGAAATACCCGTTACTATGCAGGGAAACTGGCCCGAGCGGACGTTAGTGGAAGCCATGGCTTATTTGCAGAAACTTTATGACGATATAACTAAAAGATGATAAGATGACAGACTTTTTACAACTGCTAAAGGATTGGGATACTTCATTTTTGTTAGCAATCAATGGATGGCACAGCCCTTTCTTTGATACGTTTATGTACACGTATAGTGGCAAGCTGATTTGGGTGCCGATGTATGTGGCTTTGGTGTATGTACTTTTCCGCAATCTTCAGTGGAAGGTGGCTTTGATGTGTCTCGTAGGAGTGGCTTTGACCATTGTGTTTGCCGATCAGGTAGGTGCTTCTCTCATCCGTCCGTGGGTGGAACGCCTCAGGCCGTCTAATCTGGACAATCCCATTTCGGAATATGTGCATTTAGTCAACGGCTACCGGGGAGGGCGGTATGGTTTCCCGTCATGCCATGCAGCCAATACATTTGGATTGGCCTTTTATCTGATGTTCCTCATCCGTCGGAAAGGTTTTACTTGGCTGATGGTGGCTTGGGCTGTGCTGACTTGTTATTCGCGTGCTTATCTTGGAGTGCATTATCCGGGCGACTTACTGGCTGGAGCCCTGATCGGTTTGTGTGGAGCTGCATTGATGTATGGGGTGCTGGTCAGATGGGGACGTTATCGTCGTCCCAGACAGTTCAAGGAGCTATGGGTGCCTATGGCCGTGTGTATGCTGACTGTAGCCGGGATATTGGTGTATGCCGCCTTCTGATGGGCACTTCGGATGAAAGGTTTTGATTTTGGGGCGAACAACTTGTGGCTTTGGCGTGTTATCACAAGCATATAAAACTATTTGAATTATGGAAAATATACGAGACATCGGTACGTTGGGCGGTTGGATGAACGACTTGCTCATTTCTTGGGGTTTCTCGCCCGAATACGCCGATATGTTGGATGAATTTGTAGTGGCAGCTCTTATTATTTTGCTGGCCATCGGTTTGAATTATTTCTTCCAGGCGATTGTGGTGGGAGGCATCAAGCGTTATACGCGTCGGTTCCCCCGGCGCTGGAATACTTTGTTGGTAGAACGTAAGGTTGTGCATCATCTGTTGCATGTGGTTCCGGGTGTCATTATTTATCTGCTGTTGCCTTTGGCATTTGTCAAGGGCAAGGGAATGCTGGATTTCTCGCAACGGGTCTGTGCTGTCTATATCATTGCAGCTATACTGCTTACTTTGAATGCTCTGCTCCTTGTCGGGCTGGACATCTATAATTCGAAGGAGATACGCAAAAACCATCCTATTCGCGGGCTGGTACAGGTGTTTCAGGTAATTCTTTTCTTTTTGGGAGGAATTTTGATTGTAGCCACACTGATAGACAAGTCGCCTGTGACACTCTTTGCTGGTTTGGGTGCTTCTGCGGCAGTGCTGATGTTGGTATTCAAGGATAGTATATTAGGGTTCGTGTCGGGTGTGCAACTTTCGGCTAATGATATGTTGCGTATTGGCGACTGGGTGACTTTGCCCAACGGAACAGCCGATGGTATTGTGCAGGAGATAACCCTGAATACAGTGAAGATTCAGAACTGGGACAATACCATTACGACCATTCCTCCCTACACAATGGTGAACAGTACTTTCCAGAACTGGCGTGGCATGCAGGAGAGTGGCGGACGCCGTGTAGACAAACGTATCTGGTTGGACTTGGATACCTTGCGTTTCTGCACGACTGATGAGTTGGAGCAGATTCGGAAAGACATCCCTCTTATGGCCGATTATCAGCCTGACGGACAACCCACCAATTCACAAGTGTATCGCGTCTACATAGAACGATATCTGATGAGTCTTCCCGTAGTCAATCAGGATCTCGACCTTATCATTGCACAGAAAG
This sequence comes from Mediterranea sp. An20, assembly GCF_002160055.1. Classification (GTDB taxonomy): domain Bacteria; phylum Bacteroidota; class Bacteroidia; order Bacteroidales; family Bacteroidaceae; genus Bacteroides; species Bacteroides avicola. The sequence goes on from NZ_NFJV01000013.1 coordinate 83,680, forward strand.
AGCCTACGGAACATGGCTTGCCCATCCGTGTATATTTCTTTTCGCGCGTCAAAGCGTGGAAAGAATACGAACGCATTCAGTCGGATATTTTCGACCATCTGCTGGCCATGGCTCCCCGTTTCGGGCTGAAGTTGTATCAGGGAATCTGACTTAGATACTCAGTACTGAATATTATAGCTTTTTAAGCTATTGGAACTACTTATCCTTTTGCTTCCTGGTACATGAAGCGTTTGATGCTCTTCTTTGCCGTCTTCTCAAATTCCTCGAAATGTATCTTCACTTTGGAGATTTGTGAGTAGGATGGAAGTTGCTGATTCAGCTCAACGCGGTTAGTTTCCATGGCTGTGGTAATATCTTCCACCTGGAGGCCCTTGGCAAAGGCTTCGTCGAAGTCAGGATAAATGAGGGCCACTAGCTTGTCGTTTTGCAGCACGATGAGCGATTCGGCTACGTAGGGCATGTTGTTTAGCTTGCTCTCAATTTCTTCGGGGTATATGTTCTGTCCGCTGGCGGTAAGCAGCATGTTCTTGCTTCGTCCGCGAACGGTGACATAGCCTTCGTCGTCCATTGTGGCCAGGTCACCCGTGTGCAGCCAGCCGTTGACATCAATGATTTGGGCGGTGGCTTCCGGATTCTTGTAATATCCCAGCATGGTATTAGTACCTCGGCAGATGATTTCGCCGGCCACGTGAGCGGGGTCTGGAGAGTCAATTCTTACCTCCATACGGGCGGCTGCTTTTCCGCATGATGCCTGTTTCAGAGTTTCCCACCGGCTGGAGCAGATGATGGGACCACACTCAGTCATGCCATAGGCAATGGTATAGGGAAAGCCTATCTGCTTGAGGAAGCGCTCAACATCAGCATTGAAAGGTGCTCCCCCGATGATGATTTCGTCGAACTGTCCGCCGAATATCTCCATGGCTTCTTTGCGGGCGGAAGCTTTTATCTTGTCATTGACGATGGGTACGCGGAGCAGTAGTTTGCCGATGGTGTTGTCTACTCGTGGCAGGATATTTTTCTTGATGATTTTCTCTACGATGAGAGGCACGCACGAGATGACGCGCGGACGTATTTCTGCAAACGATTGGGCAATGATTTTCGGTGAGGGCATCCGAGTAAGGAAATACAAGTGTGCACCAGCAGAGAAACCGTAGAGAAAGTCATAGACCATACCGAATACGTGTCCTAGTGGGAGCATTGATACGATGTGGTCGCCAGGACGGATACGCAGCATTTCACGGCAATAGTCCACATTGCTCCACAGACTGCGGTAGGGAAGCATGACTCCCTTAGAGTAACCCGTGGTGCCAGAGGTGTAGTTGATAACAGCCAGCTCATCAGGTGACTTCTCCTCGCGGTAATTGATGTCTTCGGGGCGGAATTTCTTGGGATAGCGGGCACCATAACGGGCATTCCGGTTTTCGAATGCTTCCAGTAATTGTTCATTGCGGCATACCACCGGTTCGAAATCCTCCAGTACTACGATGCCTTCCAGAAAGGGCATGGCCGATTCGTCTAACGCTTCCCAAGCACGGGCTCCTACAAAGAGTAGCTTCGCTTCGGAGTGGTTGACGATGTGGTGTATGTTATCGGCCTTGAATTCGTGCAGGATAGGTACGATGACGGCACCGTAGGTTACAGTAGCCAAAAAGGTCACAGCCCAGTGAGCGCTGTTTCGTCCGCACACGGCTATCTTGTCGCCTGGCTGGATACCGGCACTTTCCAGTACGATATGAAACTTGGCTATCTTCCGTGCCACGTCTTTGTATTGCAAGGTGATTCCCTTGTAGTCAGTCAGGGCATTGCGGTCCCAGTTGCTGATAATGCTTTGTTCTATGTAGTCAATAAAGGTGGCTGCTCGTTCCATATCTGTTGTTTACTGAGTAAGTTTGATGTATTTGGGCGCAAAGATAGGGCTAATTTGTGGTTCTTCCCTTATGATTAGGTCTATATTTTTATGCGATTGGGCGGAAATATGGTTGTGTAAGGGAGTTACACCTCTGTGGAGATGTCAATCAAACTTCAGCCGGAAGGTGGTGGGCTGGCCCGTCATGAGTGTGAGACTGCCTCCGGAGAGTCGCATAATTTGTCTGGAGATGCTCAGTCCGATGCCGCTTCCGTCTTCTTTGGTAGTGAAGAAAGGGATAAAAATCTGTTCGGCCACTTCAGGCGGTATGGCGGGACCATTGTTGCTGACCTCGATGATGACCGCCTCCGATTCGTCGCAGTAGCTTCGGATGGAGATGCGTCCTTCTTTGCATAGGTCGGGATCGGTTCCGATAGCCTGTATGGCGTTTTTCAGCAGGTTGGTCATGACTTGTCCGATAAGGTTTTCGTCGGCATGCAGGATGAGGTCACCGGGTGACACTTCGGTGTCGAAAACGATGTGCACGTCGGGATGCTGGTGGCGGGCCAGTTGGATCATACGATAGAGAAACCCTTTCACATAGAACAAGGTGGGTACGGGGGAGGGAATGTGGGTGAACTTGCGGTAGGTTTCGACGAATGCCAGCAACCCCTTGCCGGTGGCACTGATGGTTTGTAGTCCGTTGCTTATTTCTTCGCGGGGCGCTCCTTGCGAGGTGAGAGTGAGCAGTGTGTCGCTCAGCGAGGTGATAGGGGTAACGCTGTTCATGATTTCATGCGTCAGCACCCGGGTGAGCTGTATCCACGAGTCTATTTCCTTCTCGTCCAGTTCGTCATTGATGTCATTAAGTGTCAGTATGCGCAAGTGTTCGTTGTGCAGGGTGATGTCGCTGACACGCACCAGCAGGTTGAACGCCCCGCGTTCGTTGTGCAAGGGTATCTGCATTGTCTCGCCCGTCCGACAAGTTGCGAAGCGGTTGGTGAGTGTGGGGTCGATGCGTTCCAACTGTCTGATATGGGTAAAGACCTCAAGGCCCAGCAGACGTAGGGCTTCACTGTTTTTTTGGTAAACGGCCCCTTTGTCGTTCAGCACCACGATTCCGGTGTGTATACATTCCAGTATCAGTTCGTAGTATTTCTCTTGTTGGACGGTTTCTTTCTTTACATTATATAATAGGTGTACAATGCGGTTCAATGCACTGTTGACAAAATAGGCATGGTTGTTGCGGTCATCTTCGGGGAAGCGGATGGAATAGTCGTTATTCTCCACGGCATCGAGCAGGAAGAGCACCTGGCGGTCATACTGCCGTTGCGTCCTGTACAGTTTGCCAATCAGCAGAGGCAAGGTAGCCGTCAGCCCGATTGCCCAAGGCAAAGGGGTGGTTAAGAGTGGCAGATGGATGTCGGCGTGCAAGATGACGAGGGTCCATGCTCCACCTGTCAGGAGGGTTGCCACAAGAAGCAGGGCGGTATAGGTTATCTGGGTACGGGTTGTTTGGTTCATAAGCCGTATTTCTTCATTTTGTTGTAGAGGGTCTGGCGTGTGATGTCCAGTTGGGCAGCTACGGCCGAGAGGTTTCCCGAGCACGTGGCAAGGGCTTTGCGAATCATTTGCCGCTCCATCTCTTCGAGGGTGGAAGCAGGAGCTGCTTCATCGACCGTTTCTCCGGTTTGTTGCAGTTGGAACACCTCGGCGGGCAGGGTGGGGCCATCGCCTATGATAACAGCCTTTTCGATGGCGTGCTCCAGTTCCCGGATGTTTCCTTTCCACGGGTGGCGTGACAGTTTTCCGCGTGCCTCTTCCGTCAGGTGCAGTTCTCCTTTGTCGTATTTTTGGGCAAAACGGACGATAAACTTTTCGGCCAAGGGCAGAATGTCTTGCGGACGTTCGCGAAGTGGTGGAATCTCCAAGTGGATGGTATTGATGCGGTAGAGCAGGTCTTCGCGGAACTCGCCCCGCTGCACCAGGGCGGGCAGGTTTCGGTTGGTGGCGCAGATAAGCCGGATGTCTACGGGAATGGGCGTGTTGCTGCCTACGCGGACAATGCTACGGCGTTGGAGGGCGGTAAGCAGTTTTGCCTGTAGGTGGTAAGGCAGGTTACCTATCTCGTCGAGGAAGAGCGTGCCGTGGTCTGCTGCTTCGAACTTGCCCGGGCGGTCGGCGCGGGCGTCGGTAAAAGCCCCTTTCACGTGGCCGAACAGTTCGCTTTCGAACAACGTTTCCGTCACGGCTCCCATGTCTACCGTTACCATCGGATGCCCGTCCCGTTGCGAGAGGCGGTGCAGTTCGCGGGCCAGCATTTCCTTTCCTGTACCGTTTTCGCCGGTGATGAGCACGTTGGCATCGGTGGCGGCAACTTTTTCCACCATCTTGCGCAGTTGCAGCATGGCACTGCTTTCTCCCCAATACATGTCGGGCGTTTCTGCCGGGCGTTCCTCTTGGCGGCTACGGGCCGGGGCGGCAGCTTTCAGCAGGGTGTCAGTCAGCTTCTGGTTGTCCCAAGGCTTCACTACAAAGTCTGTGGCCCCCTCTTTGATGCCCCTTACCGCCAAGTCGATATCGGCGTAGGCTGTAAAGAGCACTACGGGCAGCTTGGGGCGCAGGCGCAACACCTCGTGCAGCCAATAAAGCCCCTCGTTACCGTTGTTGATGCCCGAGGTGAAGTTCATGTCGAGCAGCAGCACGTTCCATTCTGTCTCGCGCAAGACTGAGGGCAGCGTGACGGGTGAGGGCAACAACTCTATGCGGTTGAAGTAGGGCTTCAGTAATAATTGCAGGGCGGTCAGCACGTTGCGGTTATCGTCCACTATAAGTATGTTTCCGTTTTTCTTCATGCCAGATGTGGTTTTATTTCCTTGCAAATATAGGACTTTTGGCTGAAACCTGTATCAGGAGCTTCTTCTTTTGCGTCGTTCCTTATCCGGTTGAAGGTGTCTAATTATTTGACACTACTGTCTAATTATTAGACACTCTGTGCAGGCGTCATTTATCATATCTTCCCTGTTTATCAGACAGATAAAAGTTTGGCATGGTTTTGGCATTAGCTAAAGAGAAGAAACTGATAATAAGCACAACGATATGAAACAACTGCATTACGTCATTCAGACCCTGCTTCACTCCAAGGGGAGCAATCTGTTGAAGGTCGTCTCCCTCGGACTGGGGCTGACGATGAGCATCCTGCTCTTTGCCCGCGTGGCTTTCGAGCAGAGTTACGATACGTGTTTTCCCGACACCGACCGCCTCTATCAGGTGTGGAGCCAGTTTACGGTGAAGGGCGAGAAGCTGGACTGGCAGCAACAGAACTGCGGTCCTGTGGCGGGCGGCATCCTGGAGAGCTTTCCCGAACAGGTAGAATCGGCCACGTGCACCAGCCGCTGGATGGCTTCTTCGCCGCTGTATTATGGCAACACCCGTTTCAACGAGACGAAGATTGCCGCCGACTCGCTCTTTTTCCGTACCATGGGCATCGAGGTGTTGAGCGGCAATCCTGTGAAGGACCTCCAGCAGCCCAATATCGTTTACCTGAGCGAAACGCTGGCGGAGAAGATGTTTGGCGGTGAAAATCCCATTGGCAAGGTCGTCAGCTATAATCACGAGCGTGATTTGACCGTGCGCGGCACCTACGCCGACCTGCCGGACAACACTACCGTGAAGGCCGATGCCGTCATCTCTCTGCCTCCATCGTGGGCGGCAGAGGTGGCCAATTACTCGTGGAGAGGGGGCGATTCTTACCTTCAATACATTCGCCTGAAGCCGGGTGTGGATGCCGAGACACTGAACAGCCGCTTAGGAGCGATGGTGGACAAATACCGCCCTGAGGAAGACAAGAAATTTGGCTACACAGCCAAGATAGCTCCTTTGCGTGATACCTATCGGGGCTACGACTCAGTGAGCCGTTCCAAGGTCATCCTGCTGGTGATGGGCTTCTCCATTCTCTTCATCGCCGCACTGAACTATGCTCTTATCTCCATCTCGTCATTGTCGCGCCGGGCTAAGGCCGTGGGCGTGCAGAAGTGCAATGGGGCCAGCAGCGCAGGTATCTTCGGGATGTTTCTGGCAGAGACAACCCTCATCATCGGTCTGGCCTTGGTGGTTATGGTATTCCTGCTCTTTGCCTTTCAGGACTTTGTGGAGGACACGGCTGCCACACGGCTGGCCAATCTCTTTACGGGCAACCGTCTTTGGGTGCCTGTCGGGACGGTGGTGTTACTTTTCTTGATTGGCGGCGTGCTGCCGGGGCAGCTGTTTGCCCGCATTCCGGTGACGCAGGTGTTCCGCCGATATACCGAGGGCAAGAAGGGGTGGAAGCGTCCGCTGCTGTTCGTGCAGTTTGCCGGGGTGGCCTTCATCTGCGGCGTGATGTGGATGGTGGCGGCGCAATATAGCTATGTAATGAACAAAGACATGGGTTTCAGTCCCGCCCGCGTGGCAGTGACCAGCTGGATTGGCATTAATAAAGAAGTGGGCGATCAAGTGAAGGCCCAGTTCCTGAATATGCCTTATGTGGAAGCCATGACCTATTCCGGCACTTCCACACCGGTGGATGGATATAGCGGTACCATGGTCAATAACGAAGCCGGGCAGCCCTTGTTTTCCTCGCGCTACGATGCCTGGCCGGAGGATTATGCCAACGTTATGGGCATGACGCTCTTGGAGGGGCGTATGCCTCGTACCGGGGGTGAAGTACTGGTGAATGAGACATTGGCAAAGATGATGCACTGGGGCGACAAGGTCGTGGGAAGGCAACTGAACGATGGGTCGAACAACACGGTGGTCGGCCTGCTGAAGGATTTCCAGATAGGAGGGTTCTATTTGGAGCCCATGCCCTTCATAGGCTATTACATGTACTATCCCTACGGTATCTTTGCCTTTAAACTGAAAGAACCTTTCGGCGACAACCTGCTGAAGTTGCAGCAGGCTCTGGCCGATGCCTTTCCCGGACGGACCGTTGATGTCTACTCGTTGGAAGCAAAGGTGGCCGACTTGTACAATCCCGTCCGCGTCCTGCGCAACGCCATGATGGTGGCCGCCTTGGTCATGTTCTTAGTGATGCTGATGGGCTTGCTGGGCTATACGGCCGACGAAGTGCAGCGCCGTTCCAAGGAGATTGCCATCCGCAAGGTCAACGGAGCGGAGGCTACGGGCATCCTCGAACTGCTGGGCCGCGACATCCTCTGGGTGGCTGTGCCGGCGGTGGTGGTCGGTGTGTGCGCCTCGGCCTACGTCAACGGGTTGTGGATGGACATCTTCTCTGCCCGTGTCTCTGCCGGATGGGCAGTCTATGTGCTCGTGGCCATCGTCAACCTGCTGGTCATCCTGGGCTGCGTGCTGTGGCGCACGTGGCACATTGCCAACGAGAATCCCGTCTTGAGCCTGAAAAGCGAGTAAAAGCTGTAACAATGGTTATGTTACGACGTAACAATGGCTTTGTTACAGTGTAACAATGGCTGTGTTACACTGTAACATTCCTCACTTTACAACGTGTTACAACCACATGTATTTCATTCATCATTTAAAATAACCATCCTTATGATTCAGATTAATAACATCAGCAAAGTATTCCGCACATCGGAAGTAGAAACCGTGGCCCTCAACCACGTCAACCTCGAAGTGAACGAAGGCGAGTTCGTCGCCATCATGGGTCCCTCGGGCTGCGGCAAGTCCACCCTGTTGAACATCCTCGGCTTGCTGGACAATCCTACCGAAGGCAGTTATAAACTCCTGGGCCAGGAGGTGGCGCAACTCAAGGAGAAAGAGCGCACCCGCGTCCGCAAGGGCAAGTTGGGCTTCGTCTTCCAGAGCTTCAACCTGATTGACGAACTCAACGTCTTCGAGAATGTTGAACTGCCTCTGACCTACCTCGGCATCAAGTCTGCCGAACGGAAGGAGATGGTGAACAACATCCTGCGCCGTATGAACATCGGTCATCGCGCCAAGCATTTCCCGCAGCAACTCAGTGGCGGTCAGCAGCAGCGTGTGGCCATCGCCCGCGCCGTGGTCACCAATCCCAAGCTAATCTTAGCGGACGAGCCGACAGGTAACCTCGATTCGAAGAACGGCGCCGAGGTGATGAACCTCCTGACCGAACTGAATAAGGAAGGCACGACTATTGTCATGGTGACACACTCTCAGCACGATGCTTCCTTTGCCCATCGCACGGTGCACCTGTTCGACGGAAGCGTGGTGGCGAATACGAAGAATATGTAGTCCCCTCAACTCCCCCCGAAGGGGGAGCTTAGGAATATTACTATACTGAATAACCAACATCCGGTGGTGGCCTGGTATGTGCCGGGCAGGTCAATATCAGTGTGTTGCATTTTGCCGGGCTGGCGTTGCTGCTGTTGGCCATCATTGTCTGTATCGTGGTGCTGAGAGCCTGGCGCATCGCCAATGAAAATCCGGTGAAGAGCATCAAGAGCGAATAGTCACCGATATATTTAAAAGACATGATTCATAGAAAATGAGACACTTATATTATACTTTACAGACTTTTCGTCGGGGGCGTTCGTCCAGCTTCATTACGGTGGTTTCTTTGGCTGCCGGTCTGTTGATGTCCGTGTTCCTTTTTGCCCGCATAGCCTTTGAACTCAGCTACGACAGTTGTTTTCGGGAGGCTGACAAGCTGTATCTGATAAAAAACACTTGGATTATAGACGGAAAGCCGGGGCTGGAAGCCGAGGTAGTTCTTCATGCCGTGCCGGGCACGATTGCCGAACTTTATCCCGACCGTGTGACGGGAGCCACTGTGATGCCTGCCGTGAGTCTTACAAACGATTACCGGATAGGCGAACGGCAGGTGAAGTTGGGCACGCTGATGGGCGACACGCTCTTTTTCTCCGTGATGGGGCTGGACGTGCTGCGCGGCAATCCGCAGGAATTGGGCAATCCTGATGTGCTCTTCCTCTCCGAATCCGGCGCGCGCCGGCTGTTTGGTGATGAAGACCCCATCGGGCAGACGGTGACCTACGACTTCATCTGGAGCGATGTCACGCTGACGGTCAAAGGTATCTTCCGCGACGTGCCCCTCAACAACTCCCTGCCCCTCTACGAAAGGGGGTTGGAGGCTGTCGTGTCTTTTCCCAGCATCTGGAAGCATACCCAGTGGAGCCAGGGATGGAATTCCGGTGGCAACTATATGGGCTATGTCCGCTTACGCTCGAAGGAGGATGCCGCCTGGCTGAATGAACGGCTGACGGCTGCCCTGAGCCGCTACATCCCTGCTGATGCAGGACTCGACATCAGTGCGCGTTTGGTGCCCGTGCGTGATCTCCACATCTCCCAGCCCGATGTGCGCCGCCGGGTGGCCATCATGTCCCTGCTGGGCGTAGTGTTGTTGTTGGTCACGGCGTTGAACTATGTGCTGGCATCCGTTTCGTCGCTCACCCGACGGGCTAAGACTGTGGCCGTACACAAGTGCAGCGGGGCAGACATGGGCAACATCTTCTGCCAGTTCCTGTTGGAAACGGCGGTCGTGGTGTTGGCCGCTCTGCTGTTGGCTACCGGTTGCGTGGTCCTGCTGCCGGGGTTGATGGAGGAAATGGCGGGTATGCCGTTGGCCGAGCTTTTTGCCTGGAACAACCTTTATGCGCCGTTGGCGGCTGTGGCAGTGTTGTTCTTGTTGGGCGGCTGTCTGCCTGCGGTGTTGTTTGCCCGCATTCCGGTGACGCAGGTGTTCCGCCGTTACACCTCCGGTCGGCGCGGATGGAAACGTGTCCTATTGGTGGTACAGTTTGCAGGAGCCGCATTTATCCTGGGCATGATGCTGGTGGTGGCAATGCAGTATGTACACATGGTGAGCCGTGACCGTGGCTGGAATCCCGAAAGGGTAGCCTTTGTCTGGAACCGCGATTTGGACGGCGACCAGCTACTGACGCAGTTGCGCCACTTGCCATACGTGGAAGCTGTGGCCTCGTCGAATCAGACCATGCTGGGTTTCGGCAGCAACCGAGGCATAACGGATGCTCAGGGCAACGCGATGTTTACGCCGCGCAATACCTGGTTTGATGCCGACTACCTGCCCCTTATCGGCTTGAAACTGAAAGAGGGGCATAACCTGACGGGCGACCGCCAACTGCTGGTGAATCTTCCTTTCTGCCGGAAGATGGGCTGGACGGACAGCCCCATCGGCAAGCCGGTGAACGACTATGGCACGGTGGTCGGTCTGTTGGACAGCTTCGCCTTCCCCGGTTCGCCGGACGATGACGTGCCGGTGATGATAGAGTGGCAGGAGGGCGTGGGCAGCACCCTTTCCGTCCGTCTGAAAGCCCCTTTCGATGACAACCTGCGTCGTCTGAACGAAGACATGGGGCGTATCTATCCCCAGACGGAACTTGTCTTTAAGTCCATGACAACCATGATGCTGAAATATGCCGAGCCGGTGCGTATTTTCCGCAACGTCACGCTGATGGCTTCCATCACCATTCTCTTTATCATCTTGCTCGGTGTGACCAGTTACGTGAATGACGAAATTCGCCTGCGCTCCAAAGAGATTGCCATCCGCAAGGTGAACGGTGCGGAGACAACGGACATTCTCTGGCTGCTGTCGCGTGAAGTATGGTGGATGGCTTTCCCGTCTGTGTTGCTGGGGATGGGTGGTGCTTACCTGGCGGGGCAAGTGTGGTGTCGCCAGTTTCAGGATGTAGTGCCGATAGGGGGGATGTCTTATGTCTTGCTGGCTGTCGGCTTGCTTTTGCTTATCCTTTGCCTGGTGTGCGTCAAGGCCTGGCATATAGCCAATGAGAATCCGGTAGAGAGCATCAAGAGCGAATAGGCTTGTATAAATAAGAAAGGGGAGGCACCGTTGACGGATGCTTCCCCTTTTCTGCAACTTTTCAAGAGTTGTTTAACCAAAGTAATCACACAGCGTAAGGTAAATGATGGTCTTTCGTCCTACCTTACTTTCCTCAATTTGAATTTTCCCTTCGCGTGCCAGCCAGCCGATGGCAGCGTTCATGTCGCGGTCGGCAAGTCCTGTGGCTTCCTTTACTTCCGCATATTCCCACTTGCGGTGTTCGCTGGCCAACTGGCGCCAGACGATGCCTGAATTGATACCAATACTTTCTACGTTCATAACATTTAGATATTAAAAGTTAGTAGTACGGGACAAAGATACAAAATCTTCTGTAAATATCGCAGTTATGCTTCCATTTTGTATTGTTCTGTCATTTGGCTTCATGTCCCTGATACCTGCGTCTGTTTCTGCTTCCTGATGTACCACCACAAGGCCGCCACGGCAGTCAGGAATGCCAGCAGGTCACTTACCGGCAGGCTCATCCACACACCATCAAGTCCCCAGATTGTAGGGAACAGAAGCAGACCCGGCAGAAGGAATATGAGCTGGCGAGTCAGCGACATGAACAGGCTGGTTTTGGCCATGCCGATGTTCTGGAAGAAGTTGCCGATGACAATCTGCGCTCCGATGACCGGGAACATGGCCACGCAGATGCGCAATCCGTGGGCAGCCATACCGATAAGGTGGTCGTCGGAAGTGAAAATGGCTGATACTGCATGGGGAAACAACTCACAGATAAGGAAGCCACTGGTGGTGATGCAGACTCCAGATATGATGGCCAGGCGTAACGTTTGCTTGACACGTTCAGGCTTGCGCGCGCCGAAGTTGTAGCCGATGATAGGTTGCATGCCCATTGTCAGCCCCATGACAATCATCAGATAAAGCATCAGCAGGCGGTTGATAATGCCGTAGGCACCGATGGCCATGTCGCCTCCATGGTTCCGCAGGCTGTTGTTGATGATGATGACAATGACACAGGCCGTAATGTTCATTAAGAAAGGCGACATGCCGATGGAGAAAATGCTACCCACAATGCGACGCTCCAGCCGCAGGTAAGGACGTTGCAGGCGAATGTCGCTTTTCTTGTTTAAAAAGTGGTTCAGCACCCATAACATTCCGATAAATTGTGCGCAGATAGTGGCTAAGGCTGCTCCGCGGATGCCCCATCCGAATTGGAAGATAAACAGGGGAGCCAACATGACGTTGACCAGCACGCTGGTCATCGAGGTCAGCATGGCTTTCTTGGGGTGACCTGTAGCACGCATGACATAGTTCAGCCCAATCATAACGTAGGCAAAAGGTGTTCCTGCCAGGATAATTTGCATGAAGTCGCGGGCATAGGGCAGTGTCTCGGCACTGGCTCCGAAAAAGCGCAGGATCTCGTCCAGGAAGATAAACGTCAGTCCTCCAAAGAATATGGAATTGACGATACACAGCAACAGGGTGTTGCCCAGCACCTTGTTCACGCCTACCATGTCTCGCTGCCCTAATCGGATAGATGAGATGGTCGAGCCTCCAGCCGACACTAAGTTGCCGAAAGCTGCCGTCAGGTTCATCAATGGAAAGGTGATGGCTAAGCCTGCAATAGCCATCGGACCTACGCCGTGACCGATAAAGATGCTGTCGATAATGTTGTAAAGCGACACAATGGTCATACCGATAATGGCCGGAATGGAGTATTGCAGCAACAACTTGCCGATGGGCTCCGTGCCCATAAGATGAGGATTGTTCTGGTTCATATCGTTATATATAATAATGTGTAAGCTTGATGTGGGACAAAAAACCGTGCAAAGGTACGAAATATCTTGCATCTCTCAGATAGATTTCAGACCTTTGTGCCCGAATTAACGCGCGACAATAAGATTTAAGTATGGATACGACTACCGCAATATGCAAGGCCGTCCTCTTCGACTTCGACGGCGTGATAGTGGATACCGAAGGGCAATACAGCCGTTTCTGGAACCGGGTGGGAGCCGACTATCTGGGCGATCCCGCTTTTGGCGACTGTGTGAAAGGGCAAACGCTTGTCTACCTCTTTGACAAATTCTTTCCCGATTCTGACACGCAGCGCCGGCTGACCGACGAGTTGAACCGCTTCGAGCAACAGATGACCTATGATTATGTGCCAGGTGTACTGGACTTTCTGGAAGACTTGCGCTGCCATGATGTGCGCACCGCTATCGTCACCAGCTCGAATGCCCGGAAGATGGCTGCCGTTTATCGGCAACGTCCCGAGATTCCTACCTTGTTTGACCGCATTCTTACAGCTGAAATGTTCCGTCACTCTAAACCCGATCCGGACTGTTATCTGTTGGGTATGCGTCTCTTTGGCGTTGACGCTTCTTCAACCTGTATATTCGAGGATTCCTTTAATGGCCTGAAGGCGGGCATGGCTTCAGACGCTACAGTCATAGGTTTAGCCACAACCAATTCTCGGGAAGCCATTGCTCCGTTGTGTCATCACGTGCTGGACGACTTCTGCCATTTCACATACGCAGATATGAACGCTATATTAACTCATTAACCATTAATCATTAACCATTAATCATTAACCATTAACTTATGGCTGGATATATTTCTGAAGATACTCGTAAAGTGACTACCCATCGCCTCGTAGAGATGAAGCAGAGGGGCGAAAAAATATCTATGCTGACCTCGTATGATTATACGATGGCACAGATTGTGGACGGTGCCGGGATGGATGTTATCCTGGTGGGCGATTCTGCCTCCAACGTTATGGCTGGCAATGTGACGACGCTGCCTATCACGCTCGACCAAATGATTTATCATGCTAAAAGTGTGGTGCGTGGCGTAAAGCGTGCCATGGTGGTGGTAGATATGCCTTTTGGCTCTTATCAAGGCAATGAACTGGAAGGACTCGCTTCTGCCATCCGTATCATGAAGGAAAGTCATGCCGATGCCTTGAAGATGGAAGGCGGTGAGGAAATCATTGGTACAGTGAAGCGTATTATCAGTGCGGGCATCCCGGTTATGGGACACTTGGGCCTGATGCCGCAGAGCATCAACAGATATGGCACTTATACCGTCCGCGCCAAAGATGAGGCTGAAGCAGACAAGCTGGTGCGTGATGCCCATTTGCTGGAAGAAGCCGGCTGTTTTGGTCTGGTGCTGGAGAAGATTCCCGCTGCACTGGCTGGTCGTGTGGCACACGAACTGAATATTCCTGTTATAGGCATCGGGGCAGGAGGGGATGTAGACGGTCAGGTGCTGGTTGTTCAGGATATGCTGGGCATGAACAATGGGTTCCGTCCACGTTTCTTGCGCCGTTATGCCGATCTGCATACGGTGATGACCGATGCCATCAGCCGTTATATCTCTGATGTGAAGACTTCTGACTTCCCCAATGAAAAAGAACAGTATTGATAACCGGTCGCTGTGCAACCGCAATTATGTACTGACTTGTGCGGCAGGCTTCCTGTTGTATGTTTTGGTATATGCAGTGATTGTGTCTGTGACTGTTCATCATTCGGGATGGGCAGGTGATATTTGTTTCCCTTTTGCTATGGGGATGCTTATTGTCGGTCCTTTTCATGCCTGGCTGGCCGATAAGTTTCGCCGCAAACATATTTTGACTTATCCGTTTCTGGGCTTGCTAGTGGTGGCTTGGGGATATGCGCATGTGCTTACGTCCCAGCAGTTCTCACTCCTGGCATTATTGCAGGGCATGTGTTTCGGATTGGCTTCATCGGCAGGCATCACACTCAGCATTGATGTGGTGCATTCAGGACATCGCACGAAGGCCAACATGGTATATTCTCTGGTCTGCGGGTTGGGCATGGCAACCGGAATCATGGGCGGTCTGTGGATGCCTGGTGCTGATTCTTATAATTGGATGTGGCCGGTCATAGCAGGCATTGTCGGTTTGGCGTCGGCATCGTTTATCTATGTGCCATTTCGCGCTCCTATTGGTTTGCCTGTATGCAGTACAGACCGTTATTTATTGGGGCGGGCGTTGCTTCCGGCTGTCAACGTAGGAGTTGTCTCTTTTGCGTGCGGCTGGTTGGCAGTTTCCGTTCCTTGGGGGATAGCGGGTTTATTGCTTCTTGCTGTGTTGTCACCTCTGTTGGTTCGGATGTTTGTTAAATTGTCCCATCACTGCCAGCGTGCCACTGGTAATATGACTTTTCATTTGTGGATGGATGCCGGATTGCTGTTTGGTATACAGACCGGCACTTTGTCATGGGATGCAGATACGAGCATCTGGTGGCCGCTTCTGTTGCTCCTGTCGGGTGTACTGGTGTTTTTCCTTATTACCCGTATCTATTACAGGAAGATGCGGGTCAGGTAAGGCACAAAAATAATTAATCCTACGGCAATCGCCGCCAGAGCGCATACTAATACTGCTCCGGCGGCGATGTCTTTTACCTGACCTGCTATAGGATGCCGTTGCGGCGAAACGAAGTCCACCAGCCGTTCGATAGCGGTATTAAATAGTTCGGCTGCTATGACGAGACCGATGCATAGTATGACAGCTATCCATTCATTGCGGGATATATCGAATCCTATGCCGGCAATGATTACCGCCAGGGAAGTTATCAGATGAAAACTCAGGTTTTGTTCTTTGCCTATACAGCCACGGATGCCTTGCCAGGCATAACCGAAACTGTGAAGCTGTTTTTTGTAATCGTAATGCATATTGGTTGTTGAGGGGTTAATATATGAGGCGGAACTCGGTATAAACCGGTAGGTGGTCGCTGAATCCACCTTGGTATTTCATGCCGTAGTAAGTACGGAAAGGTTGCATTCCTCCAAATTTTATGTCATCTGTCAGCAGGAAAGGAGCAGTAAAAACATTGGCTTGTCTTTCTGATGTTTGCAGAGGTGCATCCGGTTGTAGCAATGTGCCCGACACGATGATGTGGTCCAGCCACTGCCAGGCACCTTGGTATTTGTAAGTGCCTCTATGCTTCTGTGCGGAGGCTTTTCGTGCCAGCAGATGATAAAGACGTTGTTTCTCCGGTTGTGCCGGAGGAGCTTCGGCTTGCAATGTAACGCGGACGGAGGGACTGTGTGGATAGTCGTTGAAGTCTCCCATAATAATGATTTGTGGGTGGCGGCGTATCTGAAAAAGACTGTCGGTTGTTCTTTTGAGTCGTTCTGCCGCTTTTTTCCGGTAGGGAGCCGAAAGTTTGGCTCCTCCGGAGCGGGACGGGAAATGGGCTACCAGTACGTCCAGCGTATCGCGGTTCAACAACAATCCTCCCACGTGTAGGATATCCCGTGTAGGGCGGTTATTCTTGTGGGCTTTTTCTACATATAGATTTTGTTGGAAGAGCGGCTTGAACAGACCTCGTTGGTAGAGTAGGGCTACATTAATGCCTCTTTCGTCCGGTGATGAAGTGATGAGATAGCGGTAACCGCTTTCGCGCAAAGCTGAATAGCGTGTAAGGTCTGTAAGTACAGTGTCATTCTCCACTTCGCACAATGCTACAAGAGCCGGAGGAGTCCATCCGCCTACAGCAACAATGACACGGGCAATGTTGTCCAGTTTCTTTTTATACTTGAAGTAATTCCAACGGCGTGTGGCATTCGGCAGAAACTCTTCGTCTTTTTTCAGAGAATCATCTTGACAGTCAAACAGATTCTCTACATTATAACTCATGACGTGAAATGTCACTGTGTCCCGCATTTCTTGTGCCTGCCCCGTTAGGAGGCAGGCTACAAGAATGACAAATAGTAAGCAGTGTCGTTTCACCTATACAGTTATTTTTTATGTGGTATGTGCTTTAAAATATCCAGCAGGTGTTCCCAGAAACGTTCTACGCTGAGGATGTCCATACATTCGTCGGGCGAGTGGACACCTTGCAAGGTGGGACCGAACGAAATCATGTCCAGCGAAGGATATTTGTCAAGGAACAGGCCGCATTCCAGTCCGGCATGAATGGCTTTGACTTTGGCTTCTGTGCCAAACAAGCGTTTATATGATTCTGTAGCGATTTCCAGTATTTCAGAGTGTGTGTTCGGTTTCCATCCCGGATAGCCGTCACTGTGGGAAATGCTGGCGCCTGCCAGGTCGAAGACGGTGCGTACCATGTTGGCTATATCCTGCTTGGACGATGCAGTAGAACTGCGTTGACTGGTTTCGATGCGGATGATATGGTCTGGCTTCATTTTTACGGAAGCCAGATTGGTCGACGTTTCCACTAAGCCGGGGATGTCCTGGCTCATGGCATATACACCATGAGGTATGGCGTAAAGTGCCTGGATGAGGCGTTTGGCAGTGTCTCGGTCTATGGCATGGGAAGATACCTGTTCTGACTCAAGAACAATCTGCATGTCAGGGTCGGTAACAGCATACTCTGCTTCTACTTCGGCAGCAAAGATATTGAGTTCGGCACGAAGAGCGTGTTTGTCCGCTTCGGGTACTGCAATAACCGCATAAGCCTCTCGCGGGATAGCGTTGCGCAGGTTGCCGCCATTTATTTGGCAGAGGTACATGTCGTGTTGCCGGTAAGTCTGGCTCAGAAAGCGGGTCAGCAGTTTGTTAGCATTGGCGCGTCCCAAGTGAATGTCACCTCCGGAGTGTCCTCCTGTCAGACCTTTGACTTGCACTTTGGCATAGAAATATCCTTGCGGTACATCTATCTCTTGATAAGCAAATTCGCCTACCGAATCTACACCGCCTGCACAACCGATAAACAGTTCGCCTTCGTCTTCCGAATCCAGATTCAGCAAAATGTCGGCATGCAGAAAACCTTCTTTCAGCGCAAATGCTCCTGTCAGTCCCGTTTCTTCATCTACAGTGAACAGACATTCCAGCGGACCATGTTCGATGCTGTCATCAGACAAAATGGCTAACGCAGTGGCCACGCCAATTCCGTTATCTGCTCCCAAGGTCGTTCCTTGAGCCTTCATCCAATTGCCTTCTATGACAGTTACAATGGGGTCTGCCATAAAATCGTGCTGTACATCGTGATTCTTTTCGCACACCATATCTACATGAGCTTGCAGAGCTACGGTTTTGCATTGTTCCATCCCCGGTGTGGCTGGTTTCTTAATCAGTACGTTTCCTGCTTCGTCTGTCAAAGTTTCCAGATGATGTTCTCTTCCGAAATCTTGCAGGTAAGCTATTATTTTTTCTTCATGTTTAGAAGGCCGCGGCACTTGACAAATCTCTTCGAAATACCGGAAAACCCCGGTCGGTTTCAAATCTTTCTTTTCCATATTTCCCGTGTTAGGTGGTTTATGAATGTTTTATTGTTAAATATAGTCAAAATGATTATCTATTTTATTCTTGTATTTCTTTTTTATGGTAAAAATAGTGGTGTAGTTCGTGCAAACCTCTATCTTTGCACCCGCAAATTTAAATGAAATGCTTGATACAATACTGATAACATTGTTAATAGTTGCTATTTGTGTGCTATTATTGGGTGTAAAGGTCTTTTTTGTAAAAGGTGGAAAGTTTCCCAATATGCACGTGAGTGGTAATAAGGCTTTGCGTGATAAGGGTATCGGGTGTGTGCAGTCTCAAGACCGTGAAGCACGCCGGAAGCGTTCTTTTTCTTTGGAAGAAGTGGAGAAAAGTTTGCATAACTGAAAAAAACAAGGAATTTAATTAAACTAAAAATAATATTGTCTGACATTATGAAGAGATTGAACTATCTTGTAAACGGTCTGGCTGCTTTGGCGCTTATCGTTTTGTTTTCTCAATGCGGTGGAAATTCCGGTCAGCAGACTACTGCTGTCGCAGCTTCTGCCGATGGTGTTTCGGGTTTAAAGATTGCTTATGTGGAAGTAGATACGCTTTTGAGCAAGTATAAGTTCTGTATAGACTTGAATGAAGCTATGGTGAAGAAGAGTGAGAATGTCCGTCTGACCTTGAATCAAAAAGCCAGTGATTTGGATAAGCAGAAGCAGGAGTTCCAGACTAAGGTTCAGAACAACGCCTATCTGTCTCCCGAAAGAGCCCAGCAGGAATACAACCGTATTGCCAAACTGGAACAAGACTTGCAGAATCTGAGCAATAAGCTGCAATCGGAACTGATGAGCGAGAACGAGAAAAACAGCATTCAGCTTCGTGATTCTATCAATAACTTCTTAAAAGAATACAACAAGGATAAAGGATACGACTTTATCATCAGCAATACAGGTTTTGATAATTTGCTGTATGCCAACGATGCTTATAACATCACGCAGGAAATCCTTGATGGTTTGAATGCGCGTTATACTCCGGAGAAGAAATAAATATCTTATTGTATATCCCAAATAAAAATCCGTCAGTAGCCTATGGGTCACTGGCGGATTTTTATTTGTACAAGTCTTTTGTCAAAAAGGGATATATAGCGACAAAGAGCAGTTATGCCTGTCTGTGTCTTGTGCCAGACAGAACCGGCAGAAAGAGTTTGTTGCTTTTTCGGTGTGAACCCCTACAATGGCTCTACTTCTCCTCCTTTCCTTCTTCATCTTCGTTGTGTTTCACTACCAGAAGCTTGTCTACTCGTCCGCGGTCCATGTCTACTACTTCGAAATCCAGATTCTGGTAGCTGAACAAGTCACCGGCTTTGGGTACTCTTCCTATCAGGAACATGGCTAATCCGCTGAGGGTTGTGAAATCTTCTTCTTTCAGGTCATCATAATTCATAATGCCCATAGCTTCCATAAAGTCGTCCAGGTTCATGGAGGCCTCCACTAATAATGAACCGTCCTGGCGCGAAACAATCTCTTCTTCTTCCGTTTCGTTTTCTTCCAGAATATCGCCAAAGATGCTTTCTGTCAGGTCGTGTAGGGTGATGATACCCTCTGTGTTGCCATATTCATCGACCACTACGCCAAATTTGTTCTTGTTTTTCTTGAACAGCTCCAGTACTTTCTTGGCATACAAGCTCTCAGGAATGAAAAGGGCCGGGCGGGCGATATTACGCAAGTTAAAGGGCTGGTTGCTTCCCAGCATGATAATGATGTCTTTTACAGATACAACGCCGATGACTTCATCCTTCCCGTTTTCCACCAATAAGTATTTGCTGAAATGCTGTTCGCGGATGATACGCAGCACGTCTTCGCGCGTGTCAGTGGGATGCATCACTACAATGTCGCGGCGGTAAGTCATCAGGTCGTTGGCACGTTTGTCCGAGAAACGGAATACATCACGTAGCATTTCTGTTTCTTCCTTGTCTATCACTCCCTGTTCCGAGCTTTGGTGCAGAATCATTCTCAGTTCTTCCTGCGTCATCTGGCGTTCTTCGTTATCTTCCAGCCCGATGAGCTTGTTGACCAGTTTGGTAGAAGCACTGAGCAGACAAACAAACGGGTAGGATATGTTCTTTACGGTTATCATAAGCGGGCTGAGTCTTGTCGCCCATTTTTCAGGGTCGCTCAGTGCGATGGATTTGGGTACCAATTCGCCAATGATGAGCGAGAGATAAGTGATGGCAACCACTACAATGGCCACGGATAGTGTATGCGCATAGGGTTCGGCGCCGGGAATAAGCAGGAACAAAGGTTCCACCTCGTCGGACAGCGTAGCACCGCCATACGCACCCGATACAATTCCGATAAGAGTGATTCCGATTTGAATGGTAGAGAGGAATTTTTCGGGTTCTTCCAGCTGCTTAAGCACATCCTTGGCTCTTTTGTTGCCTTTTCCTACTAAAGTTTCAAGTCGTGCTTTACTGGAAGACACCAGTGCTAATTCATACATGGCAAAGATGCCGTTAAAAATCAATAAAAGTAGAATTATTAAAAAGTCCATAAAGGGATTTAAATGGTTTCTGGCGCAAATATACTAATTTTGTAGGAAATAACAGCAATTTATTTTTAAAACGATGAAAAATATGATGAGAAAATTTGGTTTGCTAAGTGTTTTGTTGCTTTGGGTTTGTATTTCTTTGCAAGCTGCGCGGGTAGATACACTGATGGTTCACAGTCCTTCGATGAAGAAAACGGTAGAGGTCGTGTTTATTGTCCCTGATCAATCGTGTGGAGAGAATCCGCAATCCTGCCCGGTGGTTTATTTGCTTCACGGTCATGGAGGCAATGCGAAAACTTGGATTGGTATAAAGCCTGAATTGCCTGCCATAGCCGATGAGAAAGGAATGATATTTGTCTGTCCGGACGCTGAGAATAGTTGGTATTGGGATAGTCCTCTGCGAAAAGATTACCGGTATGAGACATTTGTCGCTTCTGAATTGGTCGATTATACCGACAGCCATTATGCGACGCGGGCAGACCGCAAGTTTCGTGCCATTTCAGGGCTCAGCATGGGAGGACATGGGGCTTTGTGGCTTTCTATCCGCCATAAAGATACATTTGGTGCGGCGGCCAGCATGAGTGGCGGCGCGGATATACGTCCCTTTCCTGACAGTTGGAATATGAAGGAACAGTTGGGGGAATATGCTTCCAATAAGGATGTATGGGATGCACATACGGTTATGAGTCAGTTAGATAGAATCAGTAATGGCGACATCGCCCTATTGATAGATTGTGGGGATGACGATTTCTTCTTAGAAGTCAATCAGGAGTTACATCGACAATTGTTGTCCCGCAAAATAGGCCATGACTTCATTACCCGCCCGGGTGCACATACTGTTACATATTGGAACAATTCCATAGACTATCATTTGCTGTTTTTTCAGAAATTTTTCGCAAAAGGAGAGCAGGTCGGGCAATAATTGGGGAGTTGTCCTTTACCGTCCCGTATCTTACCTTCTTTCCCCTTGCCCTTTGTCGCAAATAGTCTTCCTTTTTCCTCTTGTTGGGAGATGTTGTCTGTTCCTGGGTATAAGAAGTCTATTGTTAAGCACTACGGAGCAGTCTTCTTATCTATAAGCGGTCCGCTTCCAATATATAGGCAATTTCAATGGAATGTCTGGTATTGTGCGTCAGGAGTCTTTGGGGCTACAGCGGGGGTAACGGTGAAAAAAATATGGGGGTGTGCCGGAATGCAAAACGATTACCATTTTGCTTTGTGATCTCGACACACCTCCATAATTAGTGTTCTATCTTCTATTTTCGACTTTACCTTCTCGGTAAACCGGTAGAATAGGCAGAGGACATTTATTATTGTATAGCTATCTCATCCAAAAACAGGAACGTCTTCTTTCCGGCTCCAGGGTGCCATTGAGGCAACACCGGTGTATTCTTGCCTACAATCCGGACATAATGTGCTTTAGTCTTATTGAAAGAGATTTCTTCGCGTTTCAACACATTGTTTTTACTGCCTTTTTCTAAGGTTGGAATAGATTTGGAGGCTATTTTATGGAAGTTTTTTCCATCTTCAGACACATAGACCTCTAATCCGGTAAGCCCGAAAATATAGTCGCCTGGAACCAGATAGGTACCGATAGAAACAGATGATATTTCTTTTTCTTCCTGCAGGTCGACAACAGCATCGAAGTTTTGGCCGTAAATACCCAGATACCGTCCGGAGCGATAATTATCGTCACCGGTCAAACCATCTACCAGCAACTGGGCACCTTTGTAAGTGAAGCCGGCATCTGGCGTGCAGTTCAGTGTGATGGGGCGCATTGTGGCCAGATTGTATTCCAGCGTGGTTGTAGCCGTGCTGCTTTCCCGTCCGTTGCGTATAGCTTTGGCCTTGATAGTGGTTGTTTCTCCTTTCAGGGTAAACGGTTGCGTATAGACTGGTGATTCTGCGGTAGGTTCTGAACCATCTGTGGTGTAGAAGACCGGTGCATTGTCGAAAGTCGTCAGGCTGACAACCGCTTCACCGCCTTCTCCTTGAGGCCCGGCACTGATTGTTACATCTTCTATATCTTCCTTATAATGATAACCGGATAGAGCGTACAAATCCAATTGATGGCGTAATCGCTTTAAAAAAGAGTTGAGGTCTTTTTGTGCGGGATTACTCCATTGCAGTTCACTCAATGCTGCGATACGTGGCATCATTTGCCATTCCATCTTCACACTGTCTTTGGTCCATTCAGTCCAGATGCAACCCTGTACACCGATAATATTTTCTTTTTCTTCCTCTGTCAGTTTGGGGGAAGCCGGTTCGAAGTTATACACCCGGCCTACGCTGTTTACACCTTTCAGCCGGTTATAGCCAGGATTACTGAAATAAAGGTGGGTGATAGGGCATACAATGGTTTGGTGCCCTAATTGTGCCGATCTGATAGAAGCCGGAACGCCGGTCCATGCCATGACAGTAGTTGTTTGAGGGTCGGGGTTTCCTTCCAGGATTTCGTCCCATGCCAGCATCTTTTTTCCGCGCTTGGCAATTTCTTTTTCCACCTCACTCATGAAGTAAACCTGCAGTTGGTTCTCTTTGCTATGCTCTTTGGTGTCCCGCAAGCCCAGTTCACGTATTTTAGCCTGGCATTTAGGACATTTTTTCCATTCTGTTTTCGGGCATTCGTCCCCACCTATATGTATGTAAGGTGCGTCCGGAAAGATATCCATAATCTCATTGATTACGTCTTTGGCAAATTGCAGTGTCTTTTCATTGCCGCCGCACAATACATCTTTGAATACTCCGAATTGGGTTGCCACTTCATACGGGCCACCGGTGCAGCCCAATTCCGGATAAGAAGCAAGGGCTGCCAGCATGTGTCCCGGCATATCAACTTCGGGAATGACAGTGATAAACCGTTCGGCTGCATAGGCAACAATTTCTTTCGCTTGGCTTTGTGTGTAGAATCCTTTTACGGGTGTACCATCAAATTTTCCGGAGCCAGGGGCTGTGATGGTTTCTTTGCGTACCGAACCTATTTCAGTAAGCTTTGGGTATTTTTTTATCTCGATACGCCAGCCTTGATCTTCAGTCAGGTGCCAGTGGAAATAGTTGATATTATGCAAAGCCATTACATCAATCAACTCTTTCAGATAATCTATTGAGAAGAAGTGTCGTCCTACGTCAATCATAAAGCCACGGTAGCCGTATTGGGGAAAGTCTTTGACTGTTCCTGCGGGTAAGGAGCCAAGCGCCTTTCCTTCCGTGATGGGGAGTGCCTTATGGATAGTTTGTGTGCCGTAGAACACGCCAGCTTCGGTTTGTCCGTTCAGTATGACTTGGTCGGAAGTAATGTTCAGAATATATCCTTCCTTTTGTGGAATAGACGGATCCAGTCCCAAAACAATGCAGTTTTTTCCTGCTTTTGTCCCAGTTTTAACTTCTGTACCTGTCACTTCCTTGATATAAGTAGCCAGAAGATGGGCCGTATGTTCTAACTTGGCGTTACCTTCGGGATAACAGATGGTGGTAGAAGAACGGATAACGAAAGGTGAAGCATCTGCCGTTTCCGTGATTTCTTGTGGCAAAGGGATTACGTTCAGATTACCGGTCTGAATTTCTTTGGGTGAACAAGCCAGCAGACTTCCACCTGCCAGCAGGCCGACAATCCACATTTTTACTTGATTTTTTGTCATAGCAGTATTTTTTAGGATGATATTGTTGGGGGACAAAGATAATATAAAAAAGTGAGGTACCGGATAAATCGCAGGAATATGATTGAAGATAAATGATTTATGAAACTTTGACGAATGGGATGGGTGTTGACTGGGAATGTGAAAATATTTGCTTTGCAGAGGCAACTGCCCCAAAAGGAGATTTGTCCACACACAGATAACGCAGATTCTAATGATTAAAAAGCTATTATCCATTAGAACCTGCGTTATCTGTGTGTGGACAAAATATCCTCTTGGGGCAGTTTGAGAATATTTTATTGAATGAATTTGTGTGCTTACAAGGCGGCGATTTCGTCAGCAGACAATCCGGTTGCCTGTGCAATCAACGTAGTATCCATCCCCAGCGTTTTCAAATTGCGGGCTGTTTCCAGAATACCTTCAGCTCGTCCTTCATACCAACCAGTCTTGATAACGCTGCGTTGATACCTCAAAGCTTCCATGTCACGCTTATAGGCTTGCCGGTCGGCTGGCGGAAGGCAATCCACCCGGAGTTTTTCTCGCGCTTCTGGCAACCCTTTTGCAGTGGCATCTTCTTCAATCCGTCCTGTTTTCAAGAACTGGATCCATTCGTCCAGTGGAGTCTTTGCCACAGTGTCGAAATCATTCACACGCAGTACATAATACTCGGGGAAGATATCACCTGCATCCTTGCCCACAAACAGTTCACGCTGACGGACGGACAATTGTAATACATCATCCGGATTATGAAGACCACGGAAAATGGTCTTGCCGTGATATACGTAATCTTTCCCTTGGCCTAAATCAAAGTAGACGATATTGATAGAGTAGAACTTCCGCACCTTTTCATAGTCGTCTCCCAAGTTGATATACTCAGAGATAGTCTTCGACACGCCATAGAGCATCCGGTGGAAATAGTCCAGTTCCCGGTTGTTCTGCACTTCAATGATAAGCAACCGTCCTTTGGAGTCTTCCACCAGCATGTCTGCCCTGTTGAACTTGTCATCGGCATCCTGCTGGTTGGATTCACTCTCCAAAAAGCGGCAGATGTGCAAATCGTCTTCCAACAACGTCGAGAGGAAACCTTCCAATACCACGTAGTTGCTCTTGTCGCGAAGCAGGCGTTTCATCGCCCAGTCAAAACGGATCAGGTTGTCGTTCATACTTCTATGATATTTCATGTGTTACACCATGCAAAGAAGCAAAGATGCTTCCAATTTTCCAAGTGCCAGGAACGAAAACTACACCTGGCAATCTCTGTAACCTTCCTTTATTCAGATAACAAAGCAGATACTGTTTCTTCAGACACCGCCAATACAGAAGCTATATCTTTCACGGACATACCGCGCTGAGACAGATTCCGGACAGTTGTGCGCAAGATAGATTTTTGTTGCTCTATTTCTTGAGATTTCTGCTCGATCTCCTGGGTCTTCAGTTCAATCTCTTTATCTTTCATCATGATGGCTGTATCCCGTGCCTCTATTTCAGACAGTATCTCGTCTTCCACCTGCATCTCCCGTCTGACATCGGGAGAAGCTGCCGCCATCACCAGGCGGTTCACCAGCAACCGCCCTTCCTTATCCATGCCCTCGTCATTTATCTGAAGGAAATGAACATCCGTAGCCATCCGGCATTCCTGGTCGAAAACGCTCAGCAGACGTTCCAGATGATTGCGTGCCCGTCCCTGCAGGTAAGGGATTTGGACGATGATGCTGTCATGCGTCAGGCTTTC
>NZ_NFJV01000014.1 GCF_002160055.1 Mediterranea sp. An20
TGTTCTGTTTATGTAAACCTTTCAAGGATCTCTCTTTTACGCATCCGTCAGGAAGCGAAAGCGACTGCAAAGTTAAGGACTTTTTCGCATATCTTCCAAATTTTTCCCGAAGTTTTTTTCCTAAAAAAACAACCGGGGAAAACGGAAAACCGAAACAAACCTTTCAAACAGCGACGCTCCCTTGCTGAAAGCGGGTGCAAAAGTACACCTTATTCCCACAAACACCAAATACTCACAAAGGTTTTTTCCGAAAATTATAAAAATATTTTATAAATACACTGATAACGAGTTAGTTACAAAGACAAGGAAACCGGCGGGAGAACGGGAAGGGGGAAAGATGGACACATTATTATATAATATATAAGGGAGAAAAAGGCTGCCAATGCACCTGATACAGCCGACATCACACAGGTTATCTGCCTGATTCCGGCTGCGAAGTTGCACCCAGCCCCCACTTATCGCCCGCAGACCATGGCAAAACAAACCGCCTTCCAAGCCCAAAGAAAGACACGCGAAAAGTATTAGAAACAGCGTCCTAAGGTATAAGGAGCGTGTTGATTATATATAAGAAATAACCATCTATCAATCAACACATTGCATAGACATACCAAGAGAAATGAACTCCAAGAAAGAGGTTGCCTGCCAACAATCAGCCGACCGACCAGTTTGCTTCCCCAAGCATCTCCCAAGCCACATCTACCGCCTGCCCTTCCACGCCAGAAACAGACAAAAGAAAAAGGAAGAAATTGCCCCTTCGGTGTGACAAAACAAAAAAAACAGCGACAGATAGGGCAGATATCAATGGAATTACTTATCTTTGTTAGCTCAAAAAGCTGGCATACAAAAAACTCGTAAAAGTTATGAAAGATTTTCTGAAATTCACGCTTGCCACCATCGTGGGCATTGTCGTGTCGAGCGTAGTGCTGTTTTTTCTCAGCATATTGATTACATTCAGCATGCTGTACACATCCGACTCGGAAGTGCAAGTCAAAGAGAACTCCATCTTTAAGCTCGACCTGAACGGCACGTTGAGCGAACGGAGCCAAGAAGACCCGTTCAGCTTTTTAATGGGCGACGACAGCCAATCTTATGGACTGGACGACATACTGGTTTCTATCCGCAAAGCCAAAGAAAACGAAAACATCAAGGGCATTTACATCGAAGCAACGTCACTCTCCAGCAACGGCTTTGCCTCATTAAAGGAGATACGCGATGCATTGGCCGACTTCAAATCGTCGGGTAAATTCATCGTGGCTTATGCAGACACCTATACGCAAGGACTATATTATATATCGAGCATAGCAGACAAGATACTGCTCAACCCGCAAGGCATGCTGGACTGGAGCGGCCTGGCCTCGTCGCCCATATTCTTCAAAGACCTGCTGGACAAGGTGGGCATAGAGATGCAGGTGTTCAAAGTAGGCACTTACAAGTCGGCCGTAGAACCCTACACCAGCACCCAGATGAGCGATGCCAACCGCGAGCAAGTGACTGACTACCTGACTTCACTGTGGAGCACCCTCACCACAGAGGTATCATCTGCACGTCAAATATCAACAGACGACCTGAACCGGGCTGCCGACCGCATGATGCTGTTCCAACCAGCCGAGGAATGCGTAGCATCCGGCCTTGCCGACACGCTGATTTACAAGACGGATGTCACCGACTACCTGAAACAGATGGCAGGACTGGAGAAGGACGATGATTTGCCCACCCTGGACCTGAACGACATGCGTAATGTCAAGAAGAATGTCCCCAAAGACAAGAGCGGCAACATCGTAGCCGTATATTATGCCTGCGGACAAATAGGCAACGGCATGACCGGCTCCGGAAGCGAAGGCATCGACGGAGAGAAAGTGACCCGCGACTTGCGCAAACTGCAGGAAGATGAAGACGTCAAAGCCGTGGTACTACGCGTAAACTCACCGGGGGGAAGCGCCTATGAGTCGGAACAGATCTGGCATGCAGTCAGCGAGCTGAAAAAAGAAAAGCCCGTCATTGTCTCGATGGGCGATTATGCCGCATCAGGCGGATACTACATCGCCTGCAACGCCGATACCATCGTGGCCGAACCGACCACCCTGACCGGCTCCATCGGCATCTTCGGCATGGTGCCTAACCCTTCCAAGCTCTTACAGAAAATAGGCGTGAACTTTGATGTCGTGAAGACCAACGCTTACGGCGACTTCGGAATGCCCAACCGCAGCATGAACGAAAGCGAAAAGGAACTGATGCAAGCCTATGTGAACCGCGGCTATGACCTCTTCCTGACCCGCTGCGCAGAAGGCAGGGGCATGACCAAGGAAGCGGTGGACCAGATAGCACAAGGACGGGTGTGGACCGGGACACGCGCCAAAGAACTGGGACTGGTAGACGAACTGGGAGGCTTGGACCGCGCCATCGAGATAGCTGTCGGGAAGGCAGGCGTAGATGCCTATACCTTGATAAGTTATCCGGCAAAGAAAAGCGCCTGGGAACAACTGATGGATTTCAATGCCGGCCATTACATAAAGACCAGCCTGCTACAGGGAGAAGCCGGCAGACTTTACCGCCAAATTGAAGCCGTCGACCAGATAAGCCAAGGCGATCCTCTGCAAGCACTGATATATTTCGAACCCAACATTCACTGACGCGAATGACAGAGCAGCCTATCAAGATATCCTATTGGCTCTACCCCTTCTCGTGGCTCTACGGGATAGGGGTAGGCTTACGCAACAAACTCTTCGACTGGGGATGGCTCCGGTCGGAGAGTTTTGACATACCCGTCATCTGCATCGGCAACCTGGTGGCGGGAGGCACAGGCAAGACACCGCATACCGAATATCTGATACGCCTGCTCACCCGACAGAAACTGAACGTCGCTACCCTAAGCCGCGGCTACAAACGCAAGACCAAAGGCTACATCCTGGCCGACGGACAAAGCAATGCCCGACAGATAGGCGACGAGCCTTGCCAGATGAAGGCCAAATTTCCCGGTATACGCGTAGCAGTGGACGAAGACCGGAGGGATGGCATACACCAACTGCTCCGGCTGAACAATCCCCCCATAGATGTCGTACTGCTGGACGATGCCTACCAGCACCGCCGTGTAAAGGCCGGGCTGAACATCCTGCTGACGGACTACCACCGCCTGCTGTGCGACGACGCCCTGCTACCGGCTGGACGCCTGCGCGAACCGGCAGAAAACAAGCAGCGGGCACAAATCGTCATCGTTACGAAATGTCCTGCAGACATCAAACCCATCGACTTCAACATCATCACCAAAAAACTGCAACTATATCCGTACCAGAAACTGTTCTTCTCCGGCTTCCGCTACGGCAATCTGCAACCGGTATTTCCCAGCACCAACAAGCAACCGGCCAGATACCTGGAAGGAAACGAACACATACTGCTGCTGACCGGTATAGCTGCCCCCCTTCCGCTTCTGGACGAACTGAGACAGAAAGCAGCCCGGGTAGTACCGCTTTTCTTTGGTGACCACCACGATTTCAGCAAACGCGACCTTCAGCAGATAGAAGAGCGTTTTGCCACACTGGAAGGACCGAGAAAGTTTATCATCACGACCGAGAAAGATGCGGCACGACTGCGCAGCCACCCGCTGCTGTCAGCCAAGCTAAAGCCCTTCATCTATATGATACCCATAGAAATAAGCATATTACAAAACCAACAATCCATATTTAACCAAGCTATCACAGACTATGTTAGAAAGAATTCAAGAGACCGCAGCTTTCCTGAAGGGAAAGATGCATACACAACCTGAGACTGCCATCATTCTGGGCACAGGCTTGGGCAGCCTGGCCGAAGAAATCACCGACAAGTATGAAATCAAGTACGAGGACATTCCTTACTTCCCTGTATCGACAGTAGAGGGACATTGCGGCAAGCTGATTTTCGGCAAGCTGGGCAATAAGGATATCCTTGCCATGCAGGGACGATTCCACTTCTACGAAGGATACAGCATGCAGCAGGTTACTTTCCCCGTACGTGTGATGCGCGAACTGGGCATCAAGACATTGTTCGTGTCCAATGCTGCCGGCGGCATGAATCCCGACTTTGAAATCGGCGACCTGATGATTATCACCGACCACATCAACTTCTTCCCCGAACATCCGCTGCGCGGCAGGAACATTCCCTACGGCCCACGCTTCCCGGACATGAGCGAGGCTTACGACAAAGAGCTCATCCGCAAAGCCGACGCCATCGCTCAAGAGAAAGGCATTAAGGTGCAGCACGGCGTGTATGTCGGCACACAAGGTCCCACGTTTGAGACACCGGCCGAATACCGCATGTATCACATCCTGGGCGGAGACGCCGTAGGCATGTCGACGGTGCCCGAAGTCATTGTGGCCAATCACTGTGGCATCAAGGTGTTCGGCATCTCGGTCATCACCGACCTGGGCGTGGAAGGCAAGATTGTAGAGGTATCGCACGAAGAAGTGCAGAAAGCTGCCGATGCAGCCCAGCCTAAGATGACAGAAATTATGCGCGAACTGATTAACCGCGCCTAAATAATCTAAAAGCAATACGGAAAGACATTTATGCGAACAGAAATAGCTACCCTCGGTGAGTTCGGCCTCATCCACCACCTGACCGAGGGCATTGAACTGAAAAACGCTTCGACCCGCTATGGAATTGGCGACGATGCTGCCGTACTGTCCTATCCCGCCGACCGCGAAGTGCTGGTCACCACCGACTTGCTCATGGAAGGCGTGCACTTCGACCTGACCTACGTGCCGATGAAACACTTAGGCTACAAGTCGGCCGTGGTCAACTTCTCCGACATCTACGCCATGAACGGCACTCCGCGGCAAATCACCGTGTCGCTGGGGGTATCCAAGCGGTTCAGTGTAGAAGACATGGAAGCTCTCTATGCAGGCATCCGCCTGGCGTGTGAAGACTATGGCGTCGACATCGTGGGCGGCGACACTACCTCGTCTTATACAGGACTGACCATCAGCATCACTTGTATCGGCGATGTCGAACGGGGCAAGGCCGTCTACCGCAACGGTGCAAAGGAGACCGACCTTATCTGTGTGAGTGGCGACTTAGGCGCTGCCTACATGGGACTGCAACTGCTGGAGCGTGAGAAACTGGCTATGAAAGACAGCGGCGGCGACATCCAGCCCGACTTTGCAGGCAAAGAATACCTGCTGGAAAGGCAACTGAAACCGGAGGCACGACGCGACATCATCGAACGGCTGCGGCAAGCAGGCGTACAGCCCACGGCCATGATGGACATATCGGACGGGCTTTCCTCCGAACTCCTGCACATCTGCACACAGAGCAAGGTGGGTTGCCGGGTCTACGAAGAACACATTCCGCTGGACTACCAGACGGCTGTAATGGCAGAAGAACTGAACATGAACGTGACCACCTG
The DNA here is from genome assembly GCF_002160055.1 of Mediterranea sp. An20. GTDB lineage: Bacteria > Bacteroidota > Bacteroidia > Bacteroidales > Bacteroidaceae > Bacteroides > Bacteroides avicola. Next base: position 5,378 of record NZ_NFJV01000014.1, read on the forward strand.
TGCACTGAATGGAGGCGAAGACTATGAGCTTCTGTTCACCGTGCCCATTGCCGACCACGAGAAAGTGGCTGCCATGGAAGGTGTGAAGCTCATCGGACACATCACCAAGCCGGAGTTGGGCTGCGCCCTGATTACGCGCGACGGACAAGAGTTCGAACTGAAAGCGCAGGGATGGAACCCGCTGAAGGAAAAGCAAGACGAAGAAGACTAAGCCAAGGTAAGGCGAGAGATAGAGGCTGTGTCAGCATTGCTGGCACGGCCTCTTTAAGTATAGACACGCCCGAAAAGCACGCCCCTACTGCCTGTCCGCACACGAAACAAGCATCGACACCAGCGCGAAACCCGCTCCCACGCTACACACGCCCGCCCAGCCGAAATGCTCCCAACCAAGCCCTGAACAGAACGTGCCCACACTGCCGCCAATGAAGTAAAGCGTCATAAAGATGGTGTTGGCACGACTGGAAGCATGCGGCACTTCCTGCAGGCAACCGCTCTGGTTGCTCAACTGCAACAATTGCATGCCGATGTCCAGCAAGAGGATAGCCAGCACCAACCCCACATAGGTATTGCCCCACACATAGGCAATCAGCCAGGAGAGAAGCTGGAGCACAGAGCCATAGAGCGACATGCGACGGATGCCCAGAACTGGCACGAACTTGCCCGTACCGCTTGCCACCAATGCCCCCATCACACCGCAAAGCCCCAGCAGCCCTACCTTGTCGCTGCCCGCATGAAAGGGCTCACCTGCCAGATGAAACGCCAGACAAGACCATACGGACAACATGCTGCCGAAAGCAAACGCCGCACGCACAGCATAAAGCCGCATCCGCGGACGCGTGACGAAAAGCCTACAGACACTCTTCATCAGTCCACCATACGAACCGTGGAAAGTGACAGGCATAGGAGGAAGCACACGGAGCGACAACACCAGACAAACGGCCATCAGCACCGCCGCCAGCCCGTACATGCCCCGCCAGCCTATCCACTCGCCCACGTACCCGCTGACCACACGGGCTCCCAAAATGCCGGTCAGCAAACCGGAAAGCACGATGCCGATATTCCGCGACTTGTCTGCCGGCTTCGAGAATTGCCCGGCCACGGGGATGAAGACTTGCGGGATGACCGAACAGACACCCAGCACCAGCGACGCGACCTGCACCACCCCAAGCGCAGGAGCCACGGCGATAAGTGCCGCCATAACGGCTGCCAGCGTCATGCTGACTCCCACAATCTTGCGCCGGGCAAACATATCGGCCATGGGTACAATAAACAACAGGCCGCAGGCATAGCCCACCTGCGTAATGACGGTGATCAGGTTGGCTTCTACTTCGCCCGCGGCAAAGTCGGCACGCATCTCTTCCAGCAAGGGCTGGTTGTAATAAAGGTTAGCCACGGTCAGACCACTGACAACAGCCATTGTCAGCAGCAGGGAAGCCGGGATGCCTTGGTTTTCTTTCAACATCTGTTTCATTGCTCTTCGTGCATTAAGCTTCTTCCGGCTGGAAATCAAGATCCGGAAATGGTGCAAAAGTAATGAATAATCGGCAAAGCGCCATCAGCCCGCCCCTGCAGAATGACACTGCTCTGCTGGCAAGCCCTTTCCACCCAAGACCCAAGCAATAAGCAGTCTACTGCCAAGCGATAAGCAGCCGTCTCGTCATACATACGAAATGACAAATTGATTATCAGCGCAATATGCCCCAAGCCACCCAGGGAGCGAACCTCAGCGCGCGACGGTTTCCTGCAGAGGCCCGATTTGTCAAAAGCGAAACAACACAGCAAATTCGATAAAAAGCTTTGGCCGATAAAAAAAATAATCTACCTTTGTCTACATTAAACAACGAATCATACCTATGAGGACTTCAAACCTGCTGAAATGCCTGTTAACCGCCTTAACCCTGACCGTGAACATGAGCTGCAACAGCGACGTGTTCATCGACGAGTTCCTGACGGAAACCCCTGCTCCTATCAGCCTGACCGAGGAAGCCAGCGAAGCCACCATCTCCTTTGAAGCAGACAACTGGGACGTGTGGAGCATCGGAAGCATCGGCTTCGAAACCTACCCGTTCATCTGCGACGAAGAGGGAAACGGCCTGACACTCCCCCTCGAAAACGGCGGCAAGGATTATCAAATCTTCTGCCGGAGCGATTACATAGACTTCCGGATGGAGAAGTGCGACGGACGCAGTCTGAAGCTCCACCTCTACGAAAACCTGTACGACAGCCCGTGGGAATGGACCATCTACGTGGGCAACGAATACGAGCAGGTGCCCATATCCGTTACCCTCAACCCTACCGGCAAATACCAGATAGACAGCATCGTCTACGACTGGAGTAAGTTCGACTTCTACGACTACATGTTAGAAGAAGTAGAAAGCCTCACTGTGCTCAACAAAGAAGGTACCTCACCCGCCCGCTGGACGTGCTACCCGTATAAATTCTCCAAACGCAAAGTAAACTTCTATGCCCCCAACAACGGCTCCAACATCTACAGCGAACTGGACCAGGAGCAGATAGCCCGCTGCTTAGGCGACTGCTCCGTCACCATCCCCGACACGAAGGACGGGAAACCCGTCATGGGCCACACGGAAGCCGTCTTCGGCTCCTTCGAGCAGGAAGTGGACGTGACTTTAGACAAAAACCTGGAAGTAGAAGTATCTATCGACGCAGGCAAGAACATCCACATCACGGTATTCAACAACATGGATTGCTACCACGTGCCCTTCACCCTCTATGCCTCCCATCCCCGCACGGGCAAACGCTTGGAGATTCCGGGCGTGCTATACAGCCAATGCCCCGTAAACTATCTGATTTTAAAAAAAGACGTTACCGATGAACAACCATAAACAGAACCGCCGGAGCGCACTCCTGCTGCTGCTCCTCGTGTGCCTCGGCACCCCCCTGCTTCGTGCCGCCGAACGCGACACCACCCTCACACGCCGCCTCATCCCCATGCTGGGCGTAGACTTCCGCCCTGCCTACACCTTTCCCACCGACGGATTCTTCAAAGGCAACAACCAAGCTGGGAAGCCCATCCGTACCAACCTGTCCGGCCACCTGAAATTAGGATTCCAGTTCGCTCCCGGCACCCGCCTGGGCGACCTTTATCCCCACACGACACAGGGCATCGGCGTGGCCTACAACACCTTCTTCAACCACAAGGAGCTGGGCAGCCCCGTGGCGGTATATGTCTTCCAGACTTCGCGCATCGCCTCCCTCACCCGATACCTCTCGCTGGACTATGAATGGAATTTCGGCGCCTCGTTCGGCTGGAAAAAGTTTGATGAAGACAACAATCCCATGAACCGGGTAGTAGGCTCCAAAGCCAACGCCTACATCAACTTAGGCTTCTTCCTGAACTGGGCCATCGACCCGCAGACCAGCCTGAAAGCCGGCATCGGCCTCACACACTTCTCTAACGGCAATACTCACTATCCCAACGCAGGTGTCAATACGATAGGCGCCAACATTGGTTTCACCCGCTACTTCGGACACGGAGACGAGCGTAAAGACACGCATGTTTCCTCTGCGGCCTACCCCGCCTTCAAGCCCTACATAAGCTACGACGTGGTGCTCTACGGTGCCACGCGCAAGAAGGGGGTATTTCCAGACAACAACTCACCCGTGCTGGTGCCCGGCTCATTTGGCATCATCGGACTTAACTTCACGCCAATGTACAACTTCACCCGCTATTTCCGCGCCGGTCTATCGCTCGACGCCCAATACGATGAAAGTGCCAACATCGGCCGCCACATAGCCAACGAAAACAGTGTGCTCGACTCGGAGAACATCCGTTTCCACCGCCCTCCTTTCAGCGAACAGTTCGCAGTGGGCCTGTCTGTACGCGCCGAAGTCGTGATGCCTATCTTCTCCATCAACTTAGGCATCGGACGCAACATCCTCTGCCAAGGTCCGGATACCGACGCTTTCTACCAGATTCTAGCCCTGAAGACCCACCTGACCGACCGACTGTTTCTGCACGTAGGCTACCAACTCTCCCGCTTCAAGGACCCCAACAACCTGATGTTAGGATTGGGATACCGGTTCGGAAGCAGGAAGTAAGGCGACGCACAGTAGTCACCATGATACATTCACACAGAAATCTTCTTTCAGACCATGCACAACCCACAGATACCACCCCTTACCTCACTGCGCCTGTTCTTCGCCATGATGGTCTTCGCGTTTCTCGTTCCGCTGGCCAAGAATTACAAACACCTGCTGTGCCTCTTCGCCTTTGCAGCCTCCACCGTGGTAACGGGCATGTATTTCACGCCGGAAGCCGCAATTAAAGGATACTGGTACGTCAACCCGCTGACCCGACTTCCCGACTTCATAGCAGGCATGCTGCTGTTCCGCTTGTACGAATACTTCCAGACGAAAGACATCACCTTACTGCAAGGCAGCATCCTGGAAGTGCTTTCCGTCGTCTTTTTTCTGTTTCTTTACCTATATGCCTCAGAAGTTCCTAAGGTCTACCGGTATTCGTGCTACTACTGGCTTCCGGTATCCTTGGTACTTCTCAGCTTTTCCCTGCAAAAAGGCATCTTGTCGCGCCTCTTGTCCAACCGCTTCCTGGTAAAGGGCGGAGAAATCAGCTACAGTTTCTACCTGATACACCTTTTCGTGCTGTTGTCGTATGCAGAATGGCAGAAAACAGCCGACATGAAGATAGCCTGGTACGTATCGATACCCATTCTGTTTATCTTCATCATCCTGCTGAGCCTGCTCTCTTACCAGTACTTTGAAAGGCCCATGAACCGAAAAGTCAAACAGTTACTGGGTTGAAACCACGTAAGAAGGAACCGGGCATTTACTCCCAATAAGGTAGCACCACGAGCCATATATGGAGGAAACCGGCTGCTTATATATGAGCAGGGCAGAGTGAACCGCTGCAACAAGAAACCAATTGCAGGCATCATGACATTGCACTTGACAAACCAGCGCGCTAACTGTGACTTTGAGCAGGCTAACTGTGACTTTGAGCGCGCTAACTGTGACTTTTGAAACATCACTTTTGCCATTGCCGGAGAAAAGGGTGCAACGGACCGTTTCTCTTCCAAGATATGTGAAAGTAAGGGAGGAAATGTTTCTTTCACAACAATTCTCTTATTTACAAACACATACAAAAGGAATAGCGTGAAAGCAGCTGGACGTAATCGACCTGATTTCTACTACATAAAAAAAAGATACTGCAAACTGCCTTCACGGCTTCACGCGCGAATAACCCGTTGTGGATTAACGTGTTGCTGTGAAAGATAGAGGCTTCACGCTGCTTTCACGCCTCCGCAAAAATGAAGTTTATAAGACGGCAGAATTAGTTTGTATCTGGAGTATTATTGGGGTAGAGAGGAAAAGCCTGTATTGGATGAAAACGGTAATCAGGTGTATTATGAAAGCGGTAAGATGCGGGGAAAGCCGAAGTTCGCTATCAAGCATCACAGGCGAAAAGAAAACCTCAGCCTGTATCTGATAGAGAAGCCACGTACCCCTGCGGAACGCCAGCAGAACAAGGAAACACTGGAGCTTGCTGTAAAAATACGTGCCGAACGTGAACAGGAGTTTAAGGAAAGTATGTTGGGCTACCGTCTGAAAAAAGACCGGAACGTGAATTTCTTGGATTATTTTCAAGCCTATATCAATGACTACACCAAGAAAGACATTCGGATGGTGCAAATCGCCTTAAGCCGTTTCAAGGACTTTTTGAAGGAGCATTACCCGATGCACGAGTTCGGCATCAAGCCTGAACTTATCACGAAGGACATGATGGAACAGTTCGTAGCTTATCTGCAATCCCGGAGCGTGGGCGAAGGGGCTAAAAGCATCTTCCAGCGTTTCAAAAAGATTATACACTATGCGATTGACCACGATGTGATGCTGAAAGACCCGTGCAAAGGCGTTACCTGCAAGGCGGATAGCCAGATACTACGCAAGGATGTGCTTTCGCCGGAAGAAATCCAGCGGTTGATTGCGTGCCATTATGACAACGAGAACCCCAACGTAAGGCGTGCGTTTATCTTTTGCCTGTATTGTGGCTTGCGCTTCTGTGATGTGAAAGACCTTACCTATAAGAATATCGACTACGCTAATAAGCTGCTAAAATTTGAGCAGAACAAGACCAAAGGTCATTCCGCCAGTAGCGGTGTGGTTATTCCGCTCAATGACGGGCTTCTTTCGCTTGTGGGAGAACCGCCGGCAGACGGTAACAAAGACGCTCTCATCTTCAACCTGCCTTCGTATGAAAGTTGCTGCAAATCCGTCAAGCGTTGGGTGAAAAGAGCCGGGATAGATAAGCACATAAGCTGGCATTGCGCCCGTCACTCATTCGCCGTGAATATCCTCAACAATGGGGCGAACATCAAGACGGTTGCCAGCCTGCTCGGGCATAGCGGACTGAAACATACGGAGAAATACACCCGTGCGGTGGATAAATTGAAAGAGGAAGCGATAAACAGCCTGCCGGAATTAAAGTTTTAACCATAAAAGACTTACCTTTGCAATTATGGACTTTGAAGCATTAGTAAAACATATCAGCACGATACAAAGCACGTTGCAGGCGCAAGCCGCACACGCTGTAAACCTCGCTCTGACTGCCCGCAACTGGCTCATGGGCTGCTATATCGTGGAGTTTGAGCAAAACGGTGAAGACCGTGCCGCATACGGCGAGCAACTGTTGAAGAAACTGGAACAGCGGTTGAATGTCAAAGGACTGAACGAGCGCAGGTTTCGTGAGTTCCGGCGGTTGTACCTCGTTTATCCGCAACTGAAAGAGCCTATCGCACAATACATATTGGCAGGAAGCGAAATTCGGCACACACTGTCCGCCGAATTTGCAGACCCAATTCGGCGGTCGCCAACCGCCGAATCTTCTCAATACATTCAATCGGCTCAAAACAAATGGATTACCCCACCCGAAAAGTTGTTTAGCCGCCTATCCTCTACCCATTTGAATGTAATTTCACCCATTGATAACCCTGTAAAACGTGCTTTCTACGAAATGGAAGCCATTCGGGGCTGCTGGTCAGTAAAGGAATTGGAGCGGCAAATCAATTCCCTCTATTACGAACGCAGCGGATTATCCCAAAATAAGGAAACCTTGTCTGCCTTGGTGCAGCGGCAAGCCATGCAATTACAGCCCAAAGACATTATTAACACGCCCGTTACGTTGGAGTTTTTGGGATTGAACGACCGTACTTTGGTAACGGAAAACGACTTGGAGCAATCCATTCTCGACAACCTGCAGCACTTTCTGTTGGAAATGGGGCATGGGTTCTGCTTCGAAGCACGCCAAAAGAGAATCCTGATAGACGGGGATTATTTCTTTGCCGACCTCGTGTTTTACCACCGTATTTTGAAATGCCATGTCATCGTGGAATTGAAGATAGACAAATTCCGCCACGAGTACGCTTCGCAACTGAACCTATACCTTAACTACTTCAAGGCGGAAGTGATGCAGCCCGACGATAATCCGCCTGTCGGCATCCTGCTTTGCACCGAGAAGGGCGACACGTTGGTAAAGTATGCCACCGCCGGATTAGACCCGAATATTTTCGTGCAAAAGTATATGATAGAACTTCCCACTGAAGAGGAAATTAAGAAGTTCATTTCAACTGCAAACTATTAGCAATAAAAAACACTACTGGCGAAAAGAAGGAAAGCCATTCTTTCTCTTTTCGCCAGCACGTTTATTACTGCCAACAAGAATAGGTTTAGGTTAGTTTGGATGTATATACAAAAGACAGAACTAAACCGTAAATGCAGACGATAATTATAGCAAGTCACTTATGATACATTCTGTTCTTCCAAGACTATATTAGCATCATTATCGCATTTTTCAGGCTTAATCCGCTCTATACGACGAATATGTTTTGCCCTATTAGCTATAATTAACGGTACACGCTCGACAACAACAACCGATGTGTCAAGCCCCAACGCACTCGGTTCTCCAATGCCTATCTTTCTAATTAAGGCATAAAGGCTCATCAGCAAATTTTGTCGGCGGTTACGGGAATCTTCAGGATAATATATCCGGTGGATAATAATAAAGCGAAAATCACCCGGTATGCCATTCTTATGCAATGAAGGATAAGAGCTTGTTAGTTCTACTTCACCATCCGCAACAAGGTCATCAACTACTTGTCGTAAATAAAGGCTCACGCGCGGTTCTATACGAAAACCTATACGCATGGTTATACTAAACAATGTCCCTTTTATTAATGTGGAACAATTATATTCAAGTGTGTCTGGTGTATCCACAAATTCAAGGTTAATAAGCCAATAATGATCTGCCCGTTTAGGTTGCTTATTGATTATGGAATACAACAATTTATCGTCCACACAACCTTCTTTGTCTGCATGATTCACATAGACAAGATTAGAAGCATATTTGGATATGCTTTCGTCCGCCTTAATATCAGAAATAATGTTGTAGTATTCACTTAACCGTTTGGAAGACATATGTTTTCGACGAATTTTGTTGGCACTTACCCATACAAACATGATAAAACATAATAATCCACCTATTAACAGCGTAAACCAACCTCCGACCATAAATTTGGACAGGTTTGCAGCAAGGAAAATACCTTCAATAACACAATATCCGCCGACAAACAGTATTGATAGAATGCGTGGAATGTTATGCATATGCAAATAGAATCCCAACAACAATGTTGTCATCAACATTGTAATAGTTATGGCAAGTCCATAAGCGGCTTCCATGTGGGTGGAATCTCGAAACAACAATATAGTAAATATTACTCCAATATACATTACAAGGTTTACCATTGGAATAAATGACTGACCTTTTACGTTGGTAGGGTGCTTAATACGCATACGAGGCCAGAAATTCAAGTTCATAGCTTCACTCAATATGGAAAATGAACCGCTTATTAGAGCTTGGCTTGCAACAATAGCTGCCCCGGTAGCCATTGCAATGGAAAACAACAGTATTTCTTGTGGCATGATTGAATAAAATGGGTTCACTGTACCTTCTGCACTTTCCGGATGATGCAATACCCACGCTCCTTGCCCCAAATAATTTAGAATAAGCATCACCTTTACAAATATCCAACTGACCGTAATATTTCGTCTGCCACAGTGCCCTAAATCAGAGTATAAGGCTTCTGCACCAGTGGTACACAAGAAAACGGCACCCAATATCAGAAACCAGTGGGGGGATTCCACTAATAACCGTATGGCATAGTAAGGATTGAATGCCTTGAATACTTGAGGATAGGAAGTCAGACTGATAGCTCCGGCGATTCCAAGAAGCAGGAACCAAAGTAGCATAAATATGCCAAATGACCGTCCTATATTTTCTGTACCAAAACGCTGAACGAAAAATATAATGGTAATAATGGTCAGTGTAATAGGAATCACAGGCAGATGCGGACTGATACTTTCAAGTCCTTCTATGGCAGTTGTGACCGTAATGGCTGGAGTGATAATACCATCAGCAAGCAAAGTGCTCGCACCGATAATGGCAATGATGTAAATCCATCTTCTTCTGTGGCGGCGTAAAAGGGCATAAAGCGCAAGTATGCCACCCTCCCCGTTATTGTCGGCACGGAGAGCCACCAGCACATATTTCACCGTAGTCTGAAGAGTAAGCGTCCATATGATACAAGACAATGCGCCTAAAACATAATTTTCATCAAGAGCTTCTCCAGTATGAATGATGGCTTTCATAACATAGAGTGGCGATGTTCCAATGTCACCAAAAACAATACCCAATGTGATGAGTAACCCGGCAAATTCAAGTTTATGTTGAATATTGCCTTCTTTTGATAAGTTTGCCATAAAAAGTAGTTTTTTGTTCTACATATATTTGTTTTCCTTTTAAGCGGCGCAAATATAAAATAAAATCTTAACAATAAGATTTCACTTTTCTTTTTTCGTGAAAAATATCATATAAACCTTGACGGTGGGCAAAATTTTATATAACGCAGTTTTTTGATTTGAGAAGTGAAGTGTTAATAAATACAAGTTTAATTGACGTTGCTACAAACTTAGGGACATAAAACAACGAACTATAGTATTCATATTATGTAGCGAAGCAAAAAAATAACGATTCACAGCCATTTATTTTGCACCTGTGGGGAAAATGTGGGGAAAAACCGAGCAAATAAAAAGCTAAGTATTTACTTGTCAAATACTTAGCTTTTCTTGCTGTACCCAGACCCGGGGTCGAACCGGGATGGAAGTGAATCCACTGGTGTTTGAGACCAGCGCGTCTACCGATTCCGCCATCTGGGCAACTCGTTTTTCTTAATTGCGCTGCAAAGATACGGCTTTTTTCCGAATCTGCAATACTTTTCTTTAAAAAAGGCGAAAAATTTCAGAAAACGGCTTATAAAATTCGTTCATAAAGAAATATGCCGTACATTAGCGGAAACTTTTAAAACAACATCTTATGGCAGCCAATAAAGACAACTTTTGCGTCATCATGGGCGGAGGAATAGGCAGCAGGTTCTGGCCGGTCAGCCGCAAGACGCTCCCCAAACAATTTCTGGATTTCTTCGGAACAGGACGCTCACTGTTGCAGCAAACGTTTGACCGTTTCAAGAAGATAATCCCCGTAGAAAACATACTTATTGTAACCAATGCCATGTATGCGGATTTGGTCAGAGAGCAATTACCCGAATTGTTGCCCGAACAAATATTGCTCGAACCCACGCGCCGGAATACAGCTCCCTGCATCGCCTGGGCTTCTTATCACATCCGCGCCAAACATCCTAATGCAAACGTGGTGGTAGCTCCGTCGGACCACCTGATTCTAAAAGAAGAAGAATTTCTGACGGCCATTGAAAAGGGACTGGAATTTGTTGCGCAATCGGAGAAACTGCTTACACTGGGCATCAAGCCCAACCGTCCGGAAACGGGATATGGCTATATCCAGATTGACGAACCCGTAGGCGACAATTTCTACAAGGTCAAAACATTTACCGAAAAGCCGGAATTGGAATTGGCCAAGGTATTTGTAGAAAGTGGCGAGTTCTATTGGAATTCCGGACTGTTCATGTGGAATGTAAACACCATCATCAAAGCCGGCGAAGAGCTACTGCCAGAGTTAAGCGCCAAACTGGCACCGGGAAAAGACGTTTACGGCACTCCGGAAGAACAGCGGTTTATTGATGAGAATTTCCCTGCCTGCCCGAACGTATCCATCGATTTCGGCATCATGGAAAAAGCCGATAATGTATATGTATCCTTAGGAGATTTCGGTTGGTCTGATTTAGGTACGTGGAGCTCTCTCTACGACCTCTCCCCCAAAGACAAGAACGACAATGTGGTACTGAAATGCCAGACTCTGCTTTACAACTGCCACAACAATATAGTCACATTGCCAGACGGAAAACTGGCCGTCATTGACGGACTGGAAGGTTACTTAGTGGCCGAATCGGACAACGTGCTTCTTATCTGCAAGAAAGACGAAGAGCACTCTATCCGCAAGTACGTGAATGATGCCCAAATCAAATTGGGAGAAGACTACATCTGACCAGACCCTACAGGCACGGATACCCAATACAACGGGGCTGCTCCGCTTAGACAGAGCAGCCCCGTTCCTTTTATTCAATGGAGGAAACCCAATATATCTCAGAGCTGGGCACGAATGGCTTCAGCCACCGCCTTAAACTCATCGTCCGTCAGTTGCAGTTTGGGATTGGAGAAAAGCATGTCTTTCTCGTTCTGCATAGGTACCAGATGGATATGTGCGTGAGGCACCTCCAACCCCAGCACCGCCATGCCGACCTTACGACAAGAGAATGCCTTGCCAATAGCCACAGCAATATGTTTGGCAAACACGTGCATAGCCGCCAAGTCTTCGTCGCTCAAATCGAAGATATAATCTACTTCCTGCTTGGGAACAACCAGCGTATGGCCCTTCACCAGCGGATTAATGTCGAGAAAAGCAAAGAACTTATCGTTCTCGGCCACTTTGTAGCAGGGAATCTCACCTGCAATGATTCTGCTGAATATAGTCATAGACAACTTTATTTATAAGATTACAGTCTGCATAAGAGGAATAAAAAAATGAAGAATGTGAAAGGCTCGCATGGCGCAACCCGTTTTCTCATTCTTCATTTCTCCATCACTTTAGAAAGATATGTTCAGGACTTCCAGTTTAATCATTCCTTGCGGCACCTTGATTTCGGCCACATCGCCCACCTTCTTACCCAGCAGTCCCTGTGCAATCGGGGTATTTACCGAAATCTTACCTTCTTTCAGGTTGGCTTCGCTTTCCGAAACGATGGTGTAAGTCATCTTCGCACCGTTTTTCACGTTCTTCAGCTCCACCTTGTTCAGAATCTGCACCGAATCAGTCTTCAGCTTCGACTCATCAATGATTTTGGCATCGGCAATCACCGCCTTCAGTTTGGCAATCTTTGCCTCCAACATGCCCTGCGCTTCTTTGGCAGCATCATACTCTGCATTTTCAGACAGGTCGCCCTTGTCGCGCGCTTCAGCAATTGCTGCAATAACTTTGGGGCGTTCTACCGCCTCCAGGTTCTTTAACTCGGCCAACAACTTATTGTAGCCGTCTTCTGACATATAAGCCATAGTTTTTCCTCCTTATAAATTTTCGTTTTTACTGTTATTCACTATTACTCTTATAAACAAAAAAGAATTCCAACATGTCCGGCATGCTGGAACCCTCTTTCTTATTTCTGCGACAAAGATAGGCTTTTAATCCATACGTGTCAAGCAAAAAGCGATGCTTTGTAACATATTTAGGCAAAAAACACTAACTTTTAAGAAGTTAGAGCAATTTCTTGACTTCTTCCTCCAGATTTTTGATGGTTTCTCCACGAGCGCTCAACTCATTATTGCGGTTGATGAGGAAAAGCGTCGGCAGAGTCTGCACATTGTAGGCCGATGCATAGGAGGAATAGATGCCGTTGGCATCCCGCACGCAAATCCAGGGCAGGTTATCCGCCGTAGTTTTCCAGAAATGTTCGTCGGCATCGAGTGAGACCTGATAGATCTGCAGCCCTTGCGAGGCATACTTATTATAAAGGTCAATGAGCATATAGTTGTGCGAAGCCGATACGGCACTTTGGTAAATGGTAAAGTCCAAGATAACCACCTTCCCCTTCTGGTCGGCCAGTTTGTGCACCTTGCCTTCCAAGTCGCGCAGGCTGATGTCAATAATTCCGGTCTCCTGCACTTCCACCTTCGGGGCATCAACGGCAGCCTGCTGCGGAGTGCGCGTATTCTTCATGCCCTTGATGACAATATTATAAAGGTTGCGTGAACGGTCGGCATGCGGGTATGACTGGTTCAGGCTGGTAGCCACGGCGGCAAAGCACTTCACATCATCCTTGCTGTTCAGCGGGTCGAAAATAAGGTAATTGTTCAGCTTCTGGAACAAGGCAAAATAGGCAGCAGCCGTATTGGGGGCAGCAAAAATATAGTTTATCTTCACATCGTCCTTATAATTTTTCAGCAGCACGGCCAAGCTGTCCTGAAAATCGTCCACCCCGATGGCCCGCGCATTCATGGCCTTGGTCAGGTCGTCTACCCGGTTTTGCAAGACTGTCTGCTTCAGTGTCAGTTCCTTAATCTTCTCACAGTTGGCCGAACCTTCCACCGTATAGCCGGTAGCCAGATTACCCAAATCGGCTTTAACCGTTACCGTTTCGGTCGAATCGATGGAAAGGTTAATCACCTGATTGTCTACCCTCAACCTATAAAACTCAGGAGAGACAGGGCAGTCACCTTTGAAAGCGAAAGAACCGTCACCCTTCAGTTTCACCGAATCCATCGGAAGGATACCCTCCAAGGCCGAGGCCTCCAGATAAAGCATCTTACCGTCGGCACCAGACACGCTGCCTTCTATCTTGAACTGCGGTCCGGAAGTGCACGCACCCAACAGGGCCGTTGCCAATGCTACATAAATAATCTTCTTCATTGCTTATCCGTAATTTAATCTATTCAAAAAAAGAGCGGGGCTTCTGCCACCGTAGCCTTTCGCCACGCCACCGGATGTGTTCCGTCCCCTTCCTGCATGTTCCCCGAAACCGGCGTATGAACATCCGGGTCGGGAAAAGAAAGGATGCGAGCAGGAAGTTTTGTGCATTCCGGTCTCTCGCGAAAGCGGTGCAAAGATACGTCTTTTCAGATTTAGTCAAAGCATTTTCACCGCCGTTACATACAGAAATACGCAAAAATTACGTATTTATAAACTTTTTATCTCATCTCCACGCCTTTAGATAAAGAATTATATGTATCTTTGCGCGAATTTTATAGAGAAATAGAAATAAAAAACTTCTTATGATTAACCCTATTGTCAAGACAATCGAGCTGGCAGATGGAAGAACCATCACGCTCGAGACGGGAAAGCTGGCAAAACAGGCAGATGGTGCTGTGATGCTGCGCATGGGCAACACCATGCTGCTGGCTACTGTTTGTGCCGCAAAAGATGCAGTTCCCGGAACAGATTTCATGCCGCTGCAGGTAGAGTATAAAGAAAAGTATTCCGCTTTCGGACGTTTCCCCGGCGGCTTCACCAAGCGCGAAGGACGCGCATCAGACTATGAGATTCTGACTTGCCGTCTCGTTGACCGCGCCTTGCGTCCTCTTTTCCCCGACAATTTCCACGCAGAAGTATACGTAAACATTATCCTTTTCTCCGCCGACGGCGTTGACATGCCCGACGCGCTGGCAGGTCTGGCTGCTTCGGCTGCTTTGGCTGTATCAGACATCCCCTTCGGAGGTCCCATCGCTGAAGTGCGTGTAGCCCGCATCGACGGACAGTTCGTCATCAACCCCACGTTCGAGCAACTGGAAAAGGCCGACATGGACCTGATGGTAGGTGCCACCTACGAGAACATCATGATGGTGGAAGGCGAAATGAAAGAAGTGTCCGAACAGGATCTGCTGGCTGCCCTGAAAGCTGCCCACGAGGCTATCAAGCCCATGTGTAAGGCACAGATGGAGCTGGCCGAAGAAGTCGGCTCGACTGTAAAGCGCGAATACTGCCACGAAGTGAACGACGAAGACCTGCGTAAGGCCGTACACGATGCCTGCTACGACAAGGCATACGCCATTGCTGCCAGCGGAAACCGTAACAAGCACGAGCGTCAGGATGCCTTCGATGCCATTTGCGAAGAGTTCAAGGCTCAGTTCACTGAAGAAGAACTGGAAGAAAAGGCACCGCTTATCGACCGTTACTATCACGACGTGGAGAAAGAGGCCATGCGTCGTTGCATCCTCGATGAAGGCAAACGCCTGGACGGCCGCAAGACGACGGAAATCCGTCCCATCTGGTGCGAGGTTTCTCCCCTGCCCGGCCCTCACGGCTCTGCCATCTTCACCCGTGGCGAGACACAGGCACTGGCTACGGTAACATTGGGCACAAAGGATGACGAGAAAATCGTGGACGATGTGCTGAACCAGGGCAAGGAACGCTTCCTGCTGCACTACAACTTCCCCCCGTTCTCTACAGGTGAGGCCAAAGCACAACGTGGCGTAGGCCGCCGCGAAATCGGACACGGACACCTGGCATGGCGCGCGCTGAAAGGACAGATTCCCGAAGGCTATCCCTACGTAGTGCGCGTTGTATCGGACATTCTGGAATCCAACGGTTCTTCTTCGATGGCTACCGTATGCGCCGGCACACTGGCATTGATGGATGCAGGCGTACAAATCAAGAATCCGGTATCGGGCATCGCCATGGGACTTATCAAAAACGCAGGAGAAGAGAAATACGCCGTATTGTCCGACATCTTGGGTGATGAAGACCACCTGGGCGACATGGACTTCAAGGTGACGGGTACGAAAAACGGTATCACTGCCACGCAGATGGATATCAAGGTCGACGGCCTGTCGTACGACATTCTGGAAAAAGCTCTGCTGCAAGCCAAAGAAGGCCGCGAATACATCTTGGGCAAGCTGACCGACTGCATCGCCGAGCCGCGTCCCGACTTGAAGCCGCACGCTCCGCGCATTGAGACCATGATTATCCCGAAGGAATTCATCGGTGCAGTCATTGGCCCGGGTGGAAAGATTATCCAAGGCATGGAGGAAGAAACGGGTGCCATCATCAACATCGAAGAGGTGGGCAACGAAGGCCGCATCGAGATTGCCGGTACCAACAAGAAGTGCATCGACGATGCCATCCGCATGATTAAAGCCATCGTGGCCATCCCCGAAGTGGGCGAAGTGTATCACGGCAAAATCCGTTCCATCATGCCCTACGGTGCTTTCGTGGAATTCCTGCCAGGCAAAGACGGTCTGCTGCACATCTCCGAGTTCGACTGGAAACGTCTGGAAACAGTGGAAGAAGCCGGTTGGAAAGAAGGCGACGACATCGACGTGAAACTGCTGGAAATCGACCCGAAGACGGGCAAGTTCAAGCTGTCGCACAAGGTGCTGCTGCCGAAGCCCGAGGGCTACACAGAAAGACCGGAACGCAAACCGCGTCATGAAAAGCGATAATTCTTAACGCCAAAAGGTATAAAAGTAAAGCCGCTGCCCAACACAAAACAAGGGCAGCGGCTTTCTTTATACCTAATTTACATCTCTGCTATTTGACATGTTGCAAAACCCACTCCCAACAAGCATCCCTTCCAACCGATACGTCTTCCCAACGGGTAGGAATCAGCACGTCCGGACAGAGGGAAGCTGGAGTACCTTGCGAACGGTCGGGACGTAGAAACAGTTTGTGGCTCACCGTTCCCTGCACCCCGGTGTGAGGCAAACGCCAGAACAAGATGTCGCCGTAGGAACTGGGTTTGTAAGCACTGCAATCGCCAATTACTTTTCCGATATGGTTGTCCACCGCCTCGACAACCAGCAAACCTGCGCTGCTGTAAGTCCCCCGATTCTGGATGAAAATGACCTCGCCGTCAAAATTCGCCACAGCCGGAGAAGGTGATGCAAAGAAAGTATCCAAAGCCGCTACGATGGGCGAACTTTCCGGTCCGGTTTCCGGAAGTGTGATGTCTGCCGCATTATACAAAGTATCGTTGCTGTATACTTGCCGATGCTCTGCAAAATAGCGTGCAAACGACTCCGACAAGGCTGGGTATTGGCGTTTAAAGAGTTCGGAACAACGCATCCACACCGTCCCCTGCTTCCTTTCCACCTCCGGCTTCAGCCACGAAAGCAGCAACTGACATAAACGGCTGTCACCACCGCCATTGTCGCGCACATCTATCACCAATGTCTTTACCTGATGTGTAGCCATGTCGCGGAACATCTGCCGGAGAAACTCATCAAAACGAGGCACCTGTTCCAACTGTTTCTTCACTTCGTCCGGCACCTCTCCTTTGGTCTGCGCATATTGTGCATACAGACTTCCCCTGTCTGTACAGGCATTAAACTGCAAATAACAAACAGGACGGTCGGGCAATATCTTGTAGAGGAAAGGTTGTCGGCGGTTTCCCCGAATCCAATGGCCGGAAGGAGCCACATTCAGCCATTGCACTTGTAGCTCCGATTGCTTCATTGGTTTTAACGCGATTTCCGTCCCATCTGCCAAGGACAGACGCAACAACGAATCGGGTGCAGAGCAAGACGTTTGCACCCAAAAAGAATAGAACTGCATGAGGTTGGGCACTTTCTCCCAAAAATAATTTTCATTGTCACAACTCATGACCCGGCCAAACTCTTCCCAAATCCGATTCATCGACCGGCCATTCATCCGAATGATTTCTTTGCCCAACGCAGCGGCATGGACCTTGTCGACAGCCCGGATATAAGGCTTGCCGGAATCGACAAACACATTGAGGGGATAAATCAAATTCCTGTCTAAGCCGACTGAAACTGTAGTATGGGCATCGGACAGATTCGAAAAAACACGCTGCACGCAACGTTCCAACGCTTCTTTGGACTGGCATTCCGCCAATGCTTCATAACCGGCTTCAATCTGGTCGTCCACAGAGAAAGGAGCATTTTGCCCCGCCGCAAAAGCCGGATGGGTCTGCTCCAGCATGTCCATGCAAAGGAGGAAATCTTTCTGGTAAACATTTCCCTGCTGATACAAGGAGGAACTCTCTACCCGGACGGAAGTGTATGGCTGCACGTTTTGGGTATATGCATCGGCCACGTTCACCAAGCCCGCAAAAGCAATCAAGAGACTCATCTTTTTTTCTATCATGGCTTCTTTCAATTTAAGTGAAACAGTGGAACAAAGATACGCAAAAACTGAAATAGACAACCTGCCCGTTCACCGGGTTATTTTTTTAACAAGTTATATACATTTTAACTAACACAACTCATATTTCTGTTCACGCTTCATACATAATGCCTTACGAAACGACTCCTGCTTGCCACATTAGGCGTTTGCCAGAGTCCTCAGTCGAACATAGCCGACTGAGAGGGTGTGCTTTTGGCAAGGGCAAGTTCCTATCCTGATACAGTTTGCTTCATCTATATATGAAAGCTGCTTCAACGGTATGGGAAATGTCCTTCTTATACCGTTGTTGGTTCGGCAAAATGCCATCCATAAAAAACAGGGGTGAAAGCGTGAAAGCATTCCGTGAGGTCACCAAGACTTCCGGTAGCCTCCCTAACAACTACAACACGTCCCGAAGGACAGTCCGCATGTGACGAAAAAACACTTTTCAGCGTCGTAAAACATAAAATTGCTGTTTAATACCGCATTTTCTTTATCATTTGTTTGCCAGTTTAAAAATAATGCGTACTTTTGTCGCCGGAACCAGTAAGCATCCAGCAACTGGTGGCCCATAGCGAATCAAACGACAACCAATAATAAAAAAAGAAAAGACCATTATGAATGCAGCTAACGTATTGGAAGACCTGAAAAGGCGGTTCCCCGGCGAGCCGGAATACCACCAGGCCGTAGAAGAAGTGCTCTCCACCATCGAGGAGGAATACAACAAGCACCCCGAATTTGACAAAGTAAACCTCATCGAACGCCTCTGCATCCCCGACCGCGTCTACCAATTCCGCGTGACGTGGACCGACGATAAGGGCAACGTGCGCACCAACATGGGCTACCGCGTGCAACACAACAACGCCATCGGCCCCTACAAAGGCGGCATCCGTTTCCATGCCTCCGTCAATCTGGGCATCCTGAAGTTCCTCGCCTTTGAGCAAACTTTCAAAAACTCCCTCACTACCCTGCCCATGGGCGGCGGCAAAGGCGGCTCCGATTTCTCGCCCCGCGGTAAGAGTAACGCCGAGGTGATGCGCTTCTGCCAGGCCTTCATGCTGGAGCTGTGGCGCCACATCGGCCCCGACATCGACGTGCCCGCAGGCGACATCGGCGTGGGAGGACGCGAAGTAGGATTCATGTTCGGCATGTACAAGAAGCTGACACGCGAATTCAGCGGTGTGCTCACCGGCAAGGGACAGGAATTCGGCGGCTCGCTCATCCGCCCCGAAGCCACGGGCTACGGCAATGTCTACTTCCTCATGGAGATGCTGAAAACCAAAGGCATGGACCTTCAGGGCAAGACCTGCCTCATCAGCGGCTCGGGCAATGTGGCACAGTACACCGCCGAAAAAGTACTCCAACTGGGCGGCAAGGTGCTGACCATGAGCGACTCCGACGGCTACGTCTACGACCCCGAAGGCATCGACCGCGAAAAGCTGGACTACATCATGGAGCTGAAGAACCTCTACCGCGGACGTATCCGCGAGTATGCCGAGCAGTACCCCGGCGTGAAGTACGTCGAAGGTGCACGCCCTTGGGGTGAGAAGGCCGACATCGCACTGCCCAGCGCCACACAGAACGAGATTGACGGAGACGACGCCCGGAAGCTCGTGGCCAACGGTGTCATCGCCGTCAGCGAGGGTGCTAACATGCCCTCCACGCCCGAAGCCATACGCGTGTTCCAGGAAGCCAAGATTCTCTACGCACCGGGCAAGGCAGCCAATGCAGGCGGCGTGTCAGTTTCCGGCCTCGAGATGACGCAGAACTCCGAACGTCTCTCGTGGAGTGCCGAGGAGGTGGACAACAAACTGCACTACATCATGGAGAACATCCACGAGAACTGCGTGAAGTATGGCACCGAACCCGACGGCTACGTCAACTACGTCAAAGGCGCCAACATCGCCGGATTCATGAAAGTGGCACGTGCCATGATGGCGCAGGGGATAGTCTGACTGCGGCAGGTAACTATCTGAATTTTTTGTTTGAAGATTGATAGATAGAATTGATTAGGTAAGTAAGCGGGATGCCCCCGGAGCGATAAGCCTGGGCTTCCCGCTTTCTTATTTCCTCTCACTAAACTTGGCAAAAGTAAATGTGCAAAATTAAGTGGTACTAAACAGAGGCGCGGAAACACAGAGTTCCGTAACATCCTACCGGAAACAGGTGAGAGGTTACGGAACTCTGTGTCTCTGTATTTAATAAAACTAAATCAGATTGACGATCTATCTCAATTCTCAATTTTCAATTCTCAATTTAACAATTTCCTCCCACACTCTCGGATGCAAGAAGAATCGCACATCCCTTCCCTCCGCCATCGCCTGCCGGATGAAAGTAGAACTGACCTCCATCACCGGCGCAGGCACGAACCTCACGTGCGGGGGCAGCGAATCCTCGTCTACGGGATAGCCCGGACGCGGGTAAACAATCAGCCGATGTTCGGCCAAGATGCGCCCAGCCTCCCGCCAACGAGGGAACCCCTCCCAGTTGTCGGATCCGATGATAAGATGAAATTCATGGCACGGACAAACTTCGCGCAGTTTGTCGAGCGTGTGGATGGTATAAGACGGACGCGGCAAGTCAAACTCCACGTCGCAGGCGCGGAAGCGCGGATAATCGCCGATGGCCAGACGAACCAACTGCAGGCGCAAACCGTCGTCCATCAACTCCTGCCCTTGCTTGAAGGGGTTGCGAGGCGAAACAACAAACCACACTTCGTCCACCCAGCCAAACTCGCACAGGTAATTGGCCAGTGCCAAATGCCCCACATGCACGGGGTTGAACGAACCGCTGAAAAGACCTACTCTCATAGTTTCTTGCCCTTCAGGCGAAGCCCGCTCATAAAGGCATTGCCTGCCGAAACCAGCATGACCAGCGACGCGGCCACTACACTGACCGTCTCATCGTGTCGGATGCTCCCCACCAGCAAAGCTACCGCTGCCAGAAAAACTACCACGTTGACAATGAGCAGCACTCTGTGGGCCTTGGTACTTAACTGCTTGCCGCTATAATCTTTTTTTGCCATAACAGATGTAATAAAGTTTATAATTTTTAGGTGCGGACTACGCGAACGACACAGATCTATCAAGATATATTATTGACCCAAAAAACATAGACTCACGATGAAATCAACCCGTACAATCCGCGTAATCCGCTCCTAAAAAAGAATCAATCATCCAACAAGAACTCCCTGACCGCACCCAATGTTTCTGCCTTGGCCTTCTCCAAATCGTCGTTCACAATCACGCGGTCGAACTTCGGCGCGAAAGTCAGCTCATAAGCCGCTTTTGCCACCCGGCTCTCGATGACTTCGGGCGCATCGGTGCCTCTGCCCACCAATCGTCGGCGTAGCTCTTCTACGGAAGGCGGCTGGATGAAAAGCGAAAGTGCACGCTGCCCATAAAACTCCTTGATGTGGCATCCACCCACTACGTCGACATCGAAAATGACGTTTTCTCCGGCTTCCAACTGTTTCTCTACCTGTTCCTTAAGGGTTCCGTAGAAACGATCTTTATACACCTCTTCGTACTCCAGGAAGTCGCCTGCCTCAATGCGGCGGCGGAATTCATCGGGGGTGAGGAAGAAGTATTCTACTCCGTCACGCTCGCTGCCGCGCGGAGAACGGCTGGTGGCAGAGATGGAAAACGACAGATGAAGCTCGGGATGCGCAGAGAGCAGGTAGTTGATGATGGTGCTCTTGCCCGAACCGCTGGGGGCGGAAAAAATAATAAGCTTGCTCATTCTTAGTAAATTGAGAATTGGAAATTAAAAATTGAGAAATAAGAAAGTTGGTAAATTGAGGACGGAGAATTGAAAATTGAGAAATAAGAGATGACAGTCATTTGCCAGTTGCGCCAATTGCCACTATTTTTTAATTCTCAATTCAACAAGTTTACATCACATTCAGCACCTGTTCCTTGATTTGCTCCAACTCGTCTTTCATGCGCACGACAATACGCTGCATCTCGGCATGGTTCGACTTGCTTCCAAGGGTATTGATTTCGCGCCCCATTTCCTGGGCGATGAATCCCAGCTTCTTTCCTTGTCCGTGGCCTTCCTCCAGCGTCTGGATAAAATACTTCAGGTGGTTAGCCAGGCGCTGCTTCTCTTCGTTGACGTCGAGCTTCTCGATGTAGTAGATAAGTTCCTGCTCCAGACGGTTTTTATCGTAATCCACCTCCAGCGTTTTCTGCAAGGCATCAACGATGCGCTCGCGTATTTTTACCACCCGCTCTTGTTCGTAAGGCTCCACCTCGGCCAGCAGACGGGCGATATTGCTTATTTTCTCGCGGAATTTCTCCTCCAGCGCTGCCCCCTCTTGGCAGCGGAATCCGGTCAGCGCATCCACGGCCTGGCGCACCGCGGCACGCACCTGCTCCCACTCCTCGTCGGAAAGCTCCTGCACTTCGCTCTTTGCCAGAACGTCGGGCAGGCGCAAGAGCGTGGAGAACCAATCAGCAGGCAAAGGTATGCCGGTGGTTTGCGCAATCTCGCAGATGCGGTCGTAGTAAGCCTTGACCAAATGTGCGTCGATAGGCGTGGCAGCACCCACCCCTTCTTTCTTCTCTACCCACAAGTTGAAGTCTACCTTCCCACGTTCCAACTCGGCGGAGAGAAGGGCGCGTATCTCCATCTCCTTTTCACGGTAGAGAGGCGCTATGCGAGCGGAGAGATCGAGCGCTTTGCTGTTGAGAGATTTTATCTCGACATAAACTTTCTTATCAGGCAAATCGGCCACAGCTTTGCCATAGCCCGTCATGGATTGTATCATAATGCTTCTTAACTTTTGCGCAAAATTACACGATTATTTTTAATTACTGAAAATAATCCCGTACTTTTGTAAGCTGAAAACCTCCGGAACACTTTGCTTGCTGCTCGCCTTGGCAGAGTGCGCGGCGAAGCTTCGGGAAACAAAACACGTATCATATTATGTCATGTATCTTACATATAGAGACCTCCACCACGGCCTGCTCGGTAGCCGTGAGCCAAGACGGTCAGAACATTTTTGAGAAAGAAGAGCTGCGGGGTCCCTCGCACGCCACACTGCTGGGAGTGTTTGTCGATGAAGCCCTTTCGTTTGCCGACCACCACGCCATCCTGCTCGATGCCGTCTCGGTGAGCTGCGGTCCCGGTTCGTATACAGGCTTGCGTATCGGCGTCTCCATGGCAAAGGGTGTGTGCTACGGGCGCAGTATACCTCTTATCGGGCTACCCACGCTCGAAGTATTGTGTGTGCCGGTGCTGCTCTACCACGACGAATTGCCCGACGACGCACTGCTCTGCCCCCTCATCGACGCCCGCCGCATGGAGGTATATGCCGCCATCTACGACCGCGCCCTGCACACGGTGCGCCCCACAGCGGCAGACATCGTGGAATCCGATACCTACCGCGAGTATCTGGAGAACCACCCTGTGTATTTCTTCGGCAACGGCTCCGACAAGTGCAGAGAGCGGTTGGAACAACATCCCAACGCGCACTTCATCGGAGGTATCTATCCCCGCGCCGTAATGATGACACCCCTGGCAGAAAAAGCCATGGCGCAAGGCAGATTTGAAGATGTAGCCTACTTCGAGCCATTCTATCTGAAGGAATTCGTGGCGGGAAAACCGAAACCGTTATTAAGATAAGAACTTGTTAAATGGAAAATGGAGAATCGAGAATTAAAAAATAAATGGAAACTGGCAGATGACAGTCATCTCTTACTCCTCAAATCTCAATTCAGTAATTTTCAACTCAACAAGCACTCAAATCAATAATTTTATTTACCGATTATGCGATACAATACCCAACAAAAACGAATGCCACTGCCAGAATATGGGCGGAGCATACAGAACATGGTAGATTACGCCCTGACCATAGAAGATCGACGCGAACGGCAGCGGTGCGCCAACACCATCATCGGCATCATGGGCAATATGTTTCCACACTTGCGCGACGTGCCCGACTTTAAGCACAAGCTTTGGGACCACCTCGCCATCATGTCCGATTTCAAGTTAGACATTGACTACCCGTATGAAATCATCCGCAAAGACAGACTCGACACCAAACCCGATCCTATCCCCTACCCACGCACCAAAATACGTTACCGGCACTATGGGCGCACGCTGGAAGTGCTCATCCAGAAAGCTTGCGAAATGCCCGAAGGCGACGAGAAGCAACAACTCATCGCACTTATCTGCAACCACATGAAGAAAGACTACATGGCATGGAACAAAGACGCGGTAGAGGACGAAAAGATAGCCGACGACTTGCAGGAACTCTCGCAAGGACGCCTGCAGATGACACCCGCCATCAGGTACCTCATGAACGAACGCATCAACCGCTATTGCCGCAACAACTATCAGAATAATTATAACAACCGGAACAACAACCGGAACAATAACAACCGCAAGAAAAGCGGAAAATACTAACCGCTCATGGCATCATTCATCATCGAAGGAGGACACCGGCTGAACGGAGAAATCCGCCCGCAAGGAGCCAAGAACGAAGCGCTGCAAATCATCTGCGCCACGCTCCTCACCCCAGACGAGGTGGTGGTGCACAACGTGCCCGACATCTTGGACGTGAACAACCTCATACAGCTGCTGCGCGATATGGGCGTGAAAGTGGCCAAAGAAGGTATGAACACTTACCGTTTCCACGCCACCGGCATCGAACCCGCTTACTTGCAAAGCGACGCCTTCCTGAAAGCATGCGCTGGATTGCGAGGCTCGGTAATGCTGGCTGGACCACTCGTGTCGCGCTTCGGACAAGCCACCATCGCCAAACCTGGTGGCGACAAGATAGGACGACGGAGGCTCGACACGCACTTCGCCGGCATACAGAAACTGGGAGCAGACATCGCCTACAACGCTGACAGACATACCTACGAACTGAAATCGGAACGGCTGAAAGGCACTTATATGCTGCTGGATGAGGCGTCGGTGACGGGCACAGCCAACATCATCATGGCGGCTGTCTTGGCCGAAGGACGTACCGTTATCTACAATGCCGCCTGTGAACCCTACGTGCAACAGCTCTGTCACCTGCTCAACCGCATGGGGGCGCACATCGAAGGAATAGCCTCCAACCTGCTGACTATCGACGGCGTGGAGACCTTGCACGGGGCAGAGCACACGATATTGCCAGACATGATCGAGGTGGGAAGCTTTATCGGAATGGCTGCCATGACGCGCAGCGAACTCACCATCCGCGATGTCGCCTACAGACACTTGGGAATCATCCCCGAAAGTTTCCGAAGATTGGGCATCCGTGTGGAGCAACGCGGAGACGACCTTTACATCCCCGCCCAGGAACACTACCGCATCGAATCGTTCATGGACGGATCCATCATGACCATCGCCGATGCGCCATGGCCAGGATTGACGCCCGACTTACTCAGTGTGATGCTCGTCGTGGCTACACAGGCGCAGGGCAGCGTGCTCATACACCAGAAAATGTTCGAAAGCCGCCTGTTTTTCGTCGACAAACTCATCGATATGGGGGCGCAGATTATCTTGTGCGACCCGCACCGCGCCGTTGTCATCGGCCACGACCACGGATTCCGTCTGCGTGGGGGCAACATGACTTCGCCGGACATCCGCGCGGGTATCGCCCTGCTCATCGCCGCACTGAGCGCCGACGGCATCAGCCGCATACACAACATCGAACAGATTGACCGCGGCTACGAAGACATTGAACGAAGATTGAACGCCATCGGCGCAAGGATTACGAGAATATGATACGACCGGAGGAAGTATATAAGATAGGTATGTTCAACAAACCGCACGGCATTGGCGGCGAGTTGCAGTTCACCTTCACGGACGACATCTTCGACCGCGTGGAGGCGGAGTATGTGGTGTGCCCCATGGACGGGATACTGGTGCCTTTCTTCATCGAAGCATACCGCTTCCGCTCTGATACCACCGCGCTGATGAAGCTCGAAGGCGTAGACACGCAGGAACAGGCACGGCAGTTTATCAACACCCCGGTTTACTTTCCTGTGAAGCACGCACAAGAAACACCGGCAGAAGAGCTCTCGTGGACATTCTTCATCGGGTTCCGCCTGGAAGACACCGCGCATGGGCATCTGGGCGAAGTGACCGACATCGACGACTCCACTCCCAACGTACTCTTCGTTGTCGATCATCAAGGCGAAGAACTTCTCATCCCCGCCCACGAAGAGTTCATACTGGATATTGACACCACACACCGTGTCATCACCATGCATCTGCCAGAAGGCTTGCTGGACTTGGATAACGCAGAAGAAACATAACCGGAGCATAAACATGGCTACAACAACTCAGAGGAAAAAACGGAAAAAGCCGTTTTGGAAAGACATCAAGTTTAAATACCGTCTGACCATCACCAACGAAAATACGCTGGAAGAGGTGGCGAGTCTTTACGTGTCCAAACTCAACGGCATCTCCGTCGTACTCTTCACGCTGGCCATACTCTTTCTTATCGCTGCTGCCATCGTGTCGTTCACTCCCCTGCGCAATTACCTGCCAGGCTATATGAACAGCGAGGTGCGCCAGCAAGTGGTGGAAAATGCGCTTCGCGTAGATTCCCTCCAGCAGATGCTTGACCGCCAGGCCATGTACGTAATGAACATCCAAGACATTTTCAGCGGCAATATCCGTACAGACACTGTGCAAAGCATGGATTCGCTTACTGTTCTCCGCGAAGACTCGCTCATGGAACGCACGCAGCGCGAAGATGAATTCCGCCGCCAATATGAAGCTGCCGAGAAATACAATCTGACGAACCTTGCCGCACGCACCGATGCCGACGGACTTATCTTCTACCGGCCTGCACAAGGCATGGTGGCTAAACCCTTTGACGCTGACGCCGGACACTTGGGCACAGACATCGCCGCCAACCCCAACGAGAGCGTGCTGGCCACGTTAGACGGCACCGTACTGATGAGTGCTTATACGGCTGAAACCGGCTACGTCATCATCGTGCAGCACAACCCGGACTTTATCTCCGTTTACAAGCATTGCGGCCCTCCTTTCAAACACGAAGGAGAAACAGTGAAGGGGGGAGAGGCCATCGCCCCCATGCACGCGCCTCCCGAAGCCAAAGACAGCGAAGGAGCACATCTGCACTTCGAGCTGTGGCATCGAGGCAAAGCTGTAAATCCGGAACTGTACATCGTATTCTGACGGAAGCAATGCTCCCGCCACTGGCAATTCAGACAATCTCTAATTTCAATTGTCAATAATCCATTATCCATTATCAATTGTTTGAACCCTTGCTTATGAAGAAACAAATAGCCATACTCGGATCCACCGGCTCCATCGGCACCCAGGCGTTGCAGGTCATCGAGGAACATCCCGACCTCTACGAAGCCTACGTGCTGACAGCAAACAACCGGGTGGACAGCCTCATCGCTCAGGCACGCAAGTTCATGCCCGAAGCTGTGGTGATAGCCAACGAATCGAAATACCCCGAACTGAAAGAAGCCTTGGCCGACTTGCCTATCAAGGTCTATGCCGGCGAAGACGCGCTGTGCCAGATTGTGCAGGAAAACCCCGTCGACATGGTGCTGGCCGCTATGGTGGGATATGCCGGACTGCGCCCCACGATGAATGCCATCCGTGCCCGCAAGCCCATTGCCTTGGCCAACAAAGAGACGCTGGTTGTGGCCGGAGAACTCATCAACGAACTGGCGCGGGTGAACGGTACTCCCATCCTTCCCGTCGACTCTGAACACTCGGCCATCTTCCAATGTTTAGCGGGTGAGGGCAACAATGGCATCGAAAAGATATTGCTTACCGCCTCGGGTGGCCCGTTCCGCACCTTCACACACGAGCAACTGGCTACCGTCACCAAAGAGCAGGCCCTGCATCACCCCAAATGGGAGATGGGAGCCAAGATAACCATCGACTCCGCCTCGATGATGAACAAGGGCTTTGAGGTGATGGAGGCACGCTGGCTCTTCGGTGTGCGCCCGGAACAGATAGAGGTGGTAGTACACCCGCAGGCTGTTATCCACAGCATGGTGCAGTTCGAAGATGGAGCCATCAAGGCGCAACTGGGAATGCCAGACATGCGCCTGCCCATCCAGTATGCTTTCTCGTTCCCCGAACGTGTGCGGTCGTCTTTCCCCCGGCTTGACTTCGACACATGTTCGGCGCTCACTTTCGAACGCCCCGACACCACACGCTTCCGCAACTTAGCCTTAGCCTACGAGGCACTGCACCGCGGAGGGAACATGCCCTGCATTGTCAATGCAGCCAACGAGGTATGTGTCTACGCCTTCCTGACAGACCGCGTGTCTTTCTTAGGCATGAGCGATGTCATCGAGAAGACCATGATGCGCGTACCGTTCCTTGCCAAGCCCACCTACGAGGACTATGTACAAACGGATGCCGAAGCCCGCCGCGTGGCAGAAGAAATCCTAACTAAAAACAACTGAGTAAAAACAAGAAAACAATCACTAAAGACAAATGGAAACATTCTTAATCCGTGCCCTCCAGCTCATCATGAGTCTTTCGCTCCTGGTGATTATTCACGAGATGGGGCACTTTCTCTTTGCCCGGCTGTTCAAGACGCGGGTAGAAAAATTCTGCCTGTTCTTCGACCCCTGGTTCACGCTCTTCAAGTTCAAGCCCAAACGCAGTGAGACGGAATACGCCGTCGGCTGGCTACCGCTGGGCGGATACGTCAAAATCAGCGGCATGATAGACGAGTCGATGGACACTGAACAGATGAAACAACCCGTCAAACCCTGGGAATTCCGTGCCAAGCCTGCGTGGCAACGCCTGCTCATCATGATAGGGGGGGTATTGTTCAACTTCCTGCTGGCCCTGTTCATCTACAGCATGATACTCTTCTCGTGGGGCGACACCTACATTCCCGTACAGAAGGCACCGCTGGGCATGGACTTCAACGAGACCATGCACGAAGCCGGATTCCGCGACGGCGATATTCTGCTCTCTGCCGACGGCAAGCCCTTCGACCGCATGGGAGCCGACCTGCTGATGGGCATTGTCGATGCACGCCAAGTCACCGTCCTGCGCGACGGACAGGAAGCGTCGGTCTACATTCCCGACGGCATGATGGACCGCCTGCTTGCCGACAGCGTACGCTTTGCCGACTTCCGCATTCCCTTCGTGCTGGATAGCATCAGTGCCGGCAGCCCCGCCCAACTGGCAGGTCTGCAAGCCGGCGACAGCATCACACACTTAGACGGGCAGCGCATCGCCTATCTGGACTTCCGCGAGCAGATGGCACAGCGCCACGAACAATACGTTCAGGCTCCTACAGACAGTACCTCCCAAGCCTTGCGCGACATCACCCTGACCTACACGCGCCAGGGTGTGGAGAACACCGTGGCCCTTCGTGTAGACACAGCCTTCACCATCGGTGTATATGCCGTGGGACAAACCGACCGCCTGCTTCCGGTCGTACACCAGAAGTACAGTTTCTTCTCATCCTTCCCGGCCGGTGTCACCTTGGGCGTCAATACGCTGAAAGGCTATGTAGGACAAATGAAGTATCTCTTCTCGAAGGAAGGAGCCAAGCAACTGGGTGGATTCGGCGCCATCGGCAGCATCTTCCCCGCCACGTGGGACTGGCACCAGTTCTGGTACATGACGGCCTTCCTCAGCATCATCCTGGCCTTTATGAACATCCTGCCCATCCCGGCATTGGACGGCGGGCATGTGCTCTTCCTCATCTACGAGATTGTGGCACGGCGCAAACCCAGCGACAAATTCATGGAGCGGGCGCAAATGGTGGGCATGTTCCTGCTTTTCGCCTTGCTTATCTGGGCGAACCTGAACGATGTGATACGGTTCTTATTCTGATTTGACAAAGGATATAATTCAGGCGCGGACTACGCGGACTTCACGGAAGGATAACAGAAAATAATCCGTGAAAATCGCGTAATCCGCGCCTGAAATTTATCTATTTCTTCAGCAGCCGGAAGCCGACAATCCCGCCCAGGATAGATGCGGCAAAGATACCCAGTTTGGCCTGCAGCAGCAAGGTATCTTCTGTAAAGGCCAACGTGGAAATGAACATCGACATCGTAAAACCGATGGAAGCCAGAAAGCCCAGCCCCACGACACGCCTCATCGTCAGTCCCTCGCCCGGACGGGCCACGCCCAAGCGCGACAGCAGCCACGTGGAAAGCACAATGCCCAACGGCTTGCCCAGAAACAGGCCCAGCGCCACACCCAACGCCACATTCGTAGAAAAGACCACCGAACCGTCAATCCCGGCAAAAGACACACCCGCATTGGCCAAGGCAAAGATAGGCATCACCACAAACGACACAAAAGGATGCATGGCATGCTCCAGCCGCTGCGAGGGAGGCATGGCATCGCGCGTGTCGTTCCGCATTTGCGCCACTACCTCCAGTTGCTTATGGTCCAACGTTGAGACACCATTGGGTTCCATGCGTGAGAAAGCACGCAGATGACGGGCAGCCCGCTTCAGGTAAACAGCCTCGGGCAGACGGGCGTCTGCTGGGATAACGAAGGCAGCCAGCACGGCTGCTATGGTGGCATGAATGCCGGACATCAGGAAAGCTACCCATACACCGCCGATACCCAACAGACCGTAGAACAAGACGTTTTTCACCCCCAGTTTGTTGGCTCCCCACATCACCAGCAGGAAAGCGACGCCGACAATGATATTAAACAAGGAAATCTCCGAGGTATAGAACAAGGCAATGACCACCACCGCGCCCAAATCGTCGACAATGGCCAGCGTGGTGAGAAATACCTTGGCAGCCAGCGGCACGCGGTCGCCAAGCAGGTAAATGATGGCCAGTGAGAAAGCGATGTCCGTAGCCATCGGGATGCCCCAGCCACCTGCCGCACCGGTACCGGCATTCAGCAAGGTATAAATCAAGGCAGGAACCAGCATGCCTGCCACGGCAGCACCGATGGGCAGGATGGTATGGCGTGGGTCGGACAGTTCACCACCGATAAACTCGCGTTTCAGTTCCAGGCCCACCACAAAGAAGAACATCGACATCAGTCCGTCGTTAATCCAATGATGCAGGGAATAATAAAGGTAAGGCTCACCGTTGAAGAAGAAGCCCACTTTGTTTTCGAACAAATGAAAATAATCTTCACTCCAAGGCGAATTAGCCAGTATCATAGCCACCACGATGCTGATGCCCAGCACCACACCGGCGGACTTCTCACGGTTGATAAACTGCTGCACGGGCATGACGATGCCGCGCTGAATCTTTCGCTGATATTTCTTTGCCATAATGATTGATAAAGGAAAGAGGGTTAAACTTGCATACGTATCCGCCACTCGGCCGGATAAAGGTTATTGGCCCGGTTGCCCACGTTCTTCACGAAACCCAAGGGGAGGCCCTGACGGGTGAGGAGCACGAAGCCACGGGGTACACCGGCAGGCAAGACGATGGCCTCGCGCCGCAGGTAGGCAATGGCTTCTTCGTGCGACAACTCCACACGCGGAAAGGCATCGGGAGACATCGCCGTGCTCATGGCCAAGGCGTGTGCAGGCACCAGGTCGCGCCTTTTCACTTCGCCCAACACCACGCCCGCCTGCATCACACGAAGCGAAGCCCGCAACATCTGGCAGAAATCGGCATGGGCACGGGGCACAGCGGCAAGCATCGTACCGGCAGGCACCGACTCGAAGGCTTCCTCTCCACCGACCAGCCACGACAAGGCGCAGGAAACAGCTTCGCGCGGCAAAGCCGCCGACGGACGCGCTTGGCGACTCTTCTCCTTGCGGAATTTGTCGCGGCGTACAGGTGAGGCTTCGGCTTCCTCACCGGGTTTGCGCAGGAGGGCAAGGAAGAAGCCTTCGCCCTTCGTGCGGTGAGGCAAGAAACGGTAAACGGGAAAGTCTTCGTCTTCCAACAAATTTCCTGTGATGCCCCACGATGCTGGCACATCAGCCACAGACAGCGGCTCGGCTCCCCATTCGTCGCACATCCAGCGCACTTGCTCTTCGTCTTCTTTTATATTGTAGGTACAGGTGCTGTACACCAGCAAGCCCCCCGGACGCAGACAGGGCCAAATATCGGCCAGGATGCGACGCTGGCGGCGGGCACAAAGTTCCACGTTCTCCACACTCCACTCCTTTACAGCCACGGGGTCTTTGCGAAACATTCCTTCACCCGAACAAGGAGCATCCACCAGCACGAGGTCGAATACGGGCCCCAAGGGCGTGAAGTCTGCCGGATCGTTATGGGTCACCACCACATCAGGATACCCCCATTTAGTCAGATTCTCGGACAAGATTTGTACCCGGTTGCGCATCACCTCGTTGGCCACCAGCAGACTGCCCACCGGCAGGGAGGCACAGGCCAGGGTGGATTTGCCGCCGGGTGCAGCGCAGAGGTCCAACATACGCACGGGAGTTTCGCCCACATACTGCCGCAGCACCCGGTCGAGGAACATAGACGAAGCCTCCTGCACATAGTAAGCTCCCGCGTGCAGCAGGGGGTCGAGGGTGAATACGGGGCGTTGTTTGAGGTAGAAGCCCGACGGGCACCAAGGCACCGGGTCGCCCGCAGGTACCTCCGCACAAGGTTTACCCGGATTCAGGCGCACGCTTACAGGTGAAGGGGTTTGCAGCGCATCGAACAGATGCCCGGCTTCGGCCTCGCCCAGCAACATGCGGACACGCTCCGTAAAAGTTTGAGGAAGATTCATACTTATCTGCTTTTGATGGTACAAATATAGGGGATGATTTTCAATTTTGCAACATACGCCTCCCGCCGGTCCGGCAAGCAGGGGACAGCCAAAGGACGAATGGCTTGGAAGCAAACGGCAAATAGATTGGAAGCAAACAGCAAATAGGTTTCAAGCAGGGTGCTAATATATAAGAAGCAAATAGGCTAATACTGTGCAAGATACGAAGGCTGGTACGAGGGGAACGAGGCAGGGAAGAGCAGACGGGGCTCTTTTTTTTCAAGAAAATATCGTTCCTTTGCAACCAGAAAGCCTTGAACTCCGTCTAACACACAAAGAAACCTCAAAAAAACAAATAGCATTATGAAGACTTTCATTTTCTCTCTTATTGCCGCGGCAGCCCTCTGTATGCCGGTACAAGCCAAAGAACGGACCGTAACCGAACGCGACAGCTTGGGCAACACCAAGCGCATCATCGAACTGCTGGACACCGTGCGCGACGGACAGGCCGTGACCGACACGCTGAGCATCACGACTTATGACAACCCGACCCAGCACAAGTATTCCGTATCCTATGATGCGGACGATTTCTTCCATATCGGCAAAGAAGACGTTGAGAAGTGGGCAGACAGCGCCACGACTTCTGCCATGCTTGTAGCACTCGGACTGTTTCTCTTCTTCATCACACCCGTGGTGCTCATCATCCTCATCTTCTACTTCCGCAACAAGAACCGCCGACAGCGCAACCTGCTCATGCAACAGGCTTTGGCCAGCGGACAGCAGTTGCCGAAGGAAGTGTTCAAGGACGTGGCTCCGCTGGACTACCGCACCAAAGGCATCAAGAACATGGCTCTGGGCATAGGACTTTTCATCTTCCTGCTGATGTGTCTACGCTCACTGTCCTTCGCCTGCATCGGTCTGCTCATCTTCTGCATCGGCGCCGGACAACTGGCCATCCACTACACCACCCCCAAGCGTGACAATCCCTATGCTCGCCCGACGGACAAGCAACCTCACAACGAAAAGCCAGCAACAGACAACTCCACAGCAGCTAACGACCCGACAGGACAAGCATGAAACGCTTAGACGACATAGCGCTGGTTACGCAGGTGGCGGTGCTACACAACACCGCTGCCTTCGACAAACTGGTCAGGAAATACCAGTCGCCCGTGCGGCGGTTCTTCCTGAACCAGACCTGCGGCGACGCCGACCTCAGTGACGATCTGGCACAGGAAACGTTCATCAAGGCCTACACCTGCATCGCCTCTTTCAAGGGACTGGCCAATTTCTCTACCTGGCTCTACCGTATTGCATATAACGTATTTTATGATTATATTCGCAACCGAAAAGAGACAGATGCGTTGGACACACGCCAAGTGGATGCACAATGCCACACCCACCAGCGGGACATCGGGCTGGAGATGGACCTCTACCGCGCCCTCGCCATGCTCAAAGAGATTGAACGCACCTGCATCAACCTCTTCTACATGGAAGACCTGAGCATCGACAAGATAGCAGACATCACAGGATGCCCCGCCGGCACGGTGAAAAGCCACCTGTCGCGGGCTAAACAAAAACTGGCAACCTATTTAAAAGAAAACGGTTATGACGGAAAACGATGACAGACTGATAGAACAGTTTCTCGCCCCGGGACGCCGGGAGATAGCAGACAACGGATTCACCCGCCGCGTGCTGAACCGCCTGCCCGACCGCCGTGAACGGTTGGCACGGCTGTGGACATTTACGGGCTTTACACTCGCCTTGGTGCTCTTTATCGCCCTCGACGGAATAGAACTGATTTGGAACTCCTTGCGCGAAACGCTTACCACTGCCGTAGAACAGAGCATGGCCACCAACATCGACCCCAAATCGCTGGTCATTGCCGGCGTGGTACTCCTGTTCTTGGCGTATAAGAAAATAGCCTCTTTGGCATGAACTGTCTTAAAATAACTTAAGGAGCGGACTAACTCTTCGGGCTTTGGCGTACCTTTGCGCCCACAGAAAACCCCATAAGATAAGAGAGTTTTGAAGCACACCTTATTTATTATATTGCTGGCGGTCTTACTTCCGCTTGTCTCTGCCTATACGCAGACATCAAGCGACACACTGATGATGGACTATCTGCGTGGGCAGGGTATCCCTGTGACGGGCAACAACCGCGTCAAACTGCTCCCTACAGGACGCGCCAAGTTTGCCGACCTCTTCGATGCCATCCGTCAGGCACGCCATCACGTACATCTGGA
This sequence comes from Mediterranea sp. An20, assembly GCF_002160055.1. Taxonomy (GTDB): domain Bacteria; phylum Bacteroidota; class Bacteroidia; order Bacteroidales; family Bacteroidaceae; genus Bacteroides; species Bacteroides avicola. The sequence continues at coordinate 40,355 of NZ_NFJV01000014.1, forward strand.
GTATTTCAACTTCCGCAACGACTCCATTGCCAACGCATTGTTCGACCTGTTGGCGCAAAAAGTAAAGGAAGGTGTGGAAGTACGTGCTCTGTTCGATGCTTTCGGCAACTGGTCGAACAACAAACCGCTGCGCGAAAAGCATATCCAAGCCATCCGGGCCCGAGGCATAGAACTGGTAAAATTCGACCCCATCACCTTTCCCTACGTCAACCACGCCCTGCACCGCGACCACCGGAAAATTGTTGTCATCGACGGAAAGACGGGCTATACGGGTGGCATGAACGTAGCCGACTACTACCTGACCGGCTTGCCCAAGATAGGACAATGGCACGACATGCACGTGCGTATTGATGGCGATGCCGTGCGATACCTGCAAGGCATTTTCCTGACCACGTGGAACCGGGAGACAGGCCAGCACGTGGGAGGACCCGAATATTTTGCCGACATCGACATTCCCCGACAAGAAGCAGAAGAAGTAGCCATCGTAGACCGGGTGCCCCGCGAAACGCCCCGTTCCATCAGTCATGCCTACACCGCCGCCATCGACAGTGCGCGTCACACTGTACGCATCATCAATCCCTATTTCGTACCTACCCAATCCATCCGCACCGCCCTGAAGCAAGCATTGAAACGAGGCGTAAAGGTGGAAATCATGATTCCCAGTGTCAGTGATGTGCCCTTTACTCCCGAAGCCGCACTCTATTACGTACATAAGTTGATGAAGCGCGGCGCACGCATCTACCTCTTCAACGGAGGCTTCCACCATGCCAAAGTGATGACCGTAGACGACAGCTACTGCACCGTAGGCACTGCCAACCTGAACAGCCGCAGCCTGCGCTACGACTACGAGACCAATGCTTTTATCTTTGCCCCGCGCACCACCGCTGCCCTCAACCGGCTCTTCGACCACAACCGCGAGAACAGCACGCTGCTTACGCCGGAGGTGTGGAAACAACGCTCGGGATGGAAGAAGTTCGTGGGGTGGTTCGCCCACTTGTTTACGCCCGTACTCTGAGGATTTGTAAGATTGAAAGGAAAAGCGTACCTTTGTCCCAACAACTTAAGTCAGAAGATATGAAAAGGTATTTACTTATTACTCTCTGTATGCTGTTATCAGCCTTCCAGTTTCTTCAGGCACAGGAAGCTGAGCCGGAGGATTCCATCATCGTGTCCTATGAAACGCCTGCCCTACGGCCAGAGAACGCTTTTCTGCGCGACCTGATGGAATTTCAAGGCATTCAATGTATTGATGTAACAGTAAAATCGACTAAGCCCATCACCTATACCCTATATCAGGTAAACAACATCCAAGGCAAGGAAACAAGAAAGAGCATAGAATTTCCCTTCGCGCAGAATCAGGAGAATGAGATTACTTTCCGCTTCATGTCACAAGCCATGTCGCCCGATACGGCACGCATCGTCCTCTGCCGTCCCATGCACTGCTCCTTCCAAGTGCCCCTGTCCACTACGGGCTGCATCCTGATGGAAACGATCTCCGACAAGCCTTATTCATTAACCGGCCGCATCCCGCTGATTGCTTATACACCGGGACACAAGGAAGAAGTGGAATTAAATGGCATCAAGGGCACTTTCGTTGATTATTGCGGCGTACGGGATGCACACAAGCATCCTACTGAATGGCACAGGCTTTTCAACATCGGAGATTATATCTACTTTGAGTTGGAAATACAGCCGGGCACTACACCGCAGTTTAATTTCCAGCAAATGGATTCGCCCTCCGAGTCCTCTCAAAAAGAAGAAAAAGAAAACTAAATTGCAATGAAACCATACTTAGACCTCCTCAACCGCATACTCAACGAAGGTGTGCACAAAGACGACCGTACGGGTACGGGCACTCTCAGTGTATTTGGCCACCAAATGCGCTTCAACTTGGAAGAGGGTTTCCCCTTGCTGACCACCAAGAAGCTGCACCTCAAGTCCATCATCTACGAACTGCTATGGTTCCTGAGCGGCGATACCAACGTACACTACCTGCAGGAGCACGGCGTACGTATCTGGAACGAATGGGCTGACGCCAACGGTGATTTAGGACACATCTATGGCTACCAGTGGCGCTCGTGGCCCAACTACGAAGGCGGCTTTATCGACCAAATCAGCGAAGCGGTGGACACCATCAAACACAACCCCGACTCGCGACGCATCATTGTCTGCGCATGGAATGTGGCTGACCTTGACCGCATGAACCTGCCTCCCTGCCACCTGCTCTTCCAGTTTTATGTAGCCAACGGGCGGCTCAGCCTGCAGATGTACCAGCGCAGTGCGGACACCTTCCTGGGCGTCCCCTTCAACATAGCATCCTATGCCCTGCTGCTGCAAATGATGGCACAGGTGACGGGGCTACGGGCAGGCGACTTCGTGCATACTCTGGGCGACGCACACATCTACACCAACCATCTGGAACAAGTGAAGCTGCAACTCACCCGCACACCACGCCCCCTGCCACACATGCGGCTCAACCCCGACGTGAAGAATATCTTCGACTTCCGCTACGAAGACTTTGAGTTGACAGACTACGACCCGTGGCCACACATCGCCGGACAGGTATCCGTCTGACACCAACAATCTGTAACACTTCTATCCACCCGCTTACGCTTATTCGTCATGTATTTATCGCTCATTGCCGCCATCGACCGCAACCGTGCCATCGGCTACGAAAACAAGTTGCTGTTCTGGCTTCCGAATGACCTGAAACGGTTTAAGACGCTCACCACAGGCCACACCATCCTCATGGGACGCAAGACTTTCGAATCGCTTCCCAAAGGCGCGTTGCCTCAGCGAAGGAATGTCGTCCTCTCCACAGACAAAAGTCTACAGTTACCCGGTGCAGAAGTGTTTCCGACGCTGGAAGATGCCTTGGCTTCCTGCTGCCCCGATGAACACGTCTATATCATCGGCGGAGCCAGCCTCTACCACCACGCCCTGCCTCTGGCCGATGAACTTTGTCTGACCGAAATAGACGCCGAAGCCCCCCATGCCGATGCCTGGTTTCCGCCCATCGACCCGGCACTGTGGCAAGAAAAAAGCAGAGATGCCCGTCCTGCCGACGAAAAGCATCCCTGCCCTTACGCTTTTGTAGACTACGTGCGCCGTAAAGCCTAATCCTCATCCTCCACAGGCAAAATCGGCATCTGCCGCTTGATTGCTTCGTGAAACGAGATAAGCGTCTCTGTACGTGCCATCCCCAAGGGTTGTAACTTGTCGTGGATGATGCTCAACAGATGATGGTTGTTGCGGGCGTAGAGTTTGATGAACATGTCATATTTCCCGGTCGTAAAGTGACACTCCACAATCTCAGGAATGGCCTCCAGTGCCTTGGTCACGGCATCAAACGAAGCAGGATCCTTCAGATAAATGCCGATATAGGCACATGTTTCATAGCCAACTTTCTCCGGGTCGATGATGAACTCCGACCCCTTCAGAATGCCCAGGTTGGTCAACTTCTGAATACGCTGATGAATGGCAGCTCCCGACACATTGCAGGCACGTGCCACTTCCAAGAAAGGAATGCGGGCGTTATCGGCAATCAACCGCAGAATCTGTTCATCCAAACTATCCAATTGATGATGTCCCATTACTTGATACGAATAGAATTAAAAATGTAATAAACCGCATTAACTGGCGATTTGTTGCAAAGTTAGCGATTTTTCCCTCAACAGAAATGCAATCTGTTACATTTCTTATCAGAAAAGATACCGAAATGATTTAAACGTCCCGGCCAAACAGCCAAGAACTTCGCGCTAAGACCGATACTCGGCTGATATGCAGCACGTTATTTCTTATATATAACGAAGCGGCTGCTTACCGCTTGGAAATGCGCTGCTTATGGCTTGGCAATACGCCTCTTACCGCTTGGCAAGTTTTTCAGCCCATATTGCAGATGACGCAGAAACACCGTATCTTTGTAGACAAAATTAAGAACTTGTCATGAAAAAAAGTAACCTGCTTCTTGTGTGCCTATTTGCCTGCTTAGGCTTGAGCGCACAATCATTCGACCGGTACTTCACCGACCAAACGCTGCGTGTGGACTACCTCTTTACCGGCAATGCCGAACATCAAGCCATCTGTTTAGACGAACTATCCGTCCTTCCCCGCTGGGCAGGGCGCCGCCACCACCTCGACGAATTGCCTCTGGCCGGCAACGGACAAATCGTCATGCGGGATGCGGCAGACAGCACTGTTATCTACTGCACTTCTTTCTCATCTCTCTTTCAGGAATGGCTGGAAACGGAAGAAGCCCGACAAACGGACAGAGGATTCGAGAATACTTTCCTGCTGCCTTATCCGCAACGCCCGGCCGTGGTCGAAATCACTCTCTTCGACCCGCACAGAAAAGTACGCACCCGGATGACACATACCGTTGACCCACAGAATATCCTGATACACCAGCGGGGACTGACACACATCACCCCACACCGGTACCTCTTGCAAAGCGGTCCGGCCGACCGTTGCATCGATGTGGCTATTCTGGCCGAAGGATATACCTCTAATGAAATGGAGACTTTCTACCAAGATGCACGCATCGCCTGCGAAAGCCTGTTTGGCCACGAACCGTTCCGCTCGCTGAAAGACAAATTCAACATAGTGGCCGTGGCAAGCCCCTCGGAAGACAGCGGAGTGAGCATCCCGCGACTGAACGAATGGAAAAGCACTGCTTTCCACTCGCACTTCAGCACGTTCTACTCGGACCGCTACCTGACCACCTCCCGACTCAAATCGCTGCACGACGCGCTGGCTGGCATCGACTACGAACACATCATCGTATTGGCCAACACAGATGAATACGGGGGCGGTGGCATCTATAATTCTTACACTCTGACTACTGCCCATCACGAAGACTTCCGCCCGGTGGTGGTACACGAGTTCGGTCATAGCTTCGGAGGACTGGCCGATGAGTATTTCTACGACGAAGACATCATGAACGATACCTATCCGACCGACGTAGAGCCGTGGGAGCAAAACGTAACGACCCGTGTGGACTTTGCCTCCAAATGGCAAGACATGATTCCGCAGGGTACACCGGTGCCGACCCCTGCCGAAGACTTCAACACCCATAAAGTAGGTCTGTACGAAGGAGCCGCCTACTCATCGAAGGGCCTGTACCGGGCTTCCTACAACTGCCGGATGCGCACCAACGAGTATCCCGCATTCTGCCCCGTATGCCAACGGGCACTCCGGCGGCTGATAACCTTCTACACCGAATAAAACCATCCTATAACCCTTCAAAAACAAAGAAACCATGCTGAGACTACACCGCATCACTACGGCCGACGAGGAACTGTACAACTTTATGGAACAGTTGCTCATCGCTTCTTTCCCGCCCGAAGAATACCGGACCTTGGAACAGTTACGCCTCTATACCGATACGCGGCCGGAATTTCATAACAACATTATCTTTGACGGAGACATGCCCGTGGGCTTCTTCACCTTCTGGGATTTCGGCACCTTCTGCTACGGCGAACATTTCGCCATTGATCCAGCCCGACGCAACGGAGGCTATGGCAAACGTACACTCGAAGAACTTATAAGCCATGTCCACCCCCTGCCCATCGTGCTGGAAGTAGAAATGCCTGAAGAAGAAATGGCCCAACGCCGCATCAATTTCTACAAGCGGCAAGGATTTACGCTGTGGGACAAGCCTTATCAGCAGCCCCCCTATAAAGCAGGCGACGGCTTTCTGCCCATGCGGCTGATGTCGTACGGCAACATCGACCCCGAACAGGCTTACGAAAGCATAAAAGACCGTATCTATCGCGAAGTCTACGGAGTCGCACGCTGACTGAACGCCCTATCCATCCCGATAACATACGTGAGGGGAGAACAGCCATCTCCCCTCTCATTTCATTCTCTCTTCTGTGCCGAATAATTGATGTTCAGTGCATGCACCTTTCTCAACGCCTCTTTAATGTCCGTCACAATGCCCATGCGCGTATCTTGGTCTACTTTCAAGGAAATCTGCATCAACGGGCGATCGGACTCGGAAAGCCTGGAACGCTCACCTGCGATATAGTCGGGAATATCTTCGGGAGAGGCAAAAGCATCGTTCAACTGAATGCGGGTTTCGTTTCCCAACCGTTTCCTATAGGCTTCGGCAGGACGTCCTACATAGATAACGGTCACCAGCGATTTCTTTTCCAGCTTTTCCAATTCCGTAATCTGCGGCACCCTAAACTCCACTTTCAGGGTGACTTCGCGCATGGTGGTAACAATCATGAAGAAGAACAGCAGCGTAAATATCAAGTCGGGCAACGACGAGGTGTTCAAGGCAGGCATTGTCCGTTTTCCGTGTCTGTCAAAGCGTCCCATCAATCAGTTCCTCCTTCCTTTCCGGTTTGCGTTTCGGATATTTTCTGCGGATATACTTGCCGGACCGCCCGTTTTTGCTCCGGTGTCAGTTCCGCATAGTTCTTCTGCCACTTGGTACGGGCCAGTTCATCGCGCAATTCGTTATAAGCAGCCACCAAGGCATTCTGCACATCCATGTAAGCCTTATACGAAGCATTCCGGTCGCAACAGAGCGAAATGACATGATTCTTCGTAACCGACAACACGCCAAAGTAGGGGAAAGACACAGACATCTTCTCGGGAAGGTCTTCGCTGTCCGAAGGATTGGCTACGAACTCTTTCACGCGGCGACGCAATTCGTCTGCGCTTACCAACCGACCGTCACACAACACTTCGTCGTCAGCAGTCAGGTCTACAGGCAGTACGTTCCGTTCCTTCAGCCTCAAGGGTTCCGCCTTCTGTCCCGGCAGCAGAGGCTCCGGCAAACGGCGTACCAGGCCTTGGTCGGTATCCATCGAAGTCGTCATCAAAAAGAAGATAAGGAGCAGGAAAGCAATGTCTGCCGTCGAACTCGAATTGATTTCCGGAACATTCCGTTTGCTTCTACGCCTGAAATACATACCCTCCTCCTTTCCTTACCGGAATCTTCGCGCCATGCCAAAACCTGCAATCAACGCCAAGGCGATGCCCAACAGCGTGTAGATGGCATATAGAAACATATCGGACACCTTCAACCAAAAAGGCACATTCTCCGTCCCGTCGTATCCTGGTATGTTCAAAGGTCGGTCGCTGCCCATACACCACGAAACAGCCAGCACCACCACCAGCAACATGACACCCAACAAAGAGCGCAAGGCCGAACGAGGCGACACGATGCAACGGGCAACAAACTTATAAAACACACCCGACAATGAAACAACCACCGCCAATCCGAACAGAATGTATATCCAGCTCATCAACACATCCGTATAAGCGGGCTCCTCTTTCGAAAGATCGGCCACCAGGCGCTGCTCCACCGGTGTCTCGCCTCCGAAGAAGAACAGACAGAGTACGCCCAGCGTTGCTATCAGCAACACTCCCAGCACAGCGCCCGACACCTTCTGTATCTTATACCGTTTCATTTCCGTCCTTCCTATCACTTTTCATAACGCAGGTCGTAACGAATGACCATATCCAGCAACGTTACGGTAGCATCCTCCATATCGCTGGTCAGCGCCTCTATCTTAGACAGGATATAATTGTAGAACACTTGCAGAATCAGCGCCACAATCAATCCGAAAATAGTCGTGATGAGTGCCACCTTCATGCCACCCGCCACAACCGCAGGCGACAAATCGTTCACCATCTGTATCTTGTCGAATGCCTGCACCATGCCAATCACTGTGCCCAAGAAGCCCAGCGAAGGTGCCATGGCAATGAAAAGCGTAATCCACGAACAGCCTTTCTCCAGGTAGGCAGCCTGTACGCTACCATAGGACACAACGGATTTCTCCACTATCTCTACGCCCTGATCCAACCGCATCAGCCCTTGGTAGTAGATGGATGCCACAGGTCCCCGCGTGTTGCGAGCGATATCTTTGGCCTCTTCTACATCGCCCTTTGCCAAAGCCGAGTCGACAGACGCAACGAACTTCTTAGTATTGATTTCGGACAGGCTCAGATAAATAATGCGTTCAATGCAAAACGCCAGACCGATGACAAACGCAATGGCTATCCAACTCATATAGAAAGCCGACCCTTCGATGAACTTCGTCTTCAGCATCTGATGAAAGCCTCCCTCCGGTTCGGGTTGCACCACAGCCTCGTTTGCTTCTGCGGAAAGAATCTCCGAAGCATCCTGCGCCCAGACTTCCGGCGCTGCCACACCCGACAGCAGGAGAGCCACGACAAGCATGACAAACATTCTTTTCATTCCGATTTCCTCTTTACATTTTCTGATATAAATAACGCTTCAAAGATAATGCTTTTTTCAATGAACGCCAACAAGCTCACGGCGAAGAATCAATACCGCACTTCAACTTCAGCAGGGAAAATGCGCTCGCGGTCGTAAAACAGACAAAGACTTCTCATCATCGAGCCAACCCGGCAAGTCACCTTCCCGCGAAAGACCTCTTTCCCGTTGACTACCACCGTGACCGGCTTGCTCAAATCCACCAAATGTTCATTCAGGAAAAGGGTGAGCGCACCACCTGTAGCGGGCGTGTAGGTCTTGGCAAAACGCAGTTCGATACCCCAAACGGAATCACGCTCTACGGTCTGGTAATGCACATTGTCTACAGACAGTTCGATGCGATTATCTGCTATATCCATCCGGTAGCGGGTGCGCAGGGAATCGCAAGGACGCTTCTCCACCGCCAAGTTATAAAAACCGTTACGATGCCAGCCGTCCATCTCGAAATCTTCCCACAGAAAATGCCGGGGCCAGGGATTACGGCTGAAAGTCTTCAACCAAGGCGTGGTGGGCCGATAGTCAATATGATGTCCCCTACCGGGTATCAGTTCAATGCGGTGCTTGAAGCCATCGGTGAAAACAGTCTGCAGACTATCGAAAGCATCAGACACCAAGCGGCTCAGTTGATTACGGTAGAAGCCCGTATCATCGGCCCCGGTCAACAAACTGAAGCCGATGTTGCGGCAGTTCTCGGCTGGTGCATTCTTCAACGGCTCTCCACCTGCCATAGGTCCTGCCGCAGCCCAGTAGTCGGCATAAAACGAAGCCAGCCGCTGACTGCCATAGCCTCCTTCGGATATGCCAAAGACGTAAAGCCGGCGGGCATTGACAGAATCGTCCAGCATCAACCTGCGCAACAGCCAGTTCCACGTCCACTGCTTAGAGCGTTGCCACCAGCGGTAGTAAGCTCCCTCGTTGGGAATGCGGGGAACAAAATAGCGGGAAGGCGCATCATCGAACTGTTGAGCCAGTTTCAGGCCTGTGCTCCACTCCCTGTCGCGCGGCCCGGATCCGTGCAGGTAAATAAACACGGGCCATCCGCCATCCGAAGCAGCATCGCCCTTCTGCACCCAATAATAGTTCATCACGGCAGACGGTTCCAGCGTATCGGGCAGCAGGATGCTGTCTGCCACAACCGGTTTCTGGACCGACAAAGCAGGCAAGACCGGCTCGTCCAGCAGGCGGTTAGCTTCTTGCCAGGCGTTCCACACCTCGCTTCGCCGCTGTGCCAAACGGGATATTTTCACTTTATCCGACTGTTGCACGGGAGCAACCTGCTGTCCTCCTTCAATCTGCTGCACAAAATAGTCCACCATCTCCCCCGACGTCTGTCCCTGCACGGGCACAAACACTCCTCCTAAAAGGCATAAAGCCAAGCACTGATAAAATCTTATTCCTTTCATAAAACAAAATGTATGACAAAAGCGGCATATTTCCGGATATTGCCTCCGCAAACAGCCCTCATCCTTTCCGACTACAAAAATAACAGCTATATCCCAAACTTCCAAGCAATAAGCAACAGATTGCCAAACGATAAGAAGCAGACTCCTAAGCCCTAAGAAACAATCGGCCGTCAGCATCCAAGTCCACCGCCAAGGGATGCTCAGTCTTAAAACAAAAAATCCTGCTGATAATCAGCAGGATTAGCGGAGAGACGGGGATTCGAACCCCGGATACCCTTTTGGAGTATACACGCTTTCCAGGCGTGCCTCTTCAACCACTCGAGCATCTCTCCTTGGTTGATTGCCAAAAAAGAAAAACAAGAATCAGTAAGCCATACTACCTTCCCGTTTTTCGGGTGCAAAAGTAGTTTATTTTTTTGTTACTCGAAGCATTTCACCGCATTTATATTGCGAAAGGAGGTACATTTAATATATTTTAAATATATCATCCCGTTCCTTCATGCCAAAGAAGGCCAGTGCATTTTCAGTAGTCACCTGAGCCACCTTCTCTGGGGCTTCTCCCATAATCTCGGCCAACTTCCGCATCGTATCTCCCACAAAGGCGCTTTCATTCCTCTTCCCGCGGTGAGGCACCGGAGCCAGATAGGGAGCATCAGTCTCCAACACCATACGCTCCAAAGGTAAGTGTTTCAATACAGCAGGAAGAGACGATTTCTTGAATGTCACCACTCCGTTAATGCCCAACAGGAAACCGGGAAAGTCCAAGATGCGCCGCGCCTCTTCCTCCGTCCCTGTAAAGCAATGCATAATGCCTCGGAGAGATGTTGCCTTGTAAGGCAATAGTACGTCATATATCTCTTCGAAGGCTTCCCGGCAGTGAATCACAACGGGCAAGTTCTTGTCCAATGCCCATTGCAACTGCAGGTCAAACGCCTCGCGCTGCTCTCTGAGGAAAGTCTTATCCCAATAAAGGTCCATGCCAATCTCGCCTACAGCAACAAAAGGATGAGGAATTGCCAACTGCTGCTTCACCAATGCCAGCTCATCCCGATAATTCCCGCCAACCGACGTAGGGTGCAGGCCAATCATCGGGAAACAATATTCTGCATACTCCTCACACACCTGCAACAAAGGCTTCAGAGTGGTACTGTCGATGTTAGGCATAAAGATATGCGACACCCCAGCCTGACGGGCCCGCTCAATCACCTGAGGCAAATCATCAGCAAATTCCTCCAGAAAAAGATGCGAATGTGTATCTACCAGTTTCATAATTCAATCTTATAATTCAGTTTCATGTCTTTTCTCGCCGGTACGATAATAGTATATCACCCCATAAGCCCGACACTGTTCCAGACGTTTCTCTAAAGGCAGTACGTCGGCAAAAGCCTTTTCCACCTGATTCCATACATCCAGAATCAGCCGGTCGGCTTCTGCCCGCATAGCCGCCAGGGCTTCCAGGCTGCGGGCTGTTGCCACCTGTAAATTCTTCTGTTTCTCATAACTTTCCATAAAAATATCATAGTGCACTTTCACCTTGGCGATAGTAGGATTATAAATAGGAATTCCTCCTTGCCCCATACGCTTACGCTCCCCCTCTATCACTTTACGCCCCCAATCTGCCAAAGCGGTTTCCGACGACAAATCCGGCAACGCGTTTTCTTGGACATTTAAACCATACAACTCCTTCTGTATAGCCCGTATCTCATTGCGTATCACCGCCAGATTCAAGACCTGTATAAAATGCGATATGTACAAACGGGCCATCTTCACGTGACGGTGGTGTGCGGATGCCGCCCGTGCCTGCCGTTCATAACACTCCGCATAATAGGATTGTGCAGCCTCAAACCTGACCAGAAAATTCTGCACAGCCTGCTGCGTCTTCAAAGAAACGTTGGGGTCTATCACGCCGGACTCTCCACACTTTGCAACAACCGCTTTCATGGCCCGTATCCGCGCCTGGTCAGTATTGGGCAATCGTCTGTATGGCATTGTTTCAAATTAAAAAATTAAACGGGTATTCATGGTATTGCTCTCTCTGCCTGCACACGCGCTACACTTCCCGGAACATCAACTGCTCCATCAGTTCTTTCAAAGCCTGCTTGCGCTCATCCGACACGGCCACCGACAGCAAGGCTGCCCTTGCGCGGAATGTATATTCTTCCATCAGGCTCTCACACAGATTCTTTACACCGATTTCATCATAGAGGGCTGTCACGGCTGTTATTTTCTTCTCGGGCACGTACGTATCTGCATCTATCCAGAAAGACAAGGCTCTGCGTTGCTGTTCATCTGCCCGCTCAAAAGCCTTGATTAATAAATAAGTCTTCTTATTGCACAAGATGTCACCACCGATATTCTTACCAAACACCTCCGGATTTCCATACACATCCAACAGATCGTCTTTTAACTGAAAGGCTACCCCAAGATTGATGCCGAAATCATACAAACGGTCGGCATCTTCCTGCGAAGCACCTGCCAGGACAGCTCCTATTTTCAGGCTGCATGCCAACAGGACGGAGGTCTTCAAACGTATCATCTCAAGATATTCTGCCTCTGAAACATCTTTCCGAGATTCAAACTCCATGTCCATCTGTTGCCCTTCGCAGATCTCCAAAGCTGTCATGCTAAACAGATCCAACACTTCCTTCAAACTGGCAGAAGGGCAAGCCGCCATAAACTGATAGGCCAGCACAAGCATGGCATCTCCCGAAAGAATGGCTGCATTCTCATTCCAGACTTTATGCACGGTAGACTTACCACGACGCATCTCGGCTTTGTCCATCAGGTCGTCGTGCAAGAGCGTATAATTGTGGTAGACCTCAATGCCCGTGGCCGGAGAAAAGATTAGCTCCACATCTTCCTTATACAAGTTATAAGCCATCAGCATCAGCAAAGGTCTGATACGTTTTCCACCCAAAGACAAGACGTATGAAACGGGTTCATATAGCCCTTCAGGCTGACGAGTAAACTTTAACTCGCTTATGTGGCGGTTTATTTTCTCCAGAAGTTCGTTAGTTGTAAACATAACAATATATCAAAATTAAGTTTCTCTGTTATAACTGGAACACGACAGGCAGCGTATAACGCACACGCACCGCCTTCCCTCCCCGCATTCCCGGCTTCCAACGGGGCATCCCCCTCAACACGCGAACAGCCTCACTGTCAAGCAAAGGATGTATCCCCTGCAACACTTGCACATCAGTAATGCTGCCATCTGCATTCACCACGAACTGGCACAAAACCGCACCTTGAATATGATGCTCCCAAGCGGCCTGAGGGTAGTGAATGTGTTGCGTCAGATAACGCATCAACCCCTTTTGCCCATCCCAAGGGAACTCCGGCAATATATCCACCACGACAAAAGGTTCTTCACTTGCGGGATATTTCTTCAAATCATATACATCCTCTTCAATACGTTCTTCCCCACCACTGCCCAAGGGTTCTGCTGAGAACTCTACCGGACTATCCTCGGCGGCATCATTTTCAACTACTGTCGGTTTATCCTCCACAACAGGCAAAGGCTTGGCAGGGACAGGAAGAGGCACAATGGGATGTTCCACCAGCGGGACTTCAAGTTCCTCTTCAAAAACCAAATCAGAAAGTAAAGCATCCATACTGTCTATGTCATCCTGTTCTGTCCACTCAAGAGCAACGAACAAGACAGCCAATGCCACCACAAAACCCACCAGTAACCTGGTCGTTCGATGTGGCTCCAAATCTGCAGCAGGAGACTTTTTTATTTCCATGAAGTTAGTTCATCCACAATATATTCATTCCCTACAGGGCAAAATTAATGCATTTCTACCTAAAAGCCAGCATAAAAAGCGTTTTTCTGAAGAAAAAAACAAAAGGGGCAGTGTTTCTGCACAGCCGTTTCCTTGTTTCACCACGGTCCCAACCACTCACTAAAACAATAAGGCACCATAACAACCTGACAGTAAAGAGCACCTTTTTTCTACACATGAAAGAATTGCCTGTTGCCAAACAGCCGAGCAGCAGACTTCCAAGTGAACACATAGACATCCCCGTTCAAGGGATCCAGATGGCAGGAACGGATGGCACCGCACAGGCTGTCAACGCCCTTGCGCAAGTCTACCGGGTTGCGGCTCATTACAAAGCGGTTGCTTTCATTCAGGTTGAACATGGCTTTTTTGAGGACAAAGGTCGGAACTTCCTGAAAATCCTAAAACACGACGGATTTCGGATGGTTACGGATTTCGGATGGTTACAGTACCATAATAAAAAAGGGATGTATCTTCCAACAGATACATCCCCTATCGTAATAAGAGCAAATTTATTATTCAGCAGCAGCTTCAGTCTTAGTTTCTTCAGCAGCCGGAGTCTCAGCGGCAGCTTCAGCAGGTGCGGCAGCAGCGGCATTCTTCTTCGAACGGCGCGTACGCGTTACCTTCTTGGCAACCTTGTCCTTAGCCATGTTCTCATCGTAGTCTACAAGTTCGATGAAGCACATCTCGGCGTTGTCACCCAAACGGTGTCCCGTGCGGATGATGCGTGTATAGCCTCCGGGACGGTCAGCAATCTTCACGGAAATTTCCTTGAAGAGTTCAGTTACAGCATATTTGTCCTGCAGGTAGCTGAACACGACGCGGCGCGAGTTGGTCGTATCGTTTTTAGACTTCGTGAGCAGAGGCTCAACATACTTCTTCAAAGCCTTAGCCTTGGCAACGGTCGTAGTGATTCTTTTGTGCTTAATCAGAGAAATAGCCATATTAGCCAACATGGCCTTTCTATGAGAAGCAGTACGACCCAAATGGTTGAATTTCTTATTGTGTCTCATTGTTTATTCTTTGTCTAATTTATATTTAGAAATATCGGTTCCAAACGACAGATTCAGACTCTCCAGCAAATCATCAAGCTCGGTGAGCGATTTCTTTCCGAAGTTTCTGAACTTCAGCAAATCCGTCTTATTGAACTGCACCAGGTCGCCCAGCGTTTCTACATCGGCAGCCTTCAAACAGTTGAGGGCACGCACAGAGAGATCCATATCGACCAGTTTCGTCTTCAGCAATTGACGCATGTGCAGCACTTCTTCATCAAACTCTTCATTACCATCAGCATCGTTGGTTTCAAGTGTAATCTTCTCGTCGGAGAAGAGCATGAAGTGATGAATCAGAATCTTGGCTGCTTCTTTCAGAGCCTCTTTCGGGTGTATGGAACCATCGGTAGTAATCTCCAGTATCAGCTTATCGTAGTCGGTCTTCTGCTCGACACGGTACGGCTCAATCTGATACTTGACATTACGTATCGGAGTATAGATTGAATCGATAGGAATTGCATTCACATCGGTGCAGAAATCCCGGTTCTCATCGGCAGGGACATAGCCACGGCCCTTATTGATAGTCAGGTCAATCTGCATCGTTGCTTTGGGATCCAAATGACAAATAACTAATTCAGGATTTAACACTTCAAATCCAGTCAAATACTTACCTATGTCACCGGCCTTGAATTCAGTCGCATTCTCAACCGTAATGCTGACTTTCTCACTCTCGAATTCCTCCACTACTTGTTTGAATCTCACTTGCTTCAGATTCAAGATAATGTTAGTAACATCCTCCTTGACTCCGGGAACACTGGAAAATTCATGCTCAACCCCTTCAATCTTGATAGTGGTGATAGCAAAACCTTCCAATGAAGAGAGCAGGATGCGGCGCAATGCATTACCGACGGTAATACCGAAACCGGGTTCCAACGGACGGAATTCGAACTTGCCGAATTTGGAGTCCGCCTCCAACATTAATACTTTATCAGGTTTTTGAAATGCTAATATCGCCATGAAATTAATTATTATTTAGAATACAATTCTACGATCAAATGTTCTTTAATATTTTCAGGAATGTCTGCTCTTTCAGGCACATGAAGCAACTTACCAACCTTTGCATTGTCATCCCATTCCAACCAAGGATATTTGCTGTGGTTGAATCCAGCCAACGAATTGGCAATAACCTCAAGCGACTTAGAGCGTTCACGCACACCCACCACTTGACCAGGCTTAACCGCATAAGACGGAATATTAACCACTTCGCCATCTACAGTAATGTGTCTGTGGCTTACCAGCTGACGGGCAGCGGCACGCGTAGGAGCGATACCCAAGCGATAAACAATATTGTCTAAGCGACCTTCCAGCAACTGAAGCAGGACTTCACCCGTAATGCCTTTGGCGGTGGCTGCCTTCTCAAACAAATTGCGGAACTGTTTTTCCAAAACGCCGTATGTATATTTGGCTTTTTGCTTTTCACGCAACTGCACACCATATTCAGAAGTCTTTCTCTTTCTGGAATTACCATGTTGTCCAGGAGGATAGTTCTTTTTCGAGAGAACTTTATCAGCTCCAAAAATACCTTCACCGAATTTACGGGCTATTCTTGATTTTGGTCCAGTATATCTAGCCATTTTTCTTTCTTAATTTTAAATTGTTATTGATGAACTCAATTTGTTGCAGCCGCGATTGCAGAGAAGAATTTGATACAATCCAATAACAAAATCAAGTTTCATTCTAATTAAAGGTAATTTTTATACTCTACGTCTTTTCGGAGGACGACATCCGTTATGCGGCAACGGCGTAACGTCGATAATTTCTGTCACTTCGATACCTGCACCATGAACGGTTCTGATAGCAGACTCACGGCCATTGCCCGGACCCTTCACGTATGCCTTCACTTTTCTCAAGCCCAAATCATACGCAACTTTTGCACAATCCTGTGCAGCCATTTGTGCGGCATACGGCGTGTTCTTCTTGGAACCTCTGAATCCCATTTTTCCGGCAGAAGACCAAGAGATAATCTGGCCTTCGCTGTTTGCCAGAGAAACAATAATGTTGTTAAAAGAGGAATGAACGTGCAATTGACCGTTGGCATCCACCTTTACATTTTTCTTTTTTGCTGCAACTGTTTTTTTTGCCATATCAACTAATTATTATTTAGTAGCTTTTTTCTTATTAGCAACGGTTTTCTTCTTACCCTTACGTGTACGAGCATTGTTCTTCGTGCTTTGGCCTCTAACGGGCAAGCCCAGACGATGACGCACACCACGGTAACAACCGATATCCATCAGACGCTTAATGTTCAATTGAACCTCAGAACGAAGGTCACCTTCCACTTTGTACTCTGCGCCAATGATCTCACGAATCTTGGCAGCCTGATCATCCGTCCAGTCTTTTACTTTCAGGTCTTTGTCAACACCTGCTTTATCCAATATTTTTGCTGAACTACTACGACCTATTCCATAAATATAGGTCAAAGCGATTTCACCTCTCTTGTTTTGGGGCAAATCGACACCAACTATTCTTATAGCCATATACTAAGATTATTTTTTTTGCAAAAATAATAAATTTATCCTTGACGTTGCTTATACTTAGGATTTTTCTTGTTAATCACATACAAACGGCCTTTGCGTCTAACGATTTTACATTCCGGTGTACGTTTCTTTAAAGATGCTCTTACTTTCATATCTCAATGTTATTTATATCTAAAGACAATTCTACCTTTTGACAAATCATAAGGGGACATTTCAACTCTCACTTTATCACCCGGCAAGATTTTGATGTAATGCATACGCATCTTACCAGAAATATGCGCAGTAATTTCATGTCCGTTTTCCAATTCTACCCGAAACATTGCGTTGGACAATGCTTCTACGATTACTCCATCTTGTTCGATTGCAGATTGCTTCGCCATATTAATTCTTTAAATTGCGTTATCTCCTAATACTTCTTCAATGAAATCAAATGATGACAAAATATCAGCTTTTCCTGATGTAATTGCAATGGTATGTTCAAAATGGGCAGCACACTTTCTGTCTTTCGTACGAACTGACCAATTATCATTCTCCATCACAATCTGTCTGGCTCCCAAAGTAATCATTGGCTCGATAGCAATACACAAACCCTTCTTCAACACCGTTCCATAACCACGCTTTCCATAATTAGGAACTTGCGGATCTTCGTGCATTTCTTTTCCGATACCATGCCCCACAAACTCACGGACAACACCGTAAGAATGTGCTTCGCAATGTTGCTGAATGGCATATCCTATATCACCGATGCGCTTACCTGGCACAGCATTTTCAATGCCAAGATAAAGAGCCTCTTTCGTGACTCTCAAAAGTTGACGAATCTCCTCTGCAACTTCACCCACACAAAAAGTATAAGCGGAATCCCCGCAAAAACCATTCATATAGGTACCACAGTCCACAGAGAGAATATCACCGTCCTTCAACACGACATTTCCCGGAATACCATGTACTACCTGCTCATTGACAGAAGTACAGATTGAAGCGGGAAACGGAGATCCATAAGGATTAGGAAATCCCTTGAATGTAGGGACAGCACCATTATCGCGAATGAATTCTTCGGCTATCTTGTCAAGTTCTCCGGTAGTAACTCCTGGCTTGACAGCTTTGGCTATTTCTGCCAAAGTCTGTCCTACCAGTAAGTTACTCTTACGAAGTAACTCAATTTCATCATCCGTTTTAAGAAATATCATCTTCTTCTCCCAATTAATAGGCGGCTATATTAGCGCTACGACCCTTGATTCGTCCGGTTTTCAACAAGCCGTCATAATGTCTCATCAACAAATGACTCTCAACCTGCTGCAATGTATCAAGAACTACACCGACCAGAATCAACAACGAAGTACCACCAAAGAACTGTGCGAATTCCGAGGTCACACCAAACAAGCCTGCAAAAGCCGGCATGATAGCAACCAAGGCCAAGAAGAAAGAACCCGGCAAAGTAATGCGCGACATAATCACATCAATATATTCTGCCGTACTTTTTCCGGGCTTGATTCCCGGAATAAAGCCATTATTCCTCTTCATATCCTCGGCCATCTGAGTAGGATTTATAGTAATTGCGGTATAGAAATAAGTAAAGACAATGATCAATATCGCAAAAACCAGATTATACCAGAAACTCGTATGGTCAGTAAACGCACGGGCAAAACCACTCAAATTATCAACATTGGAAAAACCGATGAAAGTGATAGGGATGAACATGATTGCCTGAGCAAAGATGATAGGCATCACGTTAGCAGCATTAACCTTCAAAGGGATGTACTGACGCGCACCACCATATTGCTTGTTGCCCACTATTTTCTTTGCATACTGCACAGGTATCTTACGGGTTCCCTGAACCAAAAGAATAGCAGCAGCAATCACCAACAGCAAAACAACAATCTCAATCAAGAACATCACCAGACCACCCGTCTTATCAGTCATACGGGAAATCAACTCCTGAAACAGCGATTGAGGCAAACGGGCAATGATACCGACCATAATAATCAATGAGATACCGTTACCGATACCCTTATCCGTAATACGCTCGCCCAGCCACAAGATGAACATACTTCCAGCAGCCAAGAATATGGTGGAAGCAACCATAAACCAAGTCCAGTCTAATGAAGCATTTAAGGAAGGACCTGCCTGCATTTTCAAGTTGAACAAATAGGAAGGTGCCTGAACAAACAACACGAGAATCGTAAGATAACGCGTGTATTGATTCATCTTCCTTCTGCCACTCTCGCCTTCACGCTGTAACTTCTGGAAATAAGGAACAGCTATTCCTAACAACTGAATTACAATAGAGGCAGAGATGTAAGGCATAATTCCCAATGCAAAAATAGAAGCATTTGAGAATGCTCCACCCGAAAACATATTCAGCAAGGCTAAAAGGCCCTCACTTGTTTGTTGATGCAATTGCGAAAGCATTGACGGATTGATACCCGGCAATACAACGTATGAACCGAAACGGTAAATTGCCACAAACAATATGGTAATGAGGATCCGTTGCCTCAGATCCTCAATTTTCCATATATTCTTTAATGTTTCAATAGCTTTTCTCATTGAATCAGAGTTTTACTACTTGTCCGCCAACAGCTTCAATGGCAGCGACAGCCGTCTTGGAGAACGCATGAGCCTGCACATCGACTTTAGCAGTCAAAGTTCCATTACCTAAAATCTTGACCAGTTGTTTAGAAGAAACAAAACCAGCCGCAATCAGGT
This sequence comes from Mediterranea sp. An20, assembly GCF_002160055.1. Taxonomy (GTDB): domain Bacteria; phylum Bacteroidota; class Bacteroidia; order Bacteroidales; family Bacteroidaceae; genus Bacteroides; species Bacteroides avicola. The sequence goes on from NZ_NFJV01000014.1 coordinate 60,029, forward strand.
CGTTAATACCAACAACCTGCAGATTCTTAGCCTCGGCCAACTTTTGAACAGTATCCAAATTGATAGCCTTGTATTCTACACGATTGATGTTCTTAAAGCCAAATTTCGGAACACGGCGTTGAAGAGGCATCTGACCACCCTCAAAACCTATTTTCTTAGAATAGCCCGATCTTGACTTAGCACCCTTATGACCGCGCGTAGAAGTCCCGCCCAATCCGGAACCCGGACCACGACCGATTCTTTTTCTAGTCTTTGTAGAGCCGGCAGCTGGCTTCAAATTATTTAAGTTCATATCCTAAAGTTCTTAATTATTCAACAATAATTTTACTTCACGATGGTAACAAGATGTTTCACCTTATCAACCATACCCAGAATTGAAGGAGTGCATTCGTGTTCAACCACACGATTCAACTTACGAAGACCCAGGGCATCGAGCGTTCTTTTCTGATCAACGGGAGCACCGATTCTACTCTTTATCTGTTTAATCTTTATAGTTGGCATAAAAGTTCCTCCTTAACCTCTAAATACTTTATCAATAGAAATACCTCTGTTTTGTGCAACCATGCGTGCATCACGCATTTCGCTCAAAGCCAAGATTGTTGCCTTCACCAGGTTATGAGGGTTAGAGGATCCCTTAGACTTAGCCAATACATCCGTCACACCCACACTCTCCAACACGGCACGCATTGCACCACCGGCAACAACTCCCGTACCATGAGAAGCTGGCTTAATAAACACCTCAGCACCGCCAAACCTTGCAGACTGTTCGTGGGGGACAGTACCTTTCAGGACCGGAACTTTCGTCAAGTTCTTCTTGGCAGCCTCTACACCTTTGGCAATGGCTGCGGTCACTTCACCGGCTTTACCCAGTCCCCAGCCGATAATGCCTTCTTCATTACCAACTACAACAATAGCTGCAAAAGTAAAAGTTCTACCACCCTTCGTAACCTTAGTTACGCGATTGATGGCAACCAGTCTATCTTTCAGCTCTATGTCGTTTGAAATCTTAACTCTATTATTCAGCTTTGCCATAATGATTAAAATTTAAGTCCACCGTTACGGGCTGCATCAGCCACTTCTTTAACTCTTCCATGATACAGATAACCATTACGGTCGAACACTACAGTCGTGATGCCAGCTTCCTGCGCCTTTTTCGCAATCAGTTCACCCACCTTGGCAGCCTGCTCCTTCTTCGTCATCTTCTCAGTCATTCCCAATGAAGAGGCTGCAGCCAAAGTTCTCCCTGTCAAATCGTCGATTACTTGCACATAGATCTGCTTGTTGCTTCTGAACACACTCATACGCGGGCATTCAGGAGTTCCCGAAACCTTATTGCGTACTCTATATTTGATCTTAATTCGTCTTTCTATCTTTGTAGTCATAATACTATCAATTTAAAAGGTTACTTCGCACCGGCAGATTTACCAGATTTTCTACGAATTTCTTCACCGACAAACTTAACACCCTTACCTTTATACGGTTCAGGCTTACGGAAAGAACGTATCTTAGAGCAAACTTGACCAAGCAGCTGTTTGTCACAAGACTCCAGAATGATGAGAGGATTCTTATTTCTTTCAGACTTAGTCTCCACTTTGATTTCAGGCGGCAACTGGATAAAAATATTATGCGTATAACCTAAAGCCAGTTCAATGATGTTACCTTGGTTAGAAGCACGGTAACCCACACCGACAAGCTCCAATTCTTTCTTATAACCTTCCGAAACGCCAACCACCATGTTATGTATCAAAGCACGATACAAACCATGATAAGCATGCTTTTGCTTAGGATTATCCAACATAGCATCAGCTTTCTCAGCCAATACCACATGGTTATCGCTAATAGTGACTTCGATCGCGGGATTTACATACTGGCTCAATTCACCTTTGGGTCCCTTTACAGTAACCACATCATCCTTCAGTGTAACCGTTACACCGGCCGGAATGTTTACGGGCAATTTTCCTATTCTAGACATTACAAATTCCTCCGACGATTAATAAACATAACACAATACCTCACCACCGATCTTCAGCTGAGAAGCCTCTTTATCTGTCATCACACCTTTGGAAGTAGACAGGATAGCAATGCCCAAGCCATTGATTACGCGCGGCATATCCTTATAGCCGGTATATTTACGCATACCCGGAGAAGAAATTCTCTGCAGTTTCTTGATAGCGTTAACCTTGTTTACCGGGTCGTACTTCAAAGCGACCTTAATCGTTCCTTGCGGGCCATCTTCGATGAACTTATAGTTCAAGATATAGCCTTTTTCGAAAAGGATTTTCGTAATTTCCTTTTTCAAATTAGAAGCGGGAATTTCCACTACTCTGTGCTTTGCCTGAATAGCATTCCGCAATCTAGTCAAATAATCTGCTATTGGATCAGTCATATAAAATAAAATTAAATTAATCAGGACTACCCTGACAATATTTAAACTAAAAAATTACCAGCTTGCCTTCTTCACACCGGGGATAAGACCATTGGAAGCCATCTCACGGAACTGGATTCTGGAGATACCGAACTGACGGATATAACCTTTGGGGCGTCCTGTCAGCTTGCAACGGTTGTGCAAACGGATCGGGTTAGAGTTTTTCGGCAACATCTGCAACTTCTGTGCAGCTTCATAAGCTTCGGCCGGCTCACCCGTTCTGATGATTTGCTTCAACGCAGCTCTTTTCTCGGCATATTTGGCTACTAATTTGGCACGTCTTACCTCACGCGCTTTCATTGATTCCTTTGCCATATTCTCAATCGTTTTTTGCGTTCTTAAACGGTAAACCAAATTCTTTCAGCAATGCATATCCTTCTTCGTCAGTCTTGGCTGAAGTTACAAAGGTAATATTCATTCCGAGAATTCGGGTTATACTGTCGATATTAATTTCAGGGAAAATGATTTGTTCCTGGATACCCAGTGTATAATTACCCTTACCATCAAACTTGCTTTCGATTCCCTTGAAGTCACGGATACGCGGAAGAGCCACTCTCACGAGTCTTTCCAAGAACTCATACATTCTCTCACGGCGCAAAGTCACCATAACACCGATAGGCATTTTCTTACGCAACTTGAAGTTTGCGATGTCCTTGCGTGAAACAGTAGCCACTGCCTTTTGACCGGTGATAGCAGTCAGTTCGCTGATGGCAACATCAATAATCTTCTTGTCAGCCACAGCCATTCCCAAGCCCTGATTAATCACAATCTTCTTGAGAACAGGCACTTGCATAGAAGAAGAATACTGGAATTGTGACTTCAATGCAGGAGCAATACGCTCTGCATATTCTTTTTTAAGGCTAGCAGTATTACCCATTACTTAATCTCCTCCTCTGATTTTTTAGAATAACGCACTAAAGTTTTCTTGCCATTGGCATTCACAACTTCTTTTCTTCCAATACGTGTCGGTTTTCCAGTTTTCGGATCAACCGGGTTCAAATTTGAAATATGCACAGATGCCTCCTGCTTCACAATTCCACCTTGAGGATTCTTTGCGCTCGGCTTCGTGCTCTTTGATACCATATTGATACCTTCAACGATGGCCCGGTTCTTCTTCACCAGAACCTGCAACACACGACCAGTCTTTCCCTTGTCTTCACCAGAGTTAACGTAAACTGTATCGCCTTTCTTTATATGTAATTTAGCCATTACTTAAATCTTTTACAATATTAAAGCACCTCAGGAGCGAGTGAAACGACTTTCATATTTGTGGCACGAAGTTCACGGGCTACCGGACCAAAAATACGGCTGCCACGAATTTCACCAGCATTATTCAACAACACGCAAGCATTATCATCAAAACGTATGTAAGAACCATCCGGACGACGGATTTCCTTCTTAGTACGTACGATCAAAGCCTTAGACACTGCACCTTTTTTAATATCACTTGAAGGGATGACGCTCTTAACAGAAACAACAATCACATCCCCTACAGAAGCATAACGACGACCTGTACCGCCCAAAACACGGATACAGAGAGCTTCCTTAGCTCCGCTATTGTCACATACCGTAAGTCTGGATTCTGCTTGTATCATAATCACTTAGCTCTTTCAATAATTTCTACTACTCTCCATCTCTTCGTCTTGCTCAAAGGACGAGTTTCCATAATCCGCACAGTATCGCCAACATTGCACTCATTCTTTTCATCATGAGCATGATATTTTTTTGTCTTGCTGACGAACTTTCCATAAATGGGGTGTTTTTCCTTAAATTTGGCAGCAACGGTAATGGTCTTATCCATCTTATTGCTGATCACAACGCCCGTTCTTTCTTTTCTTAAATTTCTTGCTTCCATCAAACTCATCATTTATTGTTAAGTTCTCTTTGGCGTAATTCAGTCTTCATACGCGCAATTGTCCTGCGTAATTGTTTGATCTGAGCAGGATTGTCCAACGGAGAGATAGAATGGTTCAGCAACATTTGCTGATAATTACCCATTTCTGCTTCCAGTCTTTCCACCAAATCCTTGGTAGCCATTTCTCTAATTTCTGCAATCTTCATAACTCTTACGCATTTTGATTTTGAATATCATAATCACGTCTTACCACAAACTTGGTTGTGATAGGAAGCTTCTGTGCAGCCAGACGCAAAGCCTCCTTGGCGATTTCATAAGATACACCCTCAGCTTCAATAATAATTCTTCCCGGAGTAACAGGTGCCACGAATCCCTCGGGGTTACCTTTACCTTTACCCATACGTACATCAGCAGGCTTTCTCGTGATAGGTTTGTCAGGGAATATACGAATCCAGATCTGTCCTTGACGTTGCATATATCTTGTCACTGCAATACGAGCAGCTTCAATCTGACGGCCCGTAATCCACTTTGTCTCCAAAGCCTTAATGCCGAAAGAGCCAAAAGCCAACTGGTTGCCTCTTTGAGCATTACCTTTCTGACGGCCCTTTTGTTGTCTTCTGAATTTTGTTTTTTTCGGTTGTAACATAATTCCTAAAAATCAAATCAGTTAGCGATTGTTATTTTTCTTTCTTTTGAAGTTTCGACCGCCATTGCCGCCGTTATTGCTGCTACGACCGCTTTCTTTCTGGGTAAAGTTGGGTGCCAACTCACGCTTTCCATACACTTCACCTCTGCAAATCCAAACCTTGATACCCAGCACACCGACCTTCGTCAATGCTTCTGCATGACAGTAATCGATGTCAGCTCTGAAAGTATGCAACGGGGTTCTTCCTTCCTTATACATTTCGGAACGGGCGATTTCAGCTCCGTTCAAACGTCCAGAAATCTGGACCTTGATGCCTTCGGCACCCATGCGCATCGTGTTGGCGATAGCCATCTTGATAGCACGGCGATAGGCAATCTTGCCTTCAACCTGACGGGCGATGTTGTTAGCCACGATCACAGCATCCAACTCAGGTCTCTTAACTTCGAAGATGTTAATCTGAATATCCTTATCGGTAATCTTCTTCAGTTCTTCCTTCAACTTATCAACTTCCTGACCGCCTTTACCGATGATGATACCCGGGCGCGCTGTACAAACAGTAATAGTAACCAGCTTCAATGTGCGCTCAATGACAATTCTTGAAACGCTGGCCTTTGCAAGTCTGGCGTTCAAATATTTACGGATTTTGCTATCTTCCAGCAAAGAATCGCCGTAGTTCTTGCCGCCATACCAATTGGAATCCCAACCTCTGATAATACCTAAACGGTTGCTTATTGGATTAACTTTTTGTCCCATTACACCTTAATTTTGATCTTCGTTATTACTTTTAGAACCAACGAACAAAGTCACATGGTTTGAACGCTTGCGAATTCTATAACCTCTTCCCTGCGGAGCCGGACGCATTCTCTTCAGCGTAGCACCACCATCAACATAAATCTTTGTTATATACAATTCGCCGCTCTCTGCCTTCCGTTCGTTTTTCTGTTCCCAGTTAGCAATCGCAGAACGCAACAACTTTTCCAATCTCGCGGCAGCTTCCTTAGAAGAGAATTTCAAAACGCCCAATGCCCGATTCACTTCCATTCCGCGAATCATGTCAGCTACAAGACGCATTTTGCGGGGAGAAGTAGGAACATTCTGCAGTTTTGCAAAATACATGGTCTTAAGGGCTTCTTTTCTCTTTTCAGCCGATATTTTTTTTCTAGCTCCCATTATATTATTACTTTTTTTATTTCAATAAAAGACCTGTCTTATTTTTTCTTGTTACCCGCATGGCCTCTGAACGTACGTGTCGGAGCGAACTCGCCCAGCTTGTGTCCTACCATGTTCTCCGTAACATAAACAGGAATAAATTTATTTCCATTGTGAACTGCAACGGTATGCCCGACAAAGTCCGGCGAAATCATTGAAGCTCTGGCCCAAGTCTTAACCACCACTTTCTTGCCACTTTCGTTCATGGCAAAAATCTTCTTCTCAAGCTTTACGTTAATATACGGACCTTTTTTTAATGAACGACTCATAAATTACTCAATTAATCAGGTTACTTCTTTCTTCTCTCAATAATATACTTAGACGACTGCTTCTTCGGAGCTCTTGTCTTAAGTCCCTTAGCATACAAGCCCTTGCGGGATCTCGGATGTCCACCGGAAGCGCGGCCTTCACCACCACCCATCGGGTGATCTACAGGGTTCATCACAACGCCACGGTTGCGCGGACGGCGTCCTAACCAGCGTGTGCGTCCAGCCTTACCGGAGCTTTCCAACGCATGGTCAGAATTACCTACGCTACCGATAGTAGCCTTGCAAGTAGACAAGATTTTACGAAGTTCACCTGAAGGCAGTTTGATCACACAATAACTACCCTCTCTGGAGGTCAACTGAGCAAAGTTACCGGCCGAACGAACCAAAGCAGCGCCTTGACCCGGACGCAATTCAATATTGTGAATCACAGTACCGACCGGAATATTCTGAAGAGGAAGTGCATTACCTATTTCAGGAGCAGCGTTTTCACCTGACATGATAGTCGCACCAACTTTCAATCCATTGGGAGCAATAATATATCTCTTCTCACCGTCTGCATAAAACAACAAAGCGATACGAGCCGAACGATTCGGATCATATTCAATTGTTTTCACTACAGCCGGCACACCGTCTTTATTTCTCTTGAAATCTACAATGCGAATCACCTTCTTATGACCTCCACCAATGTAGCGCATAGTCATCTTACCTACATTGTTACGACCACCTGAGGATTTCGTTCCAAATACAAGAGACTTTTCTGGTACCCGTGCAGTAATTTCTTCGAAAGTACCAATAATTTTATGTCTTTGCCCCGGTGTTGTGGGCTTAAATTTACGTACTGCCATTTCTATTAAATATTGCTATAAAAATCAATCGTATCGCCTTCTTTCAATGTAACAATTGCCTTCTTAAAAGCATTTGTACGGCCATTGATAAGACCGGCTTTCGTGTAACGAGACTTGCTCTTGCCCGCATAACGCATGGTATTCACATCCATTACCGTTACATTGTAAAGGGCCTCTACTTCTTTCTTAATTTCCAGTTTATTAGCATCAGGACGCACGATAAAACCGAAGCGGTTGTTAGCCTTCTCGGTTATTGCGGTCATCTTTTCTGTCACTAACGGTTTAATAATAATTCCCATTATTTAAGCCTCCTTTTTACATAAGATATTTTCAATGGCAGAAAGAGCGTTCTCTGTAAGCACGAGAACCCCTGCATCCAACACCCGATAAGTGTTTAGACCAGAGACTGTCTGCACATTTGCCCTTTTCAAATTACGAGCCGACAAATATACGTTTTTATTTGCTTCCGGGAAAACCATAAGCAGCTTCTTGTCAGAAACTTTAAGATTTTTTGCAATATTTACAAATTCTTTGGTTCTCGGAGCGTCAAAACTGAAGTCCTCAACAACGATAATAGCGTTATTCTGAGCCTTGTAAGACAAAGCCGACTTACGGGCCAGAGCCTTCACTTTCTTGTTCAATTTAAAGGAATAGTCACGAGGTTTCGGACCAAAAACACGGCCACCACCTACCAGCACAGGCGAATTCATATCACCACGACGTGCACCGCCGCCACCTTTCTGACGACCAATCTTGCGCGTAGAACCGCTGATTTCGCTTCTTTCCTTAGACTTGTGAGTGCCCTGACGCTGGTTTGCCATAAACTGTTTAACATCCAAGTAAATAGCGTGGTCGTTGGGCTCAATTCCGAAGATAGATTCGTTCAACGTAACCTTTCTTCCGGTGTCTTCACCTTTAATGTTATATACGTTAACTTCCATTATTTCTCAATTATTACGATTGAACCTTTGCAACCAGGAACAGACCCCTTGATGAGCAGGAGGTTATGCTCCGCGATTACTTTTAATACTTGCAGGTTTTGAACAGTTACTCTGTTACCACCCATCTGTCCACCCATTCGCATGCCTTTGAAGACCTTTGCAGGGTAAGAACAAGCACCAATAGAACCCGGTTTGCGTGCGCGGTTGTGCTGACCGTGAGTAGTCTGGCCTACACCGCCGAAACCATGTCTCTTAACAACACCCTGGAAACCCTTACCCTTGGAAGTACCAATAACGTCAACAAACGTAGAGTCATTGAACAGTTCCACTGTAACGGTGTCACCCAGGTTCAGTTCTGTCTCAAATTCTTTGAACTCAGCCAAGTGTTTCTTGGGGGTTACTCCGGCCTTCTTGAAATGGCCCATCAGAGGCTTTGTAGTGTGCTTCTCTTTCTTGTCCTGAAAGCCCAGCTGAACGGCTGCATAACCGTCCTTTTCTACAGTCTTCACTTGAGTAACTACACAAGGACCAGCTTCGATAACAGTGCATGGTACATTTTTACCCTCGGCACTGAAAACGGATGTCATTCCGATTTTTTTTCCTAATAATCCTGGCATTTCACTAAATTTTTAATACACTTTTTACACTTTGATTTCTACTTCCACACCGCTCGGCAACTCCAGCTTCATCAGCGCATCAACGGTCTTAGCCGTAGAGCTATAGATGTCAATCAGTCTCTTGTAAGAAGAGAGTTCGAATTGCTCGCGTGACTTCTTGTTTACGAAAGTCGAACGGTTTACGGTAAAGATACGCTTGTGCGTGGGCAGAGGAATGGGTCCGCTCACGATAGCACCCGTTGTCTTCACAGTTCTTACAATCTTCTCAGCCGACTTGTCAACCAAGTTGTGGTCGTAAGATTTCAGTTTGATTCTAATTTTCTGACTCATTGTCTTAACTAAAAGTTTGATATTACACAAAGAAGCACCGCAGGTTAAGAGTCATTCGCTAACCTGCGGGCTTTATTTATTAATTATTAAAGCAGATCAACACGTCCCTTTACTTCTTCCAACACAGCCTTGGCAATAGAAGTAGAAACCTGAGCGTGGTGGTCGTAAGTCATAGAAGAAGTGGCACGGCCGGAAGTAATGGTACGCAAAGCCGTTACGTAACCAAACATTTCTGCCAGCGGAACCATAGCCTTCACGATACGGGCACCGGAACGGCTGGACTCCATACCTTCCACCTGACCGCGACGCTTGTTCAAGTCGCCAATCACGTCACCCATGTTTTCTTCCGGAGTAACAACTTCCAGCTTCATAATGGGCTCCATCAGCACAGGACCTGCCTTGGCACATGCGTTCTTATAAGCCTGGATGGCACAGATTTCGAACGAGAGCTGGTCAGAGTCAACGGGGTGGAACGAACCATCAAGCAGCGTCACCTTCAGATTATCCATCGGGAAGCCTGCCAACACACCGTTCTTCATGGCAGTCTGGAAGCCCTTCTGTACAGAGGGGATGAACTCCTTGGGGATGTTACCGCCCGTCACCTCGTTGATGAACTGCAGGCCACCTTCCTTAAAGTCCTCATCTACCGGACCAACGTTAACGATGATATCAGCGAACTTACCGCGACCACCCGACTGTTTCTTGTAAACCTCGCGGAGGTTGACAGTCTTGGTGATAGCCTCCTTGTAGTTAACCTGAGGCTTACCCTGGTTACACTCAACCTTGAACTCACGTTTCAGACGGTCGATGATGATATCCAGGTGAAGCTCACCCATACCGGAGATAACCGTCTGTCCGGTCTGTTCATCGGTACGAACCGTGAACGTGGGGTCTTCTTCAGCCAGCTTGGCCAGACCGTTGGACAGTTTGTCCATATCTTTCTGCGTCTTAGGCTCTACAGCGATACCGATAACGGGTTCGGGGAAGTCCATGGATTCAAGCACGATGGGGGCAGTTTCGTCACACAACGTATCACCCGTACGGATATCTTTAAAACCTACACCGGCACCGATGTCACCGGCAGAAATCACTTCTACAGGATTCTGCTTATTGGAGTGCATCTGGAACAAGCGGGATACACGTTCCTTCTTGCCCGAACGGCTGTTGTAGATATAAGAACCGGCTTCTACCTTACCGGAGTAAACGCGGAAGAATGTCAGACGGCCTACATAGGGGTCCGTAGCAATCTTAAAGGCCAGAGCAGACGTCTTTTCGTCCTCATCCGGTTTGCGGTCTTCTTCTTCACCCGTTGTAGGATTCGTACCTACGATGTTGGGGGTATCCAACGGTGAAGGCAAGAATGCGCACACGTAATCCAACAGGGTCTGCACACCTTTGTTCTTGAACGAAGAACCGCACAGCATGGGAACGATATCCATCTTCAATGTAGCGGCACGCAAGCCACGGAGGATTTCCTCTTCGGTAATCGTAGAAGGATCGTCGAAGAATTTCTCCATCAAAGCATCGTCATACTCAGCTACCGTCTCCAGCATCTTGCCTCTCCATTCTTCGGCCTCATCCTTCAAGTTAGCGGGGATTTCTTCTACATCGTAGTCGGCACCCATAGTTTCGTCATGCCACAAAATAGCCTTCATCTTAATCAGGTCGACCACGCCCTTGAAGTTTTCTTCAGCACCGATGGGGATAACAATAGCACACGGACGAGCGCCCAGAATCTCCTTCATCTGACGGAGCACTTCAAAGAAGTCTGCGCCCGAACGGTCCATCTTGTTCACATAACCGATACGGGGAACATTATACTTGTCAGCCTGGCGCCAAACCGTTTCAGACTGCGGCTCAACACCACCTACAGCACAGTACGTAGCCACGGCACCATCCAATACACGCAAAGAGCGCTCCACTTCGGCCGTGAAGTCCACGTGTCCCGGAGTGTCAATCAGATTGATTTTGTACTTGTGACCTGCATAATTCCAGTAAGTCGTGGTAGCAGCAGAAGTAATGGTGATACCACGTTCCTGCTCCTGTTCCATCCAGTCCATTGTAGCGGCGCCGTCGTGCACTTCACCAATCTTGTGCGTCAAGCCCGTGTAGTACAGGATACGTTCAGAAGTCGTAGTCTTACCGGCATCAATGTGGGCCATGATACCGATATTACGCGTTAAATGTAAATCTTGTTTTGCCATTATTGTCCTTTTACTTTAATGAGTTTCTAATATCAGCACAAAGGGGAGCATCAGAAGCGGAAGTGAGCGAAAGCACGGTTAGCTTCAGCCATTCTGTGCATATCTTCCTTACGCTTGAAAGCACCTCCCTGTTCATTATAAGCATCCATGATTTCAGCTGCCAGCTTGTCAGCCATCGACTTGCCGCCGCGCTTGCGGGCAAAGTTAATCAGATTCTTCATGGAAACGGACTCCTTACGTTCGGGACGGATTTCAGTCGGCACCTGGAAAGTCGCACCACCAACACGGCGGGACTTTACTTCTACCTGAGGGGTTACATTGTCCAACGCTTTTTTCCAAATCTCGAGAGCGCTCTTCTCTTCGTTCTGCATTTTGCTCTTCACTGTTTCCAAGGCAGCATAGAAAATCTCATACGACGTATTTTTCTTGCCATCATACATCAAGTGGTTCACGAACTTGGAAACCTTCACATCATTAAACACGGGATCCGGCAGGATAACGCGTTTCTTCGGTTTTGCTTTTCTCATTTTCTTTCAGATAATGTTTCGTCCTTGGTTGTCTACCTCTGTCTTCTTCAACCCTCCCTCCGGAAGATTTACTCAACCTTTAGCATCTCCAAGCAAACTAAAACGTAAATTATTTACTTCTTTCGCTTAAATTCCTTAGACTGCTGTCATTATTTCTTCTTAGCGGGAGCAGCCTGACCCGGTTTCGGACGCTTGGCACCGTACTTAGAACGACGCTGCGTGCGACCAGCCACACCAGCCGTATCCAATGTACCGCGAACGATGTGATAACGTACACCCGGAAGGTCTTTCACACGACCGCCACGCACCAACACAATAGAGTGCTCCTGCAAGTTGTGGCCTTCACCGGGGATATAGGAGTTCACCTCCTTACCGTTAGTCAGACGAACACGGGCTACCTTACGCATAGCCGAGTTAGGTTTTTTCGGAGTGGTTGTGTACACTCTCACGCAAACGCCGCGTCTTTGAGGGCAAGAATCCAAAGCGGGAGACTTACTCTTGTCTACCAACACTTGGCGCCCCTTTCTTACTAATTGCTGAATTGTAGGCATTTTACTTATTTTTAAATTATATATTAATTTATATTATTTCCAAACAGTACACTTTTTCGGGCTGCAAAGTTACGAATAAGTTTTGAATAATCAATGCGCTACAGACTTTTTTATTTAAGCGTCTGTTTAAATTTTCCTCTTTTAAGATTTATATTCAGCTTCCTTTAAGCCTCTTTCCGGTCTCTTTTCCCGGCATACTTCGTCACGTAGCCTGCTACGCTCCTCAATACACCGGGAAAAATACTCGGAAACAGCACTCAAAATAAAGCTGATTTGTTTGATGGGAAAAATGCTTTCACGCCTTCACCTGCCTGCAAACTTTTGTAGATGAGGAAAATGTTGTGAAAGATACATCATTCACCCATCTTTCACATCACGTTTTGTGCCGCCACTGATGCACGGAGCAGTTCTATTTTTACCGATTTTATCCTTATACTTTGAAAGCAGCGTCCATAGCGCGGAGAAGCACGGTGCGTATCCCTGCGAAAGGTGTGAAAGATGCGTGAAGGATGCATCTTTCACCATAACCGGCTGATTCACAAAAATTCAGCGGGCGGTGAAGGCGTGAAGGCAGTTTGGGGGTATATTGTTTGCGGGGTAATGTGGGGGGAGCATCATGCCGAGGTAACCAACCTAAAGGTTAGCAGACTAACATGAAAGTTTAGCGTGCTAATATGAAGGTTTAGCGTGCTAATATGAAGGTTTAACGTGCTAATATGAAGGTTTAACGTGCTAATATGAAGGTTTAACGTGCTAAACCTTTATGTTAGGTGAAGCCTTTCTCGTATTCTTCCCGGCTCATGACGGTTTGGTAAAGCCCGATGTCTTCGCCCGCATGACGGTTGATGCCCGTGTATTCCAGGCTGGCGTCTTCGTAGCGTTTGAATTTGTAGATGGCATCGTTCATCAGCGGACCATTGAAAACTCCCAAAGATACGAGTTGACTGAAGTCTTTTAGCGTCAGGCCGGTCACTTTGAAGAAAAGGTCGGGTTCCAGCTGGGTAATGACATCATACAGACTGTATTCGCGGTAGTCAGTCAGATACATGAAGACCGGAATACGGGCAGCAAACTTGATGAGCTTGTCTTGTATCTGTTTGCGCAGGCTCTTGTATTCTTTTTCTTCTTGAGTAATTTTTTGTTTTTCTTCTCTGCTGAGTGAACGGTCTCCAGCCTCACACCTGGCCTTCTTCACAGCATCAGACTTGTTGATAATGGTAGCAATGTCCCGGTTCAGGGTTCGGAAACCTTCTATGTTCATCAGCGCCTGCATAGCTTCGGGATTATTCATCAGGCGTTGTAAAGTCAGGTTGTCCACATTGACCAGCACGGCACTTTCCCATCGGCGGGCCAATAGGGTGGCACTGGTTCCGCTCAAGGCCATATCCAACACACCTGCTGCATCAATCTGCTTCATGTGGCTGCCATCGTAGGCCAACACCGGCAGAAAACGGATGAACTCTTCCACTTTCTTTTCGGGATTCGTTTCGTCTACGTTGAGACGGCAACTGTAATCGGCGATTTGCCGTAGAGCACGGTCGGGGGCAAAGTCGAAAACGTAGCAAGTCTGTTTCAGTATCTCTATCCGGTTGGGTGAAAGACCATCGGGGTTTCGGATAGCCCAAGGACTTTGCACTCGGAAGGCGGCTTGGAAATAGGTTTCGGGACTGGATGAATTGCGCAGCATGAAGATGCCGGTCCAAGGCTTTACGGTGACACCTGTAGTCAGCTTGCCACAAGACAAGGTGATGGTCTTTGTTGCCAGCGGGTCGTCCATGGCGGCGAGGACGGGTTGGAGTGCATCTGCGCCAATACCGGCTTCCGGTCCGGCAGCCACGACAATGTGGCAGTCGTGGTAGAAACGGTTCTGACGCTCTTGCAACAGGTTGCGCATGGCATAGCAGGAGGCCACAGAAGGCAGAAACCAGAGTGTATGACTCAACACTTGCAGCAACGGCGCATGCGAAAAAGGCATAGGCGGACGTTCTGTGCACAACTTCAAGTCGGAAACGATATGGCCGGTATAGGCCCCGCGCATCAGGTCGAGCCATTTTTGCACTTCGTCTTTGTAGCGGAATGAAGCCAACGTGCCTTCGCCTTCTGCCTTGAAGAAGGTGTTGAGGTCGAACTCGTTGAATTCGCCCGCCAAGGCTACAGAGCGGATGGCGTCGGGCAACTGGTAGGTCATCATTACCATGCGTGGCAGGGCGGCGTATGGATTGTCAGGCCCTTGCCAGGCAGCCTTGGCACGCTGTTCGTCCGAGTAAGTCCAGTTGTATATCTGTTCTTCAATAAATTCTCCGGAGCTGATGGCGCGGAAAGGAGTGCCGGACAGGTAGAGGTAGGCATCGGTAGTGATGGGCATCATGTCTTCATCGTAATAGTCGAAGGCACGGTTGGCTTCCTCTTTTTCTTCAGCGGCAAAAAGGTCTTTGGTCTTGTCACGCCAGGCGCCGTAGTGATATTCATCCAAAATGACACAGTCCCAATTCATCTGGTGTATCTGTTCGTTGCGTGCCTTGATTCCTCCCGCTTTGTTGCGTCCCAGCAGGTCTTGGAAAGAACCGAAATACACCAAGGGGTGCGTTTTGTCTGCTTCGTCCAGCGTCAGTGGGGTGTCGCGCGAGATGAATTGCCAGCCCCGGAAGTCAGTGTGGTTCATCAGGTCCGTTTCCCAAGCGTTACGCACGGCGGGTTTGAAAGTAAGTACCAGCAGGCGTTTCCAGCCCATACGACGTGCCAGTTGGTAGGCGGCAAAAGTTTTGCCAAAGCGCATTTTGCAGTTCCAGAGGAAATGAGGGGCTTTTCCGGTATTCTCTTCGCGGCAGCGGTGGAAGTAAGCGGCTGTTTTTTCCACAGCTTCCTGCTGTTCGGGGCGCATGCGGAAGGTTTCTGTGCGTTGGCATTCGGTATCATCATGTCGGCGCACAACTTCTACGGCCTGTGCCACTTCGCGCACGGTGCAGCGGAACCATTCTCCGGCAGGGTTGGCAATGCCCATGCGACGCAGGCGGTCGTGCACTTCGTGGTCGGTAAACGAAGTGCCGTCTTCGCGCATGGCAGAAGCTTCGTAACGGATGGCATAGGGCAGCGGACCGGGCCGTAATGTGGGATATTGTTGGCGAATGCGTTCTTGTACGCTTATGGTGGTATAACCCACTTTCAGCAAGCCTTGATATTGCGGGCTTTTGTCCTCATAGGCGTATATTTTGGGGGATACGGCAGGACGGTGAGGGAAGAAATTGTTGGCAGACATGAGGTAAATAATAAATGTATGCTTTAATCCATGGGACGTATCATGCTTTCGACGAAGGCGATTTCTTCATCGGTCAAGCCGTATTTCTGGTAGAGCATCTCGTCGGTCCAGGGGTGGGAGAAGTCTTGGAGGGGGACAAGAGAGTAAACATTTCTCATAGCATCTTGAGTATTCTTTTTAAGCATAACGCAGAATCTAAAAAATCTGGTATGGATATAACTTATTACATTTTTGCATTCCTTTTCATCATTGAATGGACCAAGCATAAGATAAGTCTGCGTACAGCAGGACTCTGGATAACCAATCATTGGCTTAGCTAAAAATCTATACGGATAGGCGCCTCTTTCTCCATAAGATTTGGAAATGTAAATTTTATAGCTGCCTATCCATTGTTTATTCTTTGTTACATACGCTTTATCTATGTATTTCTTTCCTTTAACGCAAAGGAGTTCTACAGAACCTTGAAAGGGAACATCTTGATATTTACTAAAGGAGGAAATAATGCCGAAAGGAGTTTGTGGGCTTACATATTGAGAGAATGATTTTTCTTTAAATGACTGTATCTTATGCAGAATGGGAACTGCTTCGTTGAAACGAATAAAAGTATCACAATTATTTTCTAATAAGGGGCGAAACATAGTGGATTTTTCTTTTCCATTTTGTATAGAACTAACTCGACAGTTTCCATGATAGTCTTTGTCCCATAGAAAATAGCAAACACCGCCAGAAAGATCTATGCCGTTAGTAAAACATTCTGTAGCATCAGGATAATCAACAATGACTTTTAACCGATTGTCAGAAAGCATATCTTTTCGGAAATCGTCAAGTCCACGACCTCCTGCAAACCATCGTGAAGGTATAATCATAGTTAAGTATTTAGGGCAAAGTTTTTTTGCCTGTTCTACAAATTTATGATAGAGAGGAATGGAGTAATTATCTTTTTCTATTCCAATTTCCAGTTGATACGGCGGATTTCCAATAATAACATCAAACTTCATATCAAATATCTTTTCCGGATTAAATGTGTGAATAAACTGGTAGGCGTATGTTTCCCGTCCTTCATTGCGATCATACACGTTTTGGCTGGCACCGCAGTAGCGGCAGCGACCCTGTTCCCACGTGTGCTGCATGGGCGTATATCGAATGTTTCCCTGCCTGTCGGCAAAAGCAGTGCAAACGGAGTATTTGCTGTTTGCCCACTTGCTGCAATAGACGCTGCGGCGAGAGAGAAGTGAGGTGAGTTCCGTAATGGCGAGTCCGAAGAGTTGGCTGGTCATGATGTGGTTCACCCGTTCTTGCACATCGGGAATTCGGTCGGCCAAACCAACCATGAGGCGCTTGGCTACTTCACGCAAGAAGACACCGGTCTTGCATACAGGGTCGAGAAAGGTGGCCTGCGGATTGCTCCACAGTTCCGGTGGAAGCATATCCAGCATGCGGTTCACTACTTGTGGCGGTGTAAAAACTTCGTCGTTGCTCAGGTTGGCCAGACACGACAATACATCCGGGTTATAGCTGCGCTGCATCTTGGGTATAGATTTTCAGGTAGTGCGTAAGGGGATATTCAGCCTTTGGCGTGGGAATGAAAGCTTCGTCGCCCAAATCGGAGAAAAGATTAGGACCTTGCATAGGCTGGTTGCGCAGCAGCATGTCCAGTTCGAAGTCGCGACGTTTGATGAGACCGCTTCCATTGACAGCCGTCCATTCGCTAAAGGTAATTGCTTCGCGTCCGTCCGGTGTACGCAGGGTCAGAGCATCGCCCCACAAGATGTTACGGTGGAAAACATAGCGGATGCTTTGCAGGTAATCGTCTTTGTCGTCGGCTTGGGGGAAGTGAGTCAGGTAGGCATCGCGCAGAATGTGGAAAAGCCGGGTACGGCATTCGTCCACGTTGTCCTGCAGCAGTTCGATACCGTAGAGGCTGGAAACAGTCAGGAAGGCGTAAAGTTCGTAGTCGGCACGCACTGCGACATACCGGCGTTGCACCACAGCCAGCTTGCGCTGGAGTATGCGGGCCAGAAAATTACCGTTGCCGCAGGCGGGTTCGAGGAAACGGGAGTCAATACGTTCCGTTTCCTCTTTCACAAGATCGAGCATGGCGTTCACCTCGCGGTCGGCGGTAAAGACCTCGCCGTAGGCGGATACGCGCTCTTTGGACTTTATCCGCCTATGGGCAGAAAAGTCTGAGGTGGGGTGTTCCATACAATGCGCTATATATGAGCGGACGCATTATTGGGTAAAAGGTGGGCTTCTGAGGACTTACAAGAGAGGATAAAAAACGCAGACGGAATCTTATCCAATCCTGAGGCCCTGAGAAAGCCCACCGTTACAGATAAGTTCCGCCCACGCTATAGCGCAGGCGTTCGCTGAACTTATTCGAGTAACGGTGCTTGAAATTTCTCAGGTTTCAGGATTTACCGAATAATAGCAAACGCTAATTAATAATATGTCTTTTGTTGTGGCAAAGGTACGAAAGAATTCGTTATCCCGGCTTCAGCAGAACTACTTTTTTAGCATAGGTCCTTTGCTCTTTCATTTTAAAAAGGCAATAAACCTTGCCGATTACACTCAGGCCTCACCAGTTAAATTGGGAAAAGCCAGGTTCTTTTCTTCCGGTATGGAGATGGGGCCGAAAGCACGCTCATACTTCGCGATGTTCTCCTCCAGCGCGCGCAACAAACGCTTGGCATGTTCCGGTGCCAGAATGACCCGCGACTGCACTGGCGCCTTGGGCATACCGGGAAGCACACGCACAAAATCGAGTATGAACTCGGAACTGGAATGGGTAATGATGGCCAGGTTGGAGTAGGTACCCAAGCCGACTTCTTCTCTCAACTCTATCTGCAAATGGTTGTTGCCACTTTCTTGATTTTCCATATCTGTTGCGATTATTTTACAAGTCGCAAAGATAGAAAAATGCGCCAAAAGCACGAAACAAAAAAGAAAAATATCTGCCGCGCCATACATGCCCCAAAGTCAGGCAGAGTCACGGCAACGAAAACAGTCTGCAGCCTCCTCCATTGCAGATAAAAAGAAAAAGGGTAGAAAGCGCAACAGACTCCCTACCCTTCTTCCTTATCTTAACAAACTTCTTTACTCAGCTTCGGCAGGCTGTTCCTGCTTCTCACTGTCAGACACGGCATAATCCAACACCGTCTTCTTGTTGGCCAGCATGCGGTCGTACTCCTCTTTGGAGCCGACAATGAGCTTGTCGAACTCGCGCTGTCCGGTACCGGCAGGAATCAGGTGACCGCAGATAACGTTCTCCTTCATACCCTCCAGTTTGTCCACCTTGCCGTTGATGGCAGCCTCGTTCAGTACCTTCGTCGTTTCCTGGAAGGATGCAGCCGACATGAAGCTGGACGTTTGCAGAGCGGCGCGGGTGATACCTTGCAGGATCTGCGTTGATGTGGCAGGCACGGCATCGCGCACTTCCACGGGCTTCAAGTCGCGGCGCTTCAACATAGAGTTCTCGTCGCGCAACTTGCGGGCAGTGACAATCTGTCCCGGCTGCAGGTTCTGCGAATCTCCGGCATCCACAACCACCTTCTTGCCCCAGATGCGGTCGTTCTCTTCCATAAACTCCTGCTTGTCCACCACCTGCTGTTCCAAGAAGCGGGTATCACCCGGCTCATTGATTTCGACCTTACGCATCATCTGACGCACGATGATTTCGAAGTGCTTATCGTTAATCTTCACACCCTGCAGGCGGTAAACGTCCTGCACCTCGTTGACAATGTATTCCTGTACTGCCGTGGGGCCCTTGATGGCCAGGATGTCGGCCGGCGTGATAGCACCGTCGGACAACGGCGTACCGGCACGCACATAGTCATTCTCCTGTACCAAGATCTGCTTGGACAGCGGCACTAAGTACTTCTTCACATCGCCACCTTTGGAAGTCACGATGATTTCGCGGTTACCACGTTTTACCTTGCCCATCGTAATCTCACCGTCGATTTCGGAAACCACAGCAGGATTGGACGGGTTACGAGCTTCAAACAGCTCTGTGACACGCGGCAGACCACCCGTGATATCACCGGCCTTACCTACGGCACGCGGTATCTTCACGATGACATCTCCGGCTTTCACCTTCTGACCGTCTTCCACCACCACGTGTCCGCCTACCGGCAGGTTGTACGTGCGGATCAATTCGCCGTCTTCGGTCATGATGTGGGCAGTAGGCACCTTCGTCTTATCCTTCGACTCGATGATAATGATTTCGCGCAAACCGGTCGATTCATCGGATTCAACCTTATAAGTAACATTTTCGATGACGTCCTCAAATTCAATCTTACCCGTAGCTTCGGTGATGATAACGGCATTGAACGGGTCCCAACGGGCAATCAGTTTGCCTTTCTCCACCACCTCACCATCGTTGGCATACAACGTAGAACCATAAGGAACATTGTGAGTAGACAGGATGATGTCGGTATTCACATCCACGAAACGCAATTCTGCCAAACGGCCGACTACCACCTTGGCAGCCTGACCGGTTTCGTCAATCACGTCTACCGTGCGAAGTTCCTCGAACTCCAGGCGGGCATCATTCTTGGCCACAATGCTGGCATTGGCAGCGATGTTGGCAGCCGTACCACCGGCGTGGAACGTACGCAACGTCAACTGAGTACCCGGTTCACCGATAGACTGGGCAGCGATGACGCCTACAGCCTCGCCCTTCTGCACCATGCGGCTCGTAGCCAGGTTACGCCCATAACACTTGGCGCAGACACCTTTCTTCGACTCACAGGTCAGTACAGAACGGATTTCGACGCTCTCGATAGGAGAATCTTCAATCTTCTGGGCAATCTCTTCGGTAATCTCCTCACCACCGGCTACAATCAGTTCGCCAGTTGTGGGGTGAACAATATCGTGCACAGACACACGGCCTAAGATGCGTTCATACAATGTGGCAATGACCTCGTCATTGTTCTTCAAAGCCGTGCACACCAGTCCGCGGAGTGTACCGCAGTCTTCTTCGTTCACAATCACATCGTGCGACACGTCTACCAGACGACGGGTCAGGTATCCGGCATCGGCCGTCTTCAAGGCAGTATCGGCCAGACCCTTACGGGCACCGTGCGTGGAAATGAAGTACTCCAACACGGAAAGGCCCTCCTTAAAGTTCGAAAGAATCGGGTTCTCGATAATCTGACCTCCCTCGGCACCGGCTTTCTGCGGCTTGGCCATCAGACCACGCATACCGGACAACTGACGGATCTGTTCCTTAGAACCACGGGCACCGGAATCCAGCATCATGTAAACAGAGTTGAATCCTTGGTCGTCTTCCGAGATTGTCTTCATCAGGATGTTGGACAACTCAGAGTTAACGTGCGTCCAAATATCAATCACCTGGTTATAACGTTCATTGTTGGTAATGAAACCCATGTTGTAGTTATTGATAACCTGCTCCACTTCTTCATAACCCTTCTGAACCAGAGCCTCTTTCTCTTCAGGGATAATAATGTCACCCAAGTTGAATGACAGACCACCCTTGAAGGCCATGTAATAACCCAAGTTCTTGATACCGTCCAGGAAGTCGGCAGCCTCAGACACACCGCATACTTTGATAACGTGGCTGATGATGTCGCGCAACGACTTCTTGGAGATAATAGTATTGATATAACCGGCTTTATCCGGTACGATTTCATTGACAATGACACGGCCCACAGAAGTATCATGCATCATTTTCTTGACGATGTTACCCTGATCGTCCACGTCGTTCACCAACACACTTACCGGTGCGTGAATATCACACTTGCCTTCGTTATAAGCAATCAAAGCCTCTTCCGGTCCGTAGAAAGTCAAGCCTTCGCCCTTGGCTCCCTTACGCAGCTTGGTGATATAATATAAGCCCAGCACCATGTCCTGCGCAGGCACTGTGATAGGAGCACCGTTGGCAGGATTCAAGATGTTGTGCGATTGCAGCATCAGCATCTGAGCTTCCAGAATAGCCTCATTGCTCAAAGGCAAGTGAACAGCCATCTGGTCACCATCGAAGTCGGCGTTGAAAGCCGTACATGCCAACGGGTGTAACTGGATAGCCTTGCCCTCGATCATCTTGGGCTGGAAAGCCTGGATACCCAGACGGTGCAGCGTCGGGGCGCGGTTCAACAGCACCGGATGTCCCTTCATCACATGCTCCAGAATATCCCAGATGACCGGTTCCTTACGGTCTACAATCTTCTTGGCACTCTTCACCGTCTTCACAATACCACGCTCAATGAGCTTGCGGATAATGAACGGCTTATAGAGTTCGGCTGCCATCAGTTTAGGAATTCCGCATTCACCCATCTTCAACTCCGGACCTACCACGATAACGGAACGAGCCGAATAGTCGACACGCTTACCCAGCAGGTTCTGACGGAAACGTCCCTGCTTACCTTTCAAGCTGTCCGAAAGAGATTTCAGCGGACGGTTGGCATCTGTTTTTACAGCACTCGACTTGCGTGAGTTGTCAAACAAAGAATCTACCGCTTCCTGCAACATACGCTTTTCGTTGCGCAAGATTACTTCCGGTGCCTTGATTTCAATCAAACGTTTCAGACGGTTGTTGCGGATAATTACACGACGATAAAGATCGTTCAGGTCCGAAGTGGCGAAACGTCCTCCATCCAATGGAACCAACGGACGCAATTCGGGCGGGATAACCGGCACGATGCGCACAATCATCCACTCCGGCTTGTTGCGACCACGCGAAGCACGGAACGACTCAACAACCTGCAGCCGCTTCAGAGCCTCGTTTTTACGCTGCTGAGAAGCATCACTTCCGGCACGATGACGCAACTCGTAAGAAAGAGCATCCAAATCCAACTTAGACAACAGGTCGTAGATGGCTTCTGCGCCCATCTTGGCAATAAACTTGTTGGGGTCGGAATCTTCCAGGAACTGATTATCTTTCGGAAGTTTATCCAGCAAATCCAGATATTCGCCTTCTTCCAACAAATCATATTTAGCCACCTCGTCACCCAGCACACCGGGCTGAATCACGATGTAACGCTCATAGTAAATAATGGCATCCAACTTCTTCGTCGGCAATCCCAACAGATAACCGATCTTGTTGGGAAGGGAACGGAAATACCAAATATGTGCTACCGGAACCACCAGTTGGATGTGTCCCATACGCTCACGACGTACTTTCTTCTCAGTGACCTCTACACCGCAACGGTCGCAGACAATGCCCTTGTAACGGATACGCTTGTACTTACCGCAATGGCATTCATAGTCTTTAACAGGACCAAAAATACGCTCGCAGAACAAACCGTCACGCTCAGGCTTATACGTACGGTAATTGATGGTTTCAGGCTTTAATACTTCACCACTCGAATTTTCCAGGATTTCTTCGGGAGAAGCCAAACCGATGGATATCTTCGAGAAATTACTCTTTATCTTGTTATCTTTTCTAAAAGCCATATTTGTATGTTAATTGTAAATTGTCGATTGAATAAATGGTCATCTCAGCCGGCTTATTCCAAGTGAATGCTTAAACACAAGCCCTGCAACTCATGCAGCAATACGTTCAAGGACTCCGGAATGCCCGGCGTAGGCATCGGCTCGCCCTTCACAATAGCCTCATAAGCTTTGGAACGTCCAACGACATCATCCGACTTAATCGTCAGGATTTCCTGCAAGACGTGTGCGGCACCGAAGGCCTCCAGTGCCCAAACCTCCATTTCTCCGAAACGCTGGCCACCGAACTGTGCCTTACCACCCAACGGCTGCTGGGTAATCAACGAATACGGGCCGATAGAACGTGCGTGCATCTTATCCTCAACCATGTGACCCAACTTCAACATATAAGTCACACCCACCGTTGCCTGCTGTTCAAAGGCCTCACCCGTTCCGCCATCGTAAAGCGTAGTCTTACCATAACGCGGCAATCCGGCCTTATCAGTCCATTCATTCAAGTCATCCAGAGAGGCGCCATCGAAAATCGGAGTAGCAAACTTCACACCCAGCTTCTTTCCGGCACTGCCCAATACAGCCTCGAAAATCTGACCAATATTCATACGCGAAGGCACGCCCAAGGGGTTCAGTACAATATCAACTGGGGTTCCGTCTGCCAAGAACGGCATATCTTCCTGGCGTACCACACGTGACACAATACCCTTGTTTCCGTGACGACCGGCCATCTTATCTCCGACACCAATCTTACGCTTCTTGGCAATGTAGACTTTCGCCATCTGGATAATTCCTGCCGGCAGTTCATCGCCGATAGTAATGGCAAACTTCTTGCGTTTCAATTCAGCGTCCTGTTCCTTATACTTACGGATAAAGTTCATCACCAACGCACGAATCAAATCATTGGTATGCTCATCCTTGGTCCAACCACTCAACTGAACGGCCGTAAAATCCAAGTCACTGAAATCGGATGCAGCAAATTTGGCGCCTTTGGCTATCACGTCAGTGCCCATATAATCCTTGACACCTTCGGATACATAATTTTCTGTCAACTTTAGAAGTTTCTTCACCAGAATCTTACGCAAATCTTCAACCTGAGCCTCAAATTCTTCATCAATCTTCTGCAACAAAGCCTTATCAGCCATCTTGGAACTGCGGGTCTTTATGACGCGCGAGAACAACCGCTTACCAATAACTACACCTTTTAACGAAGGAGAAGCCTTCAGTGAAGCATCCTTCACATCACCAGCCTTGTCACCAAAGATGGCACGCAGCAATTTCTCTTCGGGCGAAGGATCCGACTCACCCTTCGGGGTAATTTTACCAATCAGGATGTCACCCGGCTCAATACGTGCTCCAACACGCACAATACCGTTGTCATCCAAATCTTTCGTAGCTTCTTCACTCACATTCGGAATATCAGAAGTCAGTTCTTCCATACCGCGTTTTGTTTCACGCACTTCCAGCGAGAACTCTTCCACATGTACCGAAGTCAGCAAATCTTCACGTACCACGCGCTCATTCAGAACGATAGCATCCTCGTAGTTGTATCCTTTCCACGGCATGTAAGCCACCAGCAGATTCTTACCCAATGCCAGTTCACCATCTTCCGTAGAATAGCCTTCTGTCAGAATCTGCCCCTTTGTCACACGCTGTCCTTTATCGCAAATAGGACGCAAGTCAATGGTCATATTCTGATTGGTGCGGCGCCATTTCGGGATTTTATATTCCTTCAAGGCAGGCTCAAAGCTGACAAATTCCTCGTCTTCCGTACGGTCGTACAAGATACGTATGGTGGTTGCATCCACGAAATCGACCACCCCGTCGCCCTCAGCCGTAATCTGTGTACGGGAGTCACGTGCAAGCTGACGTTCTATGCCCGTTCCCACGATAGGAGCCTCACTTCTCAACAAAGGTACAGCCTGGCGCATCATGTTCGAACCCATCAGCGCACGGTTGGCATCATCGTGTTCCAAGAAAGGAATCAGTGAAGCGGCTATAGAGGCAATCTGCTGCGGAGAAACGTCCATCAACTCCACCTCGCTGGGAGGCACTACCGGATAATCGGCATCCTGTCGGGCCTTTACCTTGTCGCGCACAAATGTACCGTCATCATTCAACGGCGCATTACCTTGGGCAATGATTTTGCCTTCCTCTTCCTCAGCCGTCAGATAAAGCAGTCCGTTTTCAGACAAATCCACCTTACCACTTTCTACCTTACGGTATGGGGTCTCAATAAATCCGAGGTCATTAATCTTGGCATATACACAGAGCGAAGAAATCAGACCGATGTTCGGACCTTCAGGTGTCTCAATCGGACACAAACGGCCATAGTGAGTATAGTGCACGTCTCGCACCTCAAAACCGGCACGGTCGCGCGACAAACCGCCGGGACCCAATGCAGACATACGACGTTTGTGCGTGATTTCTGCCAGCGGGTTCGTCTGGTCCATGAACTGCGACAGTGCATTGGTGCCGAAGAACGAATTGATAACCGATGAAATAGTCTTGGCATTGATCAAGTCAATGGGCGTGAACACTTCATTGTCACGCACATTCATGCGTTCACGAATGGTACGCGACATACGCGCCAGACCAATGGCAAACTGATTGGACAACTGCTCACCGACCGTACGTACACGACGATTGCTCAAGTGGTCAATATCATCGACTACAGCTTTGGAGTTAATCAACTCAATCAGATACTTGATAATTTCAATAATGTCCTCTTTCGTCAAGACACGGACACTCATATCCGTAGTCAGATTCAGTTTCTTGTTGATGCGGTAACGTCCCACATCACCCAAGTCGTATCTCTTCTCCGAAAAGAACAGGTTATTGATGACCTCGCGGGCACTCGCATCGTCGGCAGGGTCAGCATTGCGCAGCTGACGGTAAATGTAAAGCACTGCCTCCTTCTCCGAGTTACTCGGGTCTTTCTGCAATGTATTGTAAATAATCGAATAATCAGACTGATTCTGTTCCTCTTTATGAACCAGAATATTCTGAACACCCGATTCAAGAATAATATCAACATGTTCCGGCTCAATGACGGTTTCACGGTCGATTACGACTTCATTACGCTCGATAGAAACCACTTCACCGGTATCTTCATCCACAAAGTCCTCAATCCAAGTCTTCAAGACACGGGCCGCTAACTTACGTCCGATGATTTTCTTCAAGTTAGCCTTGTTCACCTTTACATCCTCGGCCAGATTGAAGATTTCCAGAATATCCTTGTCGTTCTCAAAACCAATGGCTCGCAGCAAAGTCGTTACTGGCAGTTTCTTCTTACGGTCAATATACGCATACATCACATTATTGATGTCTGTAGCGAATTCGATCCACGAACCTTTGAAAGGAATGATACGGGCCGAATACAATTTGGTACCGTTGGCATGCACGCTCTGACCGAAGAACACGCCCGGCGAGCGGTGCAGCTGCGAAACGACAACACGTTCAGCACCATTAATCACAAAAGTTGCCTTCTCCGTCATATAAGGGATAGGACCGAGAAAAACATCCTGAATCACGGTATCGAAGTCCTCGTGGTCAGGGTCGGTACAATACAGCTTCAATTTCGCCTTTAATGGAACGCTGTAAGTGAGCCCCCGCTCTATGCACTCATCAATGCTATAACGCGGCGGATCAATATAATAATCCAGAAACTCAAGAACGAAATTGTTTCTTGTATCGGCAATGGGGAAGTTCTCAGCAAATACTTTATACAATCCCTCGTTTTTACGTTTTTCGGGTGGAGTATCCAGCTGTAAAAAGTCTTTGAATGACTTCAATTGCACCTCCAGAAAATCCGGATAGGGAAGCGGATTTTTAGTAGAAGCGAAGTTAACTCTTTGATTTACAATATTTGAAGACATCTGGAAAAATGGATTTGTAGAAGTGAATTTTAACTATATGCACAAAAAGGTTAAGAACCCTTTTCACGAAGGGTTCCTAACCGAATAACCTGATTTACAGGCAAATGTTATTTAAGTTCAACTTCAGCTCCAGCTTCTTCCAATGTTTTCTTCAATGATTCTGCTTCGTCCTTAGCCAAACCTTCTTTTACAGTGCTGGGAGCACCGTCAACCAAGTCCTTAGCCTCTTTCAGACCAAGACCGCAAGCTTCCTTCACAGCCTTCACTACCTGAAGTTTAGCTGCACCGGCGCTCTTCAAAACTACGTCGAAAGAAGTCTTCTCTTCAGCAGCAGCGGCACCACCGGCAGCGGGACCAGCAGCAACTGCAACAGCTGCAGCAGCAGGTTCAATACCATATTCTTCCTTCAAGATTGTAGCAAGTTCATTAACTTCTTTTACTGTCAAGTTAACTAATTGTTCTGCAAAAGCTTTCAAATCTGCCATTTTTGTATGAATTTAATTGTTTAAATACTGAATAAATTGTTTGATTTTGAACTCCGGCATAACGGAGTCCGGTTGTGAAGGCATTAAGCCTCCGTGCGTTCGCCAAGAGTCTTGAGGACTCCGTGAAGAGTGTTGCCACCCGATTGAAGAGCAGAAATAACGTTCTTGGCCGGAGATTGCAGCAATGCAACGATTTCAGCAATAACCTCATTCTTACTCTTGATAGCTACGAGAGCATCCAGCTGGTCAGCGCCAACATAGAAGCTTTCTTCTGCATATGCAGCCTTCAGTGCGGGAATACCGTCTTTAGCCTTATCCTTGATTAACTTAGCCGGAACATTTGCCACATTGCAGAACATCACGGCAGTCGTGCCTTTCAAGCAGCCGTAGAGCGGAGAAAAGTCACCTTCGAGAGACTCCAGAGCCTTATGCAGCAAAGTGTTCTTTACCACCATCAGCTTCACGCCAGCCTTGAAGCAAGCAGCTCTCAAAGCACTAGTGGCAGCAGCATTCATAGCCGTTACATCCACCAGATAGAAATGACCATATTCCTTAACCGTAGCAGCGATCTGCTCAATAATCGTACTTTTATCTTCCTTTCTCATTATTCGTCCGTTTTATTAGATTTCTTCCACTGATTTCGGGTCAACCTTGATACCCGCACTCATTGTACTAGAAAGATAAATACTCTTAATATACGTACCCTTAGCTGCTGTCGGTTTCAATTTAATCAGAGTAGATATGAATTCTTTTGCGTTGTCACGGATCTGATCCGGCGTAAACGATACCTTACCGATAGAGGTATGCACGATACCGCTCTTGTCAACCTTGAAGTCTATCTTACCTTGCTTAACTTCCTTCACAGCTTTGGCCACATCCATTGTCACAGTGCCACTCTTCGGATTCGGCATCAGGCCACGGGGACCGAGAATACGACCGAGGGCACCAATCTTACCCATGATAGACGGCATTGTGATAATGACATCCACATCCGTCCATCCACCTTTGATCTTTTCGATATACTCGTCCAGACCGACATAGTCAGCACCTGCTTCTTTTGCAGCAGCCTCGGCATCAGGCGTACACAACACCAACACACGTGTCACCTTACCAGTACCGTGAGGAAGTGATACCACACCTCTCACCATCTGGTTAGACTTACGCGGGTCGATACCCAAACGCACATCGATATCCAGAGAAGCATCAAACTTAGTAAAAGTGATTTCTTTCACCAATTGAGAAGCCTCCTTGAGAGAGTATACTTTCCCTGCTTCAATTTTGCCTGCAGCCAACTTTTGATTTTTTGTCAGTTTACTCATTCTAATTGAAGTTTATTAGTTATTAACCGGGAACTCCCCTTTTACAGTGATACCCATGCTTCTTGCTGTACCGGCTACCATCTTCATGGCAGCTTCCACAGTAAAGCAGTTCAAGTCTACCAACTTATCCTGGGCAATCGTACGAACCTGGTCCCAAGTAATCTCAGCAACCTTCTTACGATTAGGCTCAGCAGAACCACTCTTCTGTTTTGTCAACTCCAGCAGCTGAATAGCTACGGGCGGAGTCTTGATGACAAAATCAAAAGACTTATCCGTATAATAAGTGATAATTACAGGAAGAACTTTTCCTGCCTTGTCTTGGGTTCTGGCGTTGAATTGCTTGCAAAACTCCATAATATTGATACCCTTCGAACCCAAAGCAGGTCCTACGGGAGGTGATGGATTTGCAGCGCCTCCTTTAATCTGTAACTTGATTAGTCCAGCAACTTCTTTAGCCATTTTAAATTGATTTTTATATTACACTAATGACGAGAATTCCGCAGCGTAACACCCGCATCATTCTTTCTCCACTTGCATAAAGCCCAACTCAAGCGGGGTTTTCCGCCCGAATATCTTCACCATGACCTTCAGTTTCTTCTTCTCGGCATTCACCTCTTCAATGACACCACTGAAACCGCTGAACGGGCCGTAATTCACCTTTACAGCCTCACCGACCAGATACGGGATATTCAGGTCTTCACCTGCATCCTGCAACTCATCGACCGTACCGAGAATCCGATTGACTTCCGACTGTCTCAGGGGAACCGGTTTGTCCAATCCTCCCAAGAACCCAATCACATTAGGCGTGTTTCTCAAACGATGAGCCACCTCACCCACCAGAGCTGCTTCTACCAAAACGTAACCAGGCAGATAACTTCTTTCTTTCACAATTTTCTTACCATTGCGAACCTGATAAACCTTTTCAGTAGGAATCAATACCTGAGACACATATTCGCCAAGGTCGCTGTTCTTTATGTCAGCTTCCAGGTATTCCTTCACCTTAGCTTCTTTTCCACTGATGGCACGCAACACGTACCACTTTTTTTCCACCTCAGACATTCTGCTCTAATTTAATGAGGATAAACAAACTCCATAATGTTCTGGAAACAGAAATCCATAATGAACACCACCAACGCAATAAGCAGGGAAGCATATAAAACAGCCACTGCGCTGCTGGTCAGTTCTGCATACGTAGGCCACGAAACTTTATGAACAAGTTCGTCGTAAGATTCCTTGAATATAGTAACAATCTTTTTCATTGTCTAAATATTAGCACGGGAGGAGAGGCTCGAACTCCCGACACCCGGTTTTGGAGACCGGTGCTCTACCAACTGAGCTACTCCCGTTTGTACATAATCAGTTCCCGAAATTTAATCCGGGAACTGATTCATACCTTTATCTTCTATTAGTCAAGAATTTCAGTAATCTGACCAGAACCTACCGTACGACCACCTTCACGAATAGCGAAGCGCAGACCTACGTTCAAGGCTACCGGATAAATCAGCGTAACTGTGATTTCCACGTTATCGCCCGGCATTACCATTTCTACGCCTTCCGGCAGAGTGATTTCACCGGTGCAGTCCATCGTACGCAGATAGAACTGAGGACGATACTTGTTGTGGAACGGAGTGTGACGACCACCTTCTTCTTTCTTCAAGACATAGATAGAAGCCTTGAATTTAGAGTGAGGCTTAATCTGACCCGGTTTGCAGAGAACCATACCGCGCTTGATTTCGTTCTTGTCGATACCACGCAGCAGCAGACCTACGTTATCACCAGCTTCACCTTCATCCAGAATCTTGCGAAACATTTCAACGCCCGTAACAACAGACTTCTTATCTTCACCCAGACCCAGGATTTCAACTTCGTCACCTACCTTGATAATACCAGCCTCGATACGTCCCGTAGCAACAGTACCACGACCTGTGATAGAGAACACGTCCTCAACAGGCATCAAGAAAGGCTTATCGATATCACGCGGAGGCAGAGGAATCCAAGTATCGCAAGCATCCATCAGCTCCATAATCTTCTCTTCCCACTTTTCAACGCCGTTCAATGCGCCCAGAGCAGAACCCTGGATAAACGGAGTGTTGTCACCGTCGAAATCGTAAGCAGACAGAAGTTCGCGCATTTCCATTTCAACGAGCTCCAACATTTCGGGGTCGTCTACCATGTCGCACTTATTCATGAACACTACCAATCTCGGCACGTTCACCTGACGAGCCAGCAGGATGTGCTCACGCGTCTGAGGCATCGGACCATCGGTAGCAGCAACCACGATGATAGCGCCATCCATCTGAGCGGCACCAGTTACCATGTTCTTCACATAGTCAGCGTGTCCCGGGCAGTCAACGTGCGCATAGTGACGAGTTGCAGTTTCATATTCAACGTGAGAAGTATTGATCGTGATACCACGCTCTTTTTCTTCAGGAGCATTATCAATCTGATCAAAAGACTTAACTTCAGACAGACCTTTCTTTGCCAATACCGTTGTGATAGCGGCAGTCAAAGTAGTCTTACCGTGGTCAACGTGACCAATTGTACCAATATTAACATGCGGTTTGGTACGTTCAAATTTCTCTTTAGCCATAGCTTTACTTGTTATTTATTTGATTAATAATCAGCTTTCGTACGCAAGAGCTGTTACCGGGACTTGAACCCGGGACCTCTTCCTTACCAAGGAAGTGCTCTACCGCTGAGCTATAACAGCAAAAGTGAGGGTGGGCAAAGATGGATTCGAACCACCGAAGGCATAAGCCAGCAGATTTACAGTCTGCCCCATTTGACCACTCTGGTATTTGCCCTGCTTAATTATCGAGCCTCTTGTCGGATTCGAACCAACGACCCCGAGATTACAAATCACGTGCTCTGGCCAACTGAGCTAAAGAGGCATTCACAAAAATGCAACCGTTCCGTTGAAGGGACCTTTGCGAAACGGCTGCAAATTTAGGCATTATTTTTTTACCCGCAAAATTTTTACCGGGATTTTATTTATTCCTTTGCTTTTCTTTGTATTTCACCAGCTGTTTTTCCAAAGCATCCAGGCTCAAGTCCACTGCTTCTTCAAACGTGTCGCAAACTTTGCTTGCGTAGAACTCACCGTTCGGGACCAGTATTTTCACACCGGCTTCCTTGTTTTCGGCCGTCTCTGGCTTCACTACTTTCAATGACACCTCTACTTTCTTTATATCATCGTAAAACCGTTCCAGTTTCTGCACTTTTTTCTGAATAAAGGCCTGCAGACGTTCGGATGCGTCGAAATGAATCGATTGAATTCTTACTTCCATACTTACCTCCTTTTATTTAGGCCCGAGGATGAGCCTGGTTATACATTTTTTTCAGTTCCTCAAAAGTGGTATGCGTATAGACTTCGGTCGTCGCCAGACTTTCGTGCCCCAGCAGTTCCTTAATAGATCCAAGCTGAGCGCCGTGGTTCAGCATTAACGTCGCAAAGGTATGCCTCAGCACGTGGGGAGACCGTTTCTTTACCGTCACCACCTTGGAGAGATTTCGCTTCACAATATCTTCAACAATACTGCGGTATAATTGTTCACCGTTTTCACGAACAAAAAACGCGTTTGTCTTCGCTCCTACGGCGTCCGACCGCTGCCTGACATATTCCAGCAAGTCTTTTTTCAGCTCCTCGCCAAAAGGTATCAGCCGCTGTTTATTCCGTTTTCCCGTCACCTTAAAACAGGAAGCCAGAAAATCCACGTCTTCATCTTTCAGTCCTATCAGTTCAGACAGGCGCATCCCTGTCAGATAGAACGTCTCAAGAATCGCGCGGTCGCGACATCCTTTAAAGCCCGGCCCGAAATCGATGTCATCCAGCAGTCTGTCCATATCCGTTTCCTTCACGAAGACAGGCAGCCTCTTTTTGTTTTTGGGTCCCATAACTTTCCGCAGCGGGTCTGCCTGACAGACGCCCTGCTTCAGCAGGTATTTAAAGAAGGACCGCAGGGTGCTCAATTTCCGGTTGACCGACGTCGACGAATACCCCCCATCCAACAGCATAACCATCCAACTGCGGATTTCGCGGGAGCCGGCCTCGGCAAGCGGCTTGCTTTCTCCATTCTCACCTTCCAGGAACGCTTCAAACTGAAGCAGATCACTGCCATAAGCCTTCACCGTTTCCGGTGAATAATTACGCTCATAGCGCAGGTAGTCAAGAAAGGAATCTATCAGTTCCATATCGTTACAACTCTCTTATGAAATTGTGCAACGAAAGTAGGAAAAAGAATTCAAAAAATCAAAGGTCTTTACGAAAAATTAATCTTCCATTTGCTGAAGTTTCTGAACGTAGATAGCACGTTCTTTCTTAAGTCTCTTGATTACAGACGGTTTATCAAACTGCTGTCTGCTTCTCAATTCCTTCACAACTCCGGTTTTTTCAAATTTACGCTTGAATTTCTTCAGCGCCTTTTCGATGTTCTCGCCTTCTTTTACAGGTACTACAATCATTTTTTTGGTTTTAAAATTTAATAATTAAACATAGAATGTCAAATTCGAGCGGCAAAAGTACGTATACTTTCTTAATTTACAAAACTTTCTGCTTGTTTTTCCACGAAAAACACCGGAAAAAGCCCGACACCGGCAAGTTTCTCCGTTCCGACTCCCGACCTGCTGCGCATGTTTCTGCCCGACACCTCTTACCGGCCGCCTGCCTGCATCCTGCGGCCTTCTTCCTGCTTTTCCTTCAGCAAAAAGAACCGGCAACAAAGGAAATAAAAACAAACGTCCGAGGCGTAAGGCATCCAATCAAACATTGCGTCTATTTCCATCGGCATTATCTTATATTGATAGTACACCAGAGCCGAACCCACAAACACTAAAGCCGAGAAGCCCAAATAGGCAAAGACAACACGAGACATGTATTTCTCCCGTATCTTCCTGAGAGCCATTCCTGTATTAAACATAGCTACATAGAGAGCCACCAACAAAATAGGCGACAAAAGAGCCAGGAACAACTGTCCGTCGTCCATCTCTGACGCCTTCTTATCATCCATGAACCCAAACAACATCGTAGCAAGCGTCAAGCCAATGAGCCACGTAAAAGACGACGACCGGCTACCCTTGAGCCTGGCATATTGCCACAAGCCCCAAGTGAAATAGACAGACACCAGACATTCGAATAAATCCCTCGGCCAAGCTATCCGTTCCCCAAAAATCAGAAAGCAGGGGGAGATAACCAGCCAGATAATGAATACTATTTTATAGCGTCGGGCATCGGGCAACCGACCCGAAGCCTTTAAGAGCGGAGTGGTCTGCATAAAAACTACTTTGGTTTACAGGTGCAAAGATAACGTTTTTTTCATTTCCCAACGCCTGAAGAGCCTCCCGATTGCCAATAAAAAAAGGGTGCGCCCCTTGTAGCGCACCCGGAAGCCCGCCGCCGGAGAGTGCAGCGGGCACAGTTCTAAGTTTACGAGGCTTAGAAAAGAAATCCTATCTTCAAGGTCGGTGCAGCGAAGATGCCGAAGTTGTGGCTGTTGGCATCCAGGTTGCTCAGACCTTCCTGAGGCTTGATAAGCGTACGGTTGTAGGTGTAAGCGAAAGGATCAATCTCGGCACCGATGAAGAATGATTCGGTGAAGAAATAGTCCACACCGGCGGTGATGGCACCGCGGATGTTGAAGGCTTCGCCTACCGATTCGCCCATGTAGGTCTCGTCGTCCGTCATGCT
>NZ_NFJV01000015.1 GCF_002160055.1 Mediterranea sp. An20
GAGTTGGAAACCATGTTCGACAAGTGGCTGTTTGTGCTCCGCAACCTTTCCCGCCTGATGGAACGTCCCGTCGCCTTGCAGGAACGCGTGTTCACCCGTTTGTTTGAAGCGGCAGAGATCGCCCGTTTCAGCCGTCCGGACCTGGTGGCGTATGAGGATAGCCTGAAGGCATACCGCGACTGGTACAGTGTGATGAAGACAGCAGAAGACAAGGGGCATGCAAAAGGGTTAGCGGAAGGCCGTGCGGAAGGTCTTGAAAAAGGTCTTGAAAAGGGGCGTGAAGAGGAACGTATGAGTATCGCCCGGATGATGAAGTCGCAAGGTATTTCTCCGGAGGACATAGCCTTGTTTACGAAGTTGAGCGTGGATGAGATAAATGCACTTTAGTTTCTGAACCATTAATTGCTACCGTCATGCGACCTTTCATTCAACGTACCGCCGGGGCCACTTTCACATGTGGCAGCAGCCTGAGCCTGATATTCCGAAAAGACTACATCGAATATGTTTTCAAGTTGCAAGGAGGTTTTTATGGCATCATCCATCTGATCCCTGCCGCTGACGGCCAGATGCTTTTTGCCGATTGGGGGGATTATTTCCAACTCATCATCGGGCACAACGAACCGGAAAAGCTGATGCGTATGTTGGAGAAACCTTGTCCGAAAGTCATCGATCTGATGACGGGTGCCTCTGGTAACTCCTTGGTGACGATTCGGGGAGGTCAGCTGGGCATCAGCCGTCAAGTGAATGCTGCCCCCAACCCCAACCTGATTGCCTTGGCGGGTGATGAGAAAATACTGGATGAAGCGGAACAGTTGCTGAGCTATTGCCTGGATTTGTTTCATGAGATACGGACGAAATGCCCGTTCCCGGAGTGGAAGAAGAGGTTGGTGAACCTCTACGGGTGAGTAATGGGAGGGTGGAACTGAAATTATGTAAGCAGCTATTAATCGGCCGTATTGTTTCACCATATTCCAAGTGTCAATTTTGCGTCGTACCAACAACGCGACAAAAGATGACACATAGAGAATTAGATTATCAGTAAGTAGTCACTATAGGACCGCTTACTATTATACGCCCGAATAAAAATCGGGATTTTAATCTTTATCGCAGCCTCGATAGCCGCTTACTTCTGAATCGTAAATATGCTGTCTTAAGGCGGGAAAGCCAGAATTAGGCGTTTATACAAATGTCTGAATCTTTGAAGAATAAAACCGTCAGGGGTGTCGGCTGGAGTTTCATAGACAATCTCTCTAGTTCAGGAATCACCTTTTTGGTGGGACTGGTACTGGCCCGCCTGCTGACTCCATCGGAATACGGTATCATGGCTATCCTCACGATATTCATTGCCGTATCCAACTCGATTATTGACAACGGTTTTTCTAATGCACTGATTCGGAAAACGGATGCCGGACGGATTGATTATAATACAGTTTTCTTTTTCAATCTGGCAGTCAGTGTAATCCTTTATGTTCTCCTTTATTGGGCGGCTCCCGCCATCAGTGTGTTTTTTAAAGAACCGTTGCTGATGGAAGTCATGCGGGTTATCGGCTGGGTATTGGTCATCAATGCGCTGGCTATCATTCCCCGCACTCTGTTTGTCAAGGAGATCAATTTTAAGACACAGACCAAGGTTTCTCTAATCGCCTCTATCAGCAGCGGTGTTGTCGGCATCGGCATGGCATTGGCTGGTATGGGTGTCTGGAGTCTGGTCGGACAGCAGTTGTCCCGTCAGTTGCTAAACACAGTGTTCCTGTGGATTTATTGCACTTGGCGCCCCGTATGGGAATTTTCCATGCAGAGCTTTAAAGAACTGTTCGGATTTGGATCAAAGTTATTACTTTCCGGCTTACTGGATACCATATTTAAAGAAATCTATTCATTGGTCATAGGCCGCTGTTACACCTCTGCTCAATTGGGGCAATACACACGTGCCAACCAGTTTAACCAGATATTTTCCAGTAACCTGACTACAGTTATCCAACGGGTGAGTTATCCGGTACTGAGTAGTATTCAAGATGAACCGGAACGCCTGCGGGAAGCTTACCGTAAGGTTATTAAAAACACCATGCTGGTTAGCTTTGCCTGCATGTTGGGCATGGCAGCTGTGGCAAAACCGATGATTGTATTGCTGATTGGTGAGAAATGGTTGCCTGCGGTAGGATTTCTGCAGATTATCTGTTTTTCCGGCATGTTGTATCCCCTTCATGCCATCAACCTGAATATCTTGCAGGTAAAGGGGCGTTCCGATTTGTTCCTGAGGTTGGAAATCATTAAGAAGATAATTGCTATCGGCCCACTAGTTTTAGGCATATTGTTCAGCATCGAATATATGCTATGGGGCAGTGTTTTAACTTCAATCATAGCCTTTTTTCTGAATAGTTATTATTCTGCCGATCTAATTGACTACCCAACCAAAGCACAGGTAAAGGATATTCTGCCAACTTTCCTAGTCTCCTTTGTGACGGCTGCTGCCATGTGGAGCCTGACTTTATTGTCCCTTCCCTATTGGCTGATTTTGCCTTTACAGTGTCTGCTGGGCATCAGTCTGTCCGTGCTGATTTATGAACGGCTACAGCTTCCTGAATATTTGGAGGCCAGACAGATGGCTTTCTCCCTTCTGAAAAGAAAACATTAATTCATTACATACGGATTACGCGGATTAGACGTGTTTACGCAGATTGTGGTTGCTATCTGAATATAGGTAAACCAGTCTGATGTGTTCTTCATCATCCGTCTTATCAGTGTGTACTTTTCTTAAAATATCGAATATGGAAAAGAAAGTAATCACGGTTACTTCTCCCTTGCTTCCTTCTTTGGAAGAATTCATGCCTTATTTGCAAGACATCTGGGGGCGTAAATGGCTGACCAATAACGGCCATTATCATCAGGAGTTAGAGAAGGCTTTGTGCGAGTATCTGAAAGTGCCTTATATCAGCCTGTTCACAAACGGCACCTTGCCTTTGATGTGCGCCTTGCAGGCCCTGCGCATCACCGGTGAAGTCATTACCACCCCTTATAGCTTTGTAGCCACCACTCATTCGTTGTGGTGGAACGGGATTAAGCCGGTGTTTGTAGACATTGATCCGGAGACTTGCAACCTTGACCCAGACAAGATAGAGGCAGCCATTACTCCCAAGACCACGGCTATCATGCCGGTGCACGTATATGGCAAGCCTTGCGACACGGAACGCATTCAGGAGATCGCCGACAAGTACGGTCTGAAAGTCATTTACGATGCCGCCCATGCCTTTGGAGTAGAGGTAAACGGCAAGTCCATTCTAGAAGCCGGTGATATGTCTACGTTGAGTTTCCATGCCACGAAAGTCTACAACACGGTGGAGGGCGGCGCACTGGTATGTCACGACGAGCAGACAAAGAAGCGCATCGACTACCTGAAGAACTTCGGCTTTGCAGGTGAGACGACCGTGATAGCCCCCGGCATCAATGGCAAGATGGATGAAGTCCGCAGCGCCTACGGCTTGTTGAACCTGAAGCAGGTGGATGAAGCCATTGAGGCACGTCGTCAGGTAGCCATCAAGTACCGTGAGGCATTGCGCGACGTGAAAGGCATCCGCGTGGTGGAAGATATGCCGGGCGTGCGCCACAACTATTCCTACTTCCCGATATTCATTGACGCGGAAGCATACGGCATGACGCGCGACGAACTTTATTTCAAGATGAAAGAGAACGGCGTGTTAGGTCGTCGTTATTTCTATCCTCTGATCAGTG
The DNA here is from genome assembly GCF_002160055.1 of Mediterranea sp. An20. GTDB lineage: Bacteria > Bacteroidota > Bacteroidia > Bacteroidales > Bacteroidaceae > Bacteroides > Bacteroides avicola. Next base: position 3,730 of record NZ_NFJV01000015.1, read on the forward strand.
AGTTTTCTACTTACAGAGGACTGGAGTCGGCACGTCCGGAGAATCTGCCGGTGGCTACGAAAATTGCAGACTGTGTAATTTGTCTGCCGATGTATTATAACCTGACAAAGGAAGATATAGAACGGGTAATAAATTGCATACAAAAATAATGACATCATTTTATACTGAAGAAGAACTTTCATCTATGGGTTTTCAGTCTGTGGGTGAAGGGTGTAAAATTAGTCGGAAAGCTAGCTTTTACGGTATCTCCCATATTTCAATAGGAGATAATGTCCGCATTGATGACTTTTGTATACTGTCGGCAGGCAAGAGAATAATTATCGGAAATTATGTACATATTGCTTGTTATACTTCACTCATAGGTGCGGAAGACATAATTATCTCGGATTTCTGTTCTATTTCAGGTCGAGTTAGTATTTATTCAAGTAGTGATGATTATTCTGGTCGTTACATGACTAATCCGATGGTTCCAGTTCAATTCACCAACGTGACAAATGCTCCAGTTATTTTAAATAAGCATGTAATCATAGGATGTGCATCCGTCATATTGCCTGGAGTTACGTTAGAAGAAGGAGTTGCAATAGGAGCTTTATCATTGGTTGATCATTCATGCATCAGCGATGTAATATATTGCGGTAATCCCCTGAAAAAAATTATACCAAGATCAAAAAAATATCGGATATTAGAAAATCAATTAAAACAAGTACAACATGGAAGAAAAAATCTTGAAGATTATCAATCAAATTCGTGAAAGTAAAGGAATGTCTCCTTTAACAAAGCTGACTGCTTCAGATGATTTGCGGGACAATGTAGGATTTACTTCTTTTGATTTGGCAGAATTGACCGTCCGTTTGGAGGATGAATATGGAGTGGATGTATTTGAGGATGGTCTGGTATCAACAATCGGTGAAATTCTTGAAAAACTGAATAAGTAATGGATACTTTCTTGGTTGATGATTCTGACATATATAGTTATGATTTATTACTAAGTCAGATTAAAACATGTAAGGATTATATCCCAGTTTTACGCACTCATTCATTGTATGACTACTTCTTTAATCTGTTGACCGCTTTGGCTTTTAATGAAAGTTTGGTATTGATAGATTCAGACATGTCAGAACAGGAAATCAATTCATTGGCAGTCGGAGAAATCAATAAACCTAGGAGTATTAAAGAAGCGTCAGCTTGGAACAATTGGGAAACTTTTCGGGATACAGTTCTTTCTTCTTCGTCTGAAATAACGATTTTTACTTCAGGAACGACAGGGCAACCTAAAAAAGTAGTACATACAATAGGTACATTAACACGATCCGTACGTCGTTCAGACAAACATATTGAAGACATTTGGCTGTTTGCTTATAATCCGACTCACATGGCCGGCTTGCAGGTATTTTTTCAGGCATTTGCCAATAAGAATGCATTGGTAAATAGCTTTAACCAGCCCCGCAAGACCGTATTTGAACTTATACAACGCTATCATATAACTCATATATCTGCCACTCCAACTTTTTACCGGCTTCTTCTTCCTGCCGATCAAAGTTTCTGTTCTGTCCGCAGAATAACTTTGGGTGGGGAAAAATCAAACACCTCTCTTTATGAGAATATTCTCAAATTGTTTCCTGCTGCAAAGCTGACCAACATATACGCCTCTACAGAGGCCGGTTCTTTATTTGTGGCTAAGGGAGAAAACTTCCAAATACCTGATAGCATCGTGGATAAATGTAAGATATCTCCTGAAGGTGAATTATTGGTACATAAATCTTTGTTAGGAAAATCTGACAGCTTTATTTATCAGAATGATTATTATCATACCGGTGATATCGTAGAATGGGTTGATGAATCCAAAGGCATGTTTAGATTCGTCAGCCGGAAAAATGAGCTTATTAATGTTGGTGGATATAAAGTCAACCCCAATGAAGTGGAAGAAGCTATTTGTAATATCGAGGGGGTAGAGCAGGCTTATGTCTATGGAAAAACTAATTCCATCTTGGGTAATATGTTATTTGCTGAAGTCGTTAAACAGCCGGGATATGTACTCAGTGAGCTGGATATCAGGAAAAAGTTATCCATCCACTTACAGGATTTTAAAATACCCCGTAAAGTGATTTTTGTAGAACATTTGTCTTTAACCCGTACAGGAAAATTAAAACGCGTATGAATATTTTAGTAACTGGCTGTTCCCGGGGAGTAGGATTGGAAATTTGCCGTCAGTTGCTCCAGCAGGGGCATACTGTATATGGTATAGCTAGAACCCATACAATAGAGTTTCAGCAACTTGAAGATATGTATAAGGGTTTTGTCTATTTTAAGAATGTCGATTTGTCAGATGCTGAGAACGCTTATAAAGTAGTGTTTAAAGAGTTTCTTGGCAATAAAGTAGTGTTACATGGTTATGTCAATAATGCTGCGATGGCTTATGATGACATTATCACCAATTTGAATCTAAACAAATTAGAAGAAATGTATGCAGTCAATGTGCTTACTCCTATGATGTTTACTAAATATGCATTACGCAACATGTTGTTACACCATACAGCAGGCTGCATTATACATATCTCTTCTATAAGTGCTCATACAGGGTATAAAGGACTGGCCATGTATGCTTCAAGTAAAGGAGCTTTAGAAGCTTTTTCCAAAAATACGGCTCGTGAATGGGGCGGTTTAGGTATCCGGTCTAACGTAGTGGTACCAGGATTTATGGAAACAGCCATGAGTTCCTCTTTGACAGAAGAACAAAAAGACAGGATATATAAACGAACCTCTTTAAAACAAGCGACTTTAATATCATCTGTGGCAGCTACGGTGGTCTTTTTGCTATCGGACAGTGCTAAAAGTATTACAGGTCAGAATATTCATGTTGATTCAGGGACGATTTAATTGATACGTGCAATATTCATACCTTAAACGAATGAATGAAAGAATTGAAGAACGGCCTTTAATGGTTACTATTCGCTGCATAACTTACAACCACGAACCCTATATCCGCCAATGTTTGGAGAGTTTTATTATGAAGAAAACTAATTTTCGCTTTGATAGAATAAAGGATTATTGTTCCTTCTTCCAATAATCGGCATTGTAATATACACAGATCTCAGAAATGCAGATAAAATGATTAGTAATGGTATGCATGATGCTTATCCAGAATATGGAAAAATTTTATTCTTCAAAACATTGAATAATTCGAAGGTACAGAATTATTATTTGCATAAGATATTTTCTACTCCTTAAAATGACTATGTATTATATGTACAAATATAAAGTGATATATTGTATAGATTATTATGAGATTACTGGAGGTGCTTCAATTGCATTGATTGAAACAATTAAGTCTAATCCTAAATTAGAAAAATATATAATAGCATGCAGGAATTGTACGCTACCTGAGCATTTTGTTTTTAAGAAAAGCGGAAAAGAGATAATTGAAGAATATCTGTCAGGAAATTACGATTTTATACATTGGTTTAAATCTGCTGGTTTTAAATTATTCAGAGAATTAGTTCGGGAAGCGCATAGACGTCATTTGCACCCTAATATCATAACGACAGTTTGTCAACGTCCATCATTCAAGTTGCACTTATTGTCTCCGATTGAAATCAAACATTCTTTAGCTTTGGTTTTTATTGATAAAGCCGCTTACAATGATTCTTTGTATGCGTTCATACCATCAGAACTAAAAAGAATGATCTACTTTGGTACAAGTAAGTATACATTGGAGATTTTGAATTCTGTGCTTGAAGAAGAAACTTCTGATAAGAAGAAACTTGAAATAATTTATGGCAGAGGAAGTACATTAAACAAGTGTCCTAAAGATATGTTTAAAATCTTTGATGGTATTAATTCTCCTAAACATTTTGTGATTGTAGGAAATGGTGATGACAGATGGATAAAAAAAGAGGCGAGAAAACGTGATGATTATACTGTCGAAATCATTCAGGGATTGCCTTATAAAAAATGGCTGGAAGTGTTAAAAAACTTCGATGTGTTTTTATATTACTTACCATTGTCTGCTTATTCATCTATAGACGGCACTCTAGGGGATGCCATGTTGTTAAAAAAGCCTGTTGTTTATTATGGACCAGATGCGCCTAAAGAACGTTTAATTAATGGTTATAATGCATTGGTAGCGTCTTCCAAGGAAGATATTATAAAATATTGTAACCTATTATTGTCAGACGAACAGTTAAGGACTACTTTAGGTGAGCATGCCCGGGAGACAACCTTGCGGGATTTTCCCATGTGTAAGACTATAGATAGTTATAATCAACTATATCGGGATTTGCAAACTAAGCAAAATGATGCAGATACCCCTCGTATTAGAATTCCTCTTGATTTTTATTTTTATTATGGGCTCATCACTTGCAAGAATTTTATCACTAAATGTATACGTAAAACAATAAATATCTGTTTGAAGAGTAGATGAGTTCATTTAAGTTAATTTAGTTAGGAGATTTCAGGTAATTAAAAATAATTACAATATATCATTATGAATACAACGGCAATGCACAAACGTGTCTTTGTCTCCGGCTGCTACGACATGCTTCATAGCGGTCATGTAGCCTTTTTCAAAGAAGCTTCGCAATACGGTGACTTATATGTTGGCATCGGATCGGATGCTACCATTGAACAATTGAAGAAACGTAAAACAGTTTATTCTGAGCGCGAACGGTTGTACATGGTAAAAGCCATCCGGTATGTGACGGATGCCTTTATAAATTCGGGGTCCGGACTGATGGATTTCACTGAAACCGTTGAGCGAGTGAAACCGGATATTTTCGTGGTCAACAGCGATGGTGGTTCGGAAGAAAAAAGGAATTTTTGTCGGCAACACGGTATTGAATACATTGAACTGAAGCGTATGCCGGAAGCTGGTTTGCAAGCCCGTTCCACTACTGATTTGCGTAAGGTTGGTTCACATCTTCCTTATCGAATAGACCTCGCTGGAACTTGGATTGACCAACCCTACGTTTCCTGCTATGGTGCCGGGTGGGCAATAACCATATCCATAGAGCCTACGATTGATTTTATGGAACGTGCCGGTATGTCAACCTCTACCCGCAATGCGGCACGTAAGATATGGCCTTACGAACTGCCTGCCTACAATGAGGAAATGTTGGCCAAGCTGCTGTTTTGTTTTGAGAATGATCCGGAACGTGAAGGACATATTTCTGGAGCACAAGATGCTATTGGCATCTGCATGTCCGGGTTGTGTCGCCATTATTATGACAACCGCTATTGGCCGTCGCGCATAGAAACCTGCCATGATGAAGAAATCTTGTCTTGGCTGGAAAGCCATCTGTGCTTGGTACCTATGTTCCCGCGCCGTCCGGGCACATCTGTCGTGGAAGGGAAAGATATTACAACGGAAAAGGTAAAGGCATTGACTATGGCAGCAGAAAATTGTTGGAATGCCATATTGGCTAAAGATTTAACGGCTTTCGCCAAAGCATACCATGCTTCATTTGAAGCACAGATTGCCATGTTTCCATCCATGATGGCAGAAGGTGTTCAAGATTACATTGACACCTGGGGGCATCATTCCCTGGCTTGGAAGATGACAGGTGCCGGAGGTGGTGGTTATTTGGCTTTAGTGGTGGATTCGGTACCTGAAGGTGCGATACCTATCAAGATAAGAAGATATAATAACTGAATTTATAGACTGATACCCTCTAAATATTCTTATGAAAATTTCTGTAGTAACGGTCTGTTACAATGCTGTCCAGACCCTTGAAAAAACGATGTTATCTGTGTTGAACCAGACTTATCCGTATGTAGAGTATATCATTATTGACGGTGGCAGTACGGATGGAACCGTTGACATCATCAAGAAATATGCGGATAGATTGGCATATTGGGTGAGCGAGCCGGATAAGGGGATTTATGATGCGATGAATAAGGGGATAAAGGCGGCAACGGGGGAATGGATTAATTTTATGAATAGTGGGGATACGTTTTATGAAGCCAATACTTTGGCACAGGTTTGTACATTCATGGAGGGACAGGTTGCAGATATTGTTTATGGAGATGCAAAATATATATATGAGTGGGGGGATATTATACGTAAACCTTTTTTTTTATCGGAACTTAGAAAACACATGATTTTTTGTCATCAATCCGCTTTTGTGAAAATGAATATAATGAAAAAATATAAGTTCAGTTTAAAATATAAAATATCAGGGGATTATAATTTCTTTTATCAACAATATATGTTGAGTAGGCGTTTTTCATATTTATCGATTTGTATTTCAAATTTCGATGCTGTAGATGGTGTTTCCAGTAGAAATTGTTTAGTCTGCTTGAAAGAAGATGCAAGGATTAATGGTAGGAAAGATACTATATCATGGAAATTCTTTTATTATAAGACTTGGATACTTGTATCTATAAAAAGTTCTCTGAAAAGTATACTCCCGCGGAAAGTTGTTCTCATATTGAAAAAAACTATCTGAAAATAAATGATTTCCATAGTTAACCAAGATAATTGTGGGTAACCGCGATTATGGAATTTTTTTAAATGTATTATCTGTAAAAACAGAGGATGCATCAAAATTGGACATTTACTTTATAAATGTATTTATACGTACTATTTTATATCTTAGCTCTAATATCCTTTGGGGAATTAGCGAAATTTAGAATTAAAGATAACCCCAATTTTTATAAAGTGGCTTATTGGGGAGTTGTTTGTGTAATAATATTTCTTTCTACTTTTCGTTGGGAAAACGGAACTGATTGGAGTTCTTATTATGAATACTATATTCAAGTAGGAGTGTCACCAGAATCAGGATATCTGGAGTTTGGATATACCTGGCTCTGTTTTATTAATTATCAGCTGGTTAATGGTTCATATACTTTCCATTTAGGAATAATGGCATTATTATGTATACTTCCAGTTGCAAAACGGATTAAACAATATTCTCCTTTTCCTTTTTTTTCATTATTCATTTGGTTTTGTGTAATATTCGCTCATCTATTCCCAGTAAGACAAACAATTGCAATTAGTTTGTTTGTTTTTTCATGGAAATACATTATTGAAAGAAAATGGTACTTCTATTTAGTAACTATTATCATTGCCACAACTTTTCATTATACGGCCTTGATAACTCTACCTATTTATTTTTTATGGAAAAAGTATATTCCTGCTAAATATATAATGTGTGCTATTGCTATTGTTTTTGTTATGGCAGTTACTACATCACATTTATTTTCCAATTTGCTATTCATTTTTGGTGGAGATTTTTTTGAAAGTAAGTTATCGTATTATATGGATCAATCCAACGAAACATTTGGAATGATTTATTCACCAATACAGGTAATGATAAGAGGATGTGTAAATAGGAGTTTTTATTTTTTTATTCCTCTTTTCCTACTCAATGCAAGACGTAAAAATGATTATTGTTTGAATGCTTTTTTCAACATGTATCTATATAGTTTTATATTATTTCTAATAACCGTTCCTTTATCTGTAGCTCTAGCTCGGTTAACAGTATTTACGGATATGGCTCAGATTATGCTGCTACCTTATATCTTTACAATGAGGATGAACAGAGGCACAGTCTATATAATTGTTTCCTTATTGATAATCTATTTTTTCATTAGATTTAATGGTATTGTAATGAACTATTATGATGTATATATCCCTTATAAATTTTGTTTCTTCAGATGAATAATAGAGTAAAAATTGTTGACTACTTTTCGGTTCACTCATTTCACGAGATTATTAATACGGCATTGGTCATTATGTGTACACATTTGTTCGATGATGTTCAATACTATGCCGGTAAATCGTCTATTAAAAATATTAAAAAGTATTACTATTCACACATTGGGGATGAAGCAAGTTCTATTATATTTCATAGGAGACCTATTTGCGAGGCAAATACAAAATTAGGTACTTTTATTCGAACTATATTGGGATTTTTCGTTACAATAGCAGAGTATATTTTTTTAGGGAAAAAGACTATTCTTTTTTTTAATTATACCAATCCTCTTTCTATGCCTCTTATCTTGTTCCTAAATTATCTATTGAAGAAGAAAGTTGTGTTTGTGATGCATGGGGAACTGGAACTTCAACTCAAACAAAATATATCAATATTGAAACCTGCATTTTGGTATCGTCTGTTCCATAGATTAAGTTTGAAACATTTATTTAAGAGAAATGAAGCGATTCTCTTGGTTTTAGGTGAGTCTATTAAGAGTAATCTTTGTGATATTTTTCCTGCTATTTCTTCAAATATATACTCCATTTGTCACCCGTATTTTATGGATGATTGTATTATAAATAAGAAACAAAGAGTGTTAACTATTGGAACTGTAGGAGTAATGACAAAAGAGAAGGGGCTTGATTCTTTGTTAATTCTTTCGGAGAAATTGAGTAATCCCATAAAAGAAGGAAAATTAATAATAAAAGCAATAGGAAAGGTTGAAACAGTAGATGTATCTATTTATCGAAATATAAAATGGATTGGAAATAAAAACTTGTTGCCTAGAGATATTTTTGAAGAAGCTATACAATCATTAGACTATATACTTTATTTATATCCTTCCGATTCATATAAGCTTACAGCTAGCGGAGCTATTATGGATGCTGTAAAGTTTGGTAAGCCGATTTTGGCATTGCATAATGATTATTTTGATTATTTGTTGAAGAACGTTTGTATAGGTTATGTTGTAAATGATATTTACGAATTGATAACCATAATCAATCAGCTATTAAAGACAACAGTTGAGATTGATTATAGTGAAGGATTCAATTTATTGAGAAATAAAGTAAGTATTCGTAAAAATACCATTTTACTGGAGAAAATATTAAAAGATCGGATGTATATAGCATAGAATAACGGTCGTTGAATAGATATAAGCTCTTGTCTTCATTGCACCCTAAAATTGGTTATTAGAAGTTTGTTCTCTAATTATCATATAATTATGTCTTATCCTCTTTCTATAATTATTCCTTGTTACAACAGTGAACAATATATAGTATCATGTGTAACTTCTTTGTTTATACAAACGTATCATGATTGGGAAGCAATATTTGTAAATGACGGTAGTAAAGATAATACTCTTAATATATTGACAAATTATGCATTGCAAGATCAACGTATTAAGATGTATTCTCAATCCAATCAAGGTACTGCCAAAGCGCGTGAGTATGGTATAAGCAAAGCCACCGGTGATTTTATAACTTTCTTGGATGTGGATGATACTTTGCAAGAGAATGCTTTGGAACAAATGCTTCGTGCGTTTGATGAGGATACGGACATTGTCGTTTCGGGATTCAATATAGTGAAAGGCCAGTCTGTCCGTCGTAAGATTCTGCACCCATGCAAGTTGCCTTCCATGGACTATCTAAAGAAAGTTCTTTGCGGGAAATATGGTTGGGAATTATGTGCTAAGATGTATCGCAAGGAGCTGTTTACCACCTCTATAAAGATTACTCAAGGAATACGCATCGGTGAAGATGCGGCAGTCTTTATTCAACTGGTGTGTGCCTCTAGACAAGTTAAAATCTTGTCCGAACAGGTGTATAATTATATACAATATGCACAATCAGCTTCCCACATTCGTTCTGAGAAATATGCAGAAGAGACATTACAGGCTGCCTTTTTTATTGAAGATATACTAAAAAATACTCATTACTATCAAAAGATAAAACCTGAAATAGATGCCATGTTTTTGCTTTTTTATTCCAATTCTACCCGGAGAAGCATTCTTGGTGCTGCTCATCCTTTTGTGCGAACAATTATGAGAAAGCATTTTAAATTTTCAGCAATCACAAGAATCCCTTTGTATAAAGCAATTTATGTATTGCTCATTTATTGTCTAAGTCTAGTTAAGAGTAGTAATTATGAATAAGGTTATATCATATTCTTTTCTTTTTATTCCAAATGAAGATTTCACGTTTGATATCTGTTATTGTGCCTTGCTACAATGCGGAAAATACTATTAAAGCAACTATTCAGTCTGTATTGTTACAAACTTATTCTAATTGGGAATTATTGATTGTGGATGATTGTTCCACAGATGATTCTGTGAAAATAATTAATCAATATAGCATAAAAGATCCTCGTATCAAATTGTTAAGCACCGATAAAAATACGGGTTCCCCTTCTGAGCCTCGTAATATAGCCTTGGAAGCAGCCAAGGGGCAATATATCGCTTTTCTGGACGCAGACGATACTTGGCTTCCTAATAAATTGGAAGAACAATTGGAGTTTCTGGAAATGAATGATTTTGATTTTGTATATTCCAATTATGAAAAAATGAATTATCAAGGAAAACGTAATAACAGGATTGTGTGTGCACGTTCTGTTTCTACTTATTGGGATATTCTTGAGAGTAACGGCATCCCTTGTTTGACAGCCTTGTTAAGGCGGAAAATAATTGGTGATATTCGCTTTCAACAAACACCCAAAGAAGATTATGTTTTCTGGTTGACAATTATGCGTACTCGAAACGTCACCGCATATAATACAAATAAAATCCATGCCATTTATCGAGAATCTAAAAACAGCCGTTCTGGGGATAAATGGGATATGATTCGGAAACAATGGTATGTCTTACGTATGGTGGAAAATGTAAAAAAAGTACCGGCTATCTATTTTATGTCAACTTTTTTAGTAAAAGGTTTTTTGAAGTTTTTAAAGTGAATAGCGGTAAGCAGTCAAAAAAGGCTATTAATTGAAAGGCATAACTTTGCTGCGAACTAAAATTAAAAGATTATGTATGCGGAGGATTTGGATTTGTGCCGTCGGATAGGCGAAGTTTCCAAAACCATGTATTATCCGGGTGTGTCTATTTATCACGCATACGGAAAAGGGTCATACAAAAACAGGAAACTGCTGAAATATCACATCTGTTCAGTTGTTAAATATTTCAACAAATGGGGATGGATTCTTGATAAGAAACGCACCCAAATAAACAAAGCGTGTCTGGAACGTTTGAAATCTTTGCCCAATAAGTAGACTACAATTATGAACATAATCGAAACCCCTATCCCCGGCGTTGTCATCATCGAGCCTCGCCTCTTTCTCGATGCCCGCGGTTATTTTTTCGAATCCTTCAACCAACGTAAGTTTGAAGAGAAAGTCTGTAAAATAACCTTCGTACAGGACAACGAGAGCAAATCTTCGTATGGTGTTATTCGTGGTCTGCACTTTCAGAAACCACCTTTTGCACAGAGCAAACTGGTACGGGTAGTGAAAGGTGCGGTGCTGGATGTAGCAGTGGATATTCGCAAAGATTCTCCCACCTTTGGCCGACATGTAGCTGTGGAGTTGACCGAAGACAACCATCGTCAGTTTTTCATTCCCCGCGGTCTGGCACACGGTTTCAGTGTACTAAGTGAGGAGGTAATCTTTCAATACAAGTGCGATAACTTCTACGCTCCGCAAAGTGAAGGTGCGATAGCTTGGGATGACCCGGATTTAGGTATTGATTGGCGCATACCGGCAGACAAGGTAGTGTTGAGCGAGAAAGACAGGCATCACCCGTTGTTGAGACAAACTTCACTTGATGTACCTTGACAGGTGTGACAGCAAAATATAACTTTTATACTACGCGCGCCTACGCGAGACAATATGATATAACGTAATTTGTCTCGCGTAGGCGCGCGTATGTTTTATCACAATTATATAGTGTCAACCTGTCAAGGAGCAGCTTGCAAACGCAGTTCCATGATGAATAAAAACATATCGCAGAGTTTGTGTGAGCCTCTATATTCGCAAACGAATACTTTCCATGAAGCTTGCATAAGCCGATAGAATCCCCTATATTTGCATCAGTAACCAATAACATCCCGCTTTATGACCATTATCGCCAATCCGATATACGATTCCGTGTTCAAGTTCCTGATGGAAGATGAACGTGCGGCAAAGGTGCTGCTTTCTGCCCTGCTGCAGCAGGAGGTGCATGACCTGAAGATGCGCCGCAATGAATATACAAATCTTAGCCAGACCCGTATATCGTTGTTCCGCATTGATTTCTCAGCCCGTATTAAGGATGCTGCGGGCAGGGAACAGTTGGTGCTGATAGAGCTTCAGAAGACCTGGCTGATGACGGAGACCCTGAGTTTCCGCCAGTATCTGGGCACCCAATATCTGGATATGGAGAATATCTCGTCGTCGGGGAGCGGGACCGGCTACGGCTTGCCCATCATTTCAATTTATATCCTGGGACATAAATTGGGAGACCTGAACGAACCGGTGGTGTATGTACGCCGCCGTTATCTGGATTATGACAACCGGGATATCGTGCAGGGCGTTCCGGATCCTTTCATCGAAAGCCTGACGCATGACAGCATCATCGTCCAAATCCCTTACCTGCAGGGACGGGCACGCAATCATCTGGAACGTCTGCTGAGCGTTTTCGACCAGGAATGCCGGATGGCTACGGATGTCCATTTCCTTCAGATAAATGACGAGGGCATGGATAAGGAAGGGCGGTTGCTGGTGAACCGCCTGGTGATGGCGGCAGCTTCTCCCGATGTCAGACGGGAGATGCAAGTGGAAGACGAAATTCTGTCTGAAATAGAGGCACGGGATACAGCCATCATGATGAAAGATAAAGAGATTGAACTGAAGACCCAGGAGATTGAGCAGAAGACTCAGGAGATTGAGCAGAAATCGCAAGAAATAGAACAACAAAAATCTATCTTGCGCACAACTGTCCGGAATCTGTCTCAGCGTGGCATGTCCGTGAAAGATATAACTTCTGTATTAGCGGTGTCTGAAGAAACAGTATCTGCTTTGTTATCTGAATAAAGAAAGGTTACAGACAAGACTGGCTGGTATGAGGGACGTGCCGATGGACTTGAAGAAGGCCGCGCTGAAGGGCGGGCTGAGGGCCGTGTAGAGGGGCAGAAGGAAGCGAAGTGGGAGCATGCCCGTAAAATGAAGGCCAAAGGTTATCCGATAGAGGATATCGCAGATATTACAGGACTCTCGAAGGAAGCAGTGGCTTCCTTGTAAATGTGACAAATCTTAGAAACGCAGATATCCGGAGACGCACTTCCGCATCTCCGGATATTTGCGTTTTGGGTAAATATTCATCTCAATCTCTGTATTTATTCAAATGCTTACTCTCCCTTTCTGCGAGAAGCAGAAAGAAGATCCAGCAGTTCCCGGCAAAGTCCGGTCTTTACCTCCTCCATATCAATCTCCCTCCCCAATTCTTTCTGCAGAGAAGTAACCCCCTTATCCACAAAGCCACAAGGGTTGATGTAGCTGAAATAGCGCAAATCGGTGTTCACGTTCAGAGCCAGCCCGTGCATCGTCACAAAATGACTGGAACGGACACCGATAGCGCAAATCTTACGCGCACGGGGTGAATGCGCATCCAGCCATACCCCTGTTGCTTTTTCCAACCGCCCAGCCTGAATGCCATAAGAGGCACAGACACGAATCACCGCTTCTTCCAATACATGAATGTAGTCGCGGAGCCCCAATGCGTAGTCTTCCAAATTAAGAATGGGATAGCACACTAACTGGCCGGGGCCGTGAAAGGTAATATCTCCGCCACGGTCAATATGGTAAAGGGTAGCTCCGATACGGCGCAATTGCTCTTCGCCCAACAACATATTGCCTTCCTTGCCACTACGCCCCAACGTATATACTGCAGGATGCTGGCACATGATGATGTGATTGACGTATGCCTGCCCGCCCTGCTTAGCTTCTACCAATGCGTCGAACCATTCTTCCTGACGCTTCCAGGCTTTCTCGTATTCGATAAGCCCCCAATCGGATATTTCTGTATTCATAGTCAATAATCTGATAAGTAGATGACAAGAATGAACCTATATAAAACATTGAATCACGAAGGAACAGAGCATGTAGAATAAAGCTTGTGCAAGCTCACTCATAGAACTATAATTCACCGCTCCTGCTGCAAATCCGTCAGCTGTGCTGCCGCTTTCAGCCGGACAAACGCCCCAAAGCCTCTCTGTGCTTACTATAAACCGGATTCTCAACAGTCGGTTAAAAATAAAAACAAGCTCTGAAATCCGGGACAAAAATAGCAACAATTCTTTGAAAAGGTCTATCTTTGCAGACAAAATGAAGCAATATGCGTATGGATTTTCCACAAGTGGACCTCCCCGTTGACGTCATAGCCTGGACGGATGTGACGGAAGAAGTCTTGAACATCTACAAACAGTCATGCAGACTGAAAGCGTGCATCTTCGCACTCTGTTTAGAAGGGTCGATCACGGTTTCTATTAATCTGATGGAAACAGAAATCAAACGCGGCGACCTGATAACCTTGCTGCCCGGCACCATCATCCAGTTTTACGGGCAAAGGGAGAAGTTCCGCCTGGCCTTCATCGGGTTCTCTGCCCATTGCGTGACCGGAGTCAACGTCATCCAATCCATATTAAGTTCTTTCTCTACGATTTTAGAATATCCTGTCCTAAGCATCAATGACACATTAACCTCTTACTTCAATGACTACTTCGCCTTGTTGTCCAGAGTAACGACAGGCGATTATCCACCAGACACCCATCTGTCTCAGGAAATATTGAAAAATATGCTGTATGTCATAGACCGGCTCTACAACATTCATCCGCAAGAACAGCGGATTGCCAAAAGCCGGAAAGAAGAAATCTGCCACCAACTCATCCAACTGGTCATAGAGAACTATACACACGAACGGCATGCACAGTTTTATGCCGACCGTCTGGGCATCTCGTTACAGCATCTGAGCACAACCGTGAAGCAAGTGACAGGTAAAAACGTGCTGGATATCATTGCCAACGTAGTATTAATGGACGTAAAAGCCAAACTGAAATCGACAGATATGACCGTGCAGGAAATAGCCTATTCACTCAACTTTCCCAGTGCCTCATTCTTCGGAAAATATTTCAAAAGATATGTCGGAATGAGCCCACTGGAATATAGAAACAGCTAAATGACACCTCCTCCGGACAGTATTGAAAAAAAATCTCGCAAATTAGAGGATGGTTCGACAATATATCCTATATTTGTGCATGGTGATTAAATAAATGAATATTGTTTTTTAAATAAAAGTTCAGAATGAAAAAGCAAAATGTCAGCCAGCTTGTCCTTTTGCTTGCGACAAGCATTATTTTGTTTTCTTGCAATAACAAAACGAACAGGAACAAATGGGCCGTGGAGTTCGACAGTATTCAGGTGAACGAAACGGCACACCTCTTCGGCGACACAGCAAAACCTGCCTGTAACCTGGTAATAAACTTTGCCTATGCACGGCTGTCGGATGACGAACAAATTAAAGACAGCCTGAACCGCTATTTCCTGACTGCCAGCTTCGGCGACGCCTATTCGACCTTTCAACCGCAAGAAGCTGTCAAAAGATACAAAGAGCAATATGTCAACGACTACCGCAACGATTTGGAGAAACTCTATCGGAAAGAAGAAGCTGAATTTGGAGATGCCGACCAACGTGCCTGGTATTCGTACTATAAATACATCCAAAGCCAGGTGCAGCTTTACAGCAAAAATCTCCTGGTATACCGTACGCGTTTCGAAGAATACACGGGAGGGGCGCACGGCATCTATATGACTTCTTTTCTGAATCTGGACTTGCGTACGTTGACTCCCATACGCCTGAAAGATTTATTTACCGACAATTATGAAGAAGCCCTGACAGACCTGCTTTGGAATCAGCTGATGGCAGACAACCATGTAGCTACGCGCGAAGAATTGGAAGACTTGGGCTATGGAAGCACAGGCGACATAGTACCTACCGAGAATTTTTATATCGGACAGGAAGGAATCACTTTCTATTATAATGTATATGACATTGCACCTTATGTGATGGGAGCCATTGAGATCTCCCTCCCCTACGAAATCATGTCACACCTGCTGAAAGATGAAACCAAAATCCTGGATTCTGTCCGGTAACTCCCACAGACTGATTATATCATTATGGAACAACTGCAGCAAATATTGAATTACTTTCCCGGATTGAACGAAGAGCAAATACGCCAACTGAGTTCACTGGAAGAGTTATATACAGATTGGAATTCCAAAATCAATGTCATTTCCCGTAAAGACATCGGGAACTTGTATGAACACCACGTACTCCACTCCTTAGGCATAGCTAAAGTTATCCGCTTCAGGGAAGGCACCCAAGTAATGGACTTAGGCACCGGAGGCGGATTTCCAGGCATTCCACTGGCCATTTTATTCCCGGATGTGCAATTCCATCTGGTAGATAGCATCGGCAAAAAAATAAAGGTAGCTACTGAAGTGGCTCAAGCCATCGGACTAAAGAATGTAACCTTTTGCCATTCGCGCGTTGAGGAAGAGAAAGGGTTGTTCGATTTCGTAGTGAGCCGGGCTGTCATGCCTCTGCCCGACTTAGTGAAAGCCTGCCGCAAAAACATCTCGCCCCACCAGCATAACGCATTGCCCAATGGGCTTATCTGCCTGAAAGGAGGGGAGGTAGAAAACGAAATAAGACCATTCAAACACGAAATACTGACTTGGGACTTGAAAGATTTCTTCAACGAAGAATTCTTCGTAACTAAAAAAGCCGTATTTGTAGCCATCAATAAAAGAAAAGCCTGAAATGAAGGAGGTACTACATACGTTCGGCTGGGCTGCATGATAGCCGCTTTGCATGTCGACACACCTCCTATAAACGGATAAACTTATTTACTCAACTAAAAAATCAACACCATCAACCACCATGAAGATAAAGCGATTTGAATTCAATATGTTCCCGGAGAACTGCTACGTGCTTTGGGATGAAACCAACGAAGCGGTAGTTATCGACCCTGGCTGCTTCTATGAAGAAGAAAAGCTGGCACTGAAAGATTTCATCCTTAAAGAGAAGTTAGATGTAAAACACTTGCTGAACACGCATTTGCATTTAGACCACATCTTCGGCAACCCATTCCTTTTAAGAGAATTCGGATGGAAAGCCGAAGCCAACCAGGCAGATGAATTCCTGCTGGAAGAAGCTCCGAAACAAAGCCGTATGTTCGGCTTTCATTTGCAGGAGAAAACAGTCCCGCTGGGCAAGTACCTGCATGATGGAGATATCATAACCTTCGGCCACACACAATTAGAAGCTATCCACGTCCCCGGACATTCTCCCGGAAGCCTGGTATATTATTGTGCCAGCGAACATTGCATGTTCTCGGGCGACGTGCTGTTTCAAGGAAGTATCGGACGGGCAGACTTAGCAGGAGGAAACTTTGACCAACTCATTGAAAACATTTGCAGCCGTCTCTTCGTTTTGCCCAACGAAACCATTGTTTATCCCGGACACGGAGCACCCACCACCATAGGGATTGAAAAAGCAGAAAATCCTTTCTTCCGAATCTGACATTCAAAAATAAACCTAAAGTAACAACAATATGAACAAGCATCCATTCTACACCCGTCACATCGGTGTGAACGAAACCGACGAAGCCGTGATGCTTCGTAAAATAGGTGTGCAAAGCCTAAATGAACTGATTGATAAAACCCTGCCTGCCAATATCCGGCTCCCACAACCCCTCGACCTGCCGGAAGCGATGGACGAACATGAATTTGCTCTTCACATCACCGCATTGGCTGCAAAAAACAAGCTCTACACTACATACATCGGGCAGGGCTGGTATGACACCATCACGCCGGCTGTTATCCAACGCAACGTATTCGAGAATCCGGTATGGTACACCTCCTATACTCCTTACCAAACAGAAGTATCACAAGGACGGTTGGAAGCCTTGATGAACTTCCAGACAGCTGTCTGTGACCTGACCGGTATGCCGTTGGCCAACTGTTCCTTGTTGGATGAAGGCACTGCTGCTGCCGAAGCCGTGACCATGATGTATGCCCTCCGTCCGCGTGACTTACAGAAGAATGGAGCCAACACGGTATTTGTAGACGAACGCATCTTTCCTCAGACACTGGCTGTAATGCGTACACGTGCCATTCCGCAAGGCATCACGCTGCAAGTAGGCCGTTATGAGGAACTGGAGTTTACACCCAATCTCTTTGCCTGCGTACTTCAATATCCCGATGCCAACGGAAATGTGCCCGATTATCGCAACTTTGTCGAAAAGGCACATGAAGCCCGTTGCAAAGTAGCCGTAGCAGCCGATATACTGAGTTTGGCCTTATTGACACCTCCGGGTGAATGGGGAGCGGATATTGTATTCGGTTCTACGCAACGCTTAGGTACTCCTCTGTTCTATGGTGGTCCCTCTGCTGCCTATTTTGCTACCCGCGACGAGTACAAACGTAATATGCCGGGACGAATCATTGGCTGGAGCAAAGACAAATACGGACATCTATGCTACCGCATGGCTCTGCAAACCCGCGAACAACACATCAAACGCGAGAAAGCCACCAGCAACATCTGTACGGCACAGGCTTTACTGGCTACCATGGCAGGTATGTATGCCGTATGGCACGGACCGGAAGGCATTCACGACATTGCCCTGCGCATCCATCACTCGGCCGCTTTGGTGGCAAACACTCTGGAAAACTGGGGATGCCGCCAACTGAACCCGACTTTCTTCGATACACTTCTCATTGCACTGCCCGAAGGCGTATCACAAGAACAAGTACGCACTGTTGCACTGGCACACGAAGTCAATCTGAATTATCGAACCGACGGCCACATCGGATTGAGCATCGACGAGACCACGGACAAACAGGCTGTAAATGTTCTGCTGACCATCTTTGCAGAGGCATTAGGCAAAGAAGTTCCTGCTATTGACGGACTTCCCGAAGTTTCCCGATTGCCCGAACCGCTGCGTCGCACCACTTCTTATCTGACACATGAAGTATTCCGACTCTATCACACCGAGACAGAAATGATGCGTTACATCAAGCGGTTAGAACGGAAAGACATCTCACTGGCTCACTCCATGATTTCTTTAGGCTCCTGCACCATGAAGCTGAATGCAGCAGCCGAAATGCTTCCGCTGAGCCGCCCGGAATTCACCGGCATCCACCCACTTGTTCCACAAGAGCAGGCTGCCGGCTGGCAAGAGCTGATTCACAACCTGGGTGAGGAGCTGAAGACCATCACCGGATTTGCAGGCATCAGTCTCCAACCTAACTCGGGTGCCGCCGGCGAATATGCCGGCCTGCGTGTCATCCGTGCTTATCTGGAAAGCATCGGACAGGGACACCGCCATAAGGTGCTGATTCCTGCCAGTGCCCATGGAACCAATCCTGCCAGCGCCGTACAGGCCGGATTTACCCCGGTAACTTGTGCATGCGACGACCATGGCAACGTAGACATGGATGACCTGCGTCGCAAAGCAGAAGAGAACCGCGATGACTTGGCTGCACTGATGATTACTTATCCGTCGACACATGGCATTTTCGAAGCTGATATTGTGGAAATCTGCCACATTATCCATGCTTGCGGAGCACAGGTGTACATGGATGGTGCCAACATGAATGCACAAGTAGGCCTGACCAATCCCGGAACAATTGGCGCTGATGTTTGCCACCTGAACCTGCACAAGACCTTTGCTTCTCCTCACGGTGGAGGCGGTCCTGGCGTAGGACCTATCTGTGTAGCTTCTCACCTGGTACCTTTCTTGCCCGGGCACGGACTGTTCGGCAACGATACCAATGAAGTGGCTTCCGCACCGTGGGGAAGTGCCGGCATACTGCCCATCACCTACGGATACATCCGTATGATGGGAACAGAAGGTCTGACCCGCGCCACCAAGATTGCCATCCTGAATGCCAATTACCTCGCTGCTTGTCTGAAAGACACGTATGGAGTAGTCTATCGCGGCACCAACGGCTTCGTCGGTCACGAAATGATTCTGGAATGCCGCAATGTACACGCAGAAACGGGCATCAGCGAAAACGACATCGCCAAGCGACTGATGGACTATGGTTACCACGCTCCTACCCTTTCGTTCCCTGTACACGGCACGCTGATGATCGAACCGACCGAAAGTGAAAGCTTGGCCGAACTGGACAACTTCGTAGAAGCAATGCTGACCATCTGGGAAGAGATTCAGGAAGTAAAAGACGGACGTGCCGACCAGACAGACAACGTGTTGCTGAATGCACCGCATCCCGAATATGAAGCGGTGGCCGACGTTTGGGACCATACGTATACAAGGCAGAAGGCGGTATATCCTACACAGGCTGTGCGTGACAACAAGTTCTGGATCAACGTTGCCCGTGTAGACAATACGTTGGGAGACCGTAGGTTATTGACTACACGATACGAGACATTTGAATAAAGCCCAATAGCTATCAGACTTAAAAAGCGCGGATGCGACGGGAATAGCGGATAAATCATTCCGCACAACCGTACCATCCGCGCTTTTTTTGCCTAAACATGCCGTAGATTTATGCCGGGCAGCACTGCTAATCCAACATGCCGCTCAAGAAAAACTCCGAAGCGCTAAGAAGCAACTTTCAAAGCACTAAGAAGCAGGCTGCCAAGCGCTAAGAAACGTAACCGATATATATTACAAGCCACAGCCACCCATATACGGACAAGTTTAAAGCAGGTTATCCTCCTCAGAAAGACTAACGCACTATCGTAATAGTGCCCTCCTTCACACGTTTTTCCTTGACGGGCGTTCCTTCCGGCTCATAGCCTAAAGCAGCACAACCATAGACTTTATGATTGGCAGGTACTCCCAACTCAGTCAGCAGGGCACGCACACCGGAATCGTCGCAAGTTTGTCCTATCTGGTTAATCCAACAAGAGCCGATACCCAAAGAAGCGGCTGCCAGAAACATATTCTCCAACGCGCAGGCACAATCCATGGCAGCCCACCACTGAGTAGGCTCGTTGGAAACAAGAACCAAAGTGGGAGCGTGATAATAACAGCAGTAAGTCGCGCTATGTCCCCGTTCTTTCAGACGCGGTTCGGAACTCTTGGCAAAAGCCCCTTTCACAGCCTCATTTAAACGCACCAACACATCAGGGTTCTGAATAGCCGTAAAGTGCCAGGTTTCCAGATGCATACCGTTAGGCGCCATCGTGGCAGCCTCCAAAATGAGAGCCAGGTCAGCATCGCTTACCTGACGTTGGGTGTAAGTCCGAACACTGTGACGGGTCCGGATGTTTTTTAAAACTTCGTTCATAATCTGTCTTTGGTTAAAATTTATCGTTTGACAAGTCCAATCTTGGCGTTAAGTTTGAAGTAATAAGTCCCATTCTCCCTTTCCAGAAAACCATATTTGTTTTTCTCCAACGGTCCTTTCTCAAAGCGGGAGTTCTGATAAAGAAAATCGGCCAGGACCTGCCGGCATGACTGATGGTAAGCCAAGACCTGTCCGTCGCCATCAACCAGAAGAATGCCCTCCACGGCCGAATCAATGCCCCTGAACAGTTTGGCAGGACGCATTCCCAAGGCCAACGCCAGAAGGAATTGCTTCATCTTGTATTCATAAAAGCCATGTTTCTGAATCAGTTCATCCTTTATCTTCAACGGATTAATCTGCTTGATACGCTCTACTAACTCAGGAGTACGCGTTATGCCCTCAATATGCATGAGACGTACCATCTCGCACAACATACGTGGAAAATGCAAGTCTATCATCAGCAAGTTACCCCGAAATACCCGATCGGCTACATCGCTATATTTAAGTATGCCCCCCAACCGCTCTATCATCAGCATACGCTCTGCCACCTCATTAGGTCCCTCGGGTAAGGCATTGATTTTATTAACGGTAGGAGAAGCAAACTTCACACCGGTCTGCTCCAGTTTCAGATTAGCCATACGCCCTCCGTCCAACAAGGGGTTCATGGGGCTCAACCGGCATCGCACCACGAAACCAGATAATGGTGCATCAGGATGCCAGAAAGCAATGCGCAAATCGGTACGGTCTTCAGTATAGGCTTCGAGGTCGTATATGCACACGGCATCCAAAAAGCTTTCGAGGGCATCAGGAACTGTTATCTTGTCGCCACTCTCGCGCAACAGACCAAGCAGAAGGTCTGCTGCAGCTCTGAAATCCGCACGGGGGAAACAGACTTCTCCTCCCGGTAGAGGCCGAAAAAAGCCGTCCTTATCTTTTTCACCCGACACCAGACGGATATCTGTATGCTCGATATAATAACGGCGTAGGCCGTCGTGTTCTTCTCTTTCAATCAATGCTATAGGCCAAGCAGTTCCTGGCTCAGCCTGGGCTGTGCCGAAGGTCGCTTCTCCCTGTGCCAACAAGCGGAAGAAAGCATACAGTTCTCCCGCTTCACGCTTGGTGGTTTGAAATGCCATAAGTTGTATAATAGTTGATAATGTTTAATTTACTCGTCCATACGCAACGTTTCGACTTTTGCCAGCCGCTCCTTAAGACGGGGCATGCGTGAACGGCGAATGCGCAGCGTCATGCGGCAATCGGTATCGTAACCCTGGTCAACGATCTCAGGTCCCTCTTCCTTGACTATACGCATGACATCATTCATAAATGGGTACTCAAAGAAGAATGTCACCTCCTCGTCCACTGTTTTCTCTATCACAGTAGCAGCTCCCAAAGCTTCGGCTGCTGCCATCCGATAGGCAACGATAAGTCCACTCGTACCCAGCTTGATTCCCCCAAAGTAACGCACTACGATAACCAATACATCTGTCAGCCCGTGGGAATTGATTTGTCCCAAAATAGGCTTACCTGCCGTGCCGCTGGGTTCACCGTTGTCGTTAGCGCGAAAATCCTTGCGCTCAGGCCCCAACATATAAGCATAACAGACATGACGGGCATCGTAATACTTTTTCTGGTAGGTCTCCAAGTATTCTTTCACCGCAGCCACGCTTTGTACGGGCAGGGCAATAGCTATGAACTTACTGCGCTTTTCGGTATAAATACCTTCAGCCGGAGCAGTGATGGTCTTATATGTATCTTCTGTCATGGGGGACAAAGGTACGATTATTTGGTGGTAAATGCTTACCTTTGCATCAAAATCATTTTACCAAACAAAAAAGATGTCAACCAAAATTGTCCTTGCCATCGATTCACTCAAAGGATGCCTGACTTCTACAGAAGCAGGAATGGCTGCCGCACAAGGCGTACGGAAAGCATGTCCGACTTGTGAAACTATAGTATTTCCCGTGGCTGATGGCGGAGAAGGTCTGCTGGAGGCCCTGATAAATGCAACGAAAGGCACATGGGTACGACTACAAGCACACGGGCCTCTTATGGAAATGCGGAATACATGTTACGGACTGTCGGAAGACGGGAAGACTGCTTTTATAGAAATGGCCCGCATCAGCGGATTGCCTCTGGTACCCGAAGGACAACGATCCCCCTTGATTACCACTACGTATGGAACAGGCGAACTGATAAAGGACGCGCTCAAACGAGGATGCCGACGTATCCTTATCGGACTGGGAGGAAGCGCTACCAACGATGCCGGCATGGGGCTGTTACAGGCTTTGGGATACCAGTTTACAGACAATAACGGACAAGAGGTTGGCTTGGGCGGACAGGCTTTGACAAGGGTGGAACACATTGATGCTGCACAGGTAATGCCCGAAGTAAAGGAAGCTTTGTTTACAGCAGCCTGCGATGTCAGGAATCCATTTTACGGTCCGGAAGGAGCCGCCTGCATATTTGCCCCGCAAAAGGGAGCGGATCGGGAACAGGTGAGGACTTTAGACAAGGGACTCCGGCATTTTAGCAGAATCATCCGCAAATATACCGGTAAAGATGTCCAGCTGCTGCCTGGTTCCGGTGCGGCGGGAGGAATGGGCGGCGGACTTTATGCGTTGCTCCAGGCCGACTTGCGTCCAGGCATTGAACTGATATTGGAAGCCACGGGATTTCTTTCAAAAATACAGGGAGCAGATTTTGTTATTACCGGTGAAGGAAAGTCCGACCGACAGACCCTGATGGGGAAGGTTCCTGCCGGTGTTTTAAAGGTTGCCCGACAGATGAACATCCCTGTTGCTCTATTGGCAGGACAAGTAGAAGATGCCGGACTGTTATTGCAAGCTGGATTTAAGTGCGTGCACTGCATCAATCCACCCGGCACTCCCCTCCCGCTCGCCCTACATCCGGAATTTGCCCGCGCACAACTGGCACGCACGGCCGAATGCCTTATCCGGCAGTATTTTCCTGCTTCCTGAATTCAGAAGGAGACATTCCGCATTGCCTCTTGAAAAATTTCCCGAAGGCCGACTGGTCGGCAAATCCCAACATTTCAGCTACTTCTTGTACCGAAAAAGCCTGATTGTTCAAACAGACCTTAGCCTCGTTGACGAGCAACTCGTTCAGGATAATGCCGGCTGTTTTGCCGAACAGACGCTTTAAGGCTGCAGAAAGTGTATCGGGCGACACACCGGTCTGCGCGGCATACCATCCTACCTCATGATGTTCGCGGCAATGAGTATGGGCCAGATAGAGAAAATGCGACACAATATCGTTCCAGTGGACTTTACCCTCAGTACGGACTGTCTGGTGGTGGTGAAAAAAAACATTCCACAATTCATACTGCCACGCACAGGCCATTGTTTGCAGAAGTTCGCGGGTAAAGACATTGCTTTCTTCACGCAGAGTACCAAATATGACATCTTCCAACTGTTGCAGGCGTATCGCTTCATTTTCTTTCAATGAAGTAAAAGGAGATTGGGAAAAGTACATCATGCCATCGGTCACTTTAGTACGTATCGACTGGGTTGCTTCGATGAAGAATTCCTGCTCTGCCACAATAATACAGGCACGATAGCGTCCGGCCAGCGTTACATCCGACCACGCAAACCTGGACAGAAAGTCTACATACACCGGAGCATCAAACCCTAAGCGGTCGGCATTGACTGTCAAGCGAAGTTCACCTTCGTACACTTGTAGAAACACATGCCACCGGTCTGGCAACCAGTTCTCCTTCAAACGGAAGTCCGTTCCTGCCAGCCGTACCATCAGCAAGCTGTTGCCATAAGTAGCCATTTCCATTTTTCCGTTCACAGACAGCCCGGAACGTATCCAGGCAGAGATTTTATCTTCAAATTGGTCCATATTACTGAGTATATACAAGTGAATCACGGCGTAAATGTAGCGGAAAGACAGCGTGTGCAAAAGTCTTTTCCATCTTCTTAGCACTCTTAAAGCAAAAAAAAGGTAACGCCCGATTCAATACCAATCACAGCGGGATTCAGACGAGAATCCCGCGCCTGTTGCCCCGTAACTTTGCCCCCGATTTCAATAAATACGTTATGACAAGGATGAAAAGACTGTTTGGACGGACTACCGTCTGTGGCCTGTGCCTCGCGTGTCTGGCCGCATGCAAGGATGCCCCGCAACAGAATGGCGGAGCACAGTACAAGACATTGACACTCAGCCCTGCTGACCGCACGCTGACGCGTGAATACACCGCTGTGGTCGAAGGTAGGCAAAGTGTGGAGATTCGCCCTCAGGTGAGCGGCACCATCACCGAAGTGTGCATAGACGAAGGTGCGAAAGTGAGCAAGGGACAGCCGTTGTTCATCATCGACCAAGTGCCCTACCAGGCGGCGTTGGAAACCGCCATAGCCAATGTAAAGAGTGCCGAGGCGGCTGTGGCCACCGCCCGTATGACAGCAGACAGCAAGCAGACGCTTTTCGACAATAAAGTAGTGTCTGCCTTCGACCTGCAAACAGCCAAGAACTCGTTGTTGGAGGCTGAGGCGGCATTGGCTCAGGCCAAGGCGCAGGAGACGAGTGCCAGAAACGACCTGTCGTACACCGTAGTGAAGAGCCCCGTGGACGGTGTGGCGAGCATGATTCCTTACCGCGTGGGGGCGTTGGTTGATGCCAGCATCTCGACTCCGCTGACCACCGTCTCCGATGACGAGGAGATGTACGTCTACTTCTCTTTGACCGAAAGCCAGGTGCTGAGCCTCATCCGCGAGCATGGCACGCTGGACAAGACACTGGCGCAGATGCCTGAAGTATCGCTGCGCCTGAGCGACGGACAATTGTATGACCACACGGGACACATTGATGCCATTAGCGGTACCATCAGCAGCGGCACGGGCGCAGTAAGCCTGAGGGCAACCTTCCCCAACCCGGAAAGGATGTTGCGCAACGGTAGCAGTGCCACACTCATCTTCCCCTACCAGCGGGACAGCGTGCTGGTCGTTCCGCAGGAAGCTACTTATGAAATTCAAGACAAGGTATTCGTCTACAAGGTTGTGGATGGAAAGGCAGCCTCATCGCAAGTCACTGTTTTCCCCGTGAACGACGGTAAGGAGTACATCGTGGAGAGCGGACTGAAAACAGGCGATGTCATTGTGGCCGAAGGTGCCGGCTTGCTGCAAGAAGGGACATTGATTAATGAAAAATAAAGAACTAAGAATAGAAAATCATGAAACTGAAACTCTTTATAGACCGCCCCATCCTGGCCTGCGTCGTATCGGTGCTGATACTGCTGGTGGGGCTTATCGGTCTGGTCAATCTGCCGATGGAACAATATCCGGACATTGCGCCTCCCACGGTCATGGTGTCTGCCACCTACACAGGTGCCAATGCTGAAACCGTACAGAAATCCGTTGTTGTCCCCCTCGAGGAGGCTATCAACGGCGTGGAGGACATGCTATACATGACCTCCACTTCCACCAATACCGGTTCGGGCAGCATTACTGTCTATTTCAAACAAGGAACCGACCCGGACATGGCCACCATCAACACCAAGAACCGCGTTAGCGAGGCTGAGGGTCTGCTTCCCGCAGAGGTGACTAAAATCGGCGTGACGGTGGAGAAGCGGCAAAGCTCCATGTTGAAAATCATCGCCCTCTACAGCCCGGACGATTCGTATGACCAGACGTTCATCAACAACTATTTCAAGATAAACATCGAGCCACGCCTTTCGCGCGTCAGCGGTGTAGGGAATGTCAACGTGATGGGCGACGACTACGCCATGCGCATCTGGCTCGACCCGCAGCGGATGGCACAATACGGACTGGTGCCCGCCGACGTGACTGCCGTGCTGGACGAGCAGAACATAGAGGCCGCCACGGGCACACTGGGAGAGGACTCGGAGAACACCTTCCAATATACCCTGAAGTACCGGGGCCGCTATGAGACTGCCGAAGAATTTGGCAATATCGTTGTCAAGTCGCTGGACAACGGAGAGATCTTACGTTTAGGCGACATCGCCCGCATAGAGCTGGGCACGCAGAGCTACTCGCACAGCAGCGAAGTGGACGGCCACCCCAGCGCCACGGCCATGATAGCGCAGACGGCCGGCTCGAACGCCAACGAAATCATTCAGGAGATAGACAAGCTGATGGAGGAGGTACGCGCGGAGTTGCCCAAAGGTCTGGAACTGGTGGACGTGATGAGCGTCAAGGAGTTTCTGGACGCTTCCATCCACGAGGTGGTGAAGACACTGGTCGAGGCCATCATCCTGGTTATCCTGGTGGTATATGTCTTCCTGCAAAGTGTGCGCTCCACGGTCATTCCCGCCATCTCGGTCATTGTGTCGTTGGTGGGTACGTTCGCCTTCCTCTATATAGCGGGTTTCTCCCTTAATCTTTTAACCTTATTTGCCTTAGTATTAGTAATTGGTACGGTGGTGGACGATGCCATCGTGGTGGT
Organism: Mediterranea sp. An20; assembly: GCF_002160055.1. Classification (GTDB taxonomy): domain Bacteria; phylum Bacteroidota; class Bacteroidia; order Bacteroidales; family Bacteroidaceae; genus Bacteroides; species Bacteroides avicola. The sequence continues at coordinate 31,191 of NZ_NFJV01000015.1, forward strand.
AGAAGCCGTACAGGCGCAGTTCGACGAAGGCGTGCGTTCACCCTATCAGGCTACCAGCCGGGCCATGGACGGCATTGCGTCGGCCATCGTCACCACCTCGCTGGTATTCATGGCGGTATTCATCCCCACGTCGTTCATGGGCGGCACGAGCGGCACGTTCTACATGCAGTTCGGCCTGACGATGGCCGTGGCCGTGGGACTATCGGCCCTCAATGCCCTGACCACCTGTCCCGCCCTGTGCGCTCTCTTGATGACACCGCACACCGATGCCACCACGGGGCAGAAGCTGAGTTTCTCCTCGCGCTTCCACCGGGCGTTTGAGGCTTCGTTCCAGCGGATTGTGCTGCGCTACAAGGGCGGGGTCAAGTGGTTCTTCCGCCGCAAGTGGCTCGTGGGCGTGGGTATCGGGGCCACAGTCGTGTTGTTGGTCGTGCTGATGCGCACCACCAAGACCGGCCTCGTGCCCGATGAGGACATGGGCAGCATCTTCGTCAACGTCACCACCCCGCCGGGCAGCAGCCTGAACCAGACCATCCGCGCGATGGAGGAGATTGAAGCCTGCATCAAAGACATCCCGCAGATTGAGCGATACTCCAACGTATCAGGCTACAGTATGCTCGGTGGACAGGCGCCTAGTGGCGGCATGCTCATCATCAAGCTGAAGAACTGGAGCGAACGCACCAGTGACGAAGATTACATCAGTGCGGTCATCAGCGAGATATACCGCCGCACAGCCAACGTGCACAGCGCCAAGCTCTTCGCCTTCGCCCAGCCCACTATCATGGGCTACGGCACGGGCAGTGGCGTCGAACTGTACGTGCAGGACCGCGCCGGTGGCGACATCGACGAACTGAAGGAACATGCCGACCGCTTCATTGCCGCCCTCAACGCCCGCCCCGAAGTGCAGACGGCCTACACGACTTTCGACACCCGCTTCCCGCAATACCTTGTCGAGGTGGATGCTGCACGGTGCAAGCGCATGGGTGTCTCGCCCAGCGACGTTCTCAGCGTGATGTCTGGCTACATCGGCGGCAACTACGTGTCCAACCTCAACCGCTTCTCCAAGCTCTATCGCGTCTACATACAGGCCGACAAGGATTTCCGTTTGGACAAGGACGCGCTGAACAACATGTTTGTCCGCACCGAAGACGGCGACATGGCTCCCATCGGACAGTTTCTTACCCTGACCAAAGCTTACGGGCCGGAGACGCTGACACGCTTCAACCTCTACAGCAGCATCCAGGTGAACGCCATGATGAACGACGGATACTCGTCGGGCGACGTCATCAACGCCGTGGCCGAAGTGGCCAAGGAAACCCTGCCCGTGGGCTATGGCTACGAGTTTGGCGGCATCACCCGCGAGGAGGCGGGCAGCGGGTCGAACACGGTCATCGTCTTCGCCATCTGCATCGTCTTCATTTACCTCATCTTGTGTGCGCTCTATGAAAGCCTCTTCGTACCCTTGGCCGTGATGCTCAGCGTGCCCTTCGGTCTGGTGGGTAGCTTCGCACTGAGCAATCTGTACGGGCTGGAGAACAACATCTACATGCAGACGGGACTCATCATGCTCATCGGTCTGCTGGCCAAGACAGCCATCCTCATCACAGAATACGCCGCCACCCGCCGCCGTCAAGGCATGACGCTGGCTCAGGCTGCCGTGTCGGCTGCCGCTATCCGTCTGCGTCCTATCCTCATGACGGTGCTCTGTATGGTTATCGGCATGCTACCCCTGGTCTTCGCCAGCGGCGCAGGAGCCAATGGCAACATCTCGCTCGGCACCGGTGTGGTGGGTGGACTGCTGGTGGGTACACTGGCGCTGCTCTTTGTAGTACCCGTCTTATTCATTGTCTTCCAGGCCATGCAGGAACGACTGATGCCCGAACGGAAACATGATGAATAATCCTAATTGGAAGTAAAAAACAGATGTTGAAAGTAAGCTTATGCTATAACTGTTATTTCACAGTACGGCTGTAGAGATGTAACACAGCTAATGTTACGCCGTAACATACCTATTGTTACAGTGTAACAGGCCTATTGTTACACTGTAACATCGCAGCTATTACATCGCACAGATTAGTTCCAATGATTTACTTAAGTTTATTAGTTTGTAAGTTCTTTACTGATATGAATATGCAGAGATATACCTTGATAATATTTGCCGTCTTTATGTTGACTTCGTGCGGCATATACACCAACTATGAGCGTCCGTCACAAGCTGTGGCAGGCATCGACAGCCTCTACCGCCCCGAAGCACGACCGGACACCACCCGCTCCATCGCCACACTGCGGTGGGAAGAACTCTTCACTGACCCACACCTGCAACACCTCATCCGGCAGGGACTTACGGCGAATGCCGACCTGGCAGTAGCCCGTCTGCAGGTGGAGGAAGCGCAAGCCACTCTACGCCAGTCGAAGCAGGCCTATCTGCCCTCCATACAACTGGACCCGACGGGCACCCTGTCGAGCTTCGACGGTCAGAAGACACAGAAGACGTACAGCCTCGGTGCCTCGGCATCGTGGGAAATCGACCTCTTCGGTAAGCTGCGCAACAGCAAGAGGCAAGCCCTGGCATCGCTCCTCGCCAGCGATGCTTATAGGCAAGCCATGCAGACACAAGTCATCGCTACTGTAGCCGACAGTTACTATGCCCTGCTGATGTTGGACGAACAGATACGCATCACCGAACAGACGGCCGAGAGTTGGCGCGAATATGTCCGCAGCCTTGCAGCCCTGATGCAAGCGGGTCAGGCCGACCGTGCCACACTGACCCAGGCAGAGGCCTCGCGGCTGGCTGCCGAATCATCACTACTCAGTCTCCAGCAGCAGGCCGTGGAGCAGGAAAATGCCCTTTGCGTCTTTGTAGGATTGACTCCCCGGCACCTGGAACGCAGTACAATGGACAGGCAGCAGTTTCCTTCCAATCTCAGTGTGGGGGTGCCGCTCGAACTCCTGGCACGTCGTCCCGATGTGCGCCAGGCCGAAGCCCAACTGATGCAAGCCTTCTATGCTACAAACTCTGCCCGTGCAGCTTTCTATCCTTCGATAACCCTCAGCGGTTCGGCAGGATGGACCAACAGCGGGGGGGCAGCCATCACTAATCCTGGCGCATGGCTGCTTCAGGCCGTCGGCTCGCTGGTACAACCCCTTTTCAACCGTGGACAGAACCTGGCCAACCTGAAAATTGCCAAGGCACAGCAGGAGGAAGCTGTACTGCAATTCCGCCAGTCGCTGCTTGATGCGGGCAATGAGGTGAACAACGCCCTGGTCCAATGGCAGACTGCCCGCGAACGCATCCGGCTGGACAGCGGTCAGGTAGAACAGCTCGCCCTCACCGTGGACGACACAGAACTACTGATGGAAAATTCGGCAGACACGAACTACCTCCAGGTGCTCACTGCCCGCCAGTCGCTGCTTTCGGCACAGTTGACAGTTGCCTCGGACCGTTACGACGAAATACAGGGCGTAATAAACTTGTACCATGCCTTAGGCGGAGGTACCGAACCCTGATACACCTGCAATCACTCTTCATAAATAACTCTCATAAGACCGTTCCCGTCTGTGACAGATAGGAGCGGCTATTTTCATCCGATAATAACAGAATATGCCTACCACATCCGCCAACGCCCACCCGATAGGAATGGACCACCAGATGCCCGACACTCCTACGAACGTAGATGCCAGCCAATAAGACAAAGCGACACGCACCCCCAGCGACAATACTGTCAGCACCACCGACATGCCCGGCATACGGACGGCCCGATAGTAACCATAAAGCAAGAACAGAATGCCGATGCCCGGATAGAATGCTCCCTCAATGCGCAGATACTCCACCCCGACACGCAGGATCTCTGTCTCCTCCGGCCGTACAAACACCAGCATCAGCGGTCGGGCAAACACAAATACCAGCACTGACACCGCCAGCGAAAACACCACCGAGGTGACAAACGCGCTCCGTACTCCCCGGCGGATACGTTCATGCTTCTGCGCCCCGAAATTCTGTGCTATGAATGTTGAGAAGGCATTACCGAACTCCTGCACAGGCATATAGGCAAACGAATCTATCTTGACCGCAGCGGCAAAAGCAGCCATCACCACCGTGCCGAAACTGTTCACCAAGCCCTGAACCAGCAGGATACCAAAGTTCATCACCGACTGCTGCACACAAGTAAGAAAGGAGAAAGACGTAATCTCGTGCAGCGTCACCCGGTCGAACACAGCATCTGCACGCCGCACTCTCAACTCCGGCCTGCACACCCACAGCCACACGGACAACCCCACAGCCGACAAGCCCTGCGACACTACCGTAGCAGCCGCTGCTCCCTCAATGCCCCAGCCGAAAGTCAAGATAAAGAGCAAGTCCAGCCCAATGTTCAACACCACCGAACCTGCCAGGAACCACAGAGGCGTCACCGCATCGCCCACGGCACGCAGCAACGCCGCCCCGTAATTGTAAAGGAAAGTAAAGGGAATGCCCCAGTATATGACCCACAGATAACTGCGCATCATATCATAGATGTCGTCTGGTGTCTGAAGCAGGCGTAACACCGGGTCGAGCGTGGTCAGCATCAGCCCCGTAAGCACCACTGCCACTGCCCCGATAAACGAAAACGACACAAAGATGCTGCGCCTCAAACCTACTCTGTCGCCCGCTCCAAAACGGAGCGAGAACACAGTGCCGCTACCCAGCGACAACCCCAACAGGATGCTGATGAGAAACGTCATCAGTGCGTAAGCCGAACCTACCGCCGCCAATGCCCCCGAACCAATACACCGTCCTACGATAAGCGTATCGGCTATGTTGTAGCATTGTTGCAAAAGAGACCCTGCCATCATGGGCAGGGTAAAACGAAGCAGGGTACCGGTAATGGGTCCTTGCGTCAGGTCGCCTTTCTGTAGATTCGGAGTCGGTTGCATATCTTCAGGTTTGTTTCGGGACGCAAAGGTACGGAATTAATCCGGACAATGTATCAAGAAACGGAATCATACGCCTGGCATACCCGGCTCCTGATCCTGTGCGGAAACTGAGAAACAAAATTTATAACAGTTTCTCCTCCCCGTCTTTCTGCTTCACTTTCAGTTCAATCAGGAAAGCCACCAGCAGACCGGCACCGCCCATCAGCAAGACACAGGCACTAAAGATTGTAGCCACAATCGTGTTAGAATTATAATACAAGTCGCCGGGAAACTCAGGAATGGTATTCCAACAGATGAAATAACCCAGCAAGACGCCGAGACCAATGCCCATCAGCAGACAGCCCCACTTCAGAGGGGAGAACGAGAGCCTGAACTTGAAGTTCAGCCCATACTGCAGTTTGGGAATTCCCTGTACGTGCAGGTCGGCCATACGCTCAATCATCATCATCCGCTCACGACGGCACACAAAGAGTTCAAACAACTTGTAAATACCTAATGTAATAGTGCCAACAACAACAATAGGAACTAAAAAATCAAAATCAAACATACTTTCAATCGTTTTAAAGGTTAATAATCGAATTCGTTGTACCTGTTAGACGCAGCCCCGCAAGAAAGGTTACACATCCGCAAGAAAAAATATTCGGCCAACTGCAACGGCTATACTGTAACAGGTTTGCGCTCCGGAAAAGAAAAAAAGCAGACTTCCTGTAACCTTTCCAACAAAACTGCGTCTAACAAACGAATATGGACAGAAACGAAGCACATATCATCCTGCGCATCCTTAACGGAGAGACTTCCTTGTTCGGGTACTTCCTGCAGAAGTACGGCGAACAGGTGTTTCACCTTATTCTCCGCATCGTGGGCAACCGCGAAGATGCCGAAGAGCTGACGCAGGATGTGTTTCTCAAAGCCTTCGGGCAACTGTCCGGTTTCCGGGGAAAGAGCAGCTTTTCTACCTGGCTTTACGCCATAGCCTACCATACGGCCGTTTCGCATGTGCGCAAACAGAATTTCGCTACCAGTGTCATGGACGAACAGGAACTGTCTGCTCTTTCGGACAAAGTGGTAGACGAAGCCTTGGACGAAGAGAACGAAGAACGCATCGCCTTGCTCCACCACGCCATCGGGCAACTGGAAGCGGAAGAACAAGCCATCGTCACCCTATTTTACGAAGAAGAAAAAAGCCTGCACGACTTGGCACGCATCACGGGACTGACGGAAAGCAACCTGAAGGTGAAGCTGCACCGCATCCGCAAGAAACTGTATCTGTTGATGAAAAAAGAGGAGGAAAAACTATGAATGAACTGAAAGACAAAGCCCTGAGAAAAGCTCTGAAACGGGAAGAGAACATGCCGCACCTCTCTCCCAATTTCTGTTTCCGCACCCTGCAACGGATAGACGAACTGGCACGACTGCGCGAGAAACAGGCTGAACGACGGCAACTGGCAGCCATCACGACGGCAGCAGTTCTGCTGGCGGGCAGCGGTGTGTTTGTTCTTTTCTGCCTCTTCGGCGACAGACTGCGGCAAGCGTTCAGGCAATTGTGGGAGACAGGAAGAAATGCCGACTACGGACCGATGCTCTTCCTGGCTGCACTGGTCCTTATCCTGCTGGGACTTGACTACATGATGCGCCGCACCTACTATTCCCGACAGAACAAGCGAAAAAGCTCTTAAATCAGTCTAAACGCCGCACGGCCCTGCGGCACCGCTCCAGGTTGCGTTCCGTCAGCGGATGCGTCTTCGTGCCTCCCCGCTCGATAGAACGCACAATACGGAAACCGCTCCACTTCAGAATCTCCCGCAAGGCCCGCACGGTGCCCCGCGACTGCCGGAACCAGATGTTGAAAGGCCAGGGCGTGGTGCAGGCAGTAACCAGTATGGCCCGTTTCCCTTTGTGCAGCGGCAACGGCATTCCGTGCGGGCTCTCCCCCATCAGGCCATACACGATGCGGTCGAACAGCACTTTCAATGTACCCGGCATATTGCCCCAGTAACACGGCGAACCGACGACCAGCACATCTGCCGCTCCAATAAGCGACAACATCCGCTGTGCATCGTCTGAGGGCAAGATGCAATGCCCGCTTGTGCGACACTTCATGCAGCCCGTACACGGACGGACTGCCAGATGCGACACCGTTTCATACATCACCTCATATCCTAACCCTTCGGCCTCCTGCTTCATGGCATCCAGCATACGCGAAATGTTTCCTCCGCACCGGGGACTGGCATTCAATATCAGTATTTTCATTTTGTTTAAGAAGGAATAAAACAGGCAAACAAGAGGTTATCACTATATTTGCCCGCATAAAACATCTATTTTCAAGTATATGGAACTGCAACAACCGAACACCGGACAGCGCGTCGCCCTGGTCCTCTCCATGGGTGGTGCCCGAGGCATTGCCCACATCGGCGTCATAGAAGAACTGGTGAAACAGGGTTATGAGATAACCTCCATCGCCGGAAGCTCAATGGGAGCCATGGTGGGCGCCATGTATGCCACCGGCCAATTGGAGGCATGCAAACAGTGGCTCTGCACCTGGAACAAACGGAAAATGTGGCACCTCGCCGACCTCAGCCTGAGCAGCGACGGCATTGTGAAAGGCGACCGCTTTATCCGCGAACTGAAACAAATCCTGCCGGATGTCAACATCGAGGATTTGCCCATTCCCTACGTGGCCATGGCTACCGACATTGTAAGCGAACAGGAGGTGAAGTTCGACCGGGGCAGCCTGTTCGATGCCATCCGTGCCTCCATCTCCATCCCGATGCTGTTCCGTCCTTTCCACCGGGGTGACCACCAACTGCTGGTGGATGGCGGCATCTTGAATCCGCTTCCCCTGAACCATGCCGTGCGCACACCCGGCGACCTGCTCGTGGCAGTGGATGTAAACGCTCCCGCCGGAAAGAAAGGCAGGAAGCGTCTGAATCCCTACCAACTGATAACCAAATCCTCGCGCCTGATGATGCAGCAAATCACCCGATACGAACTGGCTCAAACTCCACCCGACCTTCTCATCAGCCTTTGCGGAGAAGACTACGACATGATGGAATTCTTCCACGCCGAAAAAATCGTGGAGGCCGGGCGCCGGGCTGCTAAAGAGATGCTGCGTCGTTAAGCCAGGCATCAGCCGAAGCATCACTCGGCATGCGCCAGTCGCCACGCGGACTGAGCGACACGCTTCCCACCTTGGGCCCGTCGGGCAGGCAGGAACGCTTGAACTGCTGGTTGAAGAAACGGCGGCAGAATGTGGTCAGCCATTTCTTGATGGTAGCCTCATCGTAGGTACCCTTGAAGGTGCGCACAGCCAGGTAATAGATTTTGGATGGCCCAAAGCCGAAGCGCAGGAAATAATAAAGGAAGAAGTCGTGCAGTTCGTAAGGTCCTACCAAGTCTTCCGTTATCTGCTGGATAGTGCCGTCCGAAGCAGCGGGAATCAGTTCGGGGCTGATGGGCGTATCTACGATGTCCAGCAATGTGTCGCGTGTGGCTTCGTCTGCACTGTGGCCTGCCACCCATTTCACCAGATGCTTCACCAGCGTCTTGGGCACACTGGCATTGACTCCATACATCGACATGTGGTCGCCGTTGTAGGTAGCCCACCCTAACGCCAGCTCTGAAAGGTCGCCCGTGCCGACAACCAAACCTCCTGTCTGGTTGGCTATGTCCATCAGAATCTGGGTACGTTCGCGGGCCTGCGAATTTTCATAGGTCACATCATGCACCTCCGGGTCGTGTCCGATGTCGTGGAAATGCTGGAGGCAAGCGGCCCGGATGCTCACCTCACGCACCGTAATGCCAAGCAGTTCCATCAGTCTGACGGCATTGTCGTGCGTGCGGTCGGTAGTGCCAAATCCCGGCATCGTCACACCGATAATGCCTTTGCGCGACAATTCCAGTCTGTCGAACGTCTGTACGCACACCAGCAGGGCCAGCGTGGAATCCAACCCGCCGGATATGCCTACTACTGCCGACTTGGCGTGGGTATGCGTCAACCGCTGGGCCAGTCCGGCCACTTGTATGGAGAATATTTCACTGCAACGTTCATCCAGTGCGGGTCCCTGAGGAACAAAAGGATGCGGGTCGAAAGTGCGGGTCAGCTGAAGCTCCGGCAGGTTGACATATTCGGCAGCAATGCGCCGGGGGGCATCCTGGGCCACCAGCGAACGGCAGGAGGCAAATGTCGTATTTACCCGGCGTTCGGCACGCAGACGTTCCACGTCTATCTCGCTCGTCACTACCTGCTCTTCCAATGAAAAACGCTTGCCTGCAGCCAGCAGACTGCCATTCTCATAAATCAGGCCATTGCCTGCAAAGACTACATCGGTGGTAGATTCGCCGAAACCGCACGAACTGAACACATAGCCTGCAATGCACCGGGCAGACTGCTGGGCAATGAGCGAACGCAGATAGGCATGCTTGCCCACCCCTTCATTGTCTGCCGACAGGTTGAAAATGATTTCCGCACCCTGCAAGGCCAATGCCGAACTGGGTGGAACGGGCGCCCAAAGATCCTCGCACAGTTCAATGCCGAAAGTAGTATTCACCGTGTCAAACAGCAAATCTACTCCCATCGGGACGGTCTGCCCGCAAAGACGCACGCTCCGTTCGCTCACCTGAGCGGCAGAGGTAAACCAGCGTTTTTCATAAAATTCTTTATAATTGGGCAGATAGGTCTTCGGAACCACTCCCAATACACGTCCTTTCTGAATAACTACCGCTGCATTGAGCAACATTCCGTTCAAAGGTACCGACATCCCGAGAATGGAAATAATTTCCAGCTGTCGCGTATTGTTCAGAATCTGCAGCAGCCCCATCTCAGCGTTCTCCAACAACAGCTGGTGGGCAAACAGGTCACCGCACGTATAACCCGTCAGGCTTAATTCGGGGAAGACAATGATTTCTACTCCCCTGCCACAGGCAATGATGATTTCTTTCTCTATCTGAGAAGCATTGAACTTGCAATCGGCCACCTTTACCCGCGGCACGGCTGCTGCTACTTTCACGAATCCGTAATTCATAAATACCTTAATTATATAAATGAGTAAACAAAAGTACGACAAATTCTTCATAAGTCAAAAAAAGTAAGCCTTCCAGGTTGAGGAAAAGAATCTGAATCTTTACACTTGGATTTCTCAAATGGAGAGTTACGACGCTCAAAGTCACAGTTAGCGGACTGAAAGTCATAGTTAGCGGACTGAAAGCCACAAAACAGCCAGACAACTGACAATCACAATATTAATTCACACGTATAACGACCCAAGTGCTTATCGCTTGGAAGCAGGCTGCTTGTCGCTTGGAAGCAGACTGCTTATTGCTTAGGAACCAACAGCCTGTGCGCCCGCTGTTTTTTGCGAAGAAAACTGCTTCCCGAACCGTTATCCCCGATTCCCGGTTATGCAAATCTGCACATTCCATGCAATTATCTCACAGATTTTTTCTAAGTTTGCGACATGAAAGAATACAAACTGACAGATTGGTTACCTACCACCAAGAAAGAGATAGAGTTGCGCGGCTGGGAAGAATTGGATGTGATTCTGTTCAGCGGTGACGCGTATGTAGACCACCCGTCTTTCGGAGCGGCAGTCATCGGACGCATTCTCGAAGCAGAGGGATTGCGTGTGGCCATCGTGCCGCAGCCTAACTGGCGGGACGACTTGCGCGACTTCAAGAAACTGGGACGTCCACGCCTGTTCTTCGGCATCACTGCCGGCTGCATGGACTCCATGGTCAACCGTTATACCGCCAACAAACGCTTGCGAAGCGACGATGCTTATACACCCGATGCACGCCCCGACATGCGCCCCGAATATCCTTCTATTGTCTATACACAGATATTGAAGAAACTTTTCCCCGACATACCCGTCGTATTGGGAGGCATAGAAGCCAGCATGCGCCGCCTGACGCACTACGACTATTGGCAAGACGCACTACGTCCCAGTATCCTGCAAGACAGCGGAGCGGACATCCTGATTTATGGCATGGGCGAAAAGCCGATAACAGAACTCGCCAGACGCGTCCCACCCCATACGCCGGCTTCCGAAGTGTTGGCACTGGTGCAGGATGTGCCGCAAATTGCTTACCTGACCCCAACAGCCCTGAAGCCTCAGGAGGGCGACGTGGTGCTGTATGCGCACGAAGAGTGCCTGCAGGACAAAAAGAAACAGGCAGCCAACTTCCGGCACATTGAGGAAGAAAGCAACAAATACACCGCCAGCCGCATTCTGCAACAGACCGGCCTACAGACCGTAGTGGTCAATCCTCCTTATCCACCGATGACGGAAGCCGAACTGGACCATTCGTATGACCTGCCTTATACGCGCATGCCCCATCCCAAGTATAAAGGCAAGCGCATCCCGGCCTATGACATGATAAAGTTCTCCGTCAACATTCACCGGGGATGCTTTGGTGGATGCGCCTTCTGTACCATCTCGGCCCATCAGGGAAAATTCATCACCAGCCGTTCCAAGGAAAGCATCTTGCGTGAGGTAAAGGCCATTATGGAACTTCCCGACTTCAAAGGGTACTTGAGCGACTTGGGAGGTCCCAGTGCCAACATGTATCGGATGAAAGGCAGGAACGAAGATTTGTGTCACAAATGCAAGCGACCGTCGTGTATCCACCCGGCCGTCTGCCCTAACCTCAACACCGACCACCGCCCGCTGCTCGACATTTACCAAGCGGTAGATGCGCTGCCCGGCATCAAGAAATCATTCATCGGAAGTGGAGTGCGCTATGACCTGCTGCTGCATACCACCAACGACCCGCAAACAGATAAGGCTGCCCGCGAATACACCAGGCAACTCATCACCCACCATGTCAGCGGAAGACTGAAAGTGGCTCCCGAACATACGTCCGACCGCGTACTCCGCATCATGCGCAAGCCATCTTTCAGACTGTTCGAAGCTTTCAAGAGAATATTCGACCAAATCAACCGCGAAGCCGGGCTGCGCCAACAGCTCATCCCTTATTTCATCTCCAGCCATCCGGGATGCCACGAAGAAGATATGGCCGAGCTGGCTGTCATCACCAAGCGGCTGGACTTCCATCTGGAACAGGTGCAGGACTTTACTCCCACCCCCATGACCGTGGCTACCGAAACCTGGTACACCGGTTATCACCCCTATACGCTCGAACCGGTGTTCAGCGCACGGACCAAACAGGAAAAGCTGGCCCAGCGCCAGTTCTTCTTCTGGTACAAACCGGAGGAAAGACGTAACATCATTCAGGAACTCAGAAAACTGAAAAGAGATGACCTGATTGATAAACTCTACGGGAAAAGGAAATAAAGACAGACGGAATCAGGAGGGCAAGGTAATGGCATGCAACAAATAATACAAAATATACCGGATGTAACAGAAATGTAACCTCTGTTTCATTCCCACGTAACAAATCTGACGCACTTTTGCCGCACAAAAGAAAATACGCTTACCTTTGCAGACAGACACAAGAAAAGATGTGCCTGAAAACTTTGAGATACCAAGAAGCAAAGATAGCCGGAACAATCAAAAAAGTATAGCAATGAGCAATTATCGGATTTTAGTAGTGGATGATGAAGAAGATTTGTGCGAAATCTTGAAATTCAATCTGGAGAATGAAGGCTATGAAATAGAAACAGCCAATTCTGCCGAAGAAGCCCTGAAAATGGACATCAGCAGTTATGACCTCTTGCTGCTTGACGTTATGATGGGAGAAATTTCCGGATTCAAAATGGCCAATATCCTGAAGAAAGACCGGAAAACGGCACATATCCCAATCATATTCATTACGGCCAAAGACACGGAAAACGACACCATCACCGGGTTCAACTTAGGGGCAGACGACTATATCTCCAAACCATTTTCCCTGCGCGAAGTCACCGCACGCGTCAAGGCCGTGCTGAGACGCACCAAACAGGAAGAAGTGGCTGCATTGCCCGAACAGCTTACCTACAAGACACTGGTTCTGGATATAGTAAAGAAAAAAGTAAGCATCGACGGCGAAGAGGCCTCTCTGACCAAAAAAGAGTTCGAGATTCTCCTCCTCTTGCTGCAAAACAAAGGAAGGGTCTTCTCCCGCGAAGACATCCTGCACCGCATCTGGAGTGACGAAGTTTATGTGCTCGACCGCACCATCGATGTGAACATCACCCGCCTGCGCAAAAAAATCGGTGCGTATGGTAAATGCATAGTAACCCGATTAGGATATGGATACTGCTTTGAAGCCGAATAAAAACAGACACTGCATCTCGTTCAGCTGGAAACTTTTCCTGTCTGTCATATCGCTGTTTATCGTTTTTGCCTTGTGTTTTATTGCTTATCAATATCAGCGCGAAAAAGAATACAAGGTAGAATTGCTGAACATGCAGCTACAAGACTACAACGAACGCATGTACATGGAACTGCATGCGCTGAACGATAGCTTATGGGATTCCGTACTGGACCGGTACATTGCCAGGTACGTCAGCAAAGGACTGAGAGTAACCATTATCAACCTTCAGGGAAAGGTGCTGTATGATAACATGGGAGACAGCCTGCTCATGGAAAACCACATTGGCAGACCTGAAATACAGAAGGCGCTGCGCGATGGAAAGGGGTACGATGTGAGACGCGTATCGGAAACGACCGGTGTGTCTTATTTCTATTCCAGCACACTTTACGACAAGTTCATCATACGCTCTGCACTACCCTACAGCCTGAACTTGCTGAATCATCTTTCGGCCGACCCGCACTACATCTGGTTTACAGTAACCATCACCCTGCTGCTGGCTTTCTTCTTCTACCGTTTCACTGCCAGACTGGGTAAAGCCATCAACCAGTTGCGCGAATTTGCCAAACGGGCGGACAAGAACGAACCCATCGACATGGATTCAGATTTCCCACACAACGAGCTGGGAGAGATTTCGGAGCACATTGTGCAGATTTACAAGCGGCTGCGGGAAACCAAGGAAGCTCTCTACATCGAGCGGGAAAAGCTAATCACACACTTGCAGACTTCACGAGAGGGCTTGGGGGTGTTCAATAAAGACAAAAAAGAAATCCTGGTCAACAATCTGTTTACGCAATACAGCAACCTGATTTCCGACTCCAACCTGGAAGAAACAGAGGACATCTTTAACATCAATGAGTTCAAGCCTATCACGGACTTCATCGACAAAACTCCCAAGAGGCCGTCCAACGAAGAGAAACGGATGTCTATCCACATCAACAAGAACGGCAGGATGTTCATTGTGGAATGCATCATCTTCCAAGACCTCTGCTTTGAGATTTCCATCAACGATGTCAGCCAGGAAGAAGAACAGATTCGACTGAAAAGGCAGCTGACCCAAAACATAGCCCACGAACTGAAGACACCCGTCAGCAGCATACAGGGCTATCTGGAAACCATCATCAGCACTGAAAACCTGCCGCACGACAAAATGGAAATCTTTCTGGAACGCTGCTATGCCCAAAGCACACGGCTCACCCGACTGCTGCGCGACATTTCCGTACTGACACGTATGGACGAAGCTGCCAATATGATTGACATGGAGAAGGTGGACATCAGCCTGCTGGTGGCCAACATCGTGAACGAAGTGGCCCTGGAACTGGAAGAGAAACACATCACGGTGGTCAACTCACTGAAGTCCAAGATACAGCTGCGTGGCAACTATTCGCTGCTCTACTCTATCTTCCGCAATCTGATGGACAATGCCATAGCCTATGCGGGCACCAACATACGCATCAACATCTCCTGCTTCCGCGAAGACGAGAATTTCTATTATTTCAGCTTTGCCGACACAGGTGTAGGCGTAGCCCCCGAACATCTGAATCGCCTGTTTGAGCGCTTCTACCGCGTAGACAAAGGGCGTTCGCGCAAATTGGGCGGCACCGGCCTGGGACTGGCCATTGTGAAAAACGCAGTCCTCATACACGGGGGCACCATCTCTGCCAAGAACAGTCCGGGTGGAGGACTGGAGTTCGTTTTCACCCTCGCAAAAGAAAAGTAATAGGGATTGGCAAGGTCCTGCCTTCGGAAGAGTGACGCCATACCGCACCCGGCAGGGCAATGGCACGTTGTAGACTGTCAACGGCAACAACCTATCAGACAGGCCGTTGGTTGTCATATATTCAAAGCCAGCTTATAAGCCTTCGGAAGTCTGCTTCCAAGCGCTTGGAAATTGGCTCCAGATACCAACGAAGGCAATCTGGCAGCCAAGCCCGCCTGCGCATCGCCATATAAAGGTCAAAATCCACACAGCAAAAAGAAGAGAGAGAAGATTGGCATCCATCTCCGGAGCAACCTTCTCTCTCTTTTTACTTATTCGTATCCGAATGTCCGAACAATGCTTATTGACGGGCACCCAGCTTATCGTCGATGTAGTAGATGCCTGCTTCACCTGCCTTCTTCAGCACCTCAACTACTCCGGCAGCCGTAGCTTCTTCTTCCACCTGCTCGCGGATGAAGCTCCACAGGAAGTCCTGCGTGGCCTTATCTTTCTCGGCAGAAGCGATGTCTGTCAGCTCGTCGATCATCTTCGACACACGGCATTCGTGCTCGTACACCTGCTGGAACACTTCCAACGGAGTGCCGAATTCATTGGGCACCACGTCTACCTTGTCCACCAAAGCCACACCACCGCGCTTAATCAGGTATGAAGCCATTTCGCAAGCGTGTCCGTTTTCTTCCTCTGACTGCTTCTTCAGCCATTTGGCCATGCCGCCGAAACCTTCTTTTTCCATATAGAAAGACATCGACAAATAAAGGTTAGCCGACCACAGCTCTGCTGCAATCTGGTCATTGATAGCTTTTTGCAATTTCTCTGTAATCATAATCTTAATTAGTTTTATATTGAAAACGCCACAAATGTAACGAGAATCAATGGAGATTGTTCTCATTATAACATTTTTTAAACAGGAGATACACACAGAAAAGGGAATATGGCGTTTTTACGGAAAAATAACAAGAAAAAGAAAAGCATTCTGGGGCGTTTTTTGTAATATTGCACTCAATTTTAATTCAAAAAACAAGTAATGTATATCATGAAGAATTTGATGAAAAAGGGACTTCTGCTGCTCTGCATGATTCTTACGGCAGGCATCCTGCATGCCCAAGAGAATAACGACAGCAAATACCTGAAAGGGGCTGTGCCCGAAGTAGAAGGAAAAGTAGTGTTCAGCAAAGAATACAGCATTCCCGGCATGTCGCAAGACGAGATTTTCGACCGGATGCTGAAGTGGATGGAAACCCGCCTGAAAGAGAACGGTAACGACAGCCGCGTACTCTACCACAACCGGGAGAAAGGACAGATTGTGGGCACAGGAGACGATTGGATTGTATTCAGTTCCACTGCCTTGTCGCTGGACCGCACACGCATCATCTACCAGCTCACGGTAGTCTGCCAGCCCGAAAAGTGTGATTTCAGCATTGAGAAAATACGTTATATCTACCGGGAGGGCGAAGAGAAATATACGGCAGAAGAATGGATTACGGACAAATACGCCCTGAACAAGTCGCAAACCAAGTTAGTGCGCGGACTGGCCAAATGGCGCCGCAAGACCGTAGACTTTGCAGAAAGCTATTACCAACAGGTAGCTGATGCCCTGAGCGCAGTTGAATCGACCGAAACCCAAGAAACAGAAAAGGCCGAAGTCACTGCACCTGCAGAAGCTGCCCAGGCACCGATGGTGATTGTACCTAAGAAAAAAGTAGAAGTCGCCAAAGAAGCCGATACTCCGCAAAAGTCGCCCGCCGCTTACAGTGAGGTAGCTCCCGCTTCCCTGACGGCCAACGATATTCAGACAGGCAGCGGACGGCTGGTCATCGCCATAGGCTCCGATCCCTTCAACCAGACAGTCATGACGGCCAATGCCGGAGGTTCGCTGGGACAGGTAGAGGGCAAACCCGTGGTGTTCACTATCCTTTCGCCCGAACAGGCCCACGATGCCTTGGACCAGGCCACGGAATATACTGTCCGTTTCTATCCTAACGGCAGCAACGAACCGACACTCATCTTACAGTGCCGCAAGTTGCCTTCGCCCGCAACACCCGACGGAATGCCTCGCACCTACATGGGCGAAATTGTCAAAGCCGAGAAAGTAAACCAGTAAATGTTATGAGCATAGAAAAAGCTATCATGGAAGGCATTGTCTTTAAAGGGAAAAAAGACAAGCCGCAGGAAGAAAACAAAATAAAGACGAAAGCCAAAAAGAAAACATATATTACGGGGCAACATGGCTCGGCATCTGCCAAAATGAAAGCCGACATAAGACGGCGGCGGGCCAACCGGAATAAAAAATAAACGCCCCTAAAAATTCTCGACTCAAGAGAGCGGAGCGCAACGAAACCGAAAGGGAACACCTGCTGTCGTGCGCTCTGCTCTCTCTTTTTCTCCTTATTCAGCTACGCCGTTCCTGCTTCTGCCAAAGAGAACTATCAATTTGTTTCAAAAACACACAAAACAACTTACAATACAAAACCTACCAACACCATTTTTCATCAGAATAAAACAATCCTGCAATTTTAACTAAAAAAGCAGGCAAACACGCCATTTATTTAAGCAAAACGACATACTTTTGCACAACCAACAAGACAAAAAGAAACAATTATAATTAAACCGCAATCAAAATGGCAGAAACAATCAGATTTACCAAGATGCAGGGAGCAGGCAATGACTACATCTACGTAAACACGCTCCGCTACCCCGTGCAACACCCCGAGGAGGCTGCCCGCCAATGGAGTGCGCCCCATACGGGGATAGGAAGTGACGGACTGGTGCTCATCGGCCCCTCTACCCAAGCAGACTTCAGCATGCGCATCTTCAATGCAGACGGATCGGAAGCCATGATGTGCGGCAACGCCAGCCGGTGTATCGGCAAATATGTATATGACTACGGACTGACAGAGAAAACAACTGTCACCCTCGACACGTTGTCTGGCATCAAGACCTTGCAACTACATACTAAAGATAACCGGGTCGAAACCGTCACAGTAGACATGGGAATACCGACACCCGGTCCCGGTAACCTACGGGAACAAACCATTGGAGCCGGAGAATATGCCTTTATCGGCACAACAGTATCTATGGGCAATCCTCACTTGGTCATCTTTACCGACAACTTAGCACAGATTCCCTTGTCTGAGGTCGGTCCCCAATTGGAGCATCACCCGTGGTTTCCGGACCGCATCAACGTTGAATTCGCCCAGATATGGCCGGATGGAAGCATTCGTATGCGGGTATGGGAACGCGGTTCGGGCATCACACAAGCTTGCGGAACCGGAGCTTGTGCAACTGCCGTGGCTGCTTGCCTCACAGGACGTACCGGACGGCATGCTGTCATCCGGATGGATGGTGGCGACCTTACCATCGATTGGGATAAGGACACCGGACATGTACTGATGACGGGGGGAGCCACCAAGGTATTTGACGGAGAAATTGAAATAACACAATAAAAGCTGCATACCATAATATATTATAGAACAACTTAAAACAACACGAAGATATGGCATTAGTAAACGAACATTTCTTGAAACTCCCAGGCAGTTACCTGTTCTCGGACATCGCAAAAAAAGTAAATACGTTTAAAATAACGCATCCCAGACAGCGCCTTATCCGCTTGGGCATCGGCGACGTCACCCGTCCCCTGCCTGCTGCTTGCATCGAAGCTATGCACAAAGCTGTGGATGAAATGGCAGACGCCGCCACTTTCCACGGATACGGTCCCGAACAAGGATATGACTTCCTGACTGAGGCAATTATCAAAAACGATTATGCGCCCCGCGGCATCCACTTCAGCACCTCAGAAATCTTTATCAGTGACGGAGCCAAAAGTGACACGGGCAACATAGGCGAGCTACTGCGATGGGACAACAGCATGGGCATCACCGACCCCGTCTATCCCGTCTATGTAGACAGCAACATCATGTGCGGACGCTCTGGAGTGTTGGGGGAAGACGGCAAATGGAGCAATGTCACCTACCTGCCTTGCACGGCAGAGAACCAGTTCGTCCCTGCCCTACCCGACCACCGGGTAGATCTGATTTACCTGTGCTATCCCAATAACCCCACAGGCACCACGCTGACCCACGACCAGTTGAAGAAATGGGTAGACTATGCGTTGGAGAACGACACCCTGCTGGTATTCGACGCTGCTTACGAAGCCTACATACACGAAGACAACGTCCCCCACTCTATCTACGAGATACGAGGGGCCAAAAAGGTTGCCATCGAAATACGCAGCTTCTCAAAGACGGCCGGATTCACGGGAGTACGCTGCGGCTACACCGTAGTGCCCAAGGAACTGACTGCCGCCACGCTGACCGGTGAACGTATCCCTCTCAACCAGTTATGGAACCGCCGCCAATGCACCAAATTCAACGGCACCAGCTACATCACCCAACGTGCCGCCGAAGCCATCTATACGCCCGAAGGCAAACAGCAGGTGAAAGAAAACATTGAATACTATATGACCAATGCCCGAACTATGAAAACGGAGCTTGAAGCCGCCGGACTGACTGTTTACGGCGGCGTCAACTCCCCCTACATCTGGCTACAGACTCCAGACGGAACCGGCTCGTGGAAATTCTTCGAACAGATGCTCTACAACGCCAACGTGGTTGGTACGCCCGGCGTAGGTTTCGGTCCCAGCGGCGAAGGATACATCCGCCTTACAGCCTTCGGCACACACGAAGACTGCCAGGAAGCCATGCAACGCATCCGCCAGTGGTTGCGATGACAGGCGTGACCAGATAACCGACATTCATCAGGATACTCTAACTCTAACGGGAAAACGAATATGAAGAAGATTGAAGCTATCATCCGAAAGACCAAGTTTGAAGAGGTCAGAGATGCTTTGCTGGAGGCAGGCATCGAATGGTTCTCGTACTACGATGTACGAGGCGTGGGCAAGTCGCGCCAGGCACGTATCTACCGGGGCATCATGTATGACACCAGTTCCATCGAACGCATCCTTCTCTCCATCGTGGTGCGTGACAGAAACGTAGAGAAAACAGTGAAAGCCATCATCGCCTCAGCACAGACGGGAGAGATAGGAGACGGACGTATCTTCATCAGCCCGGTAGAAGACGCCATACGCATCCGCACGGGAGAGAGAGGAGACATCGCACTCTATAATGCCGAGCAGGAAGAATGATACGAACAGCAAAACCACAAGTTCACACTATCCTATACAAATACAACTAAACATCAAGCATTATGGAAACGATTCTAACCTCTGCTCCCGTGTTGGACAGCGGCAACACGGCATGGATTATGACAGCCTCTATCCTGGTCCTGCTGATGAGCATTCCCGGCATCGCCCTGTTCTACGGCGGATTGGTGAGGCAGAAGAATGTACTGAGCATCATCATGCAGACTCTGTTTCTGGTGGCTGTGGTCAGCGTATTATGGGTGGCCATTGGCTATAGTTGGGTGTTCGGCACAGGATTCACTGAAACGGGTAACCCGTTGGGGGAAGTCATCGGGGGCTTTGACAAGGCATTCCTGTGTGGCATCCATGTAGATACGCTGACAACGGGCCAGATACCCGAACTGGCTTTCGTCATGTTTCAGTGCATGTTTGCCATCATCACTCCGGCCCTTATTCTCGGGGCCTTCGCCGAGCGTATCAAGTTCAGCGGCTACGTGGTGTTCATCATACTATGGGTCATCCTGGCCTATTTCCCGCTGGCACACTGGGTGTGGGGCGGCGGTTTCCTGCAACAAATGGGAGCCATCGACTTTGCCGGCGGCACGGTGGTACATATCAACGCGGGCATCTCTGCCCTGGTTATGTGCATCCTGTTGGGACAGCGCGAAGATTTCCACCGGGGCCGTCACATCACTCCTCACAATGTGACCTTCGTATTCATGGGCACCTCATTCCTATGGCTGGGCTGGTTCGGCTTCAATGCCGGCAGCGGACTGGCCGCCGATGGACTGGCCGCCAATGCTTTCGTAGTGACACACATCGCTACGGCAACAGCAGCCATTACCTGGATGGCGATTGACTGGCTATGCAACCGGAAGCCGACGACGGTGGGTGCTTGTACGGGAGCGGTGGCAGGGCTTGTAGCCATCACCCCGGCAGCCGGGTCGGTCAGTCTCCTTGGTGCCTTCTGCATCGGGCTCATTACTCCTGTCATCTGCTTCCTGATGGTAGCTGCCGTGAAGCCCCGCTTGCGTTATGACGATGCGCTCGATGCCTTTGGTGTGCACGGCATGGGAGGTATCGTAGGGTCTATCCTCACAGGCGTGTTTGCCACGCAGGCCGTCACCGGCGAAGGCGGGGTACAGGGAGCGTTGTACGGCGACTGGCACCAGCTATGGGTACAGATAGTCGCCACGGTGTTCTCTATCGTGTACAGTGCCGCAGTGACTTTCGTCCTATATAAGATAGTAGACAAGTTCGTAGGCATACGGGTAGACCGACGCATTGAAGAGGAAGGTCTGGACATCTACGAACATGGCGAAACGGCCTACAATTAACCTGAGGCCCGACATCCCTCGACAAGTCCTTTCAGACACCCATCTCCGCAGGTCGTACCATTCCCCAGCGGAAAGGGCGGAAAGCAGAACTTTACTCTAACAACATTATAAACCAACAGACAAAAAAAGACAACTATGTCAGATTTAAGATTCAGAGTGGTCGAGACGGCGTTCAAGAAACGTCCCGTCGAAGTAACTCCACCGGCGGAACGCCCTTCGGAGTATTTCGCCAAGTATGTTTTCAATCGGGATAAGATGTTCCGTTACTTGCCCGGTAAAGTCTTCGCAAAGTTGACCGACGTCATCGACAACGGTGCTCCACTGGACCGCAGCATTGCCGACGAAGTGGCAGCCGGCATGAAAAAATGGGCCATCGAAATGGGTGCTACGCACTACACGCACTGGTTTCACCCGCTGACCGAAGGCACGGCCGAGAAGCATGATGCTTTTATCGAGCACGACGGAAAGGGAGGTGTCATGGAAGAATTTACCGGCAAACTGCTCGTACAGCAAGAGCCGGACGCTTCCAGTTTCCCCAACGGAGGCATCCGAAACACTTTCGAAGCACGCGGCTATTCGGCCTGGGACCCCTCATCGCCTGCCTTCATCGTGGACGATACGCTGTGCATCCCTACCATATTCATTGCCTACACGGGTGAGTCGCTGGACTACAAGGCTCCTTTGCTCAAGGCACTGCGTGCCGTTGACAAGGCCGCCACAGATGTATGCCGCTACTTCAACCCGGAGGTGAAGAAGGTCTATGCTTACTTGGGCTGGGAGCAGGAATACTTCCTCGTAGATGAAGGCCTCTATGCAGCCCGACCCGACCTCCTGATGACAGGCCGCACCCTGACCGGACACGACTCAGCCAAGAACCAGCAACTGGAAGACCACTACTTCGGAGCCATCCCGCCCCGTGTAGCAGCCTTCATGAAAGACCTGGAGATAGAAGCGCTGAAACTGGGTATCCCCGTCAAGACACGCCACAACGAAGTAGCTCCTAACCAATTCGAACTGGCTCCTGTCTTCGAGGAATGCAACTTGGCCGTAGACCACAACATGCTCATCATGTCGCTGATGCGCAAGATTGCACGCAACCACGGCTTCCGTGTCCTGCTGCACGAGAAACCTTTCAAAGGAGTCAACGGCAGCGGCAAGCACAACAACTGGAGTTTAGGGACGGACACCGGCATCCTGTTGCACGCTCCCGGCAAGACTCCCGAAGACAACCTGCGCTTCATCACCTTCGTAGTCAATACGCTGATGGCTGTCTACCGCCACAACGGCTTGCTCAAAGCCAGCATCTCCAGTGCCACCAATGCCCATCGGTTGGGAGCCAATGAGGCACCGCCCGCCATCATCTCTTCTTTCTTGGGCAAGCAACTCAGCCAGGTGCTGGAACACATCGAAGCCAGCGACAAGGATGAGCTCATCAACCTTGGCGGCAAGCAGGGCATGAAGCTGGACATTCCCCAGATTCCCGAACTGCTCATCGACAATACCGACCGCAACCGCACCTCGCCTTTCGCTTTCACGGGCAACCGCTTCGAATTCCGCGCCGTAGGTTCCGAGGCCAATTGTGCCAGTGCCATGATAGCTCTCAACACGGCTCTGGCCGAACAACTGACAGACTTCAAACACGATGTGGACGAACTGACAGAAAAAGGGGAGCCTCAATTCTCGGCTATCCTCGAAGTAGTGCGACGCTACATCAAGAAGTGCAAGCCTATCCACTTCGACGGAAACGGCTACAGCGATGAATGGAAAGAAGAAGCCGCACGCCGCGGTCTGGATTGTGAGACAAGCGTACCAGTCATCTTCGATAATTATCTCAAGGAAGACAGCATCCGCATGTTTGAATCGACCGGCGTGATGAACCGCAAGGAACTGGAGGCACGCAACGAAGTGAAGTGGGAAATGTACACCAAAAAGATACAGATAGAAGCCCGCGTACTGGGCGATCTGGCCATGAACCATATCATCCCCGTGGCCACACAATACCAGACGGGACTTATTGACAATGTCTACAAAATACACCAGCTCTTCCCCGCCGACAAGGCAGACAAGCTTTCTGCCAAGAACCTGGAGCTCATCGAGGAGATTGCCGACCGGACTGCCTTCATCAAAGAGCATGTAGATGCGATGGTAGAAGCCCGCAAGGTGGCCAACAAGATAGAGAACCAGCGCGAGAAAGCCGTGGCTTATCATGACACCATCGTTCCTGCCATGGAGGAAATCCGCTATCATATCGACAAGCTGGAGCTGATTGTAGACAACCAGATGTGGACATTGCCCAAATATCGGGAACTTCTGTTTATCAGATAGTTTTTAATAAAGAATGGAGAAGTGACTTAAACTTTTCGCCCTACTCGGGGTGCGTGTATTCTATGAATAATCAGCATGCTACTCCTAATATACAACCAGCACTCTGCTTATAGCTTAGCAGCATGCAGCTTATAGCTTGGCAATACGCTGCTTATAGCTTGGCTACTTTTCAGGAAGAGCTTATCAGGAAGCTGACTTATACACACGGAGCATCAGTACAGGGCATAAAAAGTTGAAATCACTTCTAAAAATAAGAAATGAAGAAGGAGAGATGAAGAAGGGAAAAACAAGGCTCACCATACGCAAAGCAGAATATTCCGGTTTTTCTCCGCATCTTTTAAATGAGGCAATAACAGTTTAAACAGATTCTTCATACTTAAATCTTCATTTATTAGATTCTTTTGTTGGTTGTTTTAAGTTTGCAAGGAGGGAAAACGCTGAGAAGCGGGTTCTCTCCTTATTACTTTATATATTCTCACCCGTTGGCGGAATTAAGTCAGCGCATACTTGACTCTGCCAATGGGCTTGTTTCATAAGGATATTTGCATGGATATTATAGATAGTGCATTGAAACAGTTGCTTTAAACAAATTAGAACATGAGTGAAATCAAGATTATAGAAGGCGGTATCTTTACCGATAGTCGTGGGCGGATATCTCATGTCAATGATTTGGACATGAGCGAGGTGGCCAGGTTTTATGCAATTTATCACAGTGACACTTCCGTGGTTCGTGCCTGGCATGCACATCAGAAGGAAAAGAAATGGTTTTATGTGTTGAAGGGCGCGTTTACCAGCGCTTTTGTGAAGATTGATAATTGGGAGCAACCGTCTTTGGACTTGAAGCCGGAGGTTTTCCACTTGTCGGCTGAGACGAGCCGTGTGGTTTGTGTCCCTGAAGGGTATGCCAACGGTTTCAAAGCAGAGGAACCGGATTCTATCCTGTTGGTGTTTTCCAATAAGATATTGTCGGAAGCTGTGAATGACAGCTGGAGATATGACTCGCATCTTTGGATGAACTGGAATTCGATTTAAATCAATCCCAATAAATATGTAAGCACTCAATTTAGGGCTAAAAAAAATAGAATTCTCCCGTTCATTTTTCTGAAAGACAAGGTACTTTATATCATTTTCCAGTAATGGTATAAAGATATTCATTGGGATTTTTCTCAAAATTATCTTTAAAGGATGCAGGAACTATGTGAATATATTCCCAGAGAAAATCACCTTGGCTTGTAGCCAAGGTGATTTTTTAAAACGAATCAGTTTAGGGCGCTGAAAATACTTCTTTCAATGGGGATGCTCTAAATTGAGTGTTTGCAATTAGTGCTTGTGATTATCAAGAGTTTTTTCTGTTGTCTTTTTCATAAATTCGTTATATTGTTATATATTTGCATCAGTAACCAATAACATTCCGCTTTATGACCATCATCGCCAATCCGATATACGATTCCGTGTTCAAGTTCCTGATGGAAGATGAACGTGCGGCAAAGGTGCTGCTTTCTGCCCTGCTGCAGCAGGAGGTGCATGACCTGAAGATGCGCCGCAATGAATATACCAATCTTAACCAGACCCGTATATCATTGTTCCGCATTGATTTCTCAGCCCGTATTAAGGATGCTGCGGGCAGGGAGCAGTTGGTGCTGATAGAGCTTCAGAAGACCTGGCTGATGACGGAGACCCTGCGTTTCCGCCAGTATCTGGGCACCCAATATCTGGACATGGAGAATATCTCGTCGTCGGGGAGCGGGGCCGGATACGGCTTGCCCATCATTTCGATTTATATCCTGGGACATAAATTGGGAGACCTGAACGAACCGGTGGTGTACGTGCGCCGCCGTTATCTGGATTATGACAACCGGGATATCGTGCAGGGCGTTCCGGATCCTTTCATCGAAAGCCTGACGCATGACAGCATCATCGTCCAAATCCCTTACCTGCAGGGACGGGCACGCAATCATCTGGAACGTCTACTGAGCGTTTTCGACCAGGAATGCCGGATGGCTACGGATGTTCATTTCCTTCAGATAAATGACGAGGACATGGATAAGGAAGGGCGGTTGCTGGTGAACCGCCTGGTGATGGCGGCAGCTTCTCCCGATGTCAGACGGGAGATGCAGGTAGAAGACGAAATTCTGTCTGAAATAGAGGCACGGGATACAGCCATCATGATGAAAGATAAAGAGATTGAACTGAATACCCAGGAGATTGAGCAGAAATCGCAAGAGATCGAGCAGAAATCGCAAGAGATCAAGCAGAAATCGCAAGAAATCGAGCAGAAATCGCAAGAGATCAAGCAGAAGTCTCAAGAAATCGAGCAACAAAAATCTATCTTGCGCACAACTGTCCGAAATCTATCTCAGCGCGGTATGTCCGTGAAAGATATAGCTTCTGTATTGACGGTGTCTGAGGAAATGGTATCTGCTTTGCTATCTGAATAAGAAAAGGGCGCAAAGGTTGCTTGGCATGTTTTTCTTTCCAGGTACTTGGAAAAACAGATAACGCAGGTTCTAATGGATAATTGCTTCTTTATCATTAGAACCTGCGTTATCTGTATCTAAACGTAGCTCTGAAACTCTGGGTCAAATACTGCATCAGTCCACGATTTCAGCTTCTTCCACGTCTTCCCCACGCTTGGACAAAATACTCTTTTGGGGACGCTTCCGGGAAAAGCCAAACCAGTTGACCAACTCCGATAGCGCATACACCAGGCAACTGATGCCGATGATGATGAACGCCGTCGAACGTGCTCCTAAGGGATTGAACAAGGCAAACAAACCTGCCAGCAGAATCAGCACGGGAACGACATAAAAGCCACCCGGTACCCGCATCCAACTACGGGCCGAAGACAGGGCTGCAATCTGCTGCACACCGCCCATCACCAGAATAAAGCCCAGTACATACGTCAGCAGGTCGGCAAAAAAGCCCGGCATAATGACAAGCCAAAGTCCGAACAACAGACTGCCGATGCCCAACAGCGGAAAGTGCACCGGACGCTCTGTTCTCCAAGCAAAGTAACTGATGATGCTTATCAGGGAAGGTATCAGAAAAATAACTCCCACGGTAATCACTAAATACTCGGCGGCCTGGTTGGGAAACAACACCAGCACCAGACCAATGACTAGCGCACATACAGCACGCAACATAGAATAACTGACTGCTCTCATTTTCATTTCTTTTTTTCGGGAAGGCACACACTTTTTTCGTTGTCTGTCCCGACATGATTATTCGATTTTATTACAAAAGAGAAACAAAAATACAGCAAAAAGGTTCAACGACGAAAAAAAGCAAGATTTATTTGGATAATTCCATCCATTCGCATAAATTTGCCCCCGATAAAACAAAAACAACAATGAATAAGCAATTGACAAATACATATTGGTGGTGGCGCCCGTTACAACTCCAGCAGTCGTAAGGGAGCAGCGCTCGTATGTATATATGTCATAGAATATAAATACTAAAGGAAAAAAGGAAGAGCCCTGCCGCACTTGCGGCGGGGCTCTTCCTTTTTTTATTAACCTTCAAAAA
Source organism: Mediterranea sp. An20 (assembly GCF_002160055.1). Lineage (GTDB taxonomy): Bacteria > Bacteroidota > Bacteroidia > Bacteroidales > Bacteroidaceae > Bacteroides > Bacteroides avicola. The sequence continues at coordinate 58,399 of NZ_NFJV01000015.1, forward strand.
ACTTCATACAATGATGAGTTACTTGGCAGACCCTAACGGGTATTTTGGAGAATTTGGCGGGGCTTTTGTCCCGGAGATATTGCACCGGTGTGTGGAAGAGCTTCAACACACCTATCTCAATGTACTGCAAAGCAAAAACTTCCGCGATGAATATACACAGCTTCTGCGGGACTATGTGGGACGCCCCTCCCCTCTCTATCTGGCACGCCGCCTGTCTGCCCGATACGGATGCAGGATTTATCTGAAACGCGAAGATCTGAATCATACGGGTGCCCACAAGATTAACAACGCCATCGGGCAAGTCCTGCTGGCACAACGCATGGGCAAACGGCGTATCATTGCCGAGACTGGGGCCGGACAACATGGCGTGGCCACTGCCACTGTCTGCGCCCTGATGGGCATGGAGTGCGTGGTGTATATGGGCAAGACTGATGTAGAACGCCAACATGCCAACGTGGAGAAAATGAAAATGCTGGGCGCCCGTGTCGTATCTGTCACTTCGGGCAACATGACGCTGAAAGATGCTACCAACGAGGCTATACGCGACTGGTGTTGCCATCCGTCGGATACTTACTACATCATAGGTTCCACGGTAGGCCCGCATCCTTATCCCGACATGGTAGCCCGTCTGCAGTCGGTCATCAGCGAAGAAATCAGAAAACAGTTGAAGGAGCAGGAAGGACGCGACTGCCCGGATTACCTCATTGCCTGTGTGGGTGGAGGCAGCAATGCTGCCGGCACCATCTATCATTATGTGGATGATCCGCGCGTGAAAATTGTTCTGGCAGAAGCCGGAGGTAAAGGGGTGGAATCGGGAAAGACTGCTGCCACCATGGCCTTGGGACGCACGGGTATCATTCACGGAGCACGCACTTACGTCATTCAAAACGAAGACGGACAAATAGTAGAACCCTACTCTATTTCTGCCGGATTGGATTATCCGGGCATCGGCCCCATGCACGCTAACCTGGCCCGGCAGAAACGGGCGCAGATACTTGCCGTCAACGATGACGAAGCGCTCCGTGCCGCCTATGAGCTGACCCGCTTGGAAGGTATCATCCCGGCACTGGAAAGTGCCCATGCGCTGGGAGCATTGCCCAAACTCCATTTCCAGCCCAATGATGTGGTGGTGCTTACCGTATCGGGACGGGGTGACAAGGATATGGATACGTATCTGGCAGCTCCGTATCAGGCTTCGTAACATATTTACGCTAATAACTCTCAAACTGTTTACAACAATGAAGACTTACCACTATCACACCCATTACCGCATACTTCCGGGCGACTTGCACACACCGGTAAGTACCTATCTGAAAGTGCGCGATGTATTTCCACAAAGCGCGCTCATGGAAAGCTCCGATTACTACAGCACGGAAAACAACCGCTCCTTTATTGCTCTTTGCCCGCTGGCTTCGGTAGCCATTGGGCACGGAAACGTCACATTCCGCCTGCCCGACGGGAAACGGGAGGAACGCGAACTGACTGCCGGTTACGGTGTGGAAGAGTCATTGAACGATTTTCTGAGCCGTTTCTGCCTCGAAGGCGAATACAAGTCGTACTGCGGGCTGTATGGATATACTTCCTTCAACGCGGTGCGATATTTTGAGAACATTCCTGTCAAAGACAGCCATGCAGACCGCAACGATGCACCCGACCTGCTCTACATATTATACAGATATCTCATCGTCTTCAACGACCGGCGGCACGAAATGATGCTGCTGGAGATGCACGATGATGCCGACGAAAGCGGACTGGATAAGGTGCAGCGGGCTATACACAACCGCAACTATGCCGTCTACCACTTCCGGGCAGAAGGTCCGCTCACCTCTCCGCTGACCGACGAAGAACACAAAGCCAATATCCGACGGGGCATCAACCATTGCCTGCGGGGCGATGTCTTTCAGATTGTCCTTTCACGCCGCTTCGAACAGCGCTTCACCGGCGATGACTTCCAACTCTACCGGGCCCTGCGCAGCATCAATCCTTCGCCCTACCTGTTTTACTTCGACTTTGGAGGTTTCCGCCTGCTGGGTTCCTCACCTGAAACTCATTGCCGCATCGAAGGACGGCAAGCCTACATCGACCCCATTGCAGGAACCACCCGACGCACCGGACAAAAGGAAGAAGACGAACAAGCCGCCCGACACCTGTGCGACGACCCCAAAGAGAATGCCGAACACGTCATGCTGGTAGACTTGGCACGCAACGACCTGTCACGCAACTGCCACGAAGTACATGTGGAAATATTCAAGGAACTGCAATATTATAGTCATGTCATCCACTTGGTCAGCCGTGTCAGAGGTTCGATGAATGCAGATACCAACCCCATCCGCACGTTCATCGACACCTTCCCAGCAGGAACCCTGAGTGGAGCACCGAAAGTGCGTGCCATGCAACTCATCAGCGAAATCGAGCCGCACAACCGGGGGGCCTACGGGGGCTGCATCGGCTTCATCGGACTGGACGGCTCGCTCAACCAGGCCATCACCATCCGGACTTTTGTCAGCCGCAACGGAACACTGTGGTTCCAAGCCGGCGGCGGAATCGTGGCGCAAAGCAACGAAGAGAATGAACTACAGGAAGTAAACAACAAACTGGGTGCCTTACGTCAGGCTATCAGCAAAGCCGAAAAAATGTAAGAAAGCAATGAAGACAGTAATTATTGACAACTACGACTCTTTCACATTTAATCTGGCACACCTCGTGAAAGAACTGGGCGCACAAGTGGAAGTGCTGCGCAATGACTGTTTCTGCCTGGAAGAATTGGAAACATACGACAAGATAATCCTATCTCCCGGCCCGGGCATCCCCGACGAAGCCGGTCTGTTAATGGACGTTGTACGCACGTATGCCCCCCACAAGCCTATGCTGGGTGTCTGCCTGGGACACCAGGCTATCGGTGAAGCCTTCGGGGCAAGGCTGACCAACCTGAAGCGCGTATTCCATGGCATACAGTCGCCTTTAATCCTGAAAAACGACGATGCCTCCACAGAGCATCTCCCTGCCATAGAACCTGACTATATATTCCAGGGATTGGAAAGTGGAATCCCCGTCGGACGCTATCACTCTTGGATTGTCGACAAGAAAGATTTTCCTTCCTGCCTGGCTGTTACGGCCCTCAGCCCTGAAGGCCATATCATGGCGTTGCGGCATCGCACACTGGACATACACGGCATTCAGTTTCATCCCGAATCTGTACTGACCCCCGACGGACGGCATATAATGCGCAACTGGTTGCAGGCATAACCCCATACAACAATACTTAATAACCACTATCTCGCTTAAAAGAGAAATAACAATGAAACAGATACTCACCCGTCTCTTTGCCCACGAAGAGCTGACCCAAGAAGAAACCCGCCTGCTGATGCTTGACATCAGCCAGGGACGTTATCCAGAATCCCAGCTGGCCGCTCTGCTGGCAACCTTCCAGATGCGCGGCATTACCGTGAACGAACTGATCGGCTTCCGCCAGGCCTTGATGGAAACCCGCATTTCCACCGACCTTGCCCCCTACCGTCCTATCGACATTGTAGGAACCGGCGGCGATGGCAAAAATACATTCAACATCTCGACATGTGCTTGCTTTGTAGTGGCCGGTGCCGGATACAAAGTGGCCAAACACGGCAACTATGGAGCCACCTCGGTCAGTGGAGCCAGCAATATCATGGAAGAACATGGCGTGCGTTTCACTGCCGACTCCGACCGCCTGCGCCGCTCGCTCGAACAGTGTAACCTGGCTTACCTTCACGCACCGCTGTTCAGTCCTGCCATGAAAAGCGTAGCTGCCGTACGGCGTTCGCTGGGAGTACGTACCCTGTTCAATCTGCTCGGACCGCTCGTCAACCCTTGTTGCCCTTCCTACCAACTGCTGGGAGTAGCCAACCTGGCACAGATGCGTCTCTATACCCAAGTGTTCTATCAGATGAACACAGATTTTGCCGTCGTCAACAGCCTGGACCGCTACGATGAAATCTCACTGACCGATGAGTTCAAGGTAATGACCCGCCACTACGAACGCATCTACCGCCCTCAGGACCTGGGATTTTTCCCGGTCCAGCCTTCTGAACTGTCGGGAGGAAATACCCGGCAGGATGCAGCCCGCATCTTCGACAGGGTGCTCTCCGGCACGGCCACACCGGCACAAACCCAATGTGTTATCGTCAACGCAGGGTTTGCCATTCAGATTATGGAACCGGAAAAGGAAATAGACGAGTGCATCTCTCTGGCCTGTGAATCGCTGGAAAGCAAACGTGCCCTGAATACTCTAAAGAAATTTATTGAATTAAACAGCTAAGTCATGAAGGATATTTTATCTGAAATCATTGCCCACAAACGGACTGAAATAGCCCGTCAGAAACAAGCCATGCCGACAGAAGAGTTGCAGAGACTGGTAGAAAACGCCCTGCAGGCCTCTCCCTCCACCCCGCGCAGCATGAGCCGGGCACTGGCAGCCTCTCGCAGTGGCATCATCGCAGAATTCAAACGCCGCTCTCCCTCCAAAGGCTGGATTCATCCTAAAGCTGACGTTCGCAGCATCACAACGGCATACGAACAGGGGGGAGCCACCGCTCTCTCTATACTGACTGACGAAACTTTCTTCGGAGGCACATGGGCCGATCTACGCATGGCGCGCTCCTCTATCGGACTGCCCATCTTGAGAAAAGATTTCATTATCGACCCCTACCAGCTATGGCAAACCCGCCTGGCCGGAGCCGATGCCGTCCTGCTGATTGCCGCCTGCCTGACTAAGGACGATTGCCGGGCATTGACAGACGAAGCCCATGCGTTGGGGCTGGAAGTCTTGCTCGAAATACACTCCAACGACGAATTAAGTTATGTCACTCCCCACGTTGACATGGTAGGCATCAACAACCGGAACCTGGGCAGCTTCCATACCGACGTGCAGAACTCCTTCCGGCTGGCAGAAGATATAAACCGGGAAATAAAGAAGGCCGGAAATGCCGTGCTCGTTTCCGAAAGCGGGATTTCACACCCCGACACCATCTGCCAACTGCGTAAAGCCGGCTACCGGGGCTTTCTCATAGGCGAAACGTTTATGAAAGCTTCCGCGCCGGGAGATAAATTGCATTCATTCATCCTACAAATAAACAACCACTATGAAACAGAACCTGCTCATTAAAGTCTGCGGCATGACACAAGCCGAAAATATCCGGGCAGCAGAAGACTTAGGAACCGACCTGATAGGATTCATATTCTATCCCAAATCGCCCCGGTGTGTCTGTCAATTGCCTGCCTACCTGCCCGAAAAAGCAAAACGGGTCGGTGTATTTGTCAACCAGAGCAAAGACGAACTGGACATGTATGCCGACCGGTTCAACTTGGACTATCTGCAATTGCATGGAAATGAATCTCCCGAATACTGCCGCTCTTTGCAAAGCCGCGGATTCAAGCTTATCAAAGCTTTTTCCATAGCAAAAGACAAAGACCTTTCGGGCATCGCAGCCTATGAAAATCTGTGCGATTACTATCTGTTCGATACCGAAACTTCGCTATACGGGGGGTCGGGCACTCCGTTCGACTGGTCACTCCTGAAGCAGTATAACGGAACTACCCCATTCCTGCTGAGCGGAGGCATCGGCCCGCACAGCGTCCGGGCACTCCAGTCGTTTCATCATCCGCAATGGGCAGGAATAGACCTGAACAGCCGGTTTGAATCATCGCCGGGCATCAAAGACATATCGCGTCTGCAAACATTCATCAACCAGCTAAGCGCTTAGACACAAATTCACAGGCGCTTGAAGACAAACTTCCAAGGGCTAAGAAACAGACTCGCTATATATACGGAGCAACAGTCTGACAGACAGAGAGAATCTCTCCGGACTTTCACAACTCCGCGCTGAACATGAATTTTAATCAAGCTCTAAACTCAAATACAAAAAGCAATGAAGAATCGTATCCAGAAACTTTTCGAGAACAAATCCGGCCATATACTTTCCATCTATTTCTGTGCCGGTTGCCCCACCTTGGAAAATACAACCCGCGTCATACGTGCCTTAGCACAAAACGGTGTGGACATGATAGAAATTGGCATCCCCTTCAGCGACCCTATGGCAGACGGCATTGTCATCCAAGAGGCAGCCACCCAAGCGCTGCGCAACGGCATGACACTCCACCTGCTGTTCGAACAGCTGAAAGACATCCGGCAGGATGTACATATTCCGCTTATCCTGATGGGCTATCTTAACCCCATCATGCAGTTTGGCTTCGAAGCTTTTTGCCGGAAATGCACCGAATGCGGTATCGACGGTGTCATCATTCCAGACCTGCCGTTCCGCGAATACGAAGAGAATTACAAAGCTACAGCCGACAGCTATGGCATCAGAATCATCATGCTCATCACGCCCGAAACCAGCGAAGCACGCATCCGTGAAATCGACGCACATACCGACGGATTCATCTACATGGTGTCGAGCGCTGCGACCACCGGTGCCCAAAAGGATTTCGACAAGGCCAAACAGGATTATTTCCGTAAAGTACAGGCCATGAACCTGCGCAATCCACGTATGATAGGCTTCGGCATCAGCAACCGGCAGACTTTCGAAGCAGCCTGCGCCAACGCCGCCGGTGCCATCATTGGCAGCCGCTTTGTCAGCCTGCTGAATGAAAAGCAAGGTGATGCAGGAGCTGCCATCCGTACACTGAAAGAAGAAATCGGCGAAATCCCTCACCAGCCTAACCGGGACAGTCCGGCAGCCTCATACCACTCGGTAGAACGGTAGGCCTCCGCAGCTTCAGAAGTGACAGAAGCCGGAATATAGTGCGATACTCCGCAAGTCCCTTCCATGGAAAACAAGCCTCCCGACGAAGAATAATTCATCGGTGTGGTACCCCAATAGGCAACTACAGCGTCGAAGGCTTGTTTCCAAACTTCAAAGTCGTCTTCAGGCAACAGGAGTGACATCATTTCCACATAATCGTAATAGCCTACCTTGCTCAATGAGGAACGGCGGTCATAGCTGAACACCTCTTGCAGCGAACTGACCTCTACCGGCTCCTCCGGCAATAATTGCCGGGTAGCGGAAGCCAACGCCTCCAGTCCATCTGTCTTTACAGCACAGATAGACGCACCGGCTGTCCAGTTACTGTTGCTCAGCCCCTCGCCTGCCGCATATTTCTCTTCATACACTTCATAATAAGTGCGTGCTATCTCTACCGCAGCCCCCTGTATAAACATGTAAGGAAGAATCCGGTCATAAGGTGCTCCCGGGCCGGGGGTTTCGGTAGGAGAAGCCACGTAATAATCCGTATAATGCCGCAAGGCGTATGCCACTTCTACAGACTGCATGAAACAGGCATCAAACATGATAAAGTCAAAATGAGGAGCATACTGCAATATCTGCACAAAATCAGAGAGATTCATCCGGTTATCTCCATCCCCCGTATCCTGCCCAATCCAACGGGTAGACGGTACGGGATAAGGAATCCACCCGTCGCAATGAGACCAATAGACCAGCCCATAACTCTCAGACTGATAATCGGGATTGGAAAAGACATCGCCAAAAACCTCCAAAGTTTCGGCTACCCCCGTCGAATTACGGGCCCCATATTCCTTGATGGTCTTCTCCATCGTGACCCCGTCTTGCGAAGAGATTTCTACCAGCTTGGCATCGTCACCTCCCAAATCGGCATATACCAGCAGATGCAGGGAACCCGAAACCACCGAAGCCATGCCTTCTTTCATTTCCTCCATATCCTGCTTGGCAAAAGACGCCAGATTATTATCGCCGGCAATATAGACCAGCACCGTACGCTTCTCTTTATCCGCAGGGTCATCTTCAGGAAGTTTCTGGGCTACATAAACCGTACAGGAAGCAGTAAACCCGCCATCATGGGTAGTGGCAGTCACCGTAGTCTGCCCTGCTTCACAAGCCTCCAGGACGCCTTCTGTACTGACTGTTACCACATTTTCATCGGCAGACTCCCAAAAGACCTGTCTATTCGTAGCATTTTCCGGCAATAGGGTAGCTGTCAGCTTAGCAGTCTCACCTACCCCCATCAACAGCATATCGTGGCTCAAAGTGATACCTTCAACCGATACGACAGCTTCATCTTGTTCACACGAAACCAGCGTTCCGCAAAGAAGCAGCAAAAAGAACAAACTTATTTTGAAATGGCTACGTGTCTCCATCATTCTTTCCATGTAAGCAGGCTCAAAAGTTTGCGGCAATTACAATCGGCTTATTCTTCCGGTTTTCTGAAAGAAAAATCGGATGTCTGTATATTCTTCAACACATAAGTGTTTCCTTTCTCATAGCGCTTGTATATTTTCGAAGCTTCCTTCTCCAATTTCGAACGGCTTTCAGAGAAATAAATGGCACACGTATAGTCCAGCTTGTTTTTCTCATATTCCAGATAGTTCTTCATCTGGTAAGCATAAGACACACGACCTGGCAAAAAGCCGTTGTTGTCCAGCGCTACGCTGTCCAATAGCTGAACTTCGGTAAAATAAACCACTGAATCCTTAAAAGATGCTCCGACTCCAAAGACATACACAGGTTTCTCCTTCTTCTCCAAAGTGAAAGCCGAACACAGCACAACAGCCAGCATGGCACATAAACACATCCGAATATACTTCATGATACAATATTTATTTATTCATTAATTAATAATTCAAAATCCAGCAAACAAATTGGGCTACTGCCCAACTTAAAAGAGACTTTGCAGCCGCAAATATAGCAAAAAAACAGACGCTCATGCAGATAAACAGTTATTTACTGAATAAACTTAACTTTAAAGCCCGAAACATTAACTTTAAGAAGTGATATATTAAAGATTGGCGGATTGTATGCAGCATTCTGTCCGTAGAAGTTTTTCCACTCAGACTTGCGGAAATCGAACGCTTCAACAAAGAGAGAAGAATAAATTTACTCCATCTCTTGGTAAGAGATGTATTAATTCGGCAACAAAATTAGATAAAAAGATGGTAGTGAACAAATTTCAGTCGTCTTTTTTAAAAGATTTCTGTTTTTTTGCTAAGCAGTGCATAACCAACTGCTTAACAGTTTTCTCTTTAATGTTGCCATAATGTTCTTATCCACAGCAGATTGGGCAAAACGATACATCTCTTACCAAGAGATGGAGCAAATTCTCTCATACAGTATCAGTTTTCATATACTGCCTTGCAGGGGTTGCTCGCTTTCTTTTTCAAGGAATCTTCCGTTCCTCTCCATTTCCACCGGAACGGTTACAATTGATTGAAAATCAGGATTATATGCTGATTTCAAAGCCCCAGGAGAATATCCCTTTCTCAGATAATAGTCTATCGGCAAATGCTCTATCTTCCCCGCAGGAAGAAGTTCAGCAATGGTATGCCATGCGCGCTACCTACCGCCGGGAATTGGAAGCTGTCCGACGACTGGAAGCTGCAGGCATGGGTTGCTTTATCCCCATGCAATACCACTTCCGTCTGAAGCGTGGCCGACGTGTACGCGAACTGGTGCCCGTAGTACGCAATCTGCTCTTCGTACATGCCCGTCCACGAGAACTGCAAAAGATGAAACGGGAATTGTTTTATCTGCAGTACATCACCGATACGCGCAGTCACGAGAAAATCATCGTCCCCGACATACAGATGCAGCGCTTCATCGCCGTGGCAGGTACCTACAGCGACCAGCTTCTCTATTTTCAGCCTGGCGAACTGAACCTCTCCAAAGGAACCAAGGTGCGCATCACCGGTGGAGAATTTGCTGGCTACGAAGGCACTTTCCTCAAGGTGAAAGGTGCCCGCGACCGTCGCGTAGTCATCGCCGTCGAGGGAGTCATTGCCGTAGCACTGGCTACGGTACACCCGGACCTGATAGAAGTAATCAAAGAGAAATGACTGTCCTGCTTTCCCTTATCCGCGAACTGCCGGCCTACCTTGCTGCCCCTGCCCCCTCGCCTTCCTGCCTGCTTTCGCTGGTACGGACATGCACGGCCTTATACCGACTGCTTTCCTCTGGCACACAACTGCCGGAAGCGGGAGACAGGCAAACTTACACCTTACTGGCCGACCAACTTTTTAGGGCTGTCAGTCAGCGGCTGGAAACGGCTCACTGCGACAGCCTGCATACGCGTGCCCTGCTGACGGAAGCGCTTTATTCGTTGTTGAGGGAGACCGGCAGGTGCTACGATACTTCACGAGCGGAAGTATGCGATGCCTACGTGGCAAAACTGATGAACGCTTATACAGAAACAATGCCATCCGACAGTGCAGGAATTCCTTTGCAGACCGCTGTGTGCCGTGTACTGGAGTCCTTTTTCTACCCCGAAGCCTGGGAAGAAGATGAATGGTTCATGCTCCTGCGGTCTACCCTGGCAGACTGGTGCTCCAGCCTGTCACCAGAAGGCATCTGGGAAGAATTGCCCATGGAAGAGGCATGGCGCCGCCTGGAAGTACTGAACCGTTACTCTTATCTTTTCAGAGACGGAGAATTTGACAGAAAGACAGAGCGAACTTTTCGCCGTTACTCTCAATCATTACGTTCGGATTTTACGTCTGCAACAGTCTGGGAAGCTTTCCTGGATGCAACTTTGCCGGAACACCTTTATGTGCCTTCTTCTCAATTATTGTTTTGCGCCATTAAAAATATGGCACAGCAGGCACGAATCCTTGAGGCAGGAAGTGATGCGCGCCTGCAATATCTTTCCTATGCCATGGCCGGTGAATGGGGAATACAAGCCGCAGGCTTCCCGGACGTTTGACAGACGGCTGGAGTACGGTATGAACAGAATTCTTCATTGAGACGGGAGACTACAACAGATTTCCTGCTTAACTAACATTGAAAATATGGAATCGACTACAGACGTACAAAAAGACGACCGTTATATTTGCGACGGTATGAACGGTTTTGAGCGAAACGTCAAACGTTTTGGCGATTGTATCCTGGCCTTGATAGCATTGGTTATTTTCTCTCCGCTTTTTCTGATCTGCTACATTGCGGTGAAGCAGGAAGACGGCGGTCCTGCCATATTCAAGCAGGAACGCATCGGCCGTTTTGGTCGTCCGTTTTATATTTATAAGTTTCGCAGCATGCGTCTGGACGCTGAGAAGTTCGGTCCTGCACTTTATAAAAGCGGTCAAGACCCCCGTCTGACGAAAGTGGGCAAGTTCCTTCGCGAACACCATCTGGATGAACTTCCCCAGTTGTGGAATGTTTTCATTGGTCAGATGGCCTTTATCGGTCCCCGTCCCGAACGCAAGTTCTATATTGACCAGATTATGGAACGCGATCCCCGTTATCGCTATCTTTACCAGATTCGTCCCGGTGTCACTTCATACGCCACCTTATATAACGGTTATACGGATACCATCGACAAAATGCTCCGCCGCCTGCGTTACGACCTGTTTTATCTGGAGCACCGTTCCTGGCTGTTCGATTTCAAGATATTGGTCATGACGTTTATGAACATTGTATTTGGGAAGAAATTTTAAAAATAGAGGTCCATCCAGACAAGTTACCACTCCAAATATAAACAAGATGCGGATATAAAACCTCAGGTTTGTTGAGCTAAAAGTCACAGTTAGCGTTCTAAAATGGCATTTTAGAGACGCCAAATGGCATTTGGTGAAATCAACTGCAATGAAGCTGTAAATGGGTGTTGTTTTTAATGTTTATGATATGTCAAGAAAAGAAGACTTGAAGCAAGAGATTCTGGCTTTAACCAAAGAATACTATGCTGAAGTGCATGGTCAGAAAAAAGCTTTTGAGCCGGGTAAGACCTTTGTCAATTACGGAGGCCGTTATTTTGATGAAAAAGAACTCGTCAACTTGGTGGACTCTTCTTTGGATTTCTGGCTGACGGCAGGTCCGTGGGCTCATAGATTCGAGAAACGTTTTGCCGAGTGGCTGGGAGTAAAATATTGTTCTCTGACCAATTCCGGTTCTTCGGCCAACCTGCTGGCTTTCTCTGCACTGACGGCACCGGAATTGGGCGAACGACGCATCCGGCGTGGCGATGAAGTGATTACCGTGGCCTGCGGTTTCCCCACAACGGTGACTCCCTGCATCCAATATGGAGCCATTCCGGTGTTTGTGGATATGACCGTTCCCGAATACAACATCAATGCTTCGCAGTTGGAAGCAGCTTATTCATCGAAAACCAAGGCTGTGATGATTGCCCATTCTTTAGGTAATCCGTTTGACTTGCAAGCCGTCCGCGACTTCTGCGACCGCCACCGGCTCTGGCTGGTTGAAGACAACTGCGATGCATTGGGTTCCACTTATCTGATTGACGGTGAAGAGAAGAAAACCGGCACTATCGGCCATATCGGCACAAGCAGTTTCTATCCTCCCCACCACATGACAATGGGTGAAGGCGGTGCAGTCTATACCAACGACCCGCTGTTGCACAAGCTGGTCAACTCCTACCGCGACTGGGGACGCGACTGCTGGTGCATGGGTGGCGTAGACAATACATGCGGTTGCCGTTTCACCGGACAATTCGGTGAGCTTCCTGCCGGTTATGACCATAAATACGTGTATTCCCACTTCGGCTACAACTTGAAGGTAACAGACATGCAGGCAGCCATCGGCTGTGCCCAATTGGAAAAGCTGGACCATATTGTAGAAGCCAGACGCCGTAATTTCTCCCGGCTGCACGAAGCGCTGGAAGGAACGGAGGGACTGATATTGCCGGAAGCACAGAAGAATTCCCGTCCCAGCTGGTTCGGTTTCCTGATATCCGTAAAAGAAGATGCACCTTTTACACGCAACGAACTGGTGACTTACCTGGAAGGACGGAAGATACAGACCCGCAACCTGTTTGCCGGTAATCTGCTGAAGCATCCCGCTTTCGATGAAATGCGCCGTACCGGTGAAGGTTTCCGTGTGGTCGGTGAACTGAAAAACACCGATTTCATCATGAACAATACGTTCTGGATAGGCGTCTATCCCGGCATGACGGATGAAATGCTGGACTTCATGGCAGACACCATCAAGGAATTTGTGAGAAATCATCAATAACCTCATTTATGAAAGCAGTCATTCTTGCCGGTGGCCTCGGCACCCGTTTGAGCGAAGCCACCAACCTGATTCCCAAACCCATGGTGGAAATCGGAGGCAAACCGATTTTGTGGCACATCATGAAGACCTACAGCCATTATGGCATCACGGACTTCATCATCTGCTGCGGTTACAAACAGTATGTCATCAAAGAATATTTTGCCAACTATTTCCGCCACAACAGCGACATGACCGTGGATTTGTCCAACAATACGACCACCGTTCTTGACAATCACTCGGAAAACTGGCGGGTGACCCTGATAGATACGGGGCTGAATACCCAGACAGGAGGACGCGTTAAACGCATACAGAAATATGTGGGCGATGAACGTTTCCTGCTGACCTATGGTGACGGCGTCACCGACCTGAACATAGCCGACAGCATTGCCGCCCACGAGCGTTCCGGGGCGGCAATCTCTCTGACAGCCTATAAACCGGGCGGCAAGTTCGGTGCTCTGCAGATTGATTTGGAGACAGACCAGGTGCTTTCTTTCCAGGAAAAACCGGACGGCGACCGCAACTGGATCAATGCCGGTTATTTTGTCTGCGAACCCGAAGTGTTCGACTATATTCCTGCCAACGATGATACCTCTATCTTCGAGCGTGCACCTTTGGAGAACTTAGCAAAAGACGGCAAGATGCACGCCTATCGCCATACCGGTTTCTGGAAACCGATGGATACGTTGCGTGACAATACGGAATTGAATCAGATGTGGGATTCCGGCCAGGCTCCCTGGAAGGTGTGGTGAAGAAAACGACGGAGAATTTGTATTTGGAGATGGAATTTTCTACCTTTGCATAGTAGATTATAGCAAAAACGTATTATGAAAGTTTCAGAACCCGCACCCGCTTATGGGGCTTCCGACCTGCAAGGGTTGAAGAACCGCCTGATTGCCACCATTGACGCCAGTACCGATGAACGAAAACTGGAGCAATGCTGGGAACTGCTGCAAGGCAGCGACATGCCTTGCGTGTTCACCGATGAGGAGTTTGAAGAAGAGCTGCGCTTGTCTGAAGCAAGCGGATTTTTGTCTGATGAAGAGGTGAGAGCCATGTTTGCCAAATGGATACGCTAAAGATTAAATGGCATAAAAGAGCTCAAGTGTATTTTGATTCCATTAATACGTGGTATCTGCATAATCTTGGCGAGCAGGCTGCATCGCATTTTTCTAAAGATGTCCTTAAAACAACAGAATTGCTTTCTCATTTCCCTATGATGGGGACGGTGGATGCTTTCTATTCAAAAGGGAAAAGAATTTATTATAGTTTCCTGATTCATCCCAAATATCGTATTGTTTATCGTTTTACCAAAACGACTCTATACATTGTGGCCCTTCGTGCTACTGCCATGAAAGGTTAGGAATAAGTAACTGAACCACATATCCTATATCTGGCACTGAGTTGCGGAGTTACTGATTCTACTCTGTGCCTTTGCGTTTTCTGTCGAAATTCCTCATTCATCATTAATATTTAGTATGATAGATATCTTCAACGGCTTCTATCATGGGAAGCGTGTGCTTGTCACCGGCCACACCGGTTTCAAGGGCAGCTGGCTTTCCATCTGGTTGCACGAGTTGGGTGCCGAAGTCATCGGTATAGCCCAAGACCCTTATTCTGAGCGAGACAATTACGTGTTGTCCGGCATTGGCCGGAAAATAACAGCCGACCTGCGTGCCGACATCAGGGACGGTGAACAGTTGAAATCCCTGTTCCGCACCTGGCAGCCGGACATCGTTTTCCATCTGGCCGCCCAGCCCCTGGTGAGGTTGAGCTATGAGATTCCGGTAGATACATACGAGACCAACGTGATGGGTACCATTCATGTGTTGGAGGCCATCCGTGCTACAGACAGTGTGAAAGTCGGCGTGATGATTACCACCGACAAATGCTACGAAAACAAAGAACAAATCTGGGGTTACCGGGAGAACGAGCCGATGGGCGGTTACGACCCGTATTCCTCCTCCAAGGGAGCTGCCGAGATTGCCATTGCTTCCTGGCGCCGCAGTTTTTTCAACCCGGATGATTATGCCCGACACGGCAAAAGCATCGCCAGCGTACGGGCAGGCAACGTGATTGGTGGCGGAGACTGGGCTTTGGACCGCATCATTCCCGATTGCATCCGTGCGTTGGAGTCGGGCAATCCCATAGAGATACGCAGTCCCCGGGCCATCCGTCCCTGGCAACACGTGTTGGAACCCCTCAGCGGTTATTTGCTGCTGGCACAGAAAATGTGGAATGCCCCCGCAGACTATTGCGAAGGCTGGAATTTCGGTCCCCGCCCGGAAAGCATCTCCACCGTGTGGGAAGTGGCACAGAAAGTAATCGAGAACTACGGTAGCGGTACACTGAAAGATATCTCCAACCCTAACGCCCTCCACGAAGCCAAGCTGCTGATGCTGGACATCAGCAAAGCCAAGTTCCGCTTGGGCTGGGAACCGCGGATGAACCTGTCGCAGTGTGTGGCGCTGACAGTAGACTGGTATAAGAGGTACCGGCAGGAGGAGGTGTATGGGGTTTGTGTGGAGCAGATTGGGAGGTATCTGAAATGAGTCTGTTCTGAACCACGATTGAATTGATGCTCATGGTGTTTTCTTCTTATACTTTGGAAGCGAATTTCTTATCGCTTCTCACCGTGTTGCTTATACCTTCGGAGCGAACGGGTTATTTCTTAAAAAAATTCTTATTCTGATTTATGAATATTCTGATAACGGGAACGACAGGCTTTGTCGGTCGGCATCTTTATAAGAAACTGGCTGAAAAACATGACCTGTTTATTTTAGTGCGTCCTTCTACCGATTATAAAGAAGTGTGTGCAGAACATATTTATATATTTGAAGACGATATAGAGCATTTGGCGTGGTATCTGCGGGAAAACCATATTGATGGAATTATTCATCTGGCCTCCTTGTGTCTTGTTACGCATCAAAGTTCTCAAATTAAAGACTTGGTGCTTTCCAACATTTATCTGGGTACAGTTTTGTTGGAGGCAGCCAAATCGGCAGGTGTGGCATGGTTCTTAAATACAGGAAGCATTTGGCAGAACTATTTGGCTGCTGATGAAACAGACGAATATAATCCCGTTAATCTTTATGCGGCCACTAAGCAAGCTTTTCTTACAATGGCTAAGTATTACACCGAAACATCTCCTATGCGCTTTTGTACGTTGAAGTTGTGCGATACCTATGGTCCCGGTGATACCAGGGGAAAGGTGTTGTCCTTATTGAAAGGGATTGCCCAGAGTGGAAAAACATTGGATATGTCGTGTGGAGAGCAAAAATTGGATTTGTTGTATATAGATGACGTTGTGGAAGGGTTCATTTGCTTGATGAATTCCTTGAACGAAGGCACAAAATCATTGCGCCCTGAGTATGTGCTTACTTCCGGCAAGACAATGACATTGCGCGAGTTGGCTACGATCTATGAAAAAGTATGTGGGGTAAACCTGTCTATCAATTGGGGTGGCAGGCCCTATCGGGAACGTGAAGTCATGAATCCGTATCGTGGACACAAATTAGAGGGATGGACTCCGAAAATATCCATAGAAGAAGGTTTAGCATTGTTTAACAAATCAGGGGGGGGGTAATTTTAACTTAATAGTTAACAATTCCCAAAGTCTGGAAAGGAGGGCGGCATGAACGTTTCTTGTTCTTCCACCTCCACATCAGACAATCGTGAAACTTTGTATCTGATAGGTGGCAGCGGATTTATCGGCAAGAACCTGGTGCGCTGTCTTTCTCCTTATTATCGTATCATTGTTTTTGACAAGTATATTGATGCCGGTTATTTCATCAATTATCCGGATGTAGAGACAGTGACGATGGACCTGGCTACAGAGCGCATAGCCGAAACCTACCCGACACCTGATTATATCATCAACCTGGCCTCTATCGTTACAGCGACACGTGACTTATCCTTGTTTGATGCACTGATTACTTCCAACCTCAAGATACTACTCAATTTGTATGAACGTTTCAAAGGTGACAAATCTTTGAAGCTCTTTGTGCAGTTCGGCAGTTCGGAGGAATACGGTTCCGAAGGTTCTCCGTTTAAGGAAGAAAACCGGGAATGTCCCAATTCTCCCTACGCCTTGGTGAAGCAACTGACCACCAACACAGCTTTGATGCTATGTCGTAACTACGGTTTTCCTGTTCTGGTGGTCCGCCCCGGCAATCTTTTCGGACCGGGACAGAGCAAAAGCAAGTTCATCCCTTATGTCATTGATAGCTTGAAAAAAGGAACTCCCTTGGACGTATCTCCCTGCGGGCAAAAAAGAGATTTCATCTACGTAGATGATTTTGCAGCAGCCATTCATGGCTTGATGCAGCATGCAGAAGATTGCCGGGGTGAGATTGTGAATGTAAGCAGTGGCACGAGTATCGCATTGAAAGACATCATTGAGTTTTGCCGGAACTACCTGCATTCTGCGTCTGAGGTGCATTATGGTGCACTGCCGTATCGGGAGAATGAGGCGATGGATTTGAGGTGTGATGTGGGGAAGATGAGGGGGATATTGGGGCAAGAAAATAATCATACGATGAAGTATCTTAAACAGATGTGTAATGAATAATATAAACGTATATTAAGGAGACATACATGAGTTCGTCAATAAAGAAAAATATCGTTTGGAATGTTGTAAGAACAGCTATGAATTTGGCATTTCCTCTCATTACATTTCCTTATGTTACTCGTGTACTTGGTCCTACCTCTATAGGCTTGATTAATTATGCTTCTGCCATAGTTGCATATTTTGCTTTATTTGCAAACTTTGGTTTCCCAATATATGGCATAAGAGAAATTGCAAAGAACCGGAATAATAGAGAATTTTTATCAGATGTAAGTAGTGGAATTTTTACGAGTTCTTTGGTATTTGCATTAATTGTTGGTCTAATATATGTAGGATATGTTGTAACTTTTCAGCAGGAATATATTGCTTTATATATTGTTTTAGGACTTTCTATTGTTTTGAATAGCTTTAGTTTTGAGTGGTTTTATCAAGGATTAGAAGATTATAAATATATTACAATTCGGAGTTTTGTTATTAAATTGTTGTCTGTAATAGCACTGTTCTTTTTAGTAAGAAATGAAAATGATGTTTTATATTATGCGGGATTGACAACAATTGCAGCTTGTGCCAATAATATCTTCAATTTTATTCGCTTAAATCGATTTATAAGATTACGCATCTCTTTTAAAAATTGCTTTTATCATATACGTAGTTCGTTTTTTTTATTTTTTGGTACTCTTGCTGTATCTATTTATACATATTTGAATAGTATAATGCTAGGTGCATTGGCAGATGTAACATCCGTTGGCTATTTTACAACAGGTAATAAATTAATTCAGGTACTTCTTCAGGTAATCGCTGCTGTTACTGCTACAGTAATTCCGCGAATCTCTTTTTTAATTGGAACAGAACAGATAAATGTAGCTGTCGTATTACAAAAAAAACTACTCAATCTAATTCTTTATACTACCATCCCTTTGATGATTGGAGCTTTAGTCCTATCCGAGCCGATAGTACTGTTATTGGGTGGAAAAGAATTTTTACCTTCTGTTGAAATTGCAAGAGTACTTTCTTTACTAATTGTAGTGATTCCTCTTTCTAATTTTTTAGGCATGCAAATATTATATCCTATCCGTAAAGAAAAATATGGTACTTATGCCGTTATGTTAGGAGCATTGACAAATTTGATATTGAATTATTATTTCATAGCACATTGGGGATGTATAGGGGCAGCTATATCTACAGTATGTGCAGAGTGTGTGGTGACTATAGCTCATTATGGTTGGGCTCGACCATATATGTCACTGAAGATAAGTGACTTCATCTTACTTAAGCCATTGCTTGCTTCTTTAGTTATGGGCATTGCCGTGTTTTTGGTTTGGAAAATATTTTTAAATATATTTAGCTTATTTCTGTTGACACCTTTAGGATTTGTGTTGTATTGTCTCATTTTGAAAGCAATGAAAGATTCTAATTATGTGCGTGTAGAACAATTTATAATGAAACGAATTAATGAGAGACATCTTCGAATTTAAAAATAACTTTTCGGCCTATAGGGATGTAGTATCCGTACTTAAAATTGGGAATAAAGATTTGATTCCTAATCCTAAGGTATCCATTGTTATGCCAGTATGTAGTCACCCTGATTATTTTGAATTAGCTCTTAAGACCGCCATTAATCAGGACTATAATGGGGAATATGAAATTGTTATTGTTGACAATGATGATAGTCTGGAAATAACAAAAAATCAAGTTGTTGTAGAAAAGAATTATACGACCAATTTGTTGTATTACAAAAATGCAACAAATATAGGGATGTTTGGTAATTGGAATAGATGTATAGAATTAGCTCGTGCACCCTATATCGTTTTTTTACATGACGATGATTTATTGCTTACAAACGCGTTGTCCACTTTGATGTATATTCAGAAAAGTACAGGGGATAAGGCTATATTTACGGCTTTTCATACAATAAATGCCGAAGGAGAATTTATCAATAAGGCATCTGCTGTTTCAAGTAAATTCGGCATCTTTAAGTGTAAAAGTGTTTTTAGATATTCTTTATTTGATCAATTTTTGCATTCTGCAGGATTCGGCTGTGGTTGTCTGTTTTGTAAACAAAAAATGCTGGAAATAGGTGGATATGATCCTGAATTTTATCCTTCAGCAGATTATGCGCTTCAAGCCTGTTATACTTATAAATATGGATCGGTGTATTGTACTATTCCGACTTTTAAATACCGGGAAGCTGAAAATGAAAGTTTGAAAGTTTATCAGCAATTTGCTGAGGTTGATAGACATTTTCGTTCTTGCATGAAAAAACATCTTGTCATGCCGAAGTTTGTTTTAGATAGGATAATAAAAGCAAATTATAATATTTCAAAGATTCGCTTTTTAATAAGGTGGGGAAAACAAGACCCTTCATTGGTAAAAAAAATAAAGTGGAGTGATAAGGTTGTTATGCGCATAGCAAATATGATTGCAAATATGAAACACTACGAAATAAAGAGGTTTTAAGTAATGATTAAATACGACTATGTAGTGGTCGGTTCCGGACTGTTCGGGGCCACCTTCGCCTGCATGGCCCGTCGGCAGGGTAAGAAATGCTTAGTGATAGACAAACGTCCTCATTTGGGTGGGAATGTCTATTGCGAACGAAAAGAGGGAATCAACGTGCACAAGTACGGTGCGCATATCTTCCATACCTCCAACAAACAGGTCTGGGACTTTGTCAACTCCTTTACAGAATTCAACCGCTATACCAATTCGCCGGTGGCGAACTACAAGGGAGAATTGTATAACCTGCCCTTTAACATGAATACATTCTATCAGATGTGGCATGTCCGTACTCCCGAAGAAGCACAGGCCAAGATTACTGAACAAAAGGTAGAGGCTTTGCAGACTTTGGAAGGACGTGAGCCTGTCAATTTGGAAGAACAGGCCTTGGTATTGGTGGGTAAGGATATTTATGAAAAGCTCATCAGAGGCTATACGGAAAAGCAATGGGGACGCAGCTGCAAGGAACTTCCGGCCTTTATTATTAGGCGTCTGCCTGTCCGCCTGGTCTTTGACAACAACTATTTCAACGACACCTACCAGGGCATCCCCATCGGTGGATACAACAAGTTGATTGATGGCCTGTTGGAAGGCATTGAAACCCGAATTAATGCCGATTTCTTTGAAAATCGTACCTATTGGGAAAGTCTGGCAGATCGGATTGTTTTCACGGGCCAGATAGATGAGTTTTACGATTACCGTTTTGGTAAGCTGGAATATCGTACTGTCCGTTTTGAGGAAGAAACTTTGGATATGCCCAATTACCAAGGAAATGCTGTAGTGAACTATACGGAACGTGAGGTGCCTTATACCCGCATTATTGAGCACAAGCATTTTGAGATGTTCGGAGATGCGGTTTATCAATGTCCGAAGACTATCATTTCCAAGGAATATTCCACGGAATGGAAAGACGGAATGGAACCGTATTATCCGGTGAATGATGGGAAGAATAATGCGCTATATCAAAAATACAAGGAGCTGGCGGATAAGGAGGAGAAGGTGATATTCGGGGGGAGATTGGCAGAGTATAGGTATTATGATATGCATCAAATAGTGACAAAAAATTTGGTATTTAAATTTGATTAGCAATGGAGAAAGTAAAGATATTAGTCGCTTGTCATAAACCTTCTAAGGTCTTCCGAGATGATATTTATGCTCCTATTCATGTAGGAAAGGCCCTTTCTAATTATCAGATGAACATGATAGGGGATGATACCGGAGATAATATTAGTATAAAAAATTCAATGTATTGTGAACTGACGGCAGAATATTGGGGATGGAAAAATGTGAATGATATTGAGTATATAGGTTTATGTCATTATAGACGATATTTTGCTACTCGAATATCATTTAATAATATTGATACATTATTGGGAAAAAAATGCGATGTGATATTACCTGAACCAATTGTAGATCGCTTTTCTGCAGGGATACGCCTGTTGCACGGGGTTTGTGTGGAAGATATCAACATTTTCTTAAGTGTTATAAAAGAGCAGAGTCCTGAGTATTATTCATCAGCTTTGTCATATTTAAGACATAATAGATGGATTGGATTTAATATGTTTGTCATGAGGAAAAAATTGTTTGATGAATTTGCACAGTGGCAATTTTCTTTATTGCAGGTGATTGAAGAGTATGTGAAACTGTCTGAATATACTCGAATGAAACGTTTATTTGGTTATTTGGGAGAGGTTATGCTCGCTATATGGTGTTTACACAATAAACTGGAAGTATTTTATGATAAAGTAGTGCCATATCCAGACAGTAAAGTGTCATTATCTATGTTGAAGAGTGTTTTATATAAAATGTATAATAGTACAGCTTTCTTCTTTCAGAGGGAGGATTTGCATTGGCTGAATTCTCCTAGCATTATTGTGGGGTTAAAAAATGATGGCATTTATGATGAAGTGGGGCATCTAAAAAAGTGAGATAAGGTAAGAGAAATTGAACTGCAAAATCAATTCTTATGAAAATCATCCGGTTAGATACATATGGTGCTAAGTTGGTATTATTTGTGTATTTACTGGCAATAGGATTGAGTTATTTTTATACTATAGTTTATAAGGTTTATAATGGTGACTTTATTTCTAAAGATGTTTTGTTTTCAAATCATATCCTATTGTTGATTGCTATCTTGACCGCTTTACCTTATTTATTTGTATATAAATTATATAAGAGGTATAGAAAAAAGGAATTGCAGGATTGTCTACCCATGGAATTTAATATCATGCTTTTGCGGAATATCACGTGGGGGTTATTATTGCTTTCTATCATTTTACTTCTTACAGGGTATGGACAAATGGGGACATCAACAGGTATAGATGGTAGTATTTTATCGTATTTCCGTGCTGCGGTGTCTAAATTATTAGTGCGTCCTTGGGTGATTGCTTTTTTATTATTATCTCAGAAACGAAAAAATATTATAATTACAACTATCTTGTTTTTGATTCAATCATTGCTTGCTCATTCGTTAGGTGGCTGTTTTCAGTTATTTCTTATTCTATTGCTTAGATTAGGGGATAATTTTATAAATATTGTAAAACGATATTTTGTATTTATTTTAATTATATTATTGACATTTCCTGCTATCATCTCATTTGCTTATGATTTCCGTGCTCAATTGAGAGAAAATGAAATGTCAGAAGAAACTAAAACGGATATTATATTTGGTAAATTGTGTGGACGGATAAGTAGTTTCTCTAATAGTGCCTATATTTTGCAAAATTCATTACAAGTGGCTTATGATTCAAAAGATATTCCCTTCTTTTTTTACTTTTATGATACATTGCGTTTTTGGGGATATAGGCATGAATTCGGAAGTATCGGTAGTTATGTAGAAACCGCAATCAAACATTCAAAGATGGAATATAATCAAACTATGCCGGGAGTTCTTGGGATTTTTGCTATTTCATTCATAAAATCACCCTATACTTTTATTTTCAATTTATTGTATACTGTATTTCTTATGCTTATGATATTTAAGCTCGTTAGAAAAATATTTCCTAATGCTTCAAATATTGCATTCTTATTAATAATAGGATTTTGTACAAGTGGTGATATTTCCGAACTCTCAAATAGTATATATACATTAATAATAATGTGGTTTATATTGTCTTTGTCAAATAAAGTGTTATGGAAAAAAAGAAAATCTGTGTTTTATATCCAATAGGAGATTGTTTACATCCTATAACAGGAGGCCAGCTATATGATTCTTATTTGTTTAATAAAATAGCTTCTTTTGAGAAGCTACAAATTACATATTTTACAGATGCAGAGGTGGGACATATTAATAAATGGTTACTGCCGATTTGTATATGGAAGCATCGTTTGAAAATAGTGGATAGCTATGCTGTTTTATTGAATAGTGGTTGGTTCGCACAAGCATTAGTATTAATTCTATTGTTTAGAATTTTCTATCCTAAATTGAAAATTTGTATCATTCATCATCACTTCCGTTATCAGGAAATGTCAGGAATGAAGAAATATGTAGGATATGTTCTTGAGAAATGTTGCTTGGGATTGTCAACTGTTATAATTACTCCAAATTTGTATACTCGTTCAATTATTGAGCGAATCTTCCCCCATAAGAATATATTCTTTTTAGGGATGTCTTTCAAAAAAGAAAAACATCCTTGTTCCTGTTATGAAACAAACAGATTATTATTTGTAGGTACAGTATATCCGCGCAAAGGTATTGCTTATCTGCTGAAAGCTTTAGGGATAATGACTATAGAGGAACGGAAAGGTATTCAGTTAGATGTAGTCGGGAATTTAGTATCAGCAGATTATTACAATGATATGCAAGCCTTGGTATCAAAATATGGTTTAGAAAATATTGTGAATTTTGTTGGGCGAGTTTCAGATGCAGAATTAATTTCTTATTACTCTCAGGCGTATTGTTTTGTTTTTCCTTCGCTTTTAGAAGGTTACGGAATGGTACTGATAGAGGCAATGTCTTATGGGCTTCCTGTTATTGCATTTGATAACTCTGCTATACCTTATACTGTCAAGACAGGTAAAAATGGTATATTAGTAGAAAACAAAAATGCAGAAGCCCTTAAAGAGGCAATTTTATGTTTATGTAATAATACAGATTATCATCATAAACTTTGTAAAGGGGCATTGGAAACTTATCATAATACACGTTCTTTATCAGATTTAGATGCAGATATTGAAAAGTTTGTCAATATAGAATTGATCTAAAAATCTGAAAAATATTGATATTATTTAGATTTGATTATAAATGAAACTCTTGATGCTTTCTCCCGCAGAGTCTGTACATACACAACGGTGGTGTAAGGCTCTTTCGCAAAGAGGTATAAATGTAGTGCTGTTTAGTTTCTCTGCTTCTAAAAGTTCTTTCTATAAAGAATGTGGCATTACTGTTTACTCTTGCGATATTAATGCCCATACGATATGGCAGAAAAAGGCTTATTTGTTCACGCTGAGAAAATTGTGTAACGTAATACGAAGAGAACGACCAAACATAGTTCATGCACATAGAGCCTCTAGTTATGGACTTTTAGGTGCTTTAAGTGGATTTCATCCTTTCATTATTTCAATTTGGGGAGAAGATATCTATGAATTTCCAAGAAAATCATTCATATTTAGGTTGCTGCTAAAATTTGCTCTGCGAAAGGCGGATTGTTTATTATCGACTAGCTATGTTATGGCAAAAGAAGCAGCTAAATATACGAATAAGAGTTTTTCGATAACACCATTTGGTGTAGATACAAAATTATTCAGTCCTATGAACATTGCTTCTAAAGATCAATTTGTTATAGGAAATGTGAAAATTTTGGATTATAGATATGGCATTGATGTTTTAATTCGTGCTTTTAATTTAGTTGTTTTGGCGAATCCTAACAAAAAATTACTTTTACGTATAATCGGTGACGGTCCATGTCGAGAAAAATATGAGTCATTAACCGTGAAATTAGGAATAAAAGATAAAGTGGAATTTTTGGGAAAAATACCCAATGATAATCTTCCTAAGTATTATAATAGCTTTTCTGTTTCTGTTTTTGTTTCTATTTCTAATAGCGAAAGTTTTGGTGTTGTTGCAGTTGAGTCAATGTCATGTGGGTGTCCTGTTGTAACTTCTGATGCAGATGGCTTTACAGAGGTTGTTGAGGATGGAATAACAGGAATTATTGTTCCTAAAAAAAATGAACAAAAAACAGCTGAAGCTATACAAACATTTATAGATAATCCATCGCTTAGGGATACCATGGGTAAGGCCGGTCGCGAACGAGTATTGAAACTATTTGACTGGAATGATAATGTAAATACAATGTTGAAAGTATACAATTCTTTGCTAAAATCATAAATCGAGTTATAATTATTGCATGGAGTAGATGAAACTTAATCAGTTTTTACGTACGGTATTCTATCTGAGAAAAAGGCAAATTTATTATCAGTTAAAGTATAGACTTACACATATTAATTATATATTAAGCACTCTTTCTAAAATTAGTAACCTTAATTGTTCTAGTATAATTGTAAAACATAAGTGTTTACAGGATAAAGAGTTTTCTTTCTTGAATATAAAAAAGCCTTTTATAAGTTGGAATGATGCAAGTAATGGAAACCTTTGGGCTTACAATCTGAATTATATGGATTGGCTCCTCCAGAAAGAATTATCATTTGATGAAGGAGCAAAGTGGATAGATTGTTTTATTGATGATATTCGTTCTAATAAAGTTGCTTTAGCTCCTTATCCTACAGCTCTTCGTGGAATTAATTGGATCAAATTTATTAGTCTTCATTATTCACAAATTTCTCAAGAGCAACTACGCAGATGGGCTGATTCATTATATTCTCAATACTGCTTGCTGGAACAGAGGCTAGAGTTCCATCTTTTGGGCAATCATCTGCTGGAAGATGCGTATTCGTTGTTTATAGCTTCCTTATTTTTTGAGGATGTAAACATGTTTAAGAAAGCTTCCAGATTGCTATATCGTGAGTTGGACGAACAGATACTGCCGGATGGCGCTCACTATGAGCAGTCACCAATGTATCACTGCATTTTGTTGGATCGTTTATTGGATTGTTACAATTTCTCAATAGGGAATAGGAGGTTTGACGCACAAAAAGACTTAAATATCTTGCTGCGAGAAAAAGCTCAAGTCATGTTAGGACATTTGAATTCGTTAATATATCAAGATCATTCTATTCCGTTATTGAATGATTCTGCATACGGTATTTCTCCTTGTCCTGATGAGTTGTTTGATTATGCCGTTCGCTTAGCGATTGATTGGCATGAGATTCCACTGAAAGAATGTGGCTATCGAAAGTTGGTGAATGGAAAATTTGAGGCGGTAGTAGATATTGGAAATATTACCGCTTCGTATCAGCCCGGCCACTCTCATGCAGATACTTTCAATTATGAGCTTCGAATAAAAGGGAAACCATTTGTGGTGGATACTGGGATTTCCACTTACGACAAAACACCACGTAGACAATATGAGCGTGGAACCTCTGCCCATAATACGGTGACAATCGGAGGCAAAGATTCCAGTGAAGTATGGGGAGGCTTCCGTGTCGGGAAGCGGGCAAAAGTAACCATTTTGAAAGACAAACCTTATGAAGTAGTAGCTTGGCATAATGGTTTTGGTTCGCAAGGGAAGCATTTCCGGAAGTTTATTCTGGAGGAAGATGGCTTTAAGGTGGAAGATTCTGTTTCAACAAATAAGGAAGCGATAAGTTGGTTGCATTTGTCTCCGGAATCCAAAATCCTCTCTTACTCTAACGAACTGATAGTTACTACTATAGGAAACATTGATATTACAGGTGCTTCGAAAGTTGAAATCGCAGATGGAGAAGTATCAGTTGAATACAACCGTTTCCTTGCTGTAAAGATTATAAAAATTCATTTTTCTCATAAACTTTCTTATCAGATAGTATAAGAAGGAAATATATAGTTTCTAACCTCTATTGATTTTATAAAACAATGAAAGCATGTTTCATGGGTTTAGGCTATATCGGTCTGCCCACAGCCATCATTGCCGCCAAACATGGTGTGCAAATAATCGGAGTTGACATCAATCCCCAAGTAGTGGAAAAAACCAATCAAGGGCAATTGCATATCGTTGAACCCGGTATGCAGGAACTTTTGCAAGAGGTGATAACCAATGGGCAACTGAAGGCTTCGACTACACCGGAGGTAAGTGATGCTTATTTTATTGTAGTGCCCACGCCCTTTAAAGGTGGGAACCATGAGCCAGATATTTCATACGTAGAAGCTGCCACGCGTTCCGTTATTCCTTACTTGAAAGAGGGCGATTTGTATGTGATAGAATCTACATCTCCGGTAGGTACAACGGATAAAATGGCCAAATTGATTTTTGAATTACGTCCTGAATTACAGGATAAGATTTATATCGCTTATTGTCCGGAACGCGTGTTGCCTGGCAATGTAATTTACGAGTTGGTGCATAACGATCGTGTCATAGGTGGCATGAATGAGGTATCTACGGAAAAAGCCATCACATTTTATCGTCATTTTGTACAAGGTACTTTGCATCGTACCAATTGCAAGACTGCCGAGATGTGTAAACTTACCGAAAACTCTAGCCGCGATGTGCAGATTGCTTTTGCCAACGAACTTTCGTTGATTTGTGATAAAGCCGATATTAATGTGTGGGAATTGATAAACCTTGCCAACAAGCATCCTCGTGTCAATATTCTGCAACCTGGTTGTGGCGTTGGTGGGCATTGCATTGCTGTTGATCCTTATTTCATTACGGCAGAATTTCCAATGGAATCCAAGTTGATAGCTACTGCCCGTGAGATAAACAATTACAAGTCGTTCTGGTGTGCTGAGAAAATACAGAATGCTATGTTGCGCTTTGAGTTGGAACACCACCATAAACCAGTCGTAGCCATGATGGGACTTGCCTTTAAACCAGATATAGACGACTTGCGTGAAGCTCCCGCTAAATACATTACTACCAGAGTGATGCAAAGTTGTAACAATGCGGATATATTGGTGGTAGAACCTAATATCAAGGAGCATAAAGTTTTTAAGTTGACAGATTATAAAGAAGCATATGAACAGGCAGATATTGTAGTGTTTTTAGTTGCTCATACACCTTTCAAATCGTTACCTTATAATAATAGTAAAATCATACTCGACTTTTGTGGAATTTACAAGAAATAGAAGAGAGAATGAAGAAAATAATGCTTGTTTTCGGCACTCGCCCAGAAGCTATCAAAATGGCTCCTTTAGTGAAGGAGTTTCAAAAATATTCAGAAAAATTTCAGACTATAATATGTGTAACTGGCCAGCATCGCGAAATGCTGGACCAGGTTTTACATATATTTGAGATTGTTCCTGATTACGATTTGGATATTATGAAACAGGGACAGGACTTATATGATGTGACAACCCGCGTACTTCTAGGAATGCGGGACGTGTTGAAAGAGACACAACCAAATGTGGTGCTGGTACATGGAGATACAACAACTTCCACAACAGCGGCTTTGGCGGCTTTCTATCAACATATTTCCGTGGGACACGTGGAGGCTGGATTACGTACGCATAATATATACAGTCCTTGGCCAGAAGAAATGAACCGACAGTTGACAGGACGCATAGCTACCTATCACTTTGCCCCCACTCCTTTGAGTAAACAGAACTTATTGGCGGAAAGTGTTAATGAAAAGCGTATCGTGGTAACAGGCAATACGGTAATTGATGCCTTGTATATGGTGGTTGATAAAATAAAGAAAAATGAAGTATTGGATGTGGAGCTGAGTAGCACGCTGAAGCAGTCAGGGTATGATATCAAACGCTTGTCTAGTGGGAAAAAAATGGTATTGATTACCGGTCATCGCCGCGAAAACTTTGGCTATGGATTTATTTCCATGTGCAAAGCGATTAAGGCTTTGACAGAAAAATATCCGAACGTGGATTTTGTTTATCCAATGCACTTGAATCCTAATGTGCGTCAGCCTATTCATGAAGTATTTGGTAACGATTTATCCAATTTAGGTAATATGTTTTTTATAGAACCCTTGGAGTATCTGTCTTTTGTTTATCTGATGGAAAAATCTACCATAGTGCTCACTGATAGCGGCGGCATTCAGGAAGAGGCACCCGGTTTGGGTAAGCCGGTATTAGTGATGCGGGATACAACTGAACGGCCGGAAGCTTTAGAAGCAGGAACAGTAAAGCTTGTCGGTACAGATTATGGAAAGATAATAGCTGAAACTTCAAAATTGATAGAAAATGAAGTTTATTACGAGAAGATGAGTAAGGCTGTAAATCCGTATGGGGATGGATTGGCTTGTAGTAGAATTGTGCATTTTCTGAATCAGGAATCATGAAGATATTGATTGTTTCTCCATCTTATCTGCCAGAGATAGGGGCGGCTCCTTCGCGTATCACTAATATGGCGGAAGGGCTATCTGCTTTAGGTGTGAATGTGGAGGTTTTAACTTGCTTGCCTAATTATCCATATGGACGTATCTTTGAGGGATACCGAGGTATCTTTTCTAAAAAAGAGGTTGTTAATGGGATTACTGTTTTTCGATATTGGACGTATGCGACAGTATCAAAAAAACCTTTGATTCGTTTGTTTGGTATGTGCGCATTTTCTTTTACACTCTGGCGTTTTGCATTTAAATGGAAACGCATAAAATCTTATGATAAGATTATCATTCAAACCCCGCCTATTCTTTCTGCTGCTTCGGCCATGCTTCTTTTCCGTTGTTGCTATCGTAAAAAGGTATTGCTAAATGTCTCTGACCTATGGCCTTTATCTGCAGTTGAATTAGGGGCTGTAAAGGAAGGAAGCACATATTATCGGGTTATGGCTGGAATAGAACGCTTTTTATATCGTAAGGCTACGGCTTATCAAGGTCAAAGCCAAGAAATAGTAGAGCATGTCAGGCTATATGTTCCGGAAAAACAGTCATTTTTGTATCGGAATTTGCAACCAGGTGTTTTAACTGCTGTACATCCAGAACCACACCGTCCTCCTTTCAAAATAGTATATGCCGGTCTGTTGGGAGTTGCACAGAACATATTGGAACTGATCCAACAAATTAATTTTAAAGAACTCGGAGTGGAATTGCACTTATTTGGTGGAGGTAATCAAGCTCAAGAAATAGAAAAATTTTTGGATGGGGAAGATAGAGGTATTTTTTATCACGGTACTTTGCCTAAAGCACAAATGCGTGAGGAATTGATTCGTTATGATGCTTCTATTATTCCTTTGACTATTCCAATTAAAGGTGCGGTTCCTTCTAAATTATTTGATTTGTTGCCTTTAGGCATTCCTATTTTGTTTTGCGGAGGGGGAGAAGGAGAATATATTGTTAGGCAATATCAGTTGGGGTTGGTTTCTGCTCCTAGGGATTATATACAGTTATCTGAAAACATACGTGCTATGTCACAATTATCAGACGAAACCTATCTGCAAATGCGGAGAAATTGTTTAGATGCTTCACAGGGTGTATTTTCTTTTGAGAAACAATTAAATGCATATAAATTATTCTTAGACAAGGTATGAGTATGGATATATTGAGAAGTATATTTTGTGAGTTTAATCTGCGCTGTGTGTTTTTCCCATCGTCTTCTTCATAAATTCGTTATATTGTTATATATTTGCAAAAATAACCAATAACATTCCGCTTTATGACCATCATCGCCAATCCGATATACGATTCCGTGTTCAAGTTCCTGATGGAAGATGAACGTGCGGCAAAGGTGCTGCTTTCTGCCCTGCTGCAGCAGGAGGTGCATGACCTGAAGATGCGCCGCAATGAATATACCAATCTTAACCAGACCCGTATATCATTGTTCCGCATCGATTTCTCAGCCCGTATTAAGGATGCTGCGGGCAGGGAACAGTTGGTGCTGATAGAGCTTCAGAAGACCTGGCTGATGACGGAGACCCTGCGTTTCCGCCAGTATCTGGGCACCCAATATCTGGACATGGAGAATATCTCGTCGTCGGGGAGCGGGGC
>NZ_NFJV01000016.1 GCF_002160055.1 Mediterranea sp. An20
TTGTTCGCCCGGATTATCGGGAAAATCAGCGCACTTACAATCCTACAATACATTAACTACAAAAACAACAAGCCCATTGGCAGAGTCAAGTATGCGCTGACTTAATTCCGCCAACGGGTGTATAGTTTGATGAAACATACTCTAAGTTTTTTTCTGTTTCTGGTAGTGGCTGCCTACACCTTGCCGGTTTGGGGGCAGCATAATGTCCGTATCATTCACGGACCGTATTTGCAGAATGTCGGAACCGATGAGGCGACCGTTGTTTGGGTGACAGACAAACCTTCTGTGGGGTGGGTGGAGATGGCACCGGATGATGATAGCCATTTTTACGCCCAAGAACGTCCCAAATATTTCGATACGCAGATCGGAATTAAACGTATTTCTTCTCTTCATGTGGTAAAGATAGAAGGATTGCAGGCGGGAACACGATACCGCTATCGTGCTTGTGCCCAAGAGGTGCTTGAGCACAAAGGCAATCAGGTAATATATGGCAGTATAACTTCTACCGATGTGTATAGCAAAGCTCCATTGGCTTTCACGACCCTTGATCCAGCGAAAGAGTCGGTTTCCTTTGCCATGGTCAACGATATTCATGGAGATAACGCCAGACTGGAGAAAATGGTAGGTATGTGCAATCTGGAGCAGACAGACCTGTTCCTTTTCAATGGAGATATGGTCTCTTATTCGCAAGATCAGGAGCAACTGTTTAGCGGCTTCATGGACAAGGCCATTGAGTTGTTTGCCGGTTCGGTTCCGGTCTACTATTGTCGGGGCAATCATGAAACCAGGGGTCCTATGGCCTCTCAGTTCAAGAATTATTTCAACCCTAAAACGGAAGAACTATACTATATGTTCCGGCAGGGACCGGTGTGTTTTGTCGTTTTGGACTGTGGAGAAGACAAGCCTGATAGCGACGTAGAGTATTATGGCATTACTGCTTATGACGAATACCGCACACGTCAGGCACGCTGGTTGGAAAAAGCGCTGAAAAGCGAACTTTATCGAGAAGCCCCATTCAAGGTAATAGTGTGCCACATGCCTCCGTTTGGCGGTTGGCATGGCGAATTGGATATTGCCCGTAAGTTCTTCCCACTGCTGAATGAGGCTAAACCCGATGTGTATCTCAGTGCACATTTGCACCGTTATGTGCGTTTAGAGGCCGGTGAAAATGGTGTGGACTTCCCGCTAATCGTCAATTCCAATAAGACATTGCTGAAGGCACAGGCCAGCCGGAGTCAATTGGACATTCGTATTTATGATTTGGAAGGAAAAGAAACGGACCGCTTGTTGATTCGGAAATGAAATGAATGAGTCTGATTAATAAACGGAATCAGAACGATTACTTACAACTTTTTTAATATTTACTATACTCACTAAGCAAAATGTAAAACGATGAGACAGATTTTATTATTCTTTTGTTTGATGGGATTGGGGTGTCTGAACCTGAACGCCCAATCTTCTGTGTTAAAATTCAACAAAGCGGGTGAATTCAAGATTGTGCAGTTCACCGATGTCCATTTCAAGTATGGGAATCCGGCCTCAGATATAGCTTTAGAGCGTATAGACGAGGTACTGGAGTCTGAACAGCCTGATTTGGTGGTTTTCACCGGTGATGTTATTTATGCCCAACCAGCCGATTCCGGGATGCTGACTGTGCTGGAACGTGTTGCGGTCCGTAAGATTCCTTTTGTCGTGACTTTTGGGAATCATGACGATGAACAGGGAATGACTCGTGCACAGCTATATGACATCATCCGGACTGTGCCGGGCAATTTGCAACCGGACAGGGGAGAAGCCGATTCACCAGACTATACACTGACGGTGAAGTCATCGGATGGTAAGGGAGTAGACCGGGCGATTCTTTATTTCTTTGACACGCATTCTTATTCTCGCTTGAAAGATGTGAAAGGATACGATTGGTTGACATTTGAGCAGGTGGAGAATTATCGCAAACAGAGCGCTTCATTTACAGCAGCCAACGGCGGTCAGCCCTTGCCGGCTTTGGCTTTCTTCCATATTCCTCTGCCCGAATACAATTTGGCAGCTTCTGCCGAGAATGCCATATTTAAAGGAACGCGTATGGAAAAAGCTTGTGCGCCGGCATTGAACACCGGCATGTTTACGGCCATGAAGGAGGCTGGCGATGTGATGGGTATGTTTGCCGGACATGATCATGATAATGACTATACGGTGATGTGGCACGGTATTCTTTTGGGATACGGGCGATATACGGGTGGAAATACGGTGTACAATCATTTGCCAAACGGTGCCCGTGTCATTGTATTGAAAGAAGGAAAGCGTACGTTTGATACGTGGATTGACTTGGCTGGCGGCAAACAGATAGACAGTACAGTCTATCCGGACAGTTATGTGAAGAAATAATCTTCTGCATTCTTTCCTGATAAGGAGTTAAGCTGATAGATTGTCTGTTGGTTGTACGGGCAAGATGGGCTTAACTCCTTAACTTTTTACTTTCATGAAGCCCTGCATGTTCTGATACGGATTCAGGGAAAGCTGCAACTAAAAGTTGATGACGAAACAGTGTTTGCCTTTACTATATAAGTAATTCACTTTCCATCCATGATATTCGCATACGGCTTTTACGATGGCCAGTCCCAGTCCGTTGCCTGCTGTCTTCTCTGATGTGCGATAGAATCGGTTGAATACCAATTTTTCATCCAATGGCGGTTCATCTGAAGTATTTGCCACAATGAGTTGGCTGTTGGTCAGGGTGAGACCGATTTCACCTTGGGGATGGTTGTGCCGGACGGCATTTACCACCAGATTGTTTACGAGGCTTTCCAGCAAGGTACGGTTGGCGCGTATTGTCAGTGTGGTTTGGAAATCTTTGTAGAGTGTGATATTTCCCGTCAGACTTTCCAGCGAAGAGAGCTGTCCGTTGAGAAAATCGTCCAGATTTATGGTCTCCATTTGTTCATATTGACGGTTGTCTATCTTGGCAAGTAAAAGCAGGTTGCGGTTCAGACGGGTAAGGCGGGTGACGTTCTCATAAAGACCTTGTATGATTTCAGCTTGTCGTTCGCTCAGATTGGGTTGCTGTAGTAAAAGGTCGAGTTTGCTCTGGAATACGGCGAGTGGGGTTTGCAACTCGTGCGAGGCATTCTCGGTAAACTCTTTATGCGTACGATAACTGGCCAGACTGTTGCGCATGAGGGCGGTCAGTGTATGATTTAGCCGGGCAAATTCTTTCACACTGCTTTCTGGCAAGACGGGCAGTGCGCCATCCTCCAGGCGGAAGCCTTCAATTTGACGGAGGGTTTCGTCGAAAGGATGCCATAGCCGGTGGGAGATGAAGCGCATGGTCAAGATAAGGGCGATGGCCAGTACCAGGGTGATGACTCCGAATTGTATCATAATGCCGTGCATAATGTCTTCTTCCAAATCGAGTGTCGGGATGGGCTGTCCCTGACCTACAGCCTCGATGATGTCTATCATATCCTCGGCATAATAGTGCTTCGTAAGGAAATAGAACAGGGGCGTGGCAAGCAGCAGCAACACCGCGATGCAGGCGGTAAACTGCGTCAGCATCTTCCGTGAAAGGCTTTGGTTCTTCATTCTTGCTGATTTGTTTTCTTGATATTCCGGTACAAAATTATTCCATCTACGCAAAAGAAGGATGAGAATTTGTAGAAATGTTGAAGTTTTGTCTTTGTTCGGGAGTCTTCAAACTTTCCACAAACTTGATTTCTACCTTTGCCACCATAATAAATCACTGTAGTTATGGCATTGCAAGAAGAATTGGAATCACAAGGTAATTGGTTGTTTCGCCGGAGGAGCCTTTTGCCGCTTATTGTTTTGTTTGTAGGAATATGGGCACAAATTTTCACTATCCATACTTCCGGAATCCTGTTTTCAACCGTTCTCCCTTACTGGCAAGGATACGAATGTTTGTGTCTTTTTATCAGTCTGGCAGGTATGGTTATTCGCATGTATACTGTGGGGCATACGCCTGTAAGTACTTCTGGAAGAAATACTGCCAAACAAGTGGCCGACAGTCTGAATACCACAGGCATTTATTCGGTGGTAAGACATCCGCTGTATCTGGGAAATTTCTTGATGTGGCTTGGTATTGCTCTGCTCACTTGCAATATTGGATTTACTGTGGCATTTGTCTTGGGTTATTGGATTTACTATGAGCGTATAATGTATGCTGAGGAACAGTTCTTGCGTCGGAAATTCGGAGATGTTTACCTGAATTGGGCTGAGCGGACTCCAGCATTTTTTCCTCGTTTCAGACAGTTCACGCCATCCGATTTGCCTTTCTCTTGGAAGAAAGTGGTCAAAAAGGAGAAGAATGGTGTATTCGCCCTCTTTTTGTTATTCAGTTTGTTTGATTTTATCGTAGCATGGCAGATAACGTCTGTTTCGGCCAACCCAGGATTATGTGCTATGACACTTGTAAGTGGCATAGGATATCTGGTGCTGAAGTACATCAAGAAGCATACAAGGCTTTTGAATGAACCAGGAAGGTAAAGGACGGCATTGCTGATAAGCTCTTTACAGAAAACATCCAAGCGCTAAGCAGCCCGCTTCCAGGCGCTAAGTAGCGAGCTTGTTGTATATAAGGACCAGTCTGCTGATAATCAGTTACATGACAATTAGTTCGTATAGCGGTCAGAAAGTTTAAATCACTTCTATGACAGGTATAGCAGAATCCCTGCCTATTATCGCTAACCGGCAGGGATTGTACACACAATATTTATGAAGAGCTATTATAAGGATAATTGCTTCCGATACTTGGTTTTCACAGTTCCACCCATTTATACCTCGTCCCGTACACATTCTTGACGCAATCCCTCACGCCCGCCTCCGCCAGCTTTGCCTTCAGGTTCTTGATGTGGGTGTAGACAAAGTCGTGGCTGTCCAGCATGTCGGCCATGTCGCCGCTGAGGTGCTCTGCCATCGCCGCCTTCGACACCACCTTGCCTGCATTGCCGATGAAGAAGAGCAGCAGTTCGTATTCCGTGCGTGTCAGCACAACGGGGTGGCCCTTCACGCTGACCGACTTGGCTGGCAGGTTGATTTCGATGCCGTTGCTACGCAGCAGGTTGCCCCCGGCAAACTCACGGCGGCGGATGATGGCGTAGATACGCATTGAGAGTTCGGGCAGGTGGAAAGGCTTGGCAAGGTAGTCGTCCGCCCCGATTTCCAGTCCCCGCACCTTGTCGTCCAGCGAGTCTTTGGCAGACACGATGATGACCCCGACCGGATTCTGCCGCTTCCGTATCTCACGCAGGATGTCCAGCCCGTTGCCGCCGGGCAGCATCAGGTCGAGCAGCACACAGTCGTAGTCGTAGAGCCCGACCTTCTCCAGTGCTTCGGCGTAGGTGAAAGCCTGCTCGCACACATAGTTTTCGGAACTGAGGTAGGCCACGATGCTGGCCGACAGTTCCCTTTCGTCTTCGATTATCAGCAGTTTCATTTCAGTAACATAAGGATGCTTCCGCCCGTAATCAGCAGCGCGCCCGCCACCACCCGCAGGCTGACCGGTTCCTTCAGTAACAGGAACGACAGGCAGATGGTGATGACGACGCTCAGCTTGTCTATCGGCGCCACGCGCGACACGTCGCCCGTCTGCAACGCCTTGAAGTAGAACAGCCACGACAGCCCCGTCGCCACCCCGCTCAGCACGAGGAAGAGCCAGGCATGACGCGGAATCTCCCTTATCTCGCCCACGTGCTGCCCGAAGAGCACGATGCCCCACGTCAGCAGCAGGATGACGGTGGTGCGGATAGCCGTAGCCAAATCTGAATTAATGTCTTTCACGCCCACCTTGGCGAAGATGGCGGTCAGCGCGGCAAAGAGGGCAGACAGCAGTGCATAGTATTTCCACGTAATCGCTTTCCTGTTTTTAAGTCGGTTGCAAAGTTATTGTATCTGCGCAAAGGTAGGAGCGGATTTTGTAGGAATTTTGAAGAAAGAAGAAACAAAACAAAAAAGCACTGCCCCTCTGGACGGACAGTGCCTTCTGATGATTCCCTGACTGGTCGTCAGCCAAACGGATTATCTTGATACAATCGGTTATTCTACCGGGCGAGAATATTTGCGGAATTGCATGCCGTTTTTTAGAATCAAGCTATCCGGTGTCAGTCGTTCGATTGTCAACGTGTCCGAGAAAGAGCCGCTGACTCCGTTGCCAATGCTCTCTCCCGACAATATCAGCTGTTGCCCGTTTTGTTCCCAAGCCTCGTATTTCAACGTAGCCATGTTGATAGAGGATGCTTTTCCTCCTTTTTCCAACATGAATCCTTGTACGCCTTCCATTCCTGGAATAGGTTCTACCCATTGTCCCTCTATCGAGACACCTGCATTACATGCCGCCAAGGCACTCACCATGCCTGCTATACAGACACATTTCCATACATAGTTCATGTTAATTTGATTTTTAGAGTTGCTATATGGAGGCAAAGGTATAGAAGAAATGGGAGTTTAGCAAGCACTAAGCCCCGCAATTCATTCACCGGTATATCCCCCGCATCAGGGCCGGAAGTACCATCAGCAGCAGGGGCAATCCCGCCACGAAGCCGCCCATCACCGCCACGGCAAGCGGCTGCTGCATCTGTGCGCCCATGTCGGAGCCTCGAACGGCGGTTGTCGGGCGGATAAAGCTTACCCACTTCACGCTTCTTTGTATTTATCGGGGAAAAGCTGTTTTCCTATTTCAGTATAGTGTTTTATGAAATCGCTTTTATATAAAGTGTATGCGTCCCGGTCATGTTCATATCGTTTCCATAAATCAAGTTTAAGCCGTTCGTACTCTTTGGCGGCGGTGGCATCTTTTTGAATGTAATCCCTGAAATAGAGTTCGTCGTTATCTCCGACATACCGCAGATGCAGGTGGAACACACGTTCGGCAAAGCCTTGCAGCGTATAACCTTTATTGAAATCCAAGCGGTTTCCGCGTTCTGCCATACAGATGTAACCGCACTTTTCTATCTTGTCTTTGAAATCGGCAAGTGGCTTTTCTTTGTCCACTTCCACAAGCATATCAACAGTAGGCTTCGCCCAAATTCCTTGGATGGCGGTACTTCCTATGTGGCTGATCCGCCTGATTCCGGGGATTTCCCTTTGCAACATTCCCGCTTCTTCCTCGTACCAATCCGACCAACAATCCTGATGCGGAGTCAGGATAATGGGGAACAATTGCCACAATTCTTCCAAAGATAAATCTGTTAATTCTTTTTGTTTCATATTCTGCATATTAGGTTGATGTTTGCGAAGGTATGAAAAATCGAAGAGCGGAACAAACACCAATCCCACCATTCACCGGTAAATCCTCCGCATCAGCGCCGGCAATACCACCAGCAGCAGGGGCAGACCGACGACGAAACCGCCTATCACCGCCACGGCAAGCGGCTGCTGCATCTGTGCGCCCATGCCCAGCCCCAAGGCGAGGGGCATCAGGGCGAGGATGGCACCGATGGCGGTCATCAGCTTGGGACGGATGCGCAGGGCGATGGCATAGTCCACCGACTCGTCTACCGCGCCGCCCCGACGGCGGTTCATCCGGTATTGCCAGACTGTGAAGATGCTGTTCTCTGCCAGGATGCCCACAATCATGATGATGCCCGTGTAGCTGCTGACGTTGAGCGGCACGCCGGTGAGCCACAGGGCGAGCAGGCATCCGCAGATGCCCGTCAGCGAGATGAACAGCACTGCCAGCGAGATGAGCCACTCGCGCAAGAGGAACATCAGCACGGTGAGCACCAGCAGGGTGGCAAGGCTGAGTATCATCGCCAGCTCGCGGAAAGACTGTTGCTGCTCGGAGTAGGCGCCGCCGAACGCGATGCTGTAGCCCGCCGGCAGATGCAGTCTGGAAGCAAACGCCTGTTGCAGTTCGTCCACCACGGTGCCTAAGTCACGGTTCTCCAGCCGCGCGGTGAGGGTGATGTTGCTCTTCAGGTCCTCGCGCCGCTGTTCTATCTCGCCGGGCACTACCTGCACGTCGCAGAAGTAGGCGAGCGGACGGGTGGAGCCGTCGGGCAGGAAGATGA
Source organism: Mediterranea sp. An20 (assembly GCF_002160055.1). Lineage (GTDB taxonomy): Bacteria > Bacteroidota > Bacteroidia > Bacteroidales > Bacteroidaceae > Bacteroides > Bacteroides avicola. The sequence continues at coordinate 8,016 of NZ_NFJV01000016.1, forward strand.
GCTGCCGTTGCAGCAATTCGGGGGAGTTGTCGGGAAAGTCGGTGAAGCGCAGGAGGATGCGGCGCATCTGCTCGCCGTCCTGCACCGAGCCGATTTGCAGTCCGCCCGTCATTGCCGCCTGCGCGGGGTGAGGCTCGATGATACCTTCCGGCTGGCTGAGGGGAACCCCGTCTGTATAGGCGGCAAGCTGCTCCTGGAAGTCGGTCAGGGTGATGCCGAACTGCCGTAGCCTTTCTTCCTTCGGCAAGAACACCAGCGAGGCTCCGGCAGGCACCAGCCCGTTATCGATGTCCACCACGCCGGGTACCGTCTGCATCACCTGTTCGGCTTGCGTTGCCATGTGTTGCAACGTCGGGTAGTCATTGCCGAATATCTTTACTTCGACAGGTTGAGGCGTACTCATCAGGTCGCCCAGCAGGTCGGCAATGTGCTGGCCGAAGCTGATGGTCATGACGGGCACCGCCTGCGAGATGCTGCGGCGCAGGTCGCTGATGACTTCGGGGGTGGACTTCTTCCTATCCTTCTTCAGTTGGATGAGGTAGTCGCCGAAGTTCGTGGGCCGTGTCTTGAACGACATGCCCAGTGCCGTGCGCCGCGAATAGGTCTCCACATCGGGATGCGCCAGGATGATCTTCTCCATCTGCCGGCACAGGCGGTCGGTCTCTTCGATGTCCGTACCTGCCGGCGAATGGTAGTCGAGCACAATCGTCCCTTCGTCCAGGTCGGGCAGGAATCCCGAAGGCAACTGCGTGGAGGCATACCAGCCGCCACCTATCAACAGAACTACAAAAGCAAAGGCAACTATCGGTCTTCTATATATAAAGGTAAGGAAATGCACCTTGCGTATGGAGGCTTCCTCCAGTTCCTTGGTGTCCAATGCCTTCGGACGCAGCCTTTCCTTGTAACCTATTACCAAATGTAATACCGGAAGAAGAAGCCAAGTGACAAGGAACGATGCCACCATCGTGAGCTGCATCGTATCGGACAGTTCCTTGAAGAAGCTCCCTGCCAGTCCGCTCATCAGCCGGAAGGGGAAGTGGATGACGATGGTAGCCAATGATGATGCCACCATGGCAGGGAAGAGGTCGTGGATGGCACGGCGCACGGCGGTGAAGCGGTCGGTGCCGGGATGCTCTTCGTGCTCGCGGTATATCTGCTCGATGATGACGATGGCATCGTCAATAATCAGTCCCACCGATGCCGCCATCGCGCCAAGCGACATGACATTAATCGTTATCCCTGCCAAGTAGCACAGCAGGATGCTGAACGCCACCGTCACCGGTATGGTGAGCATCACCACGAGGCTCGACCGCCACGAGCGCAGGAACAGCACCATCACCACCAATGCAAGGAATAACCCTTCGTAGATGGTGCGCAACACGCTGTGGATGCTGTCGCCCACGAAGGCACTCTGGTTGTAGTAGGGCTTCAGTTCGTAGCCTTCGGGCAGTTGGGCGCGTATCTCGTCCGCCTTCTTCTCCACGTCCTTGGCGAAGGTCAGCAGGTTGACGCCGGGCTGCTTCACGAGGTCCACGAGCACGGCATCCTCGCCGTCGGCATTGATTTTGAGGAACTCCTGCTGCTCCTGTATCTCCACCTCGGCAAAGTCGCGCAGGCAGACGGTGCGCTTGCCGTCGTCGCGGACAATCACGTCGCGCAACTCTTCCAGTCCGTCGATGCGCGTGTCGGTCAGCGAGAGGTAAAGGCGGCCATAGTCTGCCACCTGTCCGTTGCCCAGCACGAAGTTGGTCTGCGCGAAGGCATCCTTTATCTGTGCGGGAGTGATGCCCAGTGCCGACATCTTCATCGCATCGGGCTTGACGACGAACTCCTTCGCCTTGCCTCCGCGCACCACCACGTTGCTGATGCCCTGCACTTGTGAGAACATCGGACGTACCACTAAGTTGCCCACGTCGCGCAAGGCGATGCGGCTGTGCGTCCGGCTCTCCAGCGTAAAGCCATAGACGGGAAAGAGCGACTGGTTCATCGCTTCGGTGGAGATGACCGTCCCGGCAGGCAGGTAGTTTTTGATTTCGTTGATGCGGTTCTCCAACTGGGTCTTCAGGGCATAAATGTCCAGTCCCCAGCGGAAATACACGTCTATCACACAACTGCCACGTGAGGTACTGCTCTTCACCACGGTAGTGCCCGGTACCTTCTTTACCGCGCTTTCCAATGGCTTGGTGACGGTAATCATCATGCGGTCCACCGGCTGCTGTCCCGCATCGGCAATGACGGTGATACGCGGGAAGAGCACTTCAGGAAACAGGTTGGTCTGCATCCGTGTATAGCTGTAAATGCCAGCCAGCAGGAGCAGCAAGCCCACGAAGAGGATGGGCTTGGCATAGAGTTGATGGAGCCCTTTCTTATTCATGGCTGATGATGATTTTACTGCTGTCTGCCAAAGCATATCCTCCGGTCAGGACGATGCGGTCGGTTGGTGTCAATGGTCCATAGATTTCAATACTGTCTGCCGTGCTGTTACCTGTCTCGACCGGAACTTTTACGGCGGTGCTGTCGTCGGCCAGACGCATCACCCAATGCTCTGTCAACGTTTCGTCGCTCTGCACAGCGGCTTTGGGGAGGAGCAGAACTGATTCTGCCTTGCCTGCCGAAGTAAAGATAGCCTTCACGTTCATCCCTTCGGGCAGGAAGGGGGCATCCATGGCAGTGGCAATAATCTTTTCCGATTGTGAGGTTTCGTTCATGGTAGCCAGAGAAGTCAGTACGGTGGCCCGGAGGCATGTCCCGTCGGGCAGTTCCAGCGTGCAGCGGCTTCCGCTCTGCGCATACTTTCGCTGTTCGTAAGGTACGTTTATCTCAAATACAAGACTTCCGGTTTCGGCCAGTGTGCAGAGTGTTGTGCCTTCTGCCGCATAGCTGCCGGCTTGTGTCTGTACATCAATTACGATGCCAGGCCGTGTTGCCCTTATTTCGATGGGAGCATTGTTCTGCCCCAATGCGTGCTGCTCTTTGCTTTCGAGGCGATAGAGTAATTCTCCGGCCTCCACCCGCTTGCCCGTCCGCACATATACCTCCGAGGCAAACGAAGGAATCGGGGCAGCGACAACGGTCTTGTTCTGATAAACCGTGGTCGCCCTGAGGATGATTTCTTGGGGAATATGCCCGAAGACAACGTGTGTCAGAGTCACTTCCGTAGCCGGTTCGGCCTCGGAGGCCTTGTCTACCTTGCTGCCCGTACAGGCCGAAAGGAGGGCAGGGAATAGTAAGATATACTTTGCTTTCATTGTATCTAATCGTTCTTTAGTGGTTCCAATAATTATAGGTAGCGATGACCAATTGCCGGTTCGTCCGTAGCAGCAGGCAATCTTTCTCTGTCTGTATCCGGTTACGGAGCACGGTGATATAGTCCAATACGGAAACCTGCCCGGCTGTTATCTCCCGTGCATAGTCGGACAGAACACATTCATATTCGGCAAGCTGCTTTTCCAAAGCCTCTTCCCTCCGGTCATATTTCTCCAACTCCGACAGGCATTGGCGGAGCCTCATGTTGCGCTGGTATTCGGCATGGTCCCGATAGATGCGTATGCTTTGCTGCTGCAATTCTGCCTGGCGTTCTTTCCATCGCTTTTGCCTGCCGTCGAAGAGAGTCCATGTAAACGTCAGCCCCGCGCTCCAGCCGAAATGTCTGTACCACTGCGAGAAACTGCCCGTCTGCATGCCGCCATTCACAAACAAGTCCAATCGTGGCTTGTACTGCAAGTTGAAAGAGTGCAGCGATGCCGCTGTGTTCAGGCTGTCCAGCCGGTATTGTTCTGTAAAAAGGCTCCCTCTGTCCAACGGCAGCCTGAGATGAAGTCCGATATTTGCCAAGGCAACATCCGTAGTATCATCAATGCCGCACAGCAGGTTCAGGTCCATCAGATGTGTGTGATAAGCTTGTAGGGATGAAAGTCGCAACTCGGCATTTGCCTCCCGCTCGATGGCAAGCAAGTGCAGGTCCGACTGCTTGGCCAAGCCTTTGTCTGCAAACAGCCGGACTATCTCCTGTTGATGTTCAAGCACTGCGGCAATAGAGTCGGCAAACGCTATTTGTGTCTGGTCGAGCAGGCAGAGCAGGTACTGTTCCGTTACCAAGCGTTCCAGTTGGTTCTCTTCTATGCGGATATTGTTACGGGTAATCTCGATGTTTATTCCGGACAGCTCTTGTGCCACTTTGTAAGATGAATGCCCCAAGAGCGGCTGTGTCCACGTAGCTCCGGCATGCAAATGTCCGCTGCTTTCGCCCAAGTCATAACCATAATAATCTATGGCATCCTGCGCGTTCCATCGGAAAGAAGTTTGTCCCCCGTCTTTGGTTATGACCGGCACAAACAGGTAATCTCCATTCAACTCTATGCGTGAACGGGTGTACAGCGCCTTCAGCCGCTGGAGCTCCACCTGCTCTATTTGCGGTTGGTTGCGGTAGTCGTTGAGCAGCGGGCTGTAATTCCGGGCGACTTCTATATAATAAGCCAAATCGGGGGATGTCCCTTGTCCTGCTGCGGTAAGAAGAAAGCAGGAAAAAACAAAAATAAAATACATCCGAATCATATAGATACCTTTTTCCCGGCAAAAATAGGTACGGATGTTGTAGGAATTTTGAAGAATCGTGATGCCTCTTGAGCCAATAAGTTGGCAGGGCGCCTGCAAGTTCCGACGGGTAGCTAAAAAGGTGCGGCAGTAAAGGCTTGTTATGGCTGATACAGAAGAAGACGATTCCTAAGCGTTTGGAAGCAGACAGGCAAGCGCTTGGAAGTTCGCTTCCAAGCGCTTAGGAATAATGGTCTGGTAATGTGTAAAATGGGAAGAAGATAATTTGAATAATCGGCCGGCGTTTTTGTTGTAGCTGCACGATAGGAAGGAACGGCTGTTTACCCCTACATCAGACGTGCCGTGGGCGAATGCGTTTCATCACTGTTTCCACTCCCTCCTTGATTCGATTGGTCAGGATAATCAGTACGACTGCTATCAGTATCAGTGCGATGCCTGTTGCTTCGGTCGTGGTGAATGATTCGCCAAAGACGCACGCTCCTATGACGACTGCTGTCACCGGCTCCATGGCACCGAGGATGGATGTCAGCGTACCACCGATGTGGCGTACGGCCAGTAGTAGAGTGATATTCGAGATGACCGTGGGCATGACGGCCAGCAGAGCTACCAATCCTATGGATTCCCAGTCGGGTAGCGGCTGTAGACTGTGTTGGATGCTGTTTTTTATTGTGAAGGTAAGCGCTGTAAACAGAAAGACATAGAATGCCAGTTTGCGGCTGTGCATATTTTTCAGGCGGGATTTATTGACAGAGACGATGTAGCTGGCATAGCCCACGGCAGAAAGCAGGACGATGAACACACCCCACGCATCAATTGTCAGTTCCGTCCCTTGCAATGACAGTCGGGCTACGCCTCCTACAGCCAATGCAATAGCCAGCCACGTTACCCACGAAGCCTGTTCGCGGAACAGCACGAGCATCAGCAGTGTAGTAAAGATAGGGTAGGTGAAATGCAGTGTTGTGGCTACGCCAGCACCCATCACCTCATAGCCATAAAGCAGGAACATGGATGAGGCGGTGTAGAACAGGGCCATAGTGATGAGCAGGGGCACATCGCGCCAAGTGATGCGGAACGACTCGCCTTTCAGTAGCATCATTGCTCCCAGGGCCAGGGTGGCGGTTATGAAACGGTAAAACAGAATACTGTCGGATGTCAGTCCCCGTTGCATCAGCGGTAGGGTGAACAGGGGGATAAGACCGAAAGTAATCGAGGTAGCCAGTCCGTAGAGGAAGCCTTTTAATTTTGATGTGTTCATATGTCAGTAAAGATGTATAGATGTCACGTTTTTGAGGGGCAAAGGTACATATATTATGGCATCGTACATACGTTTTCGTAGAAAAAGGATAATTTCTTGCCTCCATACCCTTGCTTGTCTCCGGAAAAAGGCATACCTTTGCACCCGCAATCCGGAAGCTCCTTTCGGCGGAGAGATTACATTACCTTGGCAATTCGGTCTAATGTGACTGAAAGTAGTGGGACGGCTCTTCTCTCCATAATAAACCTGTTACATACTCTGCGTCCCGTCTTGCAGAATAATTTAGAAGCATCCCTCCTTCGATGGACAGGTGCGATAAAATTATTTGTGCAAGATGAACAAACGGATTACTTTCTGCCGTGCCTGTTATACCGGCCGGACTTTATTCACATACCACTTCACCGCTTTTCGAAGGCGATGCGCATCCTCTTTCGGGCGCTTCGCTCCTCTTGCTTCGTTTCTTGTGCTTATCAACTTCATTGTCGTTTGACTTAATTCCTATCAACATGAAGAAGATTCATTTATGGATAATGAACCTACCCTTGTTGACGGTCATCGGTTCTGTTACCTGGAGCGACATTGGTGTAGATGTGGTGAAAGACTTCTGCTTTGCCGGACGGACGGGCAAGTCTTCTCACCATCTTGTCGCTACCAAGACCGACACGAAAGCAGACTATGTGCCCCGCTATGTCTGGCCAGGCACCAGCCTGACTCAGGTTGACGCGGCGGGAGCGGATAATGTAGATTGTACTTTCGGCTATTGCAATTAGAAACAAGTCAATATTTTTCTATATAGGCAGAGCGTCCTGGCTTTTGTCCTTCTATGGGCAGGCAGGATGCTCTTTTTTTGTTTGTCTTCCTGTTGCCTAATTCAAATGCTTGCTGTATCTTTGCGCCCGATTTTATGGGAGCTGCCCGAAAGGAGCAGCCGTGTATTCCAGATTAACCACGTAAAAAACAGGAACGAATGAAACAAACTGTATCTGTACCCTTTATGCTGCTGGGCATTCTCTTTAATGTTTGCCTCATTGCAGCCAATCTTCTTGAGACAAAAGTGATTTCAGTGGGCGGGCTGACCGTTACGGCGGGCCTGCTGGTATTTCCCGTTTCCTACATTATCAACGATTGTATTGCCGAGGTGTGGGGTTTCCGCAAGGCGAGGCTTATTATCTGGACGGGCTTTGCGATGAACTTCTTTGTCGTGTCGTTAGGACTTATTGCCGTGGCTCTGCCTGCCGCTCCCTTTTGGGAGGGAGAGGCTCACTTCAATTTCGTCTTCGGCATGGCACCCCGCATTGTGGCGGCCAGTCTGGCAGCATTCCTTGTAGGCTCGTTCCTCAATGCCTACGTCATGAGCCGGATGAAGCTGCGCAGTGGTGGACGGCATTTCTCTGTGCGTGCCATAGTTTCTACGGTGGTAGGCGAAACCGCTGATTCATTGCTGTTCTTTCCCATAGCATTCGGAGGAATCATAGTCTGGCGGGAATTGCTGACCATGATGGTCTTGCAGGTACTGCTGAAATCACTCTACGAAGTAATCATTCTGCCGGTTACTGTGCGGGTAGTACGCCTTATCAAGCGTATAGACGGTAGTGATGCCTATGATGAAGGCATTTCCTACAAAATATGGAAAATCAAAGAACTATAATCTCCATAATCTTATTTTATGTACAATGAAACAGCCTTGGTCGTGTTCAGCGGTGGGCAGGACTCGACCACATGCCTTTTCTGGGCAAAGCGAGAATTTAAGGACGTGCGTGCCTTGAGCTTTCTTTACGGACAAAAACATGCGAAAGAAGTAGAGTTGGCACAGAACATCGCCCGCCAGGCCGGTGTAACCTTTGAAACAATGGAGCTTCCCCTTATCGGTACGTTAGGTCATAACGCCCTGACGGATACATCAATGCCTATGGACGAACAGATTCCTGACGGGCAAACTTGTCCTAACACTTTTGTGCCTGGCCGTAATCTTTTCTTTCTCAGTGTTGCTGCGGTCTATGCCCGCGAACGTGGCATCCGTCACCTTGTCACGGGAGTGTCGCAGACTGATTACAGCGGTTATCCGGATTGTCGGGACTCGTTCGTCAAGTCTCTCAATGTAACATTGAACTTAGCTATGGATGCACAGTTTGTCCTTCATACGCCGCTGATGTGGTTGGACAAAGCAGGTACCTGGGCGCTTGCCGACGAATTGGGAGTGATGGACTTGGTACGTCGCGACACTCTGACATGTTACAATGGCATACCGGGGGACGGTTGCGGGCACTGTCCTGCCTGCAAACTGCGCCGTGAAGGGCTGGAACAATACCTTGCTTCCATTCATCATTCATATTAATCATTAAAATCACTAACCATTATGGAAGAATTGCGCGCTCAACTGAATGCTTTGGGCAAAAAGACAGAATATCGCCAGGATTATGCTCCGGAGGTATTGGAAGCATTCACTAACAAGCATCCTGAAAACGACTATTGGGTACGTTTCAACTGTCCGGAATTTACCAGTCTGTGCCCCATTACCGGGCAGCCAGATTTTGCCGAAATCCGCATCAGCTATATCCCAGATGTGAAAATGGTAGAGAGTAAGAGCTTGAAGCTCTATTTGTTCAGCTTTCGGAACCATGGTGCGTTTCACGAAGACTGCGTCAATATTATTATGAAAGACCTTATCCGACTGATGGATCCGAAGTACATTGAGGTTACTGGGTTCTTTACTCCACGTGGTGGAATCTCCATTTATCCGTATGCCAATTATGGGCGACCGGGGACAAAGTATGAGCGTCTGGCAGAGGAAAGGCTGTTCCGGCATGATTCCAAGCAAGAGTGAAGAGCCTTATCATAAAATGAAGAATTTCGGTGTCTCACGTTGTCGGGAACACGAAATTCTTCATTTATCTTTCCTTTATTTATTCTAAGCGCCTGTTTTATTTCCCCTTTTGCGGTTGTCTTGGGCGATGCGTAGGTGAGATATTTCAATTGCGTTCCGCTGCCAATGGCAAAAGTGATTTTCTTAACAGGCTTTTGGTTCTCTCTTTATTTTGAGGTGATTAGAGATTTCGTGCTTACCACAGATGTCCCGTGTGTATAAGACGACTTCTGATAAACTCTTCCTGAAAAGTTTCCAAGCGATAAGCAGTCTATTTCCAAGCGATAAGCACCTTACTGCTTATATTTTAGAAGTCGGGTGGTGATTATCAGTGAAATACAGGATACACCATTCGCAAGACGAAAAGTTTAAATCACTTTCTTATCCGTTGATAACCATATACGGCCAAATCACCCAGTTCTTCCTCGATGCGAAGCAGTTGATTGTACTTAGCCATGCGGTCGGACCGGCTGAGCGAACCAGTCTTGATTTGTCCGCTATTAGTAGCGACGGCAATATCAGCAATGGTAGCATCCTCCGTTTCGCCCGAGCGGTGTGAGGTGACGGTCGTATAACCGTGTCGGTGAGCCATTTCGATGGCATCCAATGTCTCGCTAAGGGAACCAATCTGATTCACTTTGATAAGGATGGAATTGGCGCATCCCAGCTCAATGCCCTTGCGTAGGAATTCAACGTTGGTTACAAAAAGGTCATCGCCTACCAGCTGGCAACGGTTGCCGATACGTTCAGTCAACTTCTTCCAACCATCCCAGTCATTCTCGCTCATGCCATCCTCAATAGAGTCAATGGGATATTTCGAGATGAGCTCTTCCAGATAGTCAATTTGTTCATCGGCCGTGCGCTTCTTTCCTTTCTCACCTTCAAACAAAGTGTAGTCATAAACGCCATCTTTATAAAATTCGCTGGAGGCACAGTCCATACCTATCTTTACATCTTTGCCCGGCTCATATCCGGCAGCACGGATGGCAGACATGATACAGTCCAGAGCATCTTCCGTGCCATTCAGGGCAGGAGCGAATCCTCCTTCGTCACCTACAGCAGTACTCAGGCCGCAGTCGTGTAATACCTTTTTCAGCGCATGAAACACTTCTGCTCCCATACGCAAACCTTCGCGGAAAGTGGGTGCACCTACCGGGCGAATCATAAACTCCTGAAAGGCAATGGGAGCATCGCTGTGCGAACCACCGTTGATGATGTTCATCATGGGTACGGGCATCACATACGTATTCACACCGCCAATGTAACGGTAAAGTGGAATGTCCAGATAATTGGCCGCTGCCTTGGCCACAGCGAGAGACACTCCGAGAATGGCATTGGCCCCCAGATTGGATTTGGTAGGCGTGCCGTCCAAAGCCAGCATCTTATAGTCAATGGCACGTTGGTCGAGAGCGGACATACCAGTCAATGCAGGTGCAATGACCGTGTTGACGTTGGCTACTGCTTTCAGTGTACCTTTTCCGCCATAACGCGATTTATCGCCGTCGCGCAATTCCAATGCTTCATGTTCGCCGGTAGACGCACCGGAAGGTACAGCAGCACGACCTGTCACTCCCGATTCCAACATTACATCTACCTCTACTGTGGGGTTACCGCGCGAGTCGAGTATCTCGCGGGCCATGATTCTTTCAATCTTCATAACAAATCAGTTTTAGTGGTTAGTTAAGTTGAGGGCAAAGGTAGGAGGATTTGATGATACGGTCAATACCTACTAATTGGGATAAGTGGTGCCTCTGTATATTCAGGCACCGAATTCTTTCGTGTTTATCTTGGTGAGAATGTTGGAGAAGAAAACAGCTTCACGGACCTTGTCGGCACGGTTTTGCGTACTCTGTGTTTTAGTCAGGATTTGTGTCGGATCACCAGTAATGCACGGCTTCATGCTATACGCAGTATCTATAAAGTTGGTGACTGCTTAGTAGGAATCTATTAATGATTATTAAGTATTATCCCCATAGGTAGGTATTGTTTTTTTGTGCTTCTCTTACGTGTGTTCAGAGTTATTATACCCACATAAAGCGATTGTGTATATGCTTCTTCTATGTCTACCTTTGCAGCACAATAAATTAATATACTGACAGATATTTATGAAGACCTCCATTTTATTTTTGCTATTGACTGCACTTTTTGCTTATGAAGTCCACGCGCAGCATCATCATCGTCGTGGTCATCAACGTGGGGCAGGGCAGCAGGCTACCGTCAGCGGAAAAATCTCTTCAGCCGAAGGCGAAATCATAGACTATGCCGGTGTCTATCTCAAGGGCACTTCGTATGGAGCTTACACGAATGAGAAAGGTACCTATCAGTTCCAGGCTCCGGCCGGTGAATATACACTTGTCGTTTCGGCTATAGGCTATCAGGAAGTACAAAAAAAAGTTACGTTGAATCGTGGTGAGAAACGCGTGTTCGATCTTACGCTCCAGCCCGAACATGAGCAGTTGAACGAAGTGGTGGTGACAGCTTCCGGGGTAAGCCGTGTGCGGCGTTCTGCTTACAACGCTGTGGCAGTGGATACCCGTGAGATGCAAAATACCACCAAATCGCTGAGTGATGCTTTGGCCCAGTTGCCCGGCATGAAGTTGCGCGAGAGTGGTGGCGTTGGTTCGGATATGCAAGTCACATTAGACGGATTCAGCGGGCGGCATGTCAAGATATTCATTGACGGAGTCCCGCAGGAAGGTGCCGGCAAGGCATTGGACCTTAATAACCTGCCTGTTAATTTTGCCGAGCGTATCGAGGTGTACAAGGGTGTCGTACCGGTAGGATTCGGTACCGACGCGTTGGGTGGCGTCATTAATATTGTTACCAATAAGCAACGTCGTGCCTGGCATTTGGATGCCTCTTACAGCTACGGTTCTTTCAATACCCATAAATCTTATGCCAACTTTGGACAGACTTTCCGCAACGGATTGATGTATGAGGTAAACGCTTTCCAGAATTTTTCTGACAATGATTACTATATTAACAACTACATTGTGGAGTTTGGCCCCGATGGCACAACGAGCAGCAACCCCAATGACATCCGTCGGGTGAAGCGTTTTAATGACCAGTTTCACAACGAAGCCGTCATGGGAAAGGTGGGAGTGGTAGACAAATCTTGGGCCGACCGTCTGGTATTGGGATTTACTTACAGCAATTACTATAAAGAGATACAGACTGGTGTTTATCAGTACATCGTGTTCGGGCAAAAGCACCGTCGCGGACATTCTTTTGTTCCCTCGCTGGAGTACACCAAACGCGATCTTCTTACGAAGGGGCTGGATGTGGTGCTGACAGCCAATTACAACCATAACTTGACGCAGAACATTGATACTGCCTCTTACCGATACAATTGGCTGGGAGAACGGCAGTATCTCACGTCACCCGGCGAGCAGTCGTATCAGAACAGTGAGTCGACCAATAAAAACTGGAATGCCTCGCTGACAGCTAATTATCGCATTGGTCAGGCGCATGCTTTCACATTGAACCATGTGTTGAGCACCTTCGAACGCAGCACGGTGTCCTACCTGGGAGGTGCTTCTAAAATTACCGATTACGATATACCTAAGCTGACTCGCAAGAATATCACCGGACTTTCCTACAGACTGATGCCTTCCGAAAAGTGGAATATTTCCGCTTTCGGGAAATACTATCGGCAATACAACCGCGGACCGGTGTCGCAGAGTAGTGACGGTGTAGGTAGTTATATCGAAATGAGCAAGCGCGTCAGTGCTTGGGGATATGGTACGGCAGGCACCTGGTTTGTACTTGAGGGGCTGCAAGCCAAACTTTCGTATGAGAAGGCATATCGCCTGCCTACCACCGATGAACTTTTCGGCGATGAAGACTTGGAAGCCGGACAGATGACCCTTCGTCCTGAAAACAGCGATAACCTCAACCTGAATCTCAGCTATAACCGGCATTTCGGACGGCATGGACTCTACGTGGAAGGCAGCTTTATCTACCGCGATACGAAAGACTATATCAAACGCACGCTCTCTACTGTGGGAGGAACGAGCTTCGGCATGTACGAGAACCACGGTCACGTCCGGACAAAGGGATTTAATCTTTCTGCCCGTTACACCTTTGACCGTTGGCTCAGCATGGGGGGAACCTTCAACAATCTGAATGTGCGTGATGCCGAGCGATACCTGGCTGGAAACACCCAGCAGCAAAGCCTGACCTACAAGCAGCGCATGCCCAACCAGCCTTATACGTTTGCCAACTTCGATGCTTCTTTCTATTGGCACGACTTGTGGGGCGATGGCAATATCCTGACGCTGACTTACGAGGGGTTCTATCAGCATGAGTTCCCCTTGTATTGGGAAAAACTGGGAGACCCTACAACTAAGAGCCGGGTGCCCGACCAGTTGTCGCACAACCTTACGATTGGTTACTCGCTGAAGAACGGACGTTATAACTTTTCCTTCGAATGCCGCAACTTCACCAACGAAAAACTGTACGACAACTTCAGTCTGCAAAAGGCCGGGCGGGCATTCTATGGCAAGTTTCGCGTGTACTTTGGCGGATGATTTTTCTGGCTGTCATTCGATGACGTAGTTGGAGTGAAGCAGTCCGGTTCTTTTCATACAGACAGGACGGCTTTCCTGATGAACTCTTCGTAACAGACTGCCAGGCGATAAGAAGCCAACTGCCAAGCAATAAGCAGTCTGCTCGTTATATATTAGGAGCAGAACGCTGATTATCAGTAGAATATAAAACACCCATCCCTACGGGTGGGAAAGCTTAAATCCACTTCAATGTGTGAAGAACAAATGAACGAATCAATAACTCTAAAATAAAGAAAGACAATGAAACAACAATTTGCATGGGGTTTGGTTGCCGCCCTTTTGACAGGCAGCTTGGTGACAGCTTGCAGTGACGATGAAACTGGTGGCAACGGTGCAGGTGGAGGAGATGCCACCTACCAGAGCCGCTACGTTATAGCCGCCCAGGCGGGTGGGGATGAGGGAGCCACTTATCTGGTGACTACAGACAACTTGGACAGCGGTACGCTCTCCACTCTCGGCAACGGAACGGAAACCGAAAGCGGCTCCAATTGGATATGCTACGGCGAGAAGTACCTTTTCAACTTTCAGTACAATGACGGTGCGCAAGGCACTGGTTTTGCCTATGCCCTCGACCCAACTACCGGCAATGCATACGAAGCACGTCGCTACACCTACAACCGTACCACAACCTACGGAACTTGGGGAGAGAATGTCATCACTGCTTCTACCAACGATGGAAATCAGGAACAAGATGCCGAAGGAAACTATGCTAAATACTTGCAATTCAATTATCTGAATGCTTATACGGGTAACTCTTCCACCGGGTCTCATTTAGCCGAGAATTTTTTGGGAAATGGCGAGATTGTCAGCTTTGCCGGTTTTGAGGAAGCCAACGGCAAACTCTATACTTCTGTGGTGCCTATGGGCATGAGCCACTATGGCGTGAATACTTATCCTGAAATGATTACTGACCCTAAGCTGGTGACCGACCACAACGGCGGCTCCGGTTCTGGTTCGTATACACCGGGGCAGATTCCTTCTACTCAATATCCCGACATGGCTTTTGTCGCTATTTATAGCGGGGACAGCTTCGATGAAACGCCGGTTATTGCACAGACCGACAAAATCGGTTATGCTTGCGGTCGTATGCGTTCACAATATTATCAGACTATCTGGGCTGCCGACAACGGTGACCTTTATGTATTCTCGCCGGGATATGGGCGTACGGCGACTGCCGAAGAACAGGTGACCGACAAGCAGGACGGGACGTTGCATACTCTTTATAAGGTGCAGGGCCAGTTACCTTCGGGCGTAGTCCGTATCAAACAAGGGGAGACAGAGTTTGACGAATCGTATTACGTGAACCTGGAGACGTTGGGCAATCACAATCCGATGTTCCGCTGCTGGCATATTACGGAAGATTATTTTTTACTGCAGATGTATAGCGAAGGAGCCGACAACATGTCTGGCACCAGTGCTCCCCGCAATGAGTTGGCTATCTTCAAGGGCGAAGAGGGAACGCTGACTGTACTGTCCGGCAACAGCGGTTTGCCGACAGCCGATGTGATTTCTTCTTTCGGTGTACCCTTCAGCGACAATGGTTATGCCTACATGCCCGTGACAGTAAACGATAACAGCAGCAGTCCGGCTATCTATAAAATTGACCCGAAGACGGCTACGGCTACCAAAGGTCTGGTGCTGGAAGCCGACGGAGTGTCTGCTCTGTGCAAGCTTTCGGCCGAGTAATCCAGCTATGATACATTGCCTGACGTGATGAAGAAAGTATTCAGAAAGATACACCTCTGGCTCTCCGTTCCTTTCGGCATTGTCATTACCCTGATATGCTTTTCGGGTGCCATGCTGGTGTTTGAACAGGAAATTGTAGAGCATACCCATGCTTCACTGTATGAGGCTGAACGTCCTTCGCCAGATGCCAGGCCCTTACCTTTGGAGCAGTTGGTGGCCCGTGTGGCAGCAGGTTTGCCCAGCGATGTTTCGGTGTCTGGGGTCAGTGTGCCTTCCCGGCCGGATAAAGCGTATCGGGTGACACTGTCCAAACCAAAACGGGCTGCCGTTTATGTCAATCCTTATACGGGTGAAATCACGGGGAGGTATGAGCGTACTCCGTTTTTCCGCACGATGTTCAGTCTGCACCGTTGGCTCTTGGGTAGCCGTCCGTCAGACGGTGGCATCTTCTGGGGAAAAATCATTGTGGGTGTCAGCACCCTGCTTTTTGTCTTTGTGCTACTGACCGGTCTGGTTATTTGGTGGCCCCGCACGAAAAAAGCCTTTAAGAACAGTCTGAAGGTGGTTTTTCGTCGGGGGTGGCCCCGGTTCTGGTATGGGTTGCACGTGGCAGGCGGGATGTATGCCCTTTTACTGTTGCTTGTCATGGCACTTACCGGACTTACCTGGTCTTTTGGCTGGTACCGTACCGGATTCTATGCCCTTTTCGGGGTAGAGATGCAATCCGGAGGCGGACATGCATCGGGAGGCAGGCAGGGGAAGGAAGCCGAGAAAGCGAGAATGCCCCAAACGGATTTCGTTCATTGGCAGCAAGTATATGAGCAACTGGCAGCAGAGAATCCCAGTTATCAGGAAATTACAGTCAGCACCGACCAGACGGCAACGGTTTCTTTTTCGGGTTTGGGCAATACGAGAGGAGCCGACCGTTACCGCTTTGATGCCGTTACCGGAAAAATTACAGATGTGACACTTTACCGCGACCAGCCGGCTTCTGGCAAAATGCGTGGCTGGATTTATTCCTTGCATGTCGGGACGTGGGGAGGTATACTGATGCGCATACTGTATTGCCTGACTGCCCTTTTGGGTGCCACCTTGCCTCTTACCGGCTATTATCTGTGGATACGTCGGTTGGTGCGTCGCCGCCAGCATTGAATCTTATTTGCCCAGTTCCCAGAAGGCCACGGCAGAAGCGGCAGCTACATTGAGTGAGTCTACACCGTGTGCCATGGGAATTCGCACCACATAGTCGGCATCGGCAATGGTGTTGTGCGGTAATCCATCTCCTTCGGTGCCCATGATGATGGCCAGTTTAGGTTCGTTCTTTAGTGGGGGTACATCAAGGGGGATGGATTTTTCTGTTAGAGCCATGGCTACAGTTCGGAACCCCAGTCGGCGTATCTCCTTGAGTGAAATGTCTGTCCATGTCCATGGGATAAGAAATACAGATCCCATGGATACGCGCACGGCCCGTCGGTTCAGCGGGTCACACGAGTCGGGGGTCAGTAGCACGGCATCCATGCCGAGGGCTGCGGCCGAGCGAAAGATGGCTCCGATGTTGGTCGTGTCTGTCACACCTTGTATGACTACGATGCGTCGGGCGTTGCGGCATACTTCTTCTACATTTGGGGGCACTGGACGCCGGAAGGCGCAGAGCACTCCCCGTGTCAGGGTGTAGCCTGTCAGTTGCGAGAGGATTTCCCGTTCGCCAGTATAGATGGGAAGGTTGGTATGGCATGCGATGATATCTGCCGCATCGCCTTCGATGTGCTTGGGCTCGCAGAGAAGGGCTAACGGCTCGTAGCCAGCGCTCAGAGCTACACGAATTACTTTGGGACTTTCGGCAATGAATATTCCTTTTGTCGGTTCCAGCCGGTTGCGCAACTGGGCTTCGGTCAGTGAACTGAAGATTTCTACTCCGGGGTGGCTTAATGATGTGATTTTGATGATGGGCATATCTGGATAGAAGTTGGGGATTCTTGTTCCCGGAAGGTCAGGAAGAAAGACGCGGATCATACCACCGGATTAACTGATAGAACTCATCCGTATTTTGGTATAATCCGCGTCTTAAAGGATTATGTTATTTCATGAGAGAGGCATTGGAGTTATTTCAACACACCCAATTCCTTGCCGACCTTAATGAAGGCTTCGATGCATTTGTCGAGGTGAGCTTTCTCATGTCCGGCAGAAATCTGTACGCGGATGCGGGCCTGGCCTTTCGGAACAACCGGATAGTAGAATCCTGTAACATAGATACCTTCTTCTTGCAGGCGTGCAGCATAAATCTGCGACAGTTTGGCATCGTAAAGCATGACGGCACAGATGGCACTTTGTGTGGGCTTGATGTCGAAACCGGCGGCAGTCATCTTGTCACGGAAGTAGTTGACGTTTTCTACTAACTTATCGTGCAGTGCATTGCTTTCCTTCAGCATCTTGAATACTTCCAAGCTGGCACCGATAACGGCGGGTGCTACCGAGTTGGAGAACAAGTAGGGACGGCTGCGCTGGCGCAACAGGTCGATAATTTCCTTGCGGCCGGTGGTGAATCCTCCCATGGCACCTCCGAAGGCTTTGCCCAATGTGCCAGTATAGATGTCTACGCGGCCATACGTGTTATACAGTTCGCTCACACCGTGTCCTGTGGCGCCTACCACACCGGCAGAGTGCGATTCGTCTACCATTACCAAGGCGTCATATTTCTCGGCCAGATCGCAGATTTTGTCCATCGGGGCAACATTACCGTCCATTGAGAAAACGCCGTCGGTCACTACGATGCGGAAACGTTGTGCCTGGGCTTCCTGCAGGCATCTTTCCAGGTCGGCCATGTCGGCATTGGCATAACGGTAGCGTTTGGCTTTGCACAAGCGTACGCCGTCAATGATGGAAGCATGGTTCAGAGAATCGGAGATGATAGCGTCTTCGTCTGTGAAGAGCGGTTCGAATACGCCTCCGTTGGCATCAAAGCAAGCGGCATACAGAATAGTGTCTTCCGTCTTGAAGTAATCAGAAATGGCAGCTTCTAATTCTTTGTGGATGTCTTGCGTGCCACAGATGAAACGGACAGATGACATGCCATAGCCGCGGCGGTCCATCATTTCTTGCGCTGCCTTGATGAGGCGCGGGTTGTTGGACAAGCCCAGATAGTTGTTGGCGCAAAAGTTCAGCACTTCTTTGCCTTTTACTAAAATAGTTGCCTGCTGGGGGCTTTCTATCAGCCGTTCTTTTTTGTAGAGACCGGCTTCTTTTATCTCAGCCAGTGTGTTGGTGAGATAATCTTTCATTTTACCGTACATATTATTTCTTTTGTTTTTAAAGGTTGAAACACTTGTTCCCCACAAAGGACACCATTTTTCTTGGAATAAGCAAGCTTTTCGAGGAAGAATCTTTGGAAAAGCGATGAAAGTAATGAAAAAAGTGCTACCTTCGCATATCATTTACATTTTAAAATATCATTGCGCATTATGAAGAATATATTGGTTATCGGCTCAACGGGGCAGATTGGCTCTGAGCTGACAATGGAATTAAGAAAACGGTATGGTGGTGAACATGTGGTGGCCGGTTACATTGCCGGTGCCGAACCGCAGGGCGTATTGAAGGACTCGGGTCCCTCAGCAAGAACGAACGTGACAGACCGCCAGTCGTTGGAATTGGCTGTGAAGGAATATAATATAGATACTATCTATAATTTGGCTGCCTTGCTTTCTGTGGTGGCAGAAAGTCGGCCTTCTATGGCTTGGAAGATTGGCATTGATGGTTTGTGGAACGTATTAGAAGTGGCCCGCGAGTACGGATGTGCTGTTTTCACTCCCAGCTCCATAGGTTCTTTCGGTGAATCTACTCCTCACAACAAGACTCCGCAAGATACCATCCAGCGTCCGCGCACTATGTATGGTATCACTAAAGTAACAACAGAGTTGTTGAGCGACTATTACTATACTAAGTATGGTGTAGATACGCGTGCTGTCCGTTTCCCCGGCATTATTTCTAATGTAACGCTTCCCGGTGGTGGCACTACCGATTACGCCGTAGAAATCTATTATGCAGCCGTGAAAGGCGAAAAGTTTGTCTGCCCGGTCAAGGCTGGTACATACATGGATATGATGTATATGCCCGATGCCTTGAATGCGGCCATCTCGTTGATGGAAGCCGACCCCAGCCGCTTGAAACACCGCAATGCCTTCAATATTGCTTCTATGAGCTTCGACCCGGAGGAAATCTACAAGACAATTAAGAAATATGTGCCCGATTTCCAGATGGAATACAAGGTAGACCCGTTGAAGCAATCTATTGCTGACAGTTGGCCCGATTGTTTGGACGACACTTGTGCCCGCGAAGAATGGGATTGGAAGCCTCAGTTTGATTTGGAATCCATGACGGTAGATATGCTTGAGAAACTCCGTCAGAAGTTGAATAAGTGACGCAGAGGAAATGAAGAAGTTGTTGACGGGTTGTTTAGCCTTGGTGCTGTGCACTTCGTGTGGAAACGGTAAGAATGGAACAGATCCTTTTGATGCTCTTACCCGGATGGTGGATTCTGTCGGATTCCCATCGACAAGTGTGCCGGCCATTGATTCAGCGGTTGTATTGAAACCGTTGGAGGCAGATGAGTTGTTTGACGACTTCATATTCAATTATGCGTTGGACAGAACTTTGCAGATGCAACGCACCGTGTTCCCTTTGCCTTACGATTGCAACGGGACATTGAAACGAATAGAAAAAGATGCATGGCAACATGATAATCTGTTTGCCGAGCAGAATTTCTATACGTTGATGTTCGACCGTGAGCGAGACATGGATGTGGTGGGTGATACGGCATTGACTTCTGTACAGGTAGAGTGGCTGTACCTCCAACAAAGAGAGGTACAGCGCTACTATTTCCAACGAAAGAGGGGAATGTGGATGCTTGATTCTATTTCCCGACATAAGATACCGGAAGAGGAGAACATGCGTTCTGGATTCATCTCTTTCTATGCCCGTTTCGTTACAGACAGTCTGTATCAGAGGCAACATATCCATTCTCCTTTAATGTTCGTTACTCTCGATCCCGATGATGAATTCTCCATTTTGGAGACAACTCTTGATGTAGACCAATGGTATGCTTTTCGGCCTATTATGCCGATCGATCCATTGTCTAACATTTGCTATGGTCAGCCAAACAATCCGAACTCTTCTACCAAAATTCTGAAAGTAAATGGGATTGGAAACGGCTATTCCAACATCTTCTATTTCCGGAAACGGCATGGAGAGTGGGAATTATACAAATATGAAGATACAAGTATATGAGAAAATACTCATTGCGAGCGCACAATACGTTTGGTTTGGATGTTTTTGCCGACCATTTCCTGGAATACCATTCGGAAGATGAATTGCGGGAGTTGATAAGTGAGGGGCGGGTAACTGTTCCTTTCCTGCACATCGGACAGGGGAGTAACCTGTTATTCACGGGCGATTATTATAAAGGCACAGTGTTACATTCGTGCATCAGAGGTATTACTGTGGTTTCTGAGGACGAGAATACTGTGTGTGTGCATGTGGGTGCCGGAGTGGTTTGGGATGATTTTGTCTGTCATTGTGTGACCAAAGGATGGTATGGAGTAGAGAATCTTTCTCTTATTCCAGGAGAAACCGGAGCTGCGGCAGTGCAGAATATTGGAGCCTATGGTGTGGAAGTGAAAGATGTGATTGTTTCAGTGGATACAGTCGACTTGAATGGACGGAAGCGGGTTTATTCTGTGGATGAATGCTGTTATTCTTATCGTCATAGTCTGTTCAAAGAGCCGTCTTCGAAATCTGTGTTTGTTACGGGTGTACAGTTCCGTCTGAATAAGATACCGCGTTTTGTGCTTACTTACGGTGCTTTGCGAGAGGCCTTGAGCGATGAGAAGACATTGACTCTGCAGGCAGTCCGTGATGCTGTTGTCCGTATCCGTCGGAGTAAACTGCCCGATCCGGCAGTATGTGGTAACGCCGGTAGTTTCTTTATGAATCCTATTGTATCCCGTGCCTGCTGGCAGAAACTTTTGGCTCTCTATCCTTATATGCCTTATTATGAAGTCGATGCTGAACGGGTGAAGATTCCTGCGGGGTGGTTGATTGAACAATGTGGTTGGAAAGGCAGGAGTTTAGGTCAGGCTGCTGTTTATGACAAGCAGGCATTGGTGCTGGTCAATCTTGGTGGTGCTACAGGGGCAGACATTGTTGCTTTGGCTAAAGCTGTGCAAGATTCTGTATATCAGAAATTCGGGATTTCCATTCAGCCAGAAGTTCTTTTTGTGGGAGATGGGATGAAAACAGAATAATCTATCAAAGGCTTGTTTATACTGTGCGGTTGTGAAATCATGCATTTTAATAAGGGTTAGTGTAAGCATTGATTGAAATGCAGGAGACACAGAAGCGCATAACTCTGTGATTCGTATTTTTGTTATGCAAGTGACTATATTAGGAAGTGGAACTTCCACCGGGGTGCCGGAGATTGGGTGTACTTGTCCGGTTTGTCGGTCTGCAGATGTGCGTGACAAACGCTTGCGTACATCAGCGTGGATTCGTACGGATGATGACGCTACTATTCTGGTGGACTGTGGCCCTGATTTTAGAGAACAGATGCTTCGTCTGGTGGATTTCCGTAAAATCGACGGAGTTCTCATCACCCATGAACATTATGATCACGTAGGTGGTTTGGACGATTTGCGTCCTTTTTGCCGTTTTGGAGAGATTCCTTTATATGCAGAAGCTTATACGGGCGATGATTTACGTCAGCGGATGCCTTATTGTCTGGTCAATCAGAGTTATCCTGGTGTACCACGTATTTTTTTGCAGGAGGTTATTCCGGGGCAATCGTTTTATATCCGACAGACAGAGGTTGTCCCTTTTCGTGTAATGCATGGACGACTGCCTATTCTTGGGTATCGCATCGGAGGCAGGTTGGGGTATATAACAGATATGTTGACTATGCCTGAAGTTTCTTATGAATGCTTGCAGGACGTAGAAGTATTGGTTATAAATGCACTTCGTCCCAATCCTCATCCTACCCACCAGAGCATATCTGAAGCTTTGGCAGTTGCAGCCCGTATCGGTGCCCGTGAAACTTATCTGGTGCACATGAGTCATCATGCAGGATTGCATGCTGAGATAGAACAGACCTTGCCTCCGCATGTGCATTTTGCTTTTGATGGCTTGGAAATTTGTATTTAATGGGTGTCTAAGGAGTTTTTTTGTATTAAGCTCCTCTTTTTTTGTCTTTTTTTAAACATTCATTTTGTTTTATTAGTGAAAAAAGCTATTTTTGCCCAAGAAACCAAATGGATGTTATGAAGTTGTCACTTTCTATAAAGGTTGTTGTAGTGGCGTCCGTTGTGCTTCTGTGTACAGGGGTAGCTCTTTATTCTTTTATGCGCTTGAATTCGGTGGAACAGCGGCAGGATTTTGATTTGTATACGTTGGTTCCGCAGGATGCAGTAGCTGTATTTGAAACAGACCGGATGATGGAATTGCTGGAGTCTGTCGATGAGATGGAGAGCAGTAAGGACGGATATCACTTTCAGTTGTCCGAATTATTGGGATGTATCAGGACTTTCCTTGACACATGGGTGCAAGAGTCTCCTCATGCGTTAAGTAAACAGATGAACAAAGTTCTCATAAGTTTCCACCATCCCGCAACCTCTTCGGATGAGGTTCTCTATTGTGCTCTGGGCGCAGGAGATTATCAGCGCATACAGACCTTTGTCGGTCAGTATGCTCCTTCTTCGTTTCCGGTCAAATCTTTTGAATATCAAGGTGAGGTCATTCGTATCTATCCTTTACGTAACGGACATTTCTTAGCTATGTATCTTACCAAAGACTTCCTGGCGCTTAGTTTTCAGAAAAGGTTATTAGAGCAGGTCATTGATGCCCGGCATAAGAAGAAAGCGTTGATGCAAGATGATTCGTTCCAGCAAATGTATGCCAGCAAGCAGCGCAACGTTGTTTCTACACTTTATGTTCGTATGGGAGCTGTGCCTATGGGGCTTGAGTCTGGTGCTGTTAGTTCCAGACTTAACTTGGGAGAGTGGATGGCATTCAATCTGAAAGTAGCGGACACTGCGGTATATTGTTTGGGTGTCAGCTATGAGAGCGACAGCATCCGCCACAGTTTTGTTAATACTTTGCGTAAGCAGCAGAATATTTCGGGTTATGCGGGTGACTACCTGCCTGCTTCTACCTTGCTGTATGAGTGCTGGTCTATGACAGACAAACAAAGTTTGTGGTCTTTTACGGCTTCGCAGGATTATCTCTCTGCGCCTTACTCTCCATATATGGCCGATCGTGATAGGGAATGGTTAGCTTACTTGCAGGATTGTGCAGATTCCCAAGCAATATCATGCGTTTTCCGTCCGGAGGAATTGTCAGAGCGTGAGCCTTGCGCGGTAGTCATTATTCCCTTGCTTGACGAAGCCAAGGCCAAACAGCGTTTCTTTTCCTGGTTGCATGCTACTCCGCGCGAGAAAGAGGCTCCCCAGGCCCCGGTCTTCAATCCGGATTATGCACGCTATCCTTGTTCGCAGTCTTACCGTAAATATTTGTTGCCCCGCAACACGCTTTTTGTGCGGTTGACAGGACTGGACACAGCTTCCTCCCATTCCTATGCTTGTTTCTATCGCGACCGTTTGTTGGTGGCAGCTGATGCTTTAAGTCTGTCTGCCTATATCAATGCAATGGAGAAGAAAGATTTGTTGGTGGATGTTCCTTTCTATGGGGATATTACCAATACCTTAGCTTCTTCCTATGGCTTTTTGTTGATAACCGATTTGAACAGGCTGTCTGAAGTACCTTCCCGTTACCATAGCTTTATACCGACATTCTTTTTACGTCACTTTGACTTTTTCAGTCATTTCTTTCTGGCATTGCAGTTTACTTGTGCAGAAGGAGAAGTCTACCCGAATGTGACATTGCTTTATTGATACGGTGTCCTGAGACATAAAGAATATATGTCCGTCTTCAGCTTTTTAGTTTAAACAACACACAGCCCCCGCAGATGTATTTCTACACCTTTGGGGGCTGCGTTGTTTTTCTTGTTGTCTGGCTGCGTCAGTTTTGCCTGTGCAGTTTATTTCTTCATCCTTACTACCCGTATGCCCGTCCAGTTCTTATGTTCCTTGAGCATCTGGGCGAGAGTAATGTTAGAAGCTACCACCTTTCCTTCTACAGATGAGGCATGTATCAATGTCAACTTGCCATCGGCATAGAACGCGATACCCATGTGGGCTATGTCCAGTCCGGGAGTATTGGTGGTGATGGCAATGATGTCTCCATTCTTTATCCACGCCAGGCCATTGTAAGGCAGTTTGTCCTTGGGCAGGTAGTGTACGGTTTGTCCGGAGAGGCGTTTTTCTATCTGGCGCATCTTCTGTACGTTTTCCGGAGAATTGGCCAATTGCTTGTACTCTTGCGGATGCGTGCTCATGTATGACAACTGAATTGTTTGGGTATCAGAGCTTTTCTTGTCGGTAATGTCTTCTAAGAATCCGTGTTGTACACCGTTGTCAATCCATTCGGTGATATAGTGCAAGCGAGACGTATAGCCGTTTACCTGACCATCGCGGTAGCGGATCATCTGTATTTTTTCAGCAAAGGTCGTTTCGGAAACGTCTCCGTTGATAATAGGGCAGAGCGATTCGGCCAATACATATTCCACCAGTGTATTGCAATCTACCTCGTCACAATTCAGGGTAAGTTCTTCCGGACCGTCCAAATCCAAGGTGTGGGCTGCATAGGGAATGTCCAAGTATTTGATGGCATTGGTCAGCATGCGGTCTTCATCGGCGGTTTGTGCCTGTGCTGCTAAAGAAACAGCCATGGTACAACAAGCCGCAATCATAAGTTTTTTCATTGTTTTCATCATCTTTATTGTTTCGTTATTATAATGGGTTACTGATATGGGTTGAAATGATTTAAACTTTCTTCTCTACAGAATCCGCAACAGATGTACCGGCTCTTTCAGGTTTGCAGCTTATATATTGGCACCCTACTTCTAATACATTGGTAGTATGCTTCTTGTATATGGGCAGTATGCTTCTTCTGAAAGAGGCAGAAAGTTTATATCACTTCAGTCGCGCATAATTCATTGTTTCACTTTCAGGCAAGCCTTTATGAAATAAGTAATCAGCAGTATATAGGCCAGCAAGGCTACTGCCTGCGACCACGAATTGGCCAGCCAGGCTTCGTTAATCCAGTTGAACTCAGCAAAGCGCAGTCCGGCACTTACTACTCCCATCAAGGCTCCTCCTGCAATGAAACCTGAGGCAAGCAATGTTCCGCGTTCGCCACGCAAAGCATTCAGTTCTTTGTCTTTGGAGCGGGTAGTGACATACCAGTTAATGGCTCCTCCAACCAATAGCGGAATGTTGAGTTCCAACGGGATAAACATGCCCAAGGCAAAGGCTAAGGCCGGGATTTTGCAGAAGTTGAGCACGATGGCCAGTACGGCTCCGATGCCATAGAGCAGCCATGGAGCCGAAATGCCACTCATCAGCGGTTCGATGACTGCTGCCATGGCGTTGGCTTGGGGAGCTGCCAGGTCGCCGCTGGTGAATCCATAGGTCTTGTTCAGGATAATCATCACTCCTCCTACGGTAGCTGCCGATACGATGGTGCCTAAAAATTTCCATGTTTCCTGCTTGGCGGGAGTGGTTCCTAGCCAATAACCTATTTTCAGGTCGGTGATGAAACCGCCTGCCATAGAGAGTGCCGTACATACCACACCTCCCATGACCAGTGCCGCTACCATGCCGCCCGGACCTTTCAAGCCTACAGCTACCATGACTACGGAGGCCAGGATAAGTGTCATAAGCGTCATGCCGGAAACTGGGTTGGTGCCAACAATGGCAATGGCATTGGCAGCCACAGTAGTGAAGAGAAAGGCGATGCCAGCCACCAGTAGAATAGCGACTATGGTGTGAAGCACATTGCCTTGCATGACATCGAAATAGAAAAACAGCACTACCAGAATGAGGGTGATGATGGAACCTATGGCAATGAACTTCATGGAAAGGTCGCGTTGGGTGCGCATCATTTGTGCTTCCGCATCCGACTTGCCTTTCAACTCTTTGGCAGCCAGTCCGACGGCACTCTTAATGATACCCCATGATTTGATGATGCCCAGGATACCCGCCATGGCTATACCGCCGATGCCGATGCTTTTGGCATAATTGTTGAAAATCTCTTCCGGACTCATGGCAGCCATGGTCTGTGTGATTTCCGGGTTCCATTGGTTCAGTACCATGTCGCCACATATCAGTGAAAGGCCGGGAATCAGTATCCACCACACGAACAGTGACCCGAAGCAGATAATGGCAGCATATTTCAGTCCAACGATATAACCCAATCCCAAGACTGCAGCACCCGTATTGACTTTGAATACCAGTTTGGCTTTGTCTGCCAGTGTTTCGCCCAACTGGCAGACGCGGGTCGTGAAGTTTTCGTTCCACAAGCCGAAAGTTGCCGTAATAAAGTCGTATAATCCGCCAATCAGTCCAGCCGTGAGCAGAGGCTTGGCCTGGTCGCCTCCTTTCTGTCCGGATACCAGAATCTGTGTCGTGGCAGTGGCTTCGGGGAAGGGATATTTGCCATGCATGTCACTTACAAAATATTTGCGGAAAGGGATGAGAAACAAGATGCCCAGTATACCACCCAATAAGGAACTGATGAATACCTGTGCAAAAGTGACGGTCACCTCCTCGGGGTAGCGTTCCTGCAAGATGTATAACGCCGGTAGGGTGAAGATGGCGCCGGCGACAATAACGCCCGATGAAGCACCGATGGACTGGATGATGACATTCTCTCCCAGCGAATTTTTGCGCTTGGCTGCCGTAGATAATCCCACGGCTATAATGGCTATGGGGATAGCTGCCTCAAACACTTGGCCGACCTTCAGCCCCAGGTAGGCTGCTGCGGCCGAGAAAAGAACAGCCATACAAACGCCCCACAACACAGACCAGAGGTTGACTTCGGGGTAAGTTTTGTTCGGACTCATCAGCGGGTTGTACACTTCTCCCGGTTTCAATTCCCGGAATGCATTTTCCGGCAAGCCGGTAATGGGTTCAGATTGTTGTTCCATAAAGGTAATTAAAAAAGTTTCCTCCATTGCCTTTCTTCTCCAAAGACAACGGGAGGTTTTTTCATAAGGATTGACGATTACTTCTGTTATTCTTTCTCTCTATGATATATGACGTGAGGGTAGTTGTCACTCTTCACTTCTTTTCTTCCATGTCTCCTTCGATGTATAGCCTCAGCATTTCTGTTTCAGCATTGGTGCGCAGGGTAATGGATTTGCGGAAATGCCCCGGATAACGTCCGGTACCGTTATAAGTCACTTTCACTGTGCCAGTTTTGCCGGGCAATACAGGCTCCTGGGTATATTCAGGCACTGTGCATCCGCATGAAGCGATGGCCTGGTGGATGACTAAGGGAGCATTGCCTACGTTGGTAAACGTGAAAGTGCACGATACAATCGGTTTTTCTTCAGAGAATGTGCCGAAATCATGAGTCGTTTTGTCGAACTTGATTTCTGCTTTGCTTTGTGCCGAAGCATAGCTGATGCCGGCCAATAGGAAGAGCATCAGGCAGAGAATGGTCTTTTTCATTTTTCTTTTCCTTATTTTTTGTAAATCAATGGCCACAAAGATACGTCTTTTCTGACAGATATGGGGCAGGTGCGTGCGAAATTGTATTAATTCGACTTATTTATGGCAGGTGGCGAGGACATATTTGCAACTTTTGAGCTACCTTTGCATGACGGATATAGCAGCGCAGGCTGTTACTCCCGCAGATGCCCATACTCATTTTTTGCAGCATCGGCTTGTAACAATAAGTAGGATTATTTCTTCACATTTGAATTATGAAACACGCCCATACCACCCAAGAGAATTTTGTACATCTGACCACCGAGCCTGTGCACCGGCTTGTCATGTCGCTGGCCGTACCTACTATTATCAGTATGCTGGTGACTTCTTTTTATAATATGGCAGACACATATTTTGTGGGTAAAATCAATACCCAATCCACGGCGGCGGTAGGAGTGGTGTTTTCGTTCATGACTATTGTACAAGCTATCGGATTTTTCTTTGGTCATGGGTCAGGCAATTACATTTCCCGCCGCTTGGGCGCGCAGGATACTGCCAATGCAGAGAAAATGGCAGCCACAGGTTTCTTTCTGGCATTCTTTTTCGGATTGCTGTTGTCGGTAGTAGGGCTTATGTTTCTTACTCCGCTTTCGATCTTGTTGGGTTCTACGCCTACGATTTTGCCCTATACAGAGCGCTATTTAGGAGTTATCCTTCTTGGTGCTCCCTTTATGACAGCCTCGTTGGTACTGAACAATCAGATGCGTTTTCAAGGTAATGCAGCTTATGCGATGGTGGGCATCGTGTCGGGGGCGGTGATTAATGTGGTACTGGATCCTCTTTTGATTTTTGGTTTGGATATGGGTATTTCGGGCGCAGCCTGGGCCACAGCCATCAGCCAGTTATGCAGTTTTATTTTGCTGCTTTTCATGGTTAGGCGCGGGGGGAATATCCGTATCCGTTTCCGCAATTTTACACCCACCTTTTCATTTATCAAAGAAATTGTCGGGGGAGGGACCCCGTCGCTGGCCCGTCAGGGGTTGGCCAGTGTTTCTACCATGCTGCTTAATCTGGCTGCCGGTGTGTATGGTGACGCGGCTATTGCTGGCATGAGCATTGTGTCGCGTATTGGCATGTTTATCAATTCATTCCTTATAGGTTTTGGACAAGGCTTTCAGCCAGTGTGCGGCTTTAACTACGGGGCAGGACTTTATGCCCGTGTCCGACAGGGGTTCTGGTTTTGCGTAAAGGTAGGCTTTGTGTTTTTGCTTGTTTTTGCAGTGGCTTGTTTTGGGTATGCCGAGCAAGTGGTAGAGCTTTTCCGGAAGGGAGACCCTGCAGTAGTGGCTACAGGAGCGGCTGCCTTGCGTTGGCAGCTGGTTACTTATCCGTTAGGCGCTTGGATTATTGTGAGCAACATGATGCTTCAGACTATCCGTAAACCAGTGCGAGCCACAGTTCTTTCTTCGGCACGTCAGGGATTGTTCTTTGTACCTCTCATTTTTATTCTTCCTCATTTCCTGGGTCTGCAGGGAGTGGAAATGTGTCAGGCGGTGTCTGATATGTTTACTTTCGTATTGGCTATCCCTTTGACGTGTGGAGTGCTGGCTGAAATGAAGCGTAAGGAAATGGAGCCAATTCAATAGCTTTTTGCGCGTCCAGCGAGGCGGGTACATTAATAATCCGTTGGTTGCTGCTCCCTCGGAAATGCAGACTTTCGTTGCGAAGGGATTGTATGAACTTGCCATCTACCAGTACGTCAAGGTAGGGGAGCAGGGCTGCTTGCCGTGGATTCTGCAGGATGCTTTCAAAATTATATCCTGTGTAACACCAAATGTTTTTACGGCTTTCCCGGCGGATTTCTCTTGCCAGTTCGCCGAAGCCTTCGGGTTGCATCAGGGGATCCCCTCCGCTGAAAGTTACATCAGCAAATGGGTCGTCTAAAATGCGTCGTAGGATGTCGTCCGTATCCATCAGGTGCCCATTTGCCTGATTCCACGACTGCGGATTGTGACACCCGGGACAGTGATGCGGGCAGCCTGCGGCATAGATGGTAGTGCGCAGGCCAGGCCCGTCCACCGTGGTGTCTTCTATGATGTCAAGGATGTAAAGCTGCATGAGAGTTTATCAGTTGTGCAGAGTGCGGTCGTTCAGCTCTGCCAGTTTAGCTCTGTTCCACCGGTCAGTTGTTCCGACCAGGTATCCGGTGATGCGTTGCAGCCGGTCAATATGCTTGCTTCCGCATTGCGGGCAAACATCCATTTGCGAGGCTGCATTTTCATAGCCACAATCCATGCAGCGGTTACGGTTATGGTTTACTGAGCCGTATCCTATGTTATAGTAATCCATCATATCTACAATACGCATAATGGCTTCGGGGTTATGGGTAGCATCACCGTCTATCTCTACATAGAAGATATGCCCTCCCCGTGTAAGGTCGTGGTAGGGGGCTTCAATCTCGGCCTTGTGGCGTGCACTGCATTTGTAATATACCGGTACATGGTTGGAGTTCGTGTAATATTCCCGGTCGGTAATGCCGGGCAGAATGCCGAACTGCTTGCGGTCTATGCGGGTGAATTTGCCAGACAGTCCCTCTGCCGGTGTAGCCAGAATGCTGTAGTTGTGTTGGTAGCGTTCTGAGAATTGATTGGCGCTGTCGCGCATATACGTCACGATGCGCAATCCTAATTGTTGCGCTTCCTCTGATTCTCCATGATGCTTACCGATGAGGGCAACCAGACACTCTGCCAAACCGATGAATCCGATGCCTAAGGTTCCTTGATTGATAACCGATTCGATGGAATCGTTGGGAGTCAGTCCTTCGCATCCGGTCCATAAGGTTGACATCAGCAGAGGAAATTGTTTTGCCCGGGCTGTTTTTTGAAATTCCATTCGCTCATGCAACTGGAGGGCGGTGATTTCCAGCATGTCGTGCAGTCGCTCAAAAAAGCGGGTGATACGTGAATCTTTGTCAGGAATATCCATACATTCAATGGCCAGTCGAACGATATTGATGGTAGAGAATGACAAGTTGCCCCGGCTTATAGAGGTTTTAGGTCCGAAGCGATTCTCGAATACGCGGGTGCGACACCCCATTGTAGCTACTTCATGCAGGTAGCGGTGCGGGTCGTTGGCCTGCCAGTCTTCACTTTGGTTAAATGTCGCATCTAAGTTCAGGAAGTTTGGGAAGAAGCGGCGTGCGGTAACTTGGCAGGCCAGTTTGTAAAGGTCATAATTCCTGTCTTCCGGCAGGTAGCTGATACCGCGTTTCTTTTTCCATATCTGAATAGGGAAAATAGCAGTTTCTCCATTTCCTACGCCCCGGTAGGTACTGTTCAATAGTTCGCGGATAACGCACCGTCCCTCAGCCGAAGTGTCTGTGCCATAGTTGATGGAGCTGAATACCACCTGATTGCCTCCTCGTGAGTGAATGGTATTCATATTGTGGATGAAAGCTTCCATGGCTTGATGTACACGGGCAACGGTCTGATTAATTGCATGCTGTTTCAGGCGTTCCTGTCCAGTTAGTCCGTCCAGGTTGCGGACCAGGTAGTCGTCTATTTCCTGCTGATACAGCTGTGAGAGGTCTTGCCCATAAAGTTCTTCCAGCTTTTTGACTTCTTCTATGTAGCTTTGGCGCACATAAGGTGCCAGGTAAAAATCAAAAGCAGGTATGGCTTGTCCACCATGCATTTCGTTCTGGGCGGTTTCCAGCGAGATGCAAGCCAACACACTGGCAGTTTCAATTCGTTTGGCAGGACGTGACTCGCCATGACCGGCGGAGAATCCTTGCCTTAGAATCTTGTCCAGCGGATGTTGTACACAAGTTAGGCTTTTGGTCGGATAATAATCTTTATCATGTATATGCAGGTAGTTGTGTGTTACTGCCTGTTTTACTTCTTCGCTCAGCAAATAGTCGTCCACAAAAGGCTTAGTGGTTTCGCTGGCAAATTTCATCATCATGCCGGCAGGAGTGTCAGCATTCATGTTGGCGTTCTCCCGGGTGATGTCATTCGACTTTATGTTAATGATTTCCAAAAACACATCCCGTGTCTTGGCTTTGCGGGCTATGCTGCGTTGATTGCGGTAGGCAATGTATTTCTGAGCTACATCCTTGCGGCTGCTTTCCATTAGTTCCAGTTCCACCTGATCCTGTATTTCCTCTACTGTCATTTGTGTTTTTCCTTTGAAGGCTATGCGGTCTGTAATCTGGCGGATAAGGGCATGGTCTTCTCCTTTATCTGTGTGTAGCATGGCTTTGCGTATAGCTGTAGAAATCTTTTCTTCGTTGAATCCTACGATGCGTCCGTCACGTTTAATAACTGTTTGTATCATAGAAATAATCTTTTTGAATTGTATGAGTTCTTGTTGAGATTGCAGCTGCAAAGTTATTTGAATTAATTGTATGTTTTCTATTTTAGATAACTTTTTGTCTGTTAAATATCGTTTCTTATTTGCTAATCAATTAGTTGTTTATCAGTTTTGGAAAACTTTTGTTTACGTCGTATTATTATATTTGTCTGTTATGGAATATTTGTTGTGCTGTTAGATGGGAATAATATCTGCTATATGGATGGTATATATAGAAAAAATCCGCACCGGTTAAGATGCGGATTCTTTGGGTAACAAGTAACGTATTCTGTTATTTCAGTGCTTCGGCAATCTTTTCTTGCAGTTCTTCTCCATGCAGACCGCGTGCCAGGATGGTGCCTTCGCCATCTACCAGAACGGTGTGGGGAATGCTGCTTACGGCATAGAGTTTGGCACCTTCGCAATCCCAATATTTCAGGTCGGACATTTGCGGCCATGTGATTTTCAATTGTTTGATGCCGTTTTTCCATGCCTCGGCGTCACGGTCCAGAGAAACACCGACAATCTCAAAACCTTTGTTCTTATATTTCTTGTAAGCTTCTACCAGATTGGGCATTTCGCGGCGGCAGGGACCACACCAGCTGGCCCAGAAGTCAATGAGTGTAACCTTGCCTTTACCTACATAATCCGACAGTTTTACCGCCTTTCCGTCCGGAGTCTGCATTTCAAAGTCGGTGAATTTCTGTCCTACGGCCGTAGCTTTCATCTTTTCTACATTGTCTTTGATGCGGATGATGGTTTCGTCGTTGGCGTATGCTGCCGGGATTTGTGCCATCAGCGGGTCAAGGTCTTCCACGTCCATGTAGTAGAAGTTTTGCTTTAGCAGATAGATGCCAGCTGCGTTTGTGATGTTGTTAGTGATACCTTCTTTCATAACGCCCATCATTTTTTCTTCCGTCGCCTCAATGTTCTTGCTGGCTTCTTCGCGCTGTTCGTCAGTCAGCGTGGAATCTGACAAGCTCTTGTAGATGGCAGACATTTGTTTGGTCAACTCATTCACTTGAGCACGGATGACCTGATAGGCATCATTCGTTGGAGTTCCGGTTGCTGCATCGTCATTTGTCGACAAATGGATCTGGATATTTCCGTTTTCTAAGAAGAAGTCCATAGCCAAGCTGTTTTCTCCAGATTTGTAAGTCAGGTAACGTACATCTGCCAGAGAGTCAGCTTTAGTACCTTTAAACTGAAATTCTCCGTTGGTAATTACGGCAGAGTCCAGTTTTACCAGTTGGCGTCCTTCGCGTGCTTGCATGTAGACGGTATCTCCGTCTGCTGCGCCTTCTACGCTGCCTTTCACTGTGTAACCTTGGTTCCCGCTACATGCAGCCAGTAAAGCTGCGGTAGCCAGTAAGTAAGTAAA
This sequence comes from Mediterranea sp. An20, assembly GCF_002160055.1. Classification (GTDB taxonomy): domain Bacteria; phylum Bacteroidota; class Bacteroidia; order Bacteroidales; family Bacteroidaceae; genus Bacteroides; species Bacteroides avicola. Next base: position 41,266 of record NZ_NFJV01000016.1, read on the forward strand.
CTTTTTCATTATTATTCCTTTTTAAGTTGGTGATTTTTACGGTTGCAAAGATAGCAATAAAAAATCCCCTTCACCATAGGCGAAGAGGATTTTATAGTTTTAATCCCATTTTTTAATGATGCACCGTTTTTATTCGGCAGCATTTTCGGCAGCAGGCGCCTCAGCACCCTCAGCACCTTCTTCCGTAGCAGGTGCTTCGGCAGCAGCTTTGGCTGCTTCTTCTGCAGCTTTCTTTTCAGCCAAGGCTTTAGCCTTTTCTTCGTTTACTTTCTTTTCGGCTTCCAGACGTGCTTTAGCTATTTCTTTCTTAGCCTCTTCGTCTTTAGCTTTCAGGGCAGCCAAACCGTTCTGCTTGTTGTTCTTCCAAGCCTGGAATTTAGTTTCGGCTTCAGCTTCACCGAAAGCGCCTTTTGCAACGCCTCCCAACAGGTGTTTCTTCATATAGACACCTTCGCGGGAAAGAATGTTCCGAACCGTGTCAGTGGGCTGAGCTCCCGTCATCACCCATTTCAATGCACGGTCAAAGTTCAAATCTACTGTGGCAGGATTGGTGTTGGGGTTGTAGGTACCAATCTTTTCAATAAAACGACCATCACGTGGTGCTTTTGCGTCGGCAATTACGATGGAGTAGAAAGCGTAGCTTTTGCGTCCATGTCTTTGCAATCTGATTTTTGTTGCCATTGGATAAAAAATAGTATTTAGTTAATGATTTGAATAATGCTACTAACTCGTAATAGCGGGCGCAAAGGTAATGATTTTCTTTCAATCAGCCAAAAAGCGTAGAATATATTTTGTCGAGAAAAGACACTTTGGCTGCTAACCTCAGGTTTATGACTGTAACTGTGACTTTGAGCGTCGTAACCCTTAACTTGAGGCTGCTAATGTGTAGGGACACGATTTCTGGTCGTTAACCTAATGATAACACAACCTTAACCTGCTGCCTTTGCGACTCTCTCTATCTTTGCAGTGTCGGAAAGACAAAGAATAACAAGAAACCAAAATTACAAATGACTCATTAAAACATTAATCGTTATGAAAACTTTAGTTATTTCTCTCGTTATGGCAGCTGCCGGTATGTTGAACTCTGTTTCCGCTGCTAATTCTTCGCAACGTTTCGCCTACAATTCCGATACTGACAGTACGGGTGTTACTACGGAATACGTCTATAAGGTGAGCGAAGATGGCTTGTACTTGTATCATCATCTGAAGTACCGCTACATCTACGATGATTCTCAGCGTTTGCTTTGCAAGGAAATCTTGCGCTGGGATGCTGTCTCTGAAGATTACCTGCCGAGCTACGCCTTGCATTATACATATACGGCGGATGACACTGTTTCGGTGGAACTGGCTTTGTGGAGCAAATCTGACGAGGCTTATACCGATGTACGCGAGAAAGCCGTTTATGCTGCCGATGCTTTCGGTCTGACTTATCAGGCGTATGAATACGATGTCAGGCACAATGTTTGGCAGATGACTGGCGAGCATGAAGTGGAAGCCATGCTGATGGCCGACAGGTAGAGAAGGCTTTGTGGCTTGCGAAAGACTCATTCTTCTGTGGAGAGAGCCCTGTGGAGAGAGCCCTGTGGAGAGAGCTTAACGGGCATCCATAAAAAGATGGTACGCTATTTGGGTGTTATGTGATGAATCTTTATTTTTGCACCTTTCCAATGTAAAAAGCGATAGAGCAGAAGGATGAAACTGAAAAATATTGTTGTGCTTTCGGTGATAGTGGTGTTGCTGATTTCCATCTTGCAACAGATATATTTCGGCTACGCCATGGGAACGATTCGGGCAAAGACGGAAACGACTCTGAATGCCTGCTTCAAAAAGGCGTTTGACCGTACAGTAGATGATCAGGTCAATAATCTTTCTTTGCCTGAAGGCACGATGACACACATTATTTATATGCCTGTCAACCCGGGTGAAACACCGGAAGAGGAGGATTTCAGCTTTTACACATCGCAGCAGACAGCTGCCATCCTGCAGGAAGTATACGATACGGAAATCCCCTTGGATACCTTACTGATGAATTTGGAGAGAGATTTGCGTAGTGACGGTGTGGATGGTAAAGTATATCTCCGTATATCCGACGTTCAAGCCGACACGATACTGCAAATGCTGCCTGCGTATCCCAGACAAGGCTTTCTTGACATGGAGTTTGTCTCTGATAAGGCTTATTTAAATAAGGATAAAGGCATTGTTGTAGAAGGACAAGTTATATTCTCGCTCAGGCAGGGCAACCTGTTCAGTCGGCAATTCTGGGCCACTGTGGTTATCAGGTGTCTCAGTGTCTTGATTATTATTGGCTTCTTTTTGCGCGTCCGTAGCCTGCAGCGACAGCAGATTAACATCGCTTGTCAACGGGCAGAGTTTTATAGGCAAGCCAAAGAGCTGGAAGCGCCGATATGCCAGGTAAAATCAGATATGGTCTCTGCCCGTTGGATGCCGGTTTACGAAATGGTCAAGAAGCTGTTAGCTTCCGTTGAAACCACCTTGACACATGCCAAACAAGAAAATGTCCGTATCAACAAACGCCGTGTTTTCAGACCGTTGCTTTGGTCGGGCATGGCTATTTGCGGCATCTTTCTGCTGACAGTTCTTTGGGGATTTTTTTTCTATGCAGAACGCTGGCATGAGGTATTGCATCAGACGCAAGTAGCTTTTGAAGAAGCTTTCGTGTCGGAAAGTCGACAGCGGTATGACCGACTGCACCAACAGCTGTCGGCACAGGGCAGACCTACCAGTAGGCTGACCGGAAGTACGGCTTATCCGGCTATGCAGCTGGATTCGCTACTTGGCATTTATTGGTTTGAAAACGATTCGGTCGGCAATCCGCAGGGACCGCACATACACACGGGCTATGCTTATGTCAAGCAAGGTGGTCTGTATATGAATGAGAATGCCCGTGTACGCAGGGCTTATACCAATCAGTATTATTTTGTCAGCATGGGAGAGCCTTACATTCCTCTTGACCGCCAGTGTATGGACTCTCTTTTCAAAGTCCGTCTGCACAGAGAAAAACTGCCTGCCGGGCATCTTCATTTCTTTCACTCGGATGGTGACAGCCTTTCTTCCCATTGGAGCAGCATTGTTACGCCGTCGGTCAGCACCCGCAACGACCGTACGGAATGGATGCAGGGTGTGGTACCGTTCTCTTTGTCCTACGTAGTCGGCACAGACTGGTATCTTTTTCTGTCTCTTGGGCTGATGTTCTTCTTTACTGTTTTCTGTATCTATATCCAGTGGCGCATTGCCCGTCGGCAGCGGCAGCTGGAGCAGTTCCGCCGTGATTTTACCTATGCCATGATTCATGATATGAAGTCGCCTTTCCGGTCTGTGCTGATGGGTGCCCAGATCATGGCGAGTGGCCGGATAGACCCTGCTTCGGAGAAAGCCAGCCGCCTGCTTACAGCCATGAACGACGAGTGCGACCATCTGCTGTCACTTTCCGCCCGCGTGGTTATGCTGACACAATTAGAACGTGGCGAACTTCAGTTGCATCAGACAGATATTGCGCTTCGTCCCTTGTTGGAGGACCTTGCCGCCAAGTTCAGTCTGAAAGCCACCAAACCCGTGACCTTTTCCATAGATTGTCCTACCGATTTCCATATTACGGCCGATGCCTTCTGTATGCGCGAAGTGCTTTCCAATCTGGTAGACAATGCCTTGAAATATTCACGCGAATCCGTACATATCTGTCTTTCTGCTGTCCGGACGAATGGAAATGTATATCTGAGCGTGCGTGATAATGGCATCGGTATCTCTCCGCGCGACCGCCGGCGCATCTTCGGCAAATTTGAACGCGTGGTTTCAGGCAGTCGTGCTACGGGAGCTTCCGGCTTCGGATTGGGGCTGAACTTCGTGTGGCAGGTCGTGCGTGCACATGGCGGCACCGTATCGGTACTGAGTGACGGGCGAAGTTACAGCGAGTTTCGGATAGAATTATCATCTCATCAGGCATCGGTGGCATCCTGACAATGTGGTTTCCTTTGTGAAAGGCTTATCAATGTTTCTCTTATATAAGAGGTATCCATGTCGGGCGTAGATAGTTTGAACCGCTTCAATATCTTTGAACGAATTGAATCGCTTACCTCTTGTTTGCCAAGTGTATTCTGCCGACTTGCCCCAGGTGAATTTTGTGAAGATTACACAGATTAACATTGTTTCTTGTGGGGGCTGTCTTTAAAAAGCTTATCTTTGCTGTATATAACTATAAATGATTATTAAAATGAAAACGTATTCCATACAAGCAAATCCGAGTGGTACTCGCAACATTGTAGTATCCGAGGAGAATTTGGCAACTATTGAGAAATACGGATTGTTCCGTCATCTGATAGACAGCAACGGTATTGTAGATGAGGTTGTGTTGGATAAATTGAAATTGAATACTCGTTCGCTTATCGCATCGCAGGAAGAGAACTGCAAGGATTTGCTGGACTTGTGTATTGACGTGATTTACCATGCTAACATGAAGGCTTTTGGGCTGCAACAACTTGTTAAACTTTATCTGCAGTGGCTTTCTGAGCCAGATACAGACGACGAGGAGGAGGAAGAAAGCTATGAAGACCGTTGATACCGTTTGCCAACAATGGCCGTATAGTCCGCTTATTCCGGCTGTACAAGCTATCTGTGAGGCTGCGAAAGGCGAGCAGGTGGAGATTATACTGAATGACGCTTCGGCTTTCAATGACTTGAAAGAATTCCTGGCTGAACAGAAAATCGGTTTCAGGGAGATTTATGATGAGGAAAAAATGATTTTGCAGTTTATCCGTTGAGGGTGGGAGGTGCCTGTAAGGCACAAAGCCGGAAAAAACGAATCGGGTGGTGCGGTTTACTTGCTTGAAGTTGTCCGCATCACCCGATTTTTATGAGTAAGATGTCCGGCAGCAGTCAGGCAGTGTCCTGCCTGCTGCTGCCTGGGTGACAATTACAAGGGAATGTATTCTACGAATGCTTCCATAGCTTCATAAGAAGCAAGTCCCAACTGGTCATACAAGATAGCTGTGCCCCGGTTGCGGTCTTCGCTTCGTTGCCAGAACAAGCGTTCGTCATTGCCTAAGAAAGGTGCGCTTTCCATCTGGCTCTGGTGTTTCAGGATAGCATTACGTTTAGCTCGCAGTTCTTCCGGGCTGATGGGTACCGCCATTTCTATGTTCTCGATTTCCCATTCTGCCCATGCGCCGCGGTACATCCAGATACGGCAGTCTTTCAGCCATTCAGCACCTTCTTCTTTCTCCAGGTCGATGGCAGCAAATACCGCATCTGTGCAGACACGGTGCGTGCCGTGTGGGTCGGCCAAATCGCCAGCCACGAATATCTGATGGGGTTGAACTTCGCGCAACAAGTTGCGGATGATTTCTACGTCAGCCTCTCCCAACGGATTCTTCTGAATCTTGCCGGTTTCATAGAACGGAAGGTCGAGGAAGTGACAGTGATCCAAAGGAATGTTGTTGTATGTGCAGGCAGTACGCGCTTCGCCGCGGCGAATCAGTCCTTTGATAGTCAGTATGTCGCGTGTATCCATGTCTCCGTCTTTCTTTTCGCGGAGGTATTTGCGTATTTCGGCATATTTCTGGTTAATCACTTCGTCGCCGCTGTTATTGAACAGTTGGTTGAAGCCATTGATAAAGTGCAGGAAGCGCACCACCTCTTCATCGCCCACGGCTATATTGCCGGATGTTTCGTAAGCAATATGCACATCGTGCTTCTGCTCTACCAGTCGACGGATGGTACCACCCATGGAGATGACATCATCGTCGGGATGAGGAGAAAATACAATGATGCGCTTGGGGTATGGTTTGGCACGTTCTGGCCGATAGGTGTCGTCGGCATTCGGTTTTCCACCTGGCCAGCCGGTAATGGTATGCTGCAGGTCGTTGAAGATTTTGATATTTACATTGTATGCAGAACCGTAAAGAGCCAGCAACTCACTCAATCCGTTTTCGTTGTAATCTTTGTTGGTCAGTTTTAAGATAGGTTTGCCCGTCAGTTGGCACAGCCAGACGATGGCGCTACGGATGAGCTTGTCGTTCCACTCGCACGATGTAACCAGCCACGGACGCTGTATGCGTGTGAGGTTGGATGCAGCCGAGAGGTCGATAACCACATGGGTGTTGTTGTGTGTTTGTAAGAAGGAGGCAGGCAGTGTGTCTGTCACCGGTCCTTCCACACAAGCTTTTATTTGCGAGGCTTTTTCTTCTCCCCAAGCTATCAGATAGACTTTCTTGGCCGAGAGAATAGTGGATACGCCCATCGTGATGGCACTGATGGGGGTATTGTCTAAGGTTCCGAATATTTTCGAGGCTTCGTTTCGTGAAGCATTGTCCATCAGGATAAGTCGCGTTGTGGAATTCATGCGCGAACCGGGTTCATTGAATCCGATGTTGCCTACACGTCCTATGCCTACAAGGGCAAAGTCCAGTCCGCCGAAACTTTCGATACGTTGTTCATACAAGCGGCAGTAGTCAAAGATGGCGTCTTTGGCTATGGTACTGTCTGGGCTGAAGATATTCTGTTTGTCGATGTCCACATGATCCAGCAGCATTTCCTTCAATGCGTTGAGGTTGCTGGTAGCGGCATCGGGTGCCAGCGGATAGTATTCATATAAATTGAATATGATTACGTTGCGGAAGCTGAGTCCTTCTTCCCGATGGATTCGTACAAGGTCAGCATAGACATTGCGCGGAGAGTTTCCACCTGCCAAGGCCAAGACACAGAAACGACCTGCTTTTTGCTTTTCGCGGATGAGTTGGGCGATTTCCAGTGCTATCTGGTTGGCGCCTTCTTCCGGCGTTTCATAAATGTCCGTGGGTATCTTTTCCAAACGGGTAAGTACTGAGCGCTCGAACGCATTTTCAGGCCGGTAGTATCTGGGAGATACCCGGTTGAGTGTAATTTGGGAACTTAAGTTGGTCTTCATAATGAAAGGTATTAATTAATAAATTGATAAGATTATTTCCCCTGTACAAATTTAGCGACTTTCCCGTCAAAGTGTATGCTGTAAGCCGGGTATTTTTTCTTAAAACTTCAAAAAGAGGAGGAAAGGAGTCGGAGAGGGGATACCGGGGACAGCTTTCTTGAGGTTTCCCATTACGGCCAGAGGGGTTACTGAGTGAAACATTGCCATGTCAGGCAACCGCCTGACATCTGTTGTATATCCTATGTGATAATCAGTAGGTTGCTTCTTGGCGATAAGAAGTCTGCTGCTTATAGCTTAGCAGTTCGCTTCTTATTGCTTGGATGTCTGGGTAAAAAGGCTTGTTGTTGGAACCGCCGTCTGACAGATATTTCTGTAGCATCGTGAAAAGGTCGAATCACTCCCTTGAGCGGATATAGAAGGTGACAGAGGTGCTGTTGCCTTCTCCGTCTACGGCTGTCAGCGTATGCTTTCCTTCGGTGGGCTGAAGCGAAATCTGGTGGAAATCGGTTGTCTGGGTCAGGTAGGTTTGGTCAAGATGCCAGAATACAGTGGTGCCTGGATGCCTGTGTGCCAGTTCTGCGGTCAGGAAGCCTAAACTGCCGTCCAGCAGGTGTGGCAGGGTAATATGTGCATTCATGGTGGGATAGATGAACTGCAAAGTCGGATAGTTGTCTTCACCGGAATCGGATACGAAAGGAGGGAGCGGTTTGTACTCCGGGTGATGTTTCGTATAGAACCATTCCCATACAGGGGGCAACGAAAACCAGGAAGTATCTATGGCGGGAACGTTGGAGAGACTGTTTTCATATACGCGGTGTCTGCGGTCGGCAGTAAGCAAGACCGGATGGTGGTAAGGGCAGACTTCTGTCCTTCTTCCGGCTGGCAGAATCTGCATGGTGTCTGTCTCCTGGCAAAAGCGACTTTTCAAATGTCCGGACTGGCGACAGATTTCGGCATCTGTCAATGCGCCGGACGGATAGGGGAACCATTGTGAAGCTGCAGGAAGCAGGTTGAGCACATCAAATAAAACCGGTCCTGCGGTGCGGGCTCCTACCAGCCCGGGCTTGCCTTCGCCCGTAGCATTGCCTACCCATACGCCTACGGCATATCGGGGAGTAACTCCTACGGCCCAGGCATCGCGGAAACCATAGCTGGTGCCTGTCTTCCAGGCTACCGGACGTATGGAAGGTATCGATTTCCAGTCGATTTCTTCCGGGCGGTTGACCTCAGTAAGCGCGTTGAATATTTGCCATACGCCACCTGCCTGAAATGGTCCGCGGGAATTTCCGGTCTGCATGGAGGGATTTTTCAATAAACTGCACGAAGAGGGGGGGAGGTTTAAAAGTGTGCGTCCCATTTGCACGTAAGCGCAGGTTACATCCCATAGCGTGGCTTCTGCTCCACCCAATATAAGTGACAGACCGTAGTGGGAAGCAGGCTTGTCGAGGGTATGTATGCCGACTTCGTGCAGGAAATTGTAGAATTTAGGTACGCCGTATTCTCTGAGCAGATTAACTGCCGGGATATTGAGCGAGCGGGCTAATGCCTCATCGGCCGGTACAGCGCCTTCAAACTGTCGGTTGAAATTTTGAGGAGTAAAGCCGTTGATATTGACGGGAATATCCGGCAGCAATGTATGAGGCAGTATCAATCCTTCCTGAAGAGCTGCATAATAGAGAAAAGGTTTCAGAATGCTTCCCGTGCTGCGTGGCGCGAAGATTATATCTACCTGATTGCCACTGTTGGTTCCTCCATAGCCAGTGTTTCCTACATAGGCTACCGGTTGGCTGGTGTGTAAGTCGATGACTATGATAGCCAAATTCCGGATGTCGTTTTGCTGAAACTCACGGCTTCGGCGTTCGGCCAGGTTCTCTATCTGAATTTGCAAGGACTTATCTATAGACGAAACGGAACGCAGTCCGGGACGCTGTGTGCTGAGACGGTTTACCAAGTGTGGCGCTATGGATGGTAAGGGTTTGGGGGCAACGGGCAAAGGCTCGTCCAAAGCCAGTTCATAGGCCGAGGAAGTGAGGTATCCCTGTTGCAGCAGCATTTTCAATACGCGGTTACGTTTGCGCAGCAAGGCTTCCTGACCTTTGCCCGGATGTATGTCCGATGGTGCATTGGGGAGTACAGCCAGTGTGGCAGCTTCTGCCCATGACAATTCAGAGGCCGGGTGAGAGAAATAACGCCACGATGCAGCTTCCAGTCCGACTACGTTTCCTCCAAACGGAGCGTGTGAGGCGTACAGGGCAAGTATCTCTTGTTTGGAATAGCGCAGTTCCAACCGGGTGGCCATGATGATTTCTATCAGTTTCTCATGCCAGGTGCGTGGGCGGTTTCTGGAAAGCCGGATGGTTTGCATAGTCAGTGTGCTGCCGCCGCTTATAATCCGGTGATGCTTCAGATTCTGCCAGGCGGCACGCAGAATGGACAACGGATTGACTCCGGGGTGATAATAGAAATACTGGTCTTCGAAAGCAAGAAGGCAGCGGGTGAATTTTTCGGGCACGCTGTCGCACGGAGGAAAGCGCCATTGTCCGTCTGCGGCGATACGCGCTCCCAGCAATTCTTCGTGACAGTCAGTTACAACTGTAGAGTATGGGACCTGGAACAGAGTACGGGGCAGACAACAGGCGTAGGCAGTCAGCACCATTACCAAACTTGCTAACCCGACTTTCTGGAAAAGAGAAAGTCGGGTTAAGCTTGGGTATATCCTCTGTAGTTGTGTGCGTATCGACATGATGGGATTATCGGTTGACCGTTGTTTTTCCTGCACTTGTCCTTGCCTGTATAGCGGTGTCATACATGGCTTCACATTGTATGGCAGGCAGAATGAAACTGCCTTCGTAAGTGGCTTGCAGACGTATGCTGAACTGTTTGCGTTCACCTCGTTTCAAGTCAAAATAGGTCAGGATACGGTCATCACGCACATCGCGGTAAGAATAGGCAGCATGGCCTGCCGGGGTGCCGGTCGGCTCGTTGAATACTTCCCATCCTGATGGCAGTATATGTGTCAGGGCAAGGTGGGTCAGGTCTGTCGGGCAGATATTCTCAACGGTAATAGTAGCGACCAGGTCGGCACCTTGCTGAAGACTATGGATGGGAAGCGGCTTACCCGTCAGGTCTGTGTAAGATACCTGGAGTTTCAATCCTTTTGATTGAGCCGGCAGCTTGTCTTCTACGGGTTGCAGGCGGGTGATGAGGTCGATGCCTAAGGCTCCTTTGCCTTCGTTCTTTACATGGACGATACCTTTCTGGCTGGCAGAAAGACGATGTCTCATCAAAGCCTTGGCAGAAACAACCTCTGGCTGCTGTTGTCCGTTCCACGTCCATTGGTAGTTCAATGAACCTGTTGTCTGTTCGGCCAACCTTCCCATAGCCATGAGGGCAAAAGCTGTAGATTGCGTACTGAAGGTATTTTCCTCGTTTAAAGCTTCTGCCACTTGGCGTGCCAGTCTAAGAGCTTCATTTGTGCGGTGCATCAATACGAGTGTTTCAAGGCTCATGGCTTCTTCCAACAATGGCGAATCATATATGAACCCGTTTATTCTGCCTTTTTGATTGGTAGCAGGGATGTTGAAGATTAGTTCGCCGGCGGCCTCTGTCTTCCCGGTGAGGGCATAGGCTGCTGCTAATCTCCATCGTGCTTGTACAGGCAAATCCTTCTGTTCTTTCAGACGGTTCATGGCACCGGCTTCTGCTGTTCCGCTTAGAGCCAGCGTGTAGAGTCGGAAAGCCTGTTGCATGCAGGCTGCTGCATGCAGACCGTTATCGGTATAGTCTGCCAGCCTCCAGTTTTGTGCAGCTGCTCGTTGGAATCGCTTCCATTTTTCTAATGTGCTTGTATGAACAGCATATCCTTTTTCGGCAGCTAAGGTCAGGAACATACCGGCATAAGATGTAATCCATTCGTCTGCCACAGCTTGTCCGGGCCAGTAGGCAAATCCTCCATTGGGTAACTGGCGGGCGTAGAGCTGTCTGATGCCTTCCTGGATATTGCTTTTGAGAAGGGATGATTCTTCTTTGTCTGTGTCTTTAAACTGGTTGACAAAAAGAAGCGGCAAGACTTTTGATGTGATTTGTTCGGTGCAAATATGGGTATAGCTGTATAAGAAATTCAGTCGGCGACTCAGGTCGGGAGACGGAATTCGCGATACCTCCATGTATACTTCAGCATTCTCACCAGTCGGGTCATAAGTCATCTCAGCTGTCTGCCCGGCTTCTATCCAGCGTGATTCTTTCAATGTGACAGGCGGGTTGGGATTGCGGATTCCTATCTCTATGCTTTCTTGGGCTTGGTGTCCGCTGCCAGTCGCAGTGAAACGGATGGTTGCTTTACCTGTCTGTCGGTTGGTCTTTAGCCGGAAATAAACCAGTTGGTCTCCCGCCTCGTCAAAGTGGATGTTTCGGTGCTGAGCTCCCACGATGGAAATGCCGGCGCCTTCCGCTTGAATGGATACGGTAACATCCTTTGCTCCTTTTTCCATAGCGAATACATTGACAGGCACACTGATTTCCTCCATAGTAGAAAGTGTACGGGGCAGGGTGGGGAGCAGCATCAATGGAGTACGTACTGGTACGCTTTTTTCTGTCTGTCCATAGCTTCCCTCTTGTCCGGCAACGACCATAACGCGTACTGAACCCACATATTGAGGCAGTTCCAAGGTATGAGTCTGTTTCTCACCTTTAGGCAAATAAAATGGACCGATGAATTTGACAACTGGCTTGAAACGGTTGGCTTTGGCATCGGCTGGTTTTAGCATTTCGTCTCCTCCTATACTGAAGATAGGCGAAAAGCGTCCGGCCGAAGCACCCAAAACCTGGTCATACATATCCCATGTGGAAATGCCCAAAGCTTCGCGGGCATAAAACTCATTCCATGGATTAGGTGTCTGATAATTGGTCTGGTCCAGCAAACCTTCGTCTACGATAGCCAATGTATAGGTCATCGGTCGTCCGCCTTTTTCACTGACATGTATTTGGAATTTTGTTTCCGGGCGCAGCGTTTGCGGCATCTCGATTTGTGGCATAAGCCTAGTGTCTGGGTCAGTTACCATCACCGGCATGATGCCATACATGCGGATGGGGAGGTCATTGACCGTCTGTGCGTGTGGTTGGAGTAAAGTAATATGCAGATATACATTCGGAGCCATTTCTGGTGTGATGTCGAATGTGTATCTGGTATCTTCCTTGTCACTTATTGTGATCCATTCACGTTTTAATACGGATGAACCGTTCTCAATGGCTACCAAGGCTCTTCCTCCTGCGGCAGCAGGAATGAAAGCTGTGGCTTTTTCACCCGGGCGATAAGATTCTTTGTCTAACGAGAAAGTCAGCATTTTCAAATGACTTGGGTCTGCTTTGGTTGAGCGTCCTCGCCAGGCAGGCCAGTCTATGTAGACTGTTCCACCCGTAGCATGTCCGCTTTCTTTGTCTTTAACGTAAACTAAGTAACGGCCCCATTCGGGATAATTCACCCGGAAGGTAAATTGTCCTTTTCCTTTCTTGGTCTGCAGATGTCCGCTGGCTACCGGAGTCATTGAACTATTATTGATGTAGGTGCCAAATGCCTCCTCTTTGTTTTCCCACCACCAGCTCCAGTCAATGCGGTAGATTTTATATTCCAAGTTGGCACGGTCTGTCGTTTTCCCTTCAGGAGTCAAGGTGACAATGTCGAAGCGGTGTTCCTTGTCGGTTTCGATACATTGGTCTGCCGGCTGGTTCAGGTTAATGCCTACATAGGATGTGAAAGGCGAAAATGGTAATGTCTCTGTATAAATGCTTGCATCTCCACCAGGTTCGAATACACGGGTAGTGATGGTAGCATTCAACATACCTGGAGCATTGGACGCTTCAGGCAACTTTAACGTGAATGTGGCTTTTCCCTTTGCATCCAGTTTCCCGTCGAATACTTCTGTCTTTTGTGTGGTGAATTCAGCTGCTGGGTTATTGAATATATAACGGTCATATTGGGTAAATTGAGCGTTAACCTTTGACAGAGACATTTCCATCTTCGTCTTCAGGTTGGCAGCTGTGGCTCCGGTCAGCCAGGCAGAGGTGATGGTAGCCGGTATTTGTCTTTGCGAGGCCAGCAGAATGTCTGAAGGCAGTTGAGTCCTTATTTTGAGCCGGTTCGGTTTGACTGTTTCGATGCGCAGACTTTTATGGAAAGTGCTTCCTCCTATTTTGACGTATGCATTCCATTGTCCCGTAGGGTCATCTGTGCGGGTAGGGATGTGAAAAGCGTAGAATCCATTCAGTCCGTGTGCTGACGTGCTTTTGCTGTAGAACTGTCCGCGCGGATTGTATATTTCTAATGTCACGGGATGTGTGTCCGGAATGCGTCGGGTCTGGTCTTTCAAGATAAAAGTAAGGTGTAGGGTATCCCCTGGGCGCCATACTCCTCTTTCACCATAGATAAAGCCTTTGAGTCCTTTCTCTATTTTCCGTCCTCCAGTATCAAAACGGCTGGTTGATTGGTTTTCGCCTGCTACTACACGCAGATAGGCTTTTTGTCGGCCATTGGTGGCACAGACGATGAAGGGTACTCCCTCAGGTGTGATTTCAGCAAATCCTTCCTTGTTGGTCTTGCCGATGCCTATAATTTGCAGTTGGAAGTTGTAAACGGTAATATCTGCTCCTTCTACAGGGCTGGTGGTAAGAATGTTGTTGACTGCAATCCAGAGCTTGTTCAGCGAATTGCCTTTTACTATCAGCCCTAAATTAGAGGCAAAAACATTGCAAGCTGCTATCAGGTTACTATTCATATAATAGGAAGGATGGCACGGATTTTCCCGTTCTTTCCAATCATACAAGTTCCAGTCGTAGTCCATTCCACCATTGTAATAGAAATAACTTTGTGGGACATCCCATTCAGCCTCTTCGTCTTCTGTCAATTCATTCCCGTTTAGGGGGGTCAGGTCGGTAGAGGAGTCTGCAAATGAGGGCCGTGGAGTTTTCCCACCACAAGGATATGCCGAATACTCCTGGCGGAAAGAAAGATAAATGCGGTAGATGGCTCCTGGCTCTTGCTGAATCAGTCCGCTCAGGTCAATGGAGTAATCGTTCCATTGGTGAATATCTTTTGAAGCATCTTGCGCTAATTGCAATGTTTTTTTGTACACCAATCTTCCTGCACGGCGCAGTTCATTGGATGACTCCCAAGAATTATTCTGCAGGAAAGTCAGAATGTTGTTTTCAAAGATGCGTATCACACTCACATCTACTGCATATAAATTGACTGCCCGGAAAGGTATGAGCAGATTTTTTGAGTCAGGAAGAATGGCTGCATCTGTGAGCAGTTTTACTTGTGGTTTAACATTATGTTCGCCGAAAGAGAGGGTATGTGAAGAGCCTAAGGCCTTGTCGCTGCTGTTTTTCACTCCTTCGTGGATAAGCAGAGTCAGAGAACCGTTGGCTTGTGGGGAAGTGCTTTCATCGAAATACGCGTACACTTTGTTGTCTTTTATCTGCAATACGGCTGCGGGTATTTCCTTGATTTCTATGAGCCCCTTTAAATCCTGTGTAGTAGAGAGGGGAGAGGAGAAGACAATTTCCAGTCCGTTTTCCGGTTGGGTAATCCGTTGGGCGGAAAGAAAACGGAATGAATTTCTGGCCGGGATGGTTATGTCGACGGTTTGTTGGCGGTTGATGTCAGCCGCATTTCCGTCGGCTTTGATTTGAAGTTGGTAGTCATCAGTTTCCTGTGGAATACTATCCACGGAAAATGCATAGCGGGAGGGATTGTCCGTGGGCAGAACATGAACGGGGAAGGAACGACTTTCCTTCCCAGTAGCAGAAAGTATTTTTTCTACTTCTTCTGTCTCTATGGCATCACTGAACCGGATTTCTCCTTTTATATACAAGTGCCCGGGATGTGCATCGGTCAGGGTGGGAGTCTCAGTGTACATCGCAAAGTTACGTTCCTGCACACGGAAAGAGAACTTGAATTGCTCCAATTCTTTTTTTACCTGGATGAAATCTCCTAAGCGGAAAGTCCCTACATAAAGTTCCCCGGGTTGGAGTTCGTCCGTTTCAGGAACAAACTCAATGGTATTGTTATTAAGCCAGTGTGCTTCTCCTTTCAGTGAGGGAGAGAAACTGAAAGGATTGTCTGCCAGATTGTTTAAATCCACCATGGGCAGGTCTTGCGCCAGTTCGATGCGGATGGTTGCCTGACGTGAAATGACTCCTCCTGTATACGCATTGATGTAAGGCGCAAATTCGGCAGAAGGAGAGATGTCTTTGCGCTGACCGTCACAGGCAAAGAGCAGTAGAGAGGCCAGCAGACAAGGTAACAGCTTGAAGGCGATGTCTCGTTTCATATTCAAAGATATTTTTGAGGATGAAGAATCATCCGTAGTTTATTTAAAATTCCAGGGAAAAGTCATCAGCGTCTTTCCAGGCAGGGAATTTTTCCCGGAAACGGAGCAGGGCATCGGCATCCAGAGTGACTGTGGCCAATTCTTCTGTCTCGTCGGGCATGCAGATGAGCGGCTCTCCTTTCGGTGAATAGACGGCACTTCCTCCGTCATGTCTTATGCCGTGGAAATCTTTTCCTATACGGTTAACACCGCACACGTATGAAATGTTCTCTATGGCGCGCGCTTGGAGCAGAATATCCCATACCCGCCGGCGGGATGCTGGCCAGTTGGCTACATAGATGAGCAAGTCATATTCGTTGTGGCGGTTCCTGCTCCAGACCGGAAAGCGCAGGTCATAGCATATTTGCAGCAGGATGTTCCAGCCGTGGTATGAGATGACCGGACGTATGCGCCCCGGTGTATAACATTCTGTTTCATGGCCCATGCGGAACAGATGCCGTTTGTCGTAGTAGTATGTTTCTCCTTCGGGTGTGAGAAAAAAAGCACGGTTATAGTAGCAGGGATTGGAAGGAGTTGTAGTGGAGGTATCGCAAGCTATGTAGCTGCCTGTCAAGGCTACATGAAATTCTGCCGACCAGCGTCGTAGTGTATTCAAGGTATCTCCGTCTGCCGGTTCGGCCAGCGTGGAAGGATTCATGCTGAAACCGGTAGAAAATGTTTCGGGCAAGACAACAATCTCCGTCGCACCGCGGATGCTTTCAAGCTTTTCGCGGAGTCGGCGGAGATTGGCTTGTTTGTCTTCCCAAACTAAATCTGTCTGCAACAGACTGATGCGTAAGGGGTTCATGTGGCGAAATTTTGAGGTTTCTTGCCTCTGAATTGCATAAAATACTGTTTGATTTCGTACAAGTCCTGCTCAAAATTTCCGCTGGGCATAATGCTTCGCGTGCATGCTATCGTTCTGCTGGGATAGTCGATGCCTATCAGCAGGATAGGGACTTGAGCTTTGAGAGCAATGTAATAAAATCCTTTTTTCCACTCAGGATTGGCCTTGCGTGTGGCTTCCGGCGTGATGGCCAGATGTAGGAAACGGCTTTTCTTGAACCGTTCCGCCATCTGGTCGGTAAGCGAAGTCTTCCGCGAACGGTCTACGGGTATGCCGCCCATTGCCTTAAACAAAGGGCCTAACGGGAAGAAGAACCACTCTTTCTTCATCAGAAAATTCACTTTGCGGTTGAGGCCGCCGTAGAAGAGCTTTCCGAAGAACAAATCCCAGTTGGAAGTATGAGGTGCTGCACATATCACGCATTTGTCATATTCGGGCACTTCCATCCGTGTGTTCCATCCCAAGATGCGGTGGTAAATCCACCTATATAAGGTCGATTTCATTCTCCGCTTATTTCAACTTGCCCATGGCATCCAGAATGCCGTCTACCTTAGCATTGAAATCTTCATGCAATTTTTTGTAGAAACCTTTCACGTTGCCCGGTTCTGTGTGGCTGATGCGGCTGATGAAGTCATCTTGCAGGTTCAGAATCTCTGTCATCACCCCGTCTACTTTCTCCTGTTCTGTATTCGGGAGGGTCAGGCGGATGCAGATGCATTCTGTAAAGAGTTCACCTATAATATAATTAATACTTTTTTTCAGCATTCTTCTTTTTGCCATAATCGTTACGTTTTAAGTGAATAATTGAATTTTCCGGGTAAAGATAGTGCTTTTTCTTGGGATTGAACTGCAAAGGAGCGTTTTTTTTGAATATTTATCCTAATTTGAATGCTTTTCTCTTTGATTGGATTCCTCGTCCTCGGAGAGCGGGCTTCATATCCAGAGGAAGTCAGGGATTTTTCGAACCAAAGATAGCGGACTGACTGCCAGGCTGTGGGAAGGCTGTTTCCAAGGTATAAGAAGCTTCCTTCCAAGCGATAAGAAATTTCTTTCTAAGCGGTAAGAAGTAATTGTTTATTTATCAATGAGTTGTATGGTAAGGCAAATGCCGGTTGTCTGTTCCGTATTTCTCTTGTCCAACTTAGAGTTCGTTTAATTTCTGCTTTTATAAGATTGATACCCTTGGAAACTGCACTCAAAATGAGGCTAAGCAAAATTTAAACAAGTTTTTAGAGTCAGGCGAAGAACAGGTTATGCTTTTCGTGGCAATAGACAGACAAGTCTGTGGAAACGAGGATGGAAGTTGTGGAATATTTCCACAGGTGTAGTCCTTTTCCACACTGTCTTTGGGCTTTTTGTGATTCCCACATACATTCTTTCGTAGTCTGTTTTGCTTGAAGATGAATAAGTTGTGATTAATCAACCGTAAATTCAGAAAATGGCATTATCTTTGCAACCTCGAAAAGGAAATCTAAAGATTATTGATAACAAACATAACATGAAGCTGTTTTTTACAAAAAAAGAATTGCATCTGCGAAAGAAAAGGATTATCGCCATGGTGGCGTGCCTGGTTGTGTTGCTGGCCATTTATCTCATTTTGACCTGGCCGAAGGAAGTAGTACCCGAACCCCCGTTGGTAATTGTAGAACCGGTGGGCGTGGAAGATGTCGAAATCTATGGTGAATATGTGGGGCGTATCCGTGCTCAGCAGTTTGTAGAAGTGCGTGCCCGTGTGGAAGGCTTTCTGGAAAGCATGGAGTTTGAAGAAGGAACATACGTGAATAAAAACCAAGTGCTCTTCGTCATCGACCAACGCCAGTATCGAGCCAAGGCCGACAAGGCGCGCGCCCAGTTGCGTAAAGACTCGGCCAATGTGCTGAAGACCCGTCGCGACTTGGATCGTATCCGCCCCTTGTATGAACAGAATGCTGCCAGTCAGTTGGATTTGGACAATGCCATTGCTGCCTATGAAACGGCTGTTGCCAGCATGGGTATGAGCCAAGCCGATTTGGACCAGGCCGAGCAGGAGTTGGGCTATACAACAGTGCGCTCTCCGCTTTCCGGTTATATCAGTGAGCGTTATGTCGACTTGGGGGCTTTGGTGGGTCCCGGCGGGCAATCTCTTCTGGCTACAGTGGTGAAGAGCGACACAGTGCTGGTTGATTACAGTATGACCGCTTTGGAATATCTGAAGAGCCGCGAGCGTAATGTGGTGATAGGACAGAAAGACTCCACCCGTTCTTGGCAGCCTTATGTGACTATCACATTGGCAGATAATAGCGAATATCCCTATAAGGGTATTGTGGATTTTGCCGACCCGCAGGTAGACCCCAAGACCGGTACTTTCTCGGTGCGCGCTGAGATGCCCAATCCCGACCGTGTGCTTCTGCCCGGTCAGTTCACCAAAGTGAAGGCTTTGCTCGATGTGCGCGAAAATGCTACCGTAGTTCCGCAGAAGGCGTTGATTATCGAGAAAGGCGGAGCTTATGTCTTTGTCATGCGTCGTGACTCGATAGCCGAGCGCCGTTTCA
Organism: Mediterranea sp. An20; assembly: GCF_002160055.1. Classification (GTDB taxonomy): domain Bacteria; phylum Bacteroidota; class Bacteroidia; order Bacteroidales; family Bacteroidaceae; genus Bacteroides; species Bacteroides avicola. The sequence continues at coordinate 59,929 of NZ_NFJV01000016.1, forward strand.
TTGAACTGGGACCGGAATTTGGCAACGATGTAGTAGTAGAGCGCGGCATCATACCCGGCGAGATGATTGTTACCGAAGGATACCACAAGCTGACTCCGGGCATCAAGATGCGTGTGGCTGATAAGAAGAAAGAAGAAGAATCTCAATCTGCAACAACGACGAAAGAATGAAAGTAAGTTTTTTCATCGACAGGCCTGTATTTTCGGCCGTCATATCCATATTGATAGTCATCGTGGGACTCATCGGCTTAACGATGCTTCCTATCGATCAGTATCCACAGATAACGCCGCCGGTGGTGAAAATCAGCGCCTCTTATCCGGGTGCCAGTGCCCTGACCGTATCTCAGGCTGTTGCCACTCCCATCGAGCAGGAACTGAACGGTACACCCGGTATGCTTTATATGGAATCAAACAGTTCCAACTCCGGAGGATTCTCTGCTACTATTACGTTTGATATCTCGGCCGACCCCGATTTGTCTGCCGTCGAGATTCAGAACCGTGTGAAACTGGCCGAATCCCGTTTGCCGGCCGAGGTGGTGCAGAATGGCATTGAGATAGAAAAGCAGGCTTCCAGCCAGCTGATGACTATCTGTCTGACTTCCAATGACCCGAAATTTGATGAAATCTATTTGAGTAACTTCGCTACGCTGAATGTGCTCGACCTTTTGAGACGTATTCCGGGTGTGGGACGTGTGTCGAACATCGGTAGCCGTTATTATGCCATGCAGATTTGGGTGGACCCTGCCCGCCTGGCTAATTATGGCTTGACGGTACAAGACGTGCAGAATGCATTGAAAGACCAGAACCGTGAGTCGGCAGCCGGTGTGCTGGGCCAGCAGCCCGTGACGGGGTTGGATTTCACTATTCCCATTACAGCTCAGGGGCGTCTGTCAAGTGCGGCCCAGTTCGAAGAAATTGTACTTCGTGCCAATGCCGACGGTTCTATGATTCGTATGCGCGATATTGCCCGTGTGTCTCTGGAAGCTCAGTCCTATAATACCGAAAGCGGTATCAATGCCGGGAATGCAGCGATTCTGGGCATTTATCTTTTGCCAGGTGCCAACGCCATGGAAGTAGCCGATAATGTAAAGCAGGCGATGGAGGAAATCAGCCGTACTTTCCCCGAAGGCATGAAATATGAAATTCCTTTCGATATGACCACTTATATCTCGGAATCTATTCACGAGGTGTATAAGACGTTGTTCGAGGCACTGTTTCTGGTGATAGTAGTGGTATTCCTCTTTTTGCAGAGTTGGCGCGCTACACTCATTCCGTTGGTGGCTGTCCCGATCTCTCTGATAGGTACGTTCGGTTTCATGCTGATATTCGGCTTCTCACTCAATATCCTTACTTTGCTGGGATTGGTTTTGGCCATCGGTCTGGTGGTGGACGATGCCATCGTGGTGGTAGAGAACGTAGAACGTATTATGGAAGAGGAACATCTTAGTGCATACGAGGCTACTAAGAAGGCTATGAATGGCTTGACCAGTGCTCTGGTAGCAACCTCCATGGTATTGGCTGCTGTGTTCGTTCCGGTAAGTTTCTTGTCAGGCATTACGGGACAGCTTTATCGCCAGTTTAGTGTGACCATTGCCATTTCTGTGCTGCTCTCTACGGTAGTGGCCCTGACGTTGAGTCCGGTAATGTGTTCGCTCATTCTGAAGCCTACGGACTCCAATAAGCCTAAGAATCGGGTATTCCGTACCATCAACCGTTGGTTAGACTTTGGTAACAGCAAATATCTGAAAGGTATCAAGAGCGTTATTAAGCATCCTAAGCGGGTAGGCATAGGTTTCTGTATGGTGTTGATAGCCATATTTGTCCTTTATCGGTTGATTCCTACCAGTTTCCTCCCGACAGAAGACCAGGGATATTTTACCGTGGAGTTGGAGATGCCGGAAGGCACGACACTTGAGCGGACCCGTGAGGTTACTAATCGGGCCATTCATTTCCTGATGGAAGATCCTTCTGTAGAATATGTGCAGAATGTGACAGGTACCAGTCCGCGTGTCGGTACCAGCCAGGCACGTTCTCAGTTGACTGTTATTCTGAAAGAGTGGAAAGAGCGTGACGATACCACTATTGATGAAATCATGGCTCATGTAAGTCGTGAACTGACGGAGTATCCAGAATGTAAGTTCTATATCTCTACTCCGCCTGTTATTCCCGGCCTAGGTACCTCTGGCGGTTTTGAAATGCAGCTGGAGGCCCGTGGTGATGCTACTTATGAGAACCTGGTGCAGGCGGCCGATACGTTGATGTATTATGCCTCGCAATGCAAGGAGTTGAGTAATTTGTCGTCTTCGTTGCAGGCCGAAATACCGCAGTTGTATTTTGATGTAGACCGCGATAAAGTGAAAATGCTTGGTGTACCGATGGCTGATGTATTCAATACAATGAAAGCGTATACGGGGTCTGTCTACGTGAACGACTTTAATATGTTCAACCGTATTTATCGTGTTTACCTGCAGGCCGATGCTCCTTACCGTGAACATCGGGATAACATTAGTCTGTTTTTTGTGAAAGGTAGCGACGGCGCCATGATACCTCTCACGGCGTTGGGCAATACGGAATATACTACAGGTCCGGGTAGCATCAAGCGCTTCAATATGTTCAACTCAGCTGTGATTCGTGGAGAAGCGGCTCAGGGGTATAGCTCAGGTCAGGCGATGGAGGTTATCGAACAGATTGCCCGCACTCATTTGCCGGATAATATCGGTGTGGAATGGAGTGGTTTGTCTTATCAGGAGAAACAGGCGGGAGGACAGACTGGTACCATCTTGGCTTTGGTATTCCTCTTTGTGTTCCTTTTCCTTGCCGCTTTATACGAGAGTTGGAGCATTCCTGTGGCAGTGTTGCTCTCTTTGCCCGTGGCGGCGTTGGGAGCGTATATTGGCATCTCGATTTGTGGATTGGAGAACGATACTTATTTTCAGATTGGTCTGGTGACTCTGATGGGTCTGGCTGCGAAGAACGCGATTCTGATTGTGGAATTTGCCAAAGATGAGGCTGATGCCGGACAGAACGTTTTCAAAGCTGCTTTGCATGCGGCCCATTTGCGCTTCCGTCCTATCTTGATGACTTCTCTGGCCTTTATTCTTGGTATTTTGCCCATGGTGATAGCTCATGGGCCGGGAGCAGCCAGCCGTCAGTCCATTGGTACGGGTCTGTTCTTTGGCATGATTATGGCTGTGATTGTAGGCATCGTGCTTATCCCCTTCTTCTTTGTGATGATATATAATGTGCAGAACAAACTTCAGAGAAAGAAAGTAAAATGAAAGTAAAGTCTTTAGTTAAATATGTATTCCGGCCTGCCGTATGTATCCCGGCTACTCTTTTATTGCTGAGCGGATGTCAGATAGGTAAACATTACACCCGGCCGGATTTGGAACTTCCTTCTACTCTGACTATGGATGGCATGGTGGAAGATTCTGCTTCCATAGCCGATTATTCGTGGGAAGCGATTTATCCTGATACTCTTTTGCAGGGACTGATTCGTAAGATGTTGGATTATAATAAAGATTTGTTGATGGCTGACGCCACTGTAAGAGAGCAGGCCGCTTTGAAGCGCATAGACTGGGCCAATATGCTTCCGCAAATTGGTCTTCGCATCTATGGAAAGAAAGAAGCCGATAATTACGGAGGGCACAGTTATGATGAGGATAACCAGTTTGATTTAAAAGCCACCATATCTTGGGAGTTGGATTTGTGGGGAAAATTGCGTTGGCGACGTGATGCCAGTCTGGCCGATTTCCTGGGGTCCATAGAAAACAGGCGTGCTTTGCAAATGAGCTTGATTGCGCAGGTTGCCCAGGCCTATTTTGAACTGGTTGCTTTGGATAATGAACTGTCTATTGTTCGTCAGACTGTAGACGCCCGCCGCGAAAGCCTGCATCTGGCCCGAATCCGATATGAGGGTGGTCTGACTTCCGAGGTAGCTTTCCGTCAGGCGCAGGTGGAGTTGGCACGAACAGCTACTTTGGTGCCGGATCTGGAACGGCAGATTACGTTGAAGGAAAACGAACTGGCTTTTCTGATAGGAGATTATCCACATAATATTGAGCGTGCGCCTCTTCCTCAGGAAGTGAATTTTCCCAGTTCCTTACCGGTAGGTTTGCCGAGTACCTTGCTGGAGCGCCGTCCGGATGTCAGGGAAGCAGAACAGGCTCTTATTGCAGCTAATGCCGAAGTGGGTGTGTCATTAACGAGTATGTTCCCGAGCTTGTCCTTGACGTCCCAGTTGGGTGCGGAAAGTGCTGAAGTGAAAGACATCCTTGAGTCGCCTTATCATCTGATTGCCGGTACGTTGTTGCAGCCTATTCTGGGTTGGGGCAAAAACCGTGCCCGCCTTAAGGCCAGCAGGGCAGCTTTTGAGCGCGCTACTTATGCCTACGAGAAAGTGGTGCTTGCAGCTTTTCGGGATGCATACGATGCCATTGCCACTTTCAACAAGATGAAAGAGATTTACCAGACGCGTCTTTCTTTGGAGCGTTCATCCAAATCTTCGCTGGAGCTTGCCCAATTGCAATATGTCAACGGTGCTATTGCTTATATGGATTTGCTTGATGCACAGCGTACTTATTTGGATGCACAGATTAGTTTGAGCAATGCCGTGCGCGACCGCCAGTTGGCATTGGTAAATGTCTATAAGGCTTTGGGCGGTGGCTGGACACCCGAAGACCGAATGTCACGCTGATATTGGCTTTGTATTCTTTCTTCGCCCCTGCGGTACATGGACCGTAGGGGCGAAATCGTGTTCATAAGTTCCGAATAAAGTGCCACTTCAGTTCCGGTTATAGAAAATGTAGGAGAATGTCTTGTGGAAAAACTTGTAAAGACGCTTACACATTAATATATAAGTATATGTGGCGGCTCCTAACCTCCCTATAAAAGGCTTGCTGCTTGTCGCTTGGCAGCGTGTTGCATATCGCTTGGCAGTATGCTGCATATCGCTTGGCAATTCGGTGGCTTTTCCATCTGCCGGGAAAGAAGCTTCAGGAGGCAGTTCCGCGTGGGGTAAAAAGAAGTCGCGTCCACCGCATCCGGTGTTTCGCATTTGTTTTAGACGGGAAATTTCAGGATAGTTTTTTCTCAGCCGGTTCAATCCGCTTCAGCCATTTTGCCGGCTCTGCAGGGTTCATTGGTGCACAGTGTCCGGTGGCTTCCGGAGGTAAATACGCCCGGTTTGCAGAAAATCAGGGAAGTTTACCTCGCTGCAAACCGGGCGCTGAAGCAAAAAAAAGTCTGCCCGCTTGCATTTCTACCGGAAAAAAGCGAAATTTGCAACGCTTTAGCAAGCAATTTTTTCTCACCTTTAATATAAGAAAGACAAATGACTAAAAGTGCATTGCAAATCGCAAGAGCTGCCTATCAGCCCAAACTTCCGAAGGCGCTGAAAGGCAACGTGAAAGTCCAGGAAGGCGCAGCCACACAGTCGGTGGCCGACCAGGAAGAAATCCAGAAACTGTTTCCCAACACCTACGGCATGCCTCTTATTAAGTTTGAGGCTACGGACCAGCCCGTACAATGTCCTGCCATGAATGTAGGTGTCATCCTGTCTGGTGGACAGGCTCCGGGCGGACATAACGTTATCTCCGGTCTTTTCGATGGCATCAAGCGTATTCATCCCGAGAGCAAACTTTATGGCTTCCTCATGGGACCCGGCGGACTGGTAGATCACAACTATGTAGAACTGACGGCAGATATCATTGATGAATACCGTAATACGGGCGGTTTTGACATCATTGGTTCCGGACGTACCAAGCTGGAAAAGGAAGACCAGTTTGAGAAAGGTTACCAGATTCTTCAGCAGTTGGGCATCAAGGCATTGGTTATCATTGGTGGTGACGACTCCAACACGAATGCCTGCGTTTTGGCCGAGTATTATGCTGCCAAGAACTATGGAGTTCAGGTAATCGGTTGCCCCAAAACTATCGATGGCGACTTGAAGAATAACATGATTGAGACTTCGTTCGGCTTCGATACAGCTTGCAAAACTTATGCAGAAGTTATTGGCAACATTCAGCGCGATTGCAACTCTGCCCGCAAATACTGGCACTTCATCAAGCTGATGGGACGTTCGGCTTCTCACATCGCTCTGGAATGTGCCTTGCAGACTCAGCCCAACATTTGTATCGTTTCCGAAGAAGTAGAGGCTAAAGACCTTTCGCTGGATGACATTGTAACAAACATTGCACAGGTTGTGGCAGATCGTGCTGCCCAGGGCAACAACTTCGGAACAGTTCTTATCCCTGAAGGCCTCATTGAGTTCATCCCTGCCATGAAGCGCTTGATTGCAGAACTGAACGACTTCTTGGCTGCCAACGCTGAAGAGTTCGCTAAGGTCGATAAGGCAGAACAGCGTAATTATATCATCAGCAAGCTGACTCCTGAAAATGCAGCTATCTATGCCAGCCTGCCCGAAGGAGTAGCCCGTCAGCTCTCTTTAGACCGCGACCCGCATGGAAACGTACAGGTTTCTCTTATCGAAACAGAAAAACTGCTTTCTGAAATGGTAGGAACGAAGCTGGCTGAGTGGAAGAAGGAAGGTAAGTATGTGGGCAAGTTTGCGCCGCAGCACCACTTCTTCGGCTATGAAGGCCGTTGCGCTGCTCCTTCTAATTTTGATGCAGACTATTGCTATTCACTGGGATATGCAGCTTCTGCCTTGATTGCCAACGGAAAGACGGGTTATATGTCTTCTATCCGCAACTTGACAGCACCCGCTGAAGAGTGGATTGCCGGAGGTGTGCCTATCACCATGATGATGAATATGGAGCGTCGCCATGGCGAGATGAAGCCTGTTATCCAGAAGGCTTTGGTTAAGCTGGACGGTGCGCCTTTCAAGGCATTTGCCGCCCAACGTGATAAGTGGGCCAAAGAAACGGACTACGTTTATCCCGGTCCTATTCAGTATTTCGGTCCGACAGAAGTCTGCGACCAGCCTACCAAGACTTTGCAGTTGGAACAGCAGAAGTAAAAGAAGTCGTTTTTTTCGACAGTTATCTTCTGATATATACAGGGGAAAGGGCAGAGTAATCTGCCCTTTCTTTTAATCTTATCCGATTTAGTATAAAGGAATATATGGTTTCTAAGACAACCCGGTCTTCTCGTGGTAAAGGAAAAGCGCCAGTCCGGCGTTCTTCTGTGCCCAAAAAGCAAAAAGGGAAAAAGTCAGTTAAAGCATCAGCATCGGTATATGTGATGCCGGTATGGTTGCGCAATGTGCTGGCTGGTATTCTTATCTTGCTCTTTTCTGCGGGATTCTATTATTTTTTTATCCGTCCTTATGCTTATCGCTGGAAACCATGCTACGGATTTAAGGGGTATGGCGTTTGTTTGCCTTCTCATTATGAGGTTCATGGCATAGATATTTCGCATTATCAGGGAGATATTGATTGGAATCTTTTGGCTCGTCAGCAGCAGGAGCGTTTTCCTATCCGCTTTGTGTTCATGAAAGCGACGGAAGGCGGCGACCATAGCGATGAGACTTTTGCTTCAAATTTTGCCGAAGCCCGCCGTCATGGGTTTATCCGGGGTGCTTACCATTTTTTTATACCACGTACAGATGCGATTCAGCAGGCCGATTTCTTCATTCGTACCGTGCGTCTGGACTCTGCCGATTTGCCTCCTGTCTTGGATGTGGAAACAACGGGCAATAAGAGTGCTGCTGAATTGAAGCGTGCGGTAAAGACTTGGTTGGACCGGGTGGAACAACACTATGGAGTAAAGCCCATTTTGTATACCTCTTACAAATTCAAGTTGCGTTATCTCAACGATTCCATTTTTAATTCCTATCCCTATTGGATTGCCCATTACTACGTCGATTCTGTCCGTTATGAAGGACCTTGGCATTTCTGGCAACATACAGATGCCGGTGTGGTGCCGGGCATTGAGGGAAATGTAGACCTGAATGTCTTTAACGGAAGTTTGGAGGCGTTAGACTCCCTGACACTCCAGGTTGCCAGTGAAAGCAGATAGCCTGTAAGTGCCTTTCTGACAGGTATTCTGCCTCCTGTGTGCTGCGGCATACTATGTCGTCGGGTGCCTATATAGATGCAGCCGGCTCCTACGCTATGGGCAGTCGGCTTCTGATAGCGTGGAAGTTCGCATGAGATTTCCGGGCACATCATATACCGTATGTGGAAGATAAATTTTATCTTTGCGCCGCCAAATCCCGGCAAGAACTTATAAACCGATTGTTATGATAGAAGTAACCGACGAATCTTTGCGGCGTGCCGCATCTGAAGGCATGGATGCTTTCATCATGGTGTTTACCGAGGCCTATGGACGTGCCACCGGTGGCACCCTGACTGCCGAAACCATGCCGCTGCTCACTTTACCGCAACATGCCTTGCTGGCTTATGTCACCTTGCGCGACGAGCTGATGGAGGGAGGGTTCTGCCAGCTCATCCAGAATGGTTACGGAGCTTACATTTTTCATAACCCTTTTGCCCGCGTATGGCGCGACTGGGGGGTAGGTGATCTGACTAAACTGGTGTATGCCGCCCGAAAGATCTATGATGTGCATCGCGCCGACCTGGAGCGTGAACGCACCGACGAGGAGTTTATGGCCATGTATGAACAATATGAAGCTTTCGACCCTCTGGAAGACGAGTTCCTGGAGCATGAAGAGGAGTGGACTTCGCTGGTGGCTGCTTATGTAGACGGACATATAGAGGATTTTGCACAGGTTGTGTGAGACTGGAAATGTTATTTTCTGTTAATATTTCTGCTTCCTTGCAGTATTTCAATAAACTTTCCATTTTACTCTCAAAAACAGCAAAAAACAACGGTGCATTTTATCTAAATAGAAAAATAATGTCTAATTTTGCAAACCTAAAATTAAAGAAAGAACAAATGAAACGATTGAAAACTTTAGTGCTTGCCCTGTCTGTGCTGACAGGTTTAACGCTGACTTCTTGCCTGAACACCGATTCGGACCCATATCAGAGTGCTTATATCATGGGAGAGGTGAATAGCGGGATTATGTCGATGACGGTTGTATCACCGGGGGGGATTAGTGTAACGCCTACGGAGGCTTCTGTCATGTCTTTTTTTGCTTCGCAGGGCATGACTGTTTCTGATATAACCGGAAAAACGGTAGTGGCTTATTACCGCTGGAACACCGAAACAACCCAGATTCCTTCGGATGCTACAGATATTACCGGTGTCGAATTATATGCGCTTGAGTTGTTGAACAATCCTACGCTGGTAGTAGACGCTGCAAATGTCGGTGTGGAGAAACGCGATTCTGTGGCTACTCATCCTATTATTTCTCTTAATTATGAAGTGAGTGGTTTTACTTATAAACCTTATTTCTTCGGCGAAAATTCCACTACGCTTATATTGCCGGTGAACTATTATGTGCCCGTCGGAGTAACCAGCAGCCTTACGTTGGTTTACTATCCTGACGACGCTGCTACTGTAACAGATAAGGAGCAGGGAATTTTGCGGTTGTATTTGAATTTCCGCGCCAATACTGACGCCGATTATTCTACGGATTACGAGTCTTATGCCCTTGCCTTGTATGGCGGGTTGGGCTATTTCAACAAAGCCTATGATTTGGGCACTTCTGCCGGTGGCGGGCGTTCTATTCTGGCTGAATGGGGAGGCTCACTGCCTTCGGAAATCCGTATCGTAGTAAGTGAAAATCCTTATTCCACTGATTTGGAAAATGGAAATACGACTCAGCATGAATACGAGGTTTTGTCGTGGGATGAGTATGTAGATAGCTTACCTTTATAATAATGTGAATTTTATTTGTGGACTATAAGAATCTTTTTCACATAGCCATTCAACTGATTTCCTCCCCGGCCCGTGCCTGGGAGGAAATTCGTTTGCAGGAAGATCCGCGTGGGGTCTTCACTGCTTTTGTGTATCCTATGATAGGCCTTTGTGGCCTGTCTGTTTTCATCGGTGTGCTGCTTGATAACGGGTGGGGTGGACCGCAAAGTTTCCAGTTGGCCATGACGGAGTGCTGTTCTGTGGCGGTGGCTCTTTTTGGAGGCTATTTTCTGGCGGCATGGTTGCTGAATGGTTTCTGCATCCGTTTCCTGCACCGGCCGGGTAATCTGCCCTTGATGTGGCAATTCACCGGTTATTCACTGGTAATATTATTTTTGTTGCGGATTATATTGGGGATTTTGGCCGACTTCCAGATTATAGCCTTTCTACTTCAGTTTTATACGCTCTTTGTTGTGTGGGAGGGAAGTCGGGTATTGCTTCAGATGACGGATAAAATCCGTTTCCGTTTCACTATGGTGGCTACTGTGTCGCTTCTGGCCTGTCCGATGCTGATAGAGTGGCTGTTCAATGAGCTGACTGTAGTGCTCAACTGATGAACAAGCAACAGCATGATGATGAAAAAAGTAAAACAAAGATATGAAACAACCTGCCATAAACATCAAAAACAAGCGTGCCACGTTTGACTATGAACTGCTGGACACTTACACTGCCGGTATCGTGCTGACGGGCACTGAAATCAAGTCCATCCGTTTGGGAAAGGCCAGTCTGGTGGATACTTTCTGTTATTTTGCCAACGGAGAACTGTGGGTGAAAAACATGCACATTGCCGAGTATTTCTATGGCTCGTACAACAATCATGCTGCCCGTCGCGAACGCAAATTGCTGCTCACCAAAAAAGAACTGGACAAGTTGATGCGTACCTCGCGCGACCCCGGTTTCACCATCGTGCCCGTCCGCCTCTTTATCAATGAGAAGGGGTTGGCCAAGCTGGTCGTTGCCTTGGCTAAGGGTAAGAAACAATACGATAAACGACAGTCCATTAAGGAGAAAGACGATAAGCGAGACATGGCGCGGATGTTCAAGCGTTGACGAAACTGATACCGGTCTTCTTCCGCGGGGAGGAGCCTGCTATATATTTTTTTATTGATTCAATGAAACCACTTACTCAATCGGTGCAAGAGCGCGTCCTCGTGTTGGACGGCGCCATGGGCACCATGATACAACGATACAACCTGACAGAGGCCGATTTTCGCGGCACACGTTTTGCCGGACTGCCCGGACAGATGAAAGGAAACAACGACATGTTGTGCCTCACGCGGCCCGATGTGGTGCAGGACATACACCGCAAGTATCTGGAGGCAGGAGCCGACATCATCGAAACCAATACATTCAATGCCACAAGCGTCAGTCAGGCCGATTACCACACGCAAGACTTGGTGCGCGACATCAACCTGCAAGGTGCCCGGTTGGCGCGTGCGTTGGCCGATGAATATACTCTCCGCACTCCGCACAAACCCCGTTATGTGGCTGGTTCCGTGGGACCTACCAACAAGACTTGTTCTATGAGTCCCGATGTGAACAATCCCGCCTTCCGTGCTCTCACCTTTGACGAACTTTGCCTGGCATATACCGAACAGATGACGGCTTTACTGCAAGGGGGAGTGGATGCCCTGCTGGTGGAAACCATTTTCGATACGCTCAATGCCAAGGCTGCCATTTGCGCTGCCCAGGATGCCATGCAGCTTACCGGACGGAAGGTACCTTTGATGCTGTCTGTTACTGTGGCCGACCAAGGCGGACGTACCCTGTCGGGGCAGACGCTGGATGCTTTTCTTGCCTCGGTGGAGCATGCCGATATATTTTCTGTAGGTTTGAATTGTTCTTTTGGTGCCGCGCAGATGAAGCCGTTCCTGGAGCATATGGCTGCCCGTGCGCCTTATTACATCAGTGTGTATCCCAATGCCGGGTTGCCCAATTCATTGGGGGAATACGACCAAACGCCTGAACAGATGGCTCTCGAAATAAAGGAATTCCTGGACGAGGGACTGGTGAACATCGTTGGCGGATGCTGCGGTACTACAGATGAATACATTGCCCGTTTTGTACCATTGGCAGCTGCAACCCTTCCACGTGTGCCGGTAGCTCCTTCTGCTTTCCTCCGGCTCTCTGGCCTTGATAGGTTAGAAGTGAAGCCTGAAAATAACTTCGTGAACGTGGGTGAGCGTTGCAACGTGGCAGGTTCACGTAAGTTCCTGCGTCTTATTGGCGAGAAAAAATACAGTGAGGCACTGGGCATTGCCCGCAAGCAGGTGGAAGACGGAGCCCAGGTGATAGACATCAATATGGACGATGGCCTGTTGGATGCCCGTGCGGAGATGGTGAACTTTCTTAACCTCATATCTTCAGAACCCGATATTGCCCGCGTACCTGTGATGATTGACTCGTCTGACTGGAAGGTCATTGAAGCGGGGTTGAAATGTCTGCAGGGCAAATCTATCGTCAATTCCATCTCCCTGAAAGAAGGGGAGGAACGTTTTCTGGAACATGCCCGCGCCGTGCGCCGATATGGAGCTGCCGTTGTGGTGATGGCTTTTGACGAACAGGGACAGGCCGATACTTATGAGCGGCGCATTGAAGTGTGTGCCCGCGCTTACCGTTTGCTGACGGAGCAGGCAGGTCTGGCTCCGCAAGACATTATTTTCGATCCTAATGTCCTGGCCATAGCTACGGGTATGGATGAACATGCCAATTATGCCGTAGATTTTATCCGTGCCACCCGTTGGATACGTGAGAATTTGCCGGGAGCCCATGTGAGTGGGGGAGTGAGCAACTTGTCTTTCGCTTTCCGTGGCAACAATTACCTGCGTGAGGCCATGCACGCCGTATTCCTTTACCATGCCATCGAGGCAGGCATGGACATGGGCATCGTCAATCCGGCTTCTTCCGTGTTGTATACGGATATTTCCGCCGATTTACTGGAGCGCATCGAGGATGTTATACTTAACCGGCGCCCCGATGCTGCTGAGCGGTTGCTGGAGGCTGCTCATTCCACGCAGAACCTCTCTGCAAAAGTGGCAGGGACGGAGGTGCCCGACTGGCGCAAGGCTCCGCTGGAGGAACGTTTGCAGCAGTCGCTGATAAAGGGTATCAGCGACTTTCTGGAAGAAGACCTGCACGAGGCGTTGAAGACGTATGCACAGGCGGTGGATATAATCGAAGGTCCTCTCATGTCGGGCATGCAGAGGGTGGGCAATCTCTTTGGCGAAGGCAAGATGTTTTTGCCCCAGGTGGTGAAGACTGCCCGTACCATGAAGGCGGCTGTGGCCATTCTCCGTCCTTATATCGAGGCAGGAAAGGCCGGGCGGGGAACTTCTGCCGGGCGTGTGTTGCTGGCTACGGTGAAAGGTGACGTACACGACATTGGCAAGAACATCGTTTCTGTAGTGATGTCATGCAATGGATATGAAATTATAGATTTGGGCGTGATGGTTCCTGCCGAGGTTATCGTCAGACGTGCCATCGAAGAAAAAGTTGACATGGTGGGGTTGAGCGGACTGATTACTCCGTCGCTGGAAGAAATGTCGCACGTGGCTGCAGAGATGGAGAAAGCTGGATTGGACATCCCGTTGCTGATAGGAGGAGCCACTACTTCGCGTCTGCACACAGCGTTGAAAATAGCTCCCGTCTATCATGCTCCTGTAGTTCATCTGAAAGATGCTTCGCAGAATGCCGGCATGGCTGCCCGCCTGATGAATCCTGACTCGCGCGTTGCGTTGTCCAATGAACTGAATGAGGAGTATAATCGCCTGCGCGAAGAAAATGCGGTGAAGCATCAGGAAACTGTGCCGTTGGAGAAAGCTCGTGAGAACAGACTGAAACTTTTCTGACCAAAGGGGAACTGGCAATCTTGCATATTCCTCAGTTTTGCTTTATCTTTTTCTTGTATTGTTCGAACCTGTCCATCACTTCGCGCACAAAAGCATACGTTTCTGCTCCACGGAAGTAACCGAACTTACACACCGGGTCGGTAAAAAACTCTTCGTTGCTTTTAAGGAGGATGTATTTTTCTACATTGCCGCGCCATACGTGTGGGTTCTTTCCGTATTTCTCAGCTAAGGCCATGGCGTCGAGAACGTGGCCGATGCCTGAATTGTATGATGCCAGCACGAAGTTGACACGTTCCGGTTCTGGTACTTCCGTGAAACTTTTGGTGGTAAGGGCTATGTATTTTACGGCGGCTTTTATGCTTTCTTCCGGATTCTGTTCCTTGCCGGGAGGCACACCCATGGCGTGGGCCGTGGAGGGCATGAGTTGCATCAGTCCCTTGGCTCCTGCCCACGAGACGGCCGTCGTGTCGAAGTTTGATTCTTTGTAGGCGAGCGAAGCAAGCAGGCGCCAATCCCAGTCTATGGTCTTCGCATATTTTTTGAACAAGTCGTCGTAGTGCGAGATAATGCCTTTACGCAGGGAGAGGATGGGGGTATGAGGGAGTGATTTTCCCGTTTCGAAGTAGCGTTTCATGCTGGATGTATAGGCGGGCGAAGTGGCATTTTCTTTCTGCCACCGGTCGGCGGCCTGTGCCAACAGCGGGCAGTCGCGGCGCACGGCCCATGAGGCACGCTGGTCAAAGCTGATGGCAAGTCGGGTGTCGAGGTTGGGGTAGTAGGTGGCGTTGAGCCGTGCCACGTCGTTGTCGGCTACCGTATAGTCTATTTCGCCGCGCGCCACTTGTCCGATGAGGTCCTCCACACCGATACTGTCTGCCGTTACCTTTCGGATAAGTAGGCCTCCGCCCAGTTCTTTGTCTAAGTTTACCAGTCTTTCATAATGTTTGCCCGGCTTTACGTAAATTTCTTTTCCAATGAGTTCGGTCACATCTTTCAACGGCTTGGGTTGTCCGTTTTTGCGTTGCACGATGACCTGGTGGGTAATGACTTCGTTGCCGCAATATGTCACGCTGTCCCGTCCCTCCTTGGTGATGGGTAGGGTATAGGCGATGAGGTCGCCTTCGCCTGCCAGGAGTTTCCGTTCCAAATCACGTACGTTGCGGGCGACTTTTACTTCCAGTGTCAGTCCCAGACTCTCGGCAAACTGTTGCACCAGTTCATATTGGAAGCCCATCTCTTGTCCGCGGTAGATAAAGTAAGATGTGGAGCTATAGAGGGTGAGTGCCACTAACCGTCCGCTATCTTTCAGTTGGGGCAAGTCGCGCAGAGTGGTTGCATTGTCGGTATGTGTCTGTTTCCGACTGCCACATCCGGCCAGCACGCCAAGTAGCAGGATACCTTCCAGCAGTATGAGAAGAGGCTGTATGTAATTTCTGGTATTCATGGAAAAGGATGTTTTGGTGGGTTATCGCTTACGGCGACAAAGATAGGCATCACCGGGCAGGTCACCAAATCCGAATGGGTGTTATGGCGTGAAATTCTGTTAAGAGCTTGTTTAATTTTTCCTCAGCTTTATTTGGGGTGCTGTTTCCGAGGTTTTTTTCCGGTATACGGAGGAGCATGGCGGGTTGCGTGACGGTGTATGCCGGAAAAAGAGACCGGAAACAGGTTGGTGGCAAAAACTCTAATCTTTTCATTTCCGTATTTAAAAATCAATCCGTACCTTTGCAAAAATCATTTTCCTCGTCTGCCTGGCAGGTTTGCCGGATAATGTGCAGGGGAGGGAGTGGTTGTGATAGTAGTTTAGCTTTTGTTATCTTAGATAATCTGATAATGAAATCAATTTATTTATTTCTATAAACCATTTTTTATGAAACAACCCATTCCCGCATTTCTGTATCCCTTGACGGGGGTGGCTGCTCTTGCTTCGCTGGCATCATGTGCAGGCGAAAAGGAAACGGCCAAGCAGTACAACATTGTGTATATCATGACCGATGACCATACGGCTCAGATGATGAGCTGTTATGGCAGTCCCATTGAAACGCCCAACCTGGATCGCATTGCCAATGAGGGTGTCCTTTTCACCAACAGTTTTGTGGCCAACTCATTGAGCGGACCCAGCCGTGCCTGTATGTTGACAGGCAAACACAGTCACGCCAATGGGTTTACGGATAATTCCACCTGTGTTTTTGATGGTTCACAGCAGACCATGCCCAAGCTGCTTCGCCAAGCCGGCTATCAGACCGCTCTTATCGGAAAGTGGCATCTGATAAGTCTGCCTACCGGTTTCGACCATTGGGAGATTTTACCCGGGCAGGGCGACTATTATAATCCGAGCTTCATTACCATGGAGAACGATACTGTCCGGAAGGAAGGTTATGTAACCAATTTAGTGACCGACATGAGTATTGACTGGATGGAGAACCAGCGCGACAAGAGCAAGCCTTTCTGCATCTTCATTCACCACAAGGCCGTTCACCGCAACTGGTTGCCGGAGTTGAAATATCTGTCCTTGTATGAAGATAAGACTTTCCCTTTGCCTGACAATTTCTATGATGACTATGAAGGGCGTCCGGCTGCTGCAGCCCAGGAGATGAATATATGGAAAGATATGGACATCATTTATGATACCAAGATGTGGCGTGCCGACAAGAAGACCCCGTTGAAGGGCACTTATGAGGCGATGGTAGGACGTCTGAGTCCTGAAGACCGCAAGGTCTATGATGATTTCTACCAGCCCATTATTGATGAATTCTATAAGAAGAATCCGCAAGGCAAGGATTTGGCAGAGTGGAAGTATCAGCGTTACATGCGCGATTATGCAAAGGTGGTGAAGACGCTCGACGACAATGTCGGCCGCGTGCTTGATTACCTGAAGGAAGCCGGCCTGTTGGAGAATACGCTGGTGGTTTATGCTTCCGACCAGGGTTTCTATATGGGTGAGCATGGCTGGTTCGACAAGCGTTTTATGTATGAAGAGTCCATGCACACACCGCTCATCATGCGGCTGCCGGAGGGCTTCAAGGCCAAAGGCGAAATCCCGCAGATGGTGCAGAATATCGACTATGCACCTACCTTCCTCGATTTGGCCGGCGCTCCTATTCCCGAAGATATGCAGGGTGTGTCGCTCTTGCCCTTGCTGAAAGGCGAGCAACCTGCCGACTGGCGTAAGTCTCTGTACTATCATTTCTATGAATATCCAGCCGAACACATGGTGAAGCGTCATTACGGAGTACGTACCGAACGTTACAAGCTGATTCATTTCTACAATGATATTGATGAATGGGAATTGTATGATTTGCAGGAAGACCCGCATGAGATGAACAATCTCTATGGCAAGCCGGGTTATGAGCAAATCACTAAGGAACTTCATGCAGAGTTGACAAGACTCCAGACGCAGTATAATGACCCTATAGAGGAGAAACTGAAGGCAGAGAAAGAAAACAAAACGCAGAAATAAGGAAATCTGTTGTAAGGAAATGAAGAGGAGTTAAGTTAATCTAATCAAATATTACATTATGGCACAAAAACAGACAATTCACCTGTGTGTACTGGCTGCATTGCTGGCCGGTTGTACTACGGCATCGGTGGAAAAGGATTACACCCAATATGTTAATCCTTTCATCGGTACGGGAGGGCATGGGCATACCTATCCCGGTGCCGTGATGCCCAACGGCATGATTCATCCCAGCCCTGATACCCGTATTTATGAGTGGGATGCTTGCTCAGGATATTATTATGCTGATTCAACCATCAACGGATTCTCGCATACGCACCTTAGCGGTACGGGATGTGCGGATCTGGGCGATGTGCTGCTGATGCCTACGGTAGGCGTACAGCAGATTACAACCGAAGAAACGGCGCAGCCCAACAAAGACATTCTGCCTTTTGCTTCGGCTTTCTCGCACGAAAAAGAGACGGCTTCGCCGGGCTATTATTCTGTCTTCCTGGACCGTTATGGCGTGCAGGCCGAACTGACTGCCACCAATCGTGCAGCCTTGCATCGCTACACGTTCCCGGAAAGCGATGATGCGGGTTTCATTCTCGATCTGGACTATTCTATTCAGGCACAGAGAAACCGTCACCTTTCCATAGAGGTCGTGAACGATTCTACCCTCTGTGGTTATAAGAATACGAACGGATGGGCGTGGAGGCATGATGTCTATTTCTACGCCGTATTTTCCAAACCTTTTACTTGCACGGTGGTTCAGGATTCTGTGCTTCAGAAAGACGGTACCCGTACTCCGGGGCAGTGCAAGGCTTTGCTGAAATTCAAGACTCAAAAGGATGAGCAGGTATTGGTAAAGGTTGCCTTATCTGCTGTGGATATGGAAGGAGCCGAAAAGAACCTGGCGGAGATTTCCGGTTGGGATTTTGAGGGTACGCGTGCCAAGGCACGGGATGCCTGGAACAGCTACCTTTCGAAGGTAGACATTCAGACGGAGGATGAAGAGAAGAAGCGTGTGTTCTACACAGCCATGTACCACACCGCCATTTCTCCGGCTCTGTTTACCGATGTGGATGGCCGCTACCGCAGTCTGGACCGCGAGATACGCACGGCGCAAGAGGGGAAACCGATGTACACCATCTTTTCGTTGTGGGATACATTCCGTGCCCTGCATCCGTTGTTGACCATTCTTGAACCGGAACAGAACTCGTTGTATATCAACTCTCTGCTTAACCAGTATCAAGAGGGGGGCATCTTGCCCATGTGGGAACTGGCAGGAAATTATACGGGTACGATGATTGGCTACAATGCTGTTCCAGTCATTGTCGATGCGTATATGAAAGGTGACCGGAGTTTTGATGCCAATCTGGCTTTGAAGGCGTGTCTGCGCAGTGCCGAGTACGACACCATTTCTCCTATAGCTACTACGGGCTACTTGATTCACAATGCGTTGATGCCCATCTCGAAGTACTATAAAAACACGCTGGGTTATGTTCCCTGCGACGAAGAGTGGGAGTCGGTGGCCAAAGGTTTGGAGTATGCTTACGATGACTGGTGCATCAGCCTGCTGGCAGAAGCTGTGGGCGATACGGCTACGCAGCGCATTTATGCCCGGCGCGGACAGAATTACCGCAATTACTACGATGCCGGTACGGGATTCATGCGTGGCAAGGATCTCAAGGGAAATTGGCGCACACCTTTCAACCCTTATTCCAGCAATCACCGTAGCGACGATTATTGTGAGGGAAATGCCTGGCAGTGGACTTGGTTTGTGCCCCACGATATAGAAGGACTTGCCGAACTGATGGGAGGACGCGAAACCATGCTTGCTCGCCTTGATACGCTGTTTACTGCCGATTCGAAGCTGGAGGGTGAACTGGTTTCGGCCGACATCAGTGGTCTGATAGGGCAATATGCGCATGGCAATGAGCCGAGCCACCATATTATATATATGTATAATACGTTGGGACAGCCCTGGAAAGCCCAGAAGCTGATAGATGAGGTGTTGCATTCGCAGTATTTCGACGCTCCTAACGGCTTGTCTGGCAATGAAGACTGTGGCCAGATGTCGGCATGGTATGTCCTGAATGCCATGGGCTTCTATCAGCCTTGTCCGGGAAAGCCGGTGTATAGCATCGGGCGTCCCTTGTTCAACGCTGTAACCATCCATTTGTCTGGCGACAAGGATTTCCGGATTGTGGCAACCAACAATTCGCCGGAGAATAAATATATTCAATCGGCCACGTTGAATGGCAAACCGCTGGAAAAGCCTTTCTTCTCGCACGACGAACTGATGGAAGGCGGTACGCTGGAACTGGTGATGGGAAGTGAACCCAGTCAGTGGGGAGCGTTCTGAAAAGATGCTTAATTAAATATTCAGATTACCAATGAAGAATCTCAAGACATACAGTTTATGTGCCGCTTTTGCCGTATGTGCCCTGACTCCTGCCTGGGCTGATGGCAACCGCGAGCCGGTAGATTATGTGAACCCTTTTGTGGGTACTACCAATTACGGGACTACCAATCCCGGTGCTCTCTGTCCGCAGGGGATGATGTCTGTAGTTCCTTTCAATGTGATGGGCAGTGTGAACGGCAACCGCGACAAGGACAGCCGCTGGTGGTCTACTCCTTATGAGCATACCAACAACTTTTTCACGGGTTATGCCCATGTTAACCTCAGCGGGGTGGGGTGCCCTGAATTGGGCTCACTCTTGCTGATGCCTACGTCGGGCAAGCTGGAAGTGGACTTTCTGAAATACGGAAGCAGTTACAAAGACGAAGAAGCCACACCGGGCTACTATGCGAACGTGTTGGATAAATACGGCATACGTACCGAGGTGACTGCTACTCCCCGCACTGCCCGTGAGCGTTTTACCTTCAAGGCCGGGCAGGGTAACCTGCTGCTTAACTTGGGTGAGGGGCTGACCAACGAGAGCGGGGCTACCGTGCGTTTTGTCAGCGAGACGGAGATTGAGGGGAGCAAATTGCTGGGAACCTTCTGCTACAACCCGCAGGCTGTTTTCCCCATTTACTTTGTGATGCGGGTCAACAAGGCGCCCAAGACAAGCGGTTACTGGAAGCAGATGCGCCCCATGACGGTCGAGGCTGCCTGGGATTCGACGGCTGGCACCAAGAAACTTTACACGCAATACCGTAAGGAAATCAGCGGTGACGACATTGGCGTATGGTTTACCTACGATATGTCTGAAGGCGAGCAACTGGAGGTGAGCCTGGGAGTGTCTTTTGTCAGCATCGAGAATGCCCGTGAGAATCTGGACCGTGAACAGTCCGGCCTGTCTTTTGAGCAGATACGGCAGAATGCCCGCAAGGCATGGAACGACGACCTGAGCCGCATTCTCGTGGAGGGGGGTACGGAAGAGCAGAAACATGTGTTCTATACAGCTCTTTATCATGTGCTTATCCATCCCAATGTGTTGAATGATGTCAACGGGCAATATCCTGCGATGGAGTCCGAAAAAATCCTTTCTACACAGGGCAAGCGTTATACCGTATTTTCTCTTTGGGATACCTACCGCAATGTACATCAGTTGATGACGCTTTTGTTCCCGGACCGTCAGTTGGATATGGTGCGTACGATGGTGGACATGTATCGTGAACACGGCTGGTTGCCCAAGTGGGAACTTTATGGACGTGAGACGCTGACCATGGAGGGCGACCCTGCCATACCGGTCATTGTAGATACGTGGTTCAAAGGGTTGCGTGATTTTGATGTGGAAACGGCCTATGAGGCAATGTATAAGTCTGCCACTTTGCCGGGTGCCGAGAATCTGATGCGTCCTGATGCCGATGATTATTACAGCTTAGGTTATGTGCCTATCCGGGCGAAGAATGATAACTCTGTTTCGCATGCGTTGGAGTATTATATTGCAGATTATGCTCTGTCGCGTTTTGCTGATGCGTTGGGCAAGAAAGATGATGCCAAACTGTTTTATAACCGTTCGTTGGGTTACAAGAATTACTATTGTAAGGACTTTGGTACTTTCCGTCCCAAGTTGCCGGATGGTACATTCTATTCTCCTTTCGACCCTATGCAGGGGGCTAACTTTGAGGAGAATCCCGGTTTCCATGAAGGAAATGCCTGGAACTATACGTTCTATGTCCCTCATGATGTAAAGGGATTGGCGCGTTTGATGGGAGGCCGCAAGGCTTTCATCAATAAGTTGCAGTCTGTCTTTGACGAAGGGCGTTATGATCCTGCCAACGAGCCGGACATTGCTTATCCTTATCTTTTCAGTTATTTCCCCGGTGAGGAATGGCGTACGCAGAAGCTGGTGCCGCAATTGGTGAATACTTATTTTAAGAATACTCCTGGTGGCATTCCGGGTAATGATGATACGGGTACAATGTCTGCCTGGGCCATCTTCAGCATGATGGGATTTTATCCGGATTGTCCTGGTGTGCCTGAATATACGTTGACTACACCCATGTTCGATAAGGTGGTCATTAAGTTGGATCCGCGTTACTACCAGGAAAAGGAATTGGTCATCACCGCTCATAAGTCTGGTCAAACTGATGAAACGAACCGCATCGGCGAAGTAAAGCTGGGTGGACAGAAACATAAAGGAGTGCGTGTGACACACAATGAACTGGTACACGCCGGGACACTTGACTTCTATTTGAAGTAAGAGTCTGTTTGAAGCTTGCTCAGCCTGATTTTGAGTGGAGGCCTCCCCCCCTCCCCACGGGGAGGGGGGGCCGAATTTCAAAATCACTATCATTAGCTTCGCTCAAAACCTCTTTTAACTATTTCATGAAGGTATAGTCTGTCATGTTGAGTGCCTATTTCCTGCGGAAACCCCATTCGATTATGACGGGGGTTGGGCGGAAGAATCCGCCCAACTTAGTGTATAATCATATACAATTTCAAGATTAAGATGCGGCAACTTCTATCGAAACAGCTTATTTTTGCTTCAAAAAAGAAGACCCACGGCATCTGGCACCCACTCAATTAATGCTTATTGCTTGTTGTTGAGTTTTGCCCGGAAGGTCGTAGATCCATTATTGGTGAGAGTGTTTCCCAACACAGTTCCCGCTTGGTAGCGTACATGCTATTCTTTCTCCCTTCTTGCCGTAGGTCTTCAAAAATAATAAAGATATGGCAAAGGTAGTAAAATTTTTCCAGGTTCATGGCAAAGGTGCCGGTATAGATATTGGCACACGTCAGATTTTTGTATCTGTGGACGGCACGTCTGCGGTAAACTTCCAGACCTATACGGCCGATTACGAGGCCTGTTGCAAGTATCTGCTGGAAAACGGCATTACCGAAGTGGCGATGGAAGCCACAGGCGTGTATTGGTTTTGCCTGTACACCATGCTTGAAGACCACGGCATCCGGGTATGTCTGGTCAATCCGCGTGAGGTGCAGCAGGTACGTGGTCGCAAGAGCGACGTGCAGGACTGCCAATGGATGCAGCAGCTTTTCACCGCAGGCCTTTTACGCGAAAGCCTTATTCCACAAGGTCTCCTTAAGGAACTCCGCTTCCTCGTTCGTGAGCGTCTGGACCTGATAGAATCTTCTTCCGCTTATGTGAACAAGATGCAGCGTGCCTTGGAACTGATGAATATCAAGCTGGCCAATGTCATATCGCAAATCCAGGGTGCAAGCGGACTTAAAATCCTCCGTGCCATTCTTGCGGGCGAGCGGGATCCTGAACGGCTGGCCTCCCTTTGCCATAAGAGCATCCTTAAGACAAAGGCGGAGGATGTGGCCAAGTCCTTGCACGGGAACTATAACGATGTCTACCTGTCCATGCTGCGGCATGCCTTGGAAATGTGGGAGTTCCATATGGTCCAAATCAAGGCTTTGGAACAGGAAATCTCCGTTTTGCTGGACCGCATCAACCGGGACACCTCTCAGGTGGAAGTGAAAGGTGCACCACGTCCGACCCGCCACCATAATCCGGCCATTGAAGACCTGCATACCAAGATGGTACAGATTTATGGAGGTATTGACTTGACCGGCATTGCCGGCATCAACGACGTGACCCTGATGCGGCTGCTTGCCGAAGTAGGAACGGACCTGGATCGTTTCCCGGATGTGGGGCACTTTGTCAGCTGGCTCGGCCTGAGTCCGGCCTATAAACAAAGTGGAAAAATGAAACGCCGCATCAAGGGCAATCCGAGCAACCATGCAGGGCAGATTTTCCGCCAGTGTGCACAATCTTTGATTGCCAGCCGTTACAATGCCATTGGGGAATTCATGCGCAGGCTTAGGAGCAGGAAAGGGAGCCGGATTGCCATCAAGGCAGGAGCCAGAAAGATAGCTCAAGCATATTACAATGCACTCACCAAAGGTCTCGAATATGTAGAACAAGGGGCAGAACAATATAAGAAAATGCTCAAACAGAGAGAAATTGACCTCATGAAGAAACTAGCCAAGAAACACGCTTTTGAACTTAAAGAGTGTGCCTGATTATAAATTCGTCATTGGTAGTGGAGCGAAGCGAAGTCGAAACATCTCACATTACGCATAGGAGACCCCTCGACTGCGCTCGGGGTGACAGACTATACCTTCATGAAAATGAAATATCTATTTCGATACACCCTCTTTCCATTCCCTAATATGTAAGGTATCTCTAAGCTCCCTGTATCTCTAAGCTCCCCCACGGGGGGAGTTGAGGGGGCCGGAAAGAGTCGGACGTGCGAGGTTCAACCTCTATGTGCGTGGAGGTATGTGCCTGCCGGTTTCACGCCTTCACCGTTCCTCAAATCGTTGTGGTTTAAAAGGTTACCGTGAAAGATGCTGCCCTCACGCATCTTTCACGGTCTTTATTTTGGAGTCGGACTGCCAAGGTATGGAAGAACGGCACGGTCTATATGGGGAGCCGATTTGTTATACCTTGCCACTGAAGGCAGAAAAGAGCTGTGAAAGCAGTGTGAGGGCAGTATCTTTCACCGGAACTTTCCGGAAATCAATGGGTTGGAGGGTGGTGAAGGCGTGAAAGATGCTGCGGGCAGTTTTCCCTGTCACCGGCAGTTGATGATGCTGAACACAGAGGCACGGAGTTATTTTCCCCTCTTGTGTGCGGCGAAACCGCGAACTCCGCGTTCTCTTCCGTCCTTTTCCCGACAGACAGTTACGGAACTTTGTGTCTTTGCGTCTCTGCGTTCATTTAAGCTTCACCAAAGTCAGAGTTACGCTGCTAAAGTGGCACTTTACGCCGCTCAAATGCAGGTTTACGCCGCTCAAGTGCCATTTTACGTTGTTTGCCTTTCGTGTGCTCGGCAGGGGGGGAAACAAACCCCGGCATACTTTGTCACGTAGCTGTCGGGAGATGCTTCACATACGTTCAGCATGACAGGGCCATTGGTGTTCAATAAAGGCGGAAAACAAGCGTGAGGGTGTGTCAAATTTCAAAATCACTATCATTAGCTTCGCTCAAAACCTCTTTTAACTATTTTATGAAGGTATAGTCTATCATGTTGAGCGGAGCGAAGCGAAGTCGAAACATCTCACATGACGCATAGTGAGACCCCTCGACTGCGCTCGGGGTGACAGACTATACCTTCAAATAGTCAAAAGAGGTTTTGAGCGAAGCTAATGACAGGTAATCTCTATTTTGACACACCCTCACGAGATAATGGGGATATATTAAGTGTTACTTTTCGTTGAATATCAGGTCAAGTCCTTGACTGCGGTAGAACGGGAAGCGCGTGTCGCTCGAAATGAACGGCAGGTGCTCGGTGATGGCATGGGCAATGATTACATGGTCACAAGCCCTTGTTGCGGTATGCTACTATCAGTTCACGCACGGATTCCGCACTCATATAGAGTATGGTATCCGGTTCTTCCAGAATGGCTTTCACATCACGGCTTAACGAATCACGGTCGGTTGCCGCATAGACAAAGATGTTCGTATCAATCAAGTACCTCATGCTTACAGTAAGAATTTGGGGTCATTGATGATGAAGCAACCTTTGGACCTGCCAAAAGCCTCCCATGTCCGGTTAGTCTTTTTCGGGTGATTCTGCTTCTTGGCTTCTTCATCCATTTCTTCCATCAGGCTTTTCTTTGCTTCCGGTTCTTTTTCCTTCAGCTTTTCTTCTTTTGTTTCCATACTGTTTTCTTTCTTTAAGTGATGATACCGCAAAGGTATAAAAAAAGGATTGCCCAGTATGCTCCATCCCATTATTCCGTTTGTTTTCCAACCTGTCAAAGAACGCGCAAGCCTCGGCAATAGCCGTCAAGTTTGCTTGAACGGCATTGCCGAGGTCTTTCAGCGAGGCGCCGATATGATAGATGTCCGTCCTGTCGATAATCAGGAAGCGGTCGTGGCACTTCTTGTAGGTATGGATGCCCAACCGATAGTTGATGGCATGGCCTTTCAGCAGATATTCTTTCAGTACCTTGTTTGCCCAACGCCGGAACTCTATGCCTCGACTGGATTTAACCCGATAGCCGACAGACAGAACCATGTCCAGATTTATAGTATTCCACTTGGTACACTTTGCCGTCGGCGGCAGTTGTCGCAAATATCATGCCATAAAACGCTGGCTCAGCTTCATGTTGCACTGATAGAGCCATATTGCCTTGTTCTTATCCTGTCCGCAAGCTAAAGTGCCACTTCGATTCGGTCAAAGTTCCACCTTGTGATGGTCGAAGTGACAATTCGGGAAAACCGGAGTAGCCTTATTCATATCCGTCCGCATAGACAGTTCCGTTGATTACCACGCCTTCCCACGGGCCTGAGCCATCTTGGTTAAGCAAGGACGGAGGATATGGTATTGCATGTGACCCTACACCTATCCGTTGCGTATACGCGGCAAACTCCGCATGCGCTGTACCACCGGCTGTCAGCTTGGACAAGAACGTCTCAAGATTATCCGTGGTAATGATTATCTGTCCTGCCCTGTAATCAGGCGTAGGATTGACCACACTTTCTGTATAAGAAAAACCGATGGCAGATGCATAACGCCCTGCTTTAGCCGTCACATCGGAGTTGGTGATGGTAATCTTGCCGATGGATGGCTGGGAAGTATTTCCATATCCCATGCCGATGCCCGACGAATAATCTCCGCCATTGGCCATTATCACAGCGTCCGTGATTGTGACATCTCCGCAATTTCCGCTGCCGGACGAGCCTATACCTGCGCCTCCAAAAGCGGAATTTCCACTACCTCCGGTGGCATGAATCGTAACATTGCCGATAGTGATATTGCCGCCGACTGTACCGCCAAGGGGAGAACCAATGCCTGCGCCCCCGTTGCCTGCCGTAGCCGTCAGCATGTCCGCCGTGCTGCGTCCCTCGATGGTGAGAGTTGCTCCGCCGGAGACGGCGATGCCCGTGTTGTCGGTGGAGGCTACGGTGTTGCCCTCGCCCCTTACATGGATAGTGGGGCTACCATCCTGTATATCAATGGCATTGCCACTCGCCATACTTATCTGCGCATCTTCCAGGTAGATTTCCGGATTGCCGCCCGTCACCTTGATGGCATGGCTGGCCGTGCCGCTGAAGTAGTAGATGCCGTCGCTGCTGATGGTGTAGTCTCCATTAGAGAGGTCGATGGTCTGCGTATCCTTTCTGTTTGCCGTAATCGTGATGGTGTGGACCTTGCCAGCCTCCAAGGTTATGGAGGGAGTAATGTCACATTGAATGTCAATAGGATCTGAAGTAAAAACCATGAATTTTTCTATCTGATAATCAAGACTTGGCGGCAAGTTGATTTCCCAGCAGGGGCCTATATCCTCGTAAGTGGTTTTAAACATTTGATGATTGAGTGGTATAATAGTTCCAATATTTACTATTTTTCCTTCTTTAACATCACAAGACATGGGTACATTCATAGGTTCAACATCTATCACATCGGCTGTTCCCTTGACTATCACTCGTACCTTGGCAAGTTGGTGCTCGAACTGCAAGTTAACAGGAGTGTTGTGGCTTGCATTGTCTGCCGTAGCCCGCAGCACATACACCAAGCCGTTATCTTGGCCGCCGAGGTACAATGCGCCATCCGTAGCGGGATACCAGGCAGTGACCTCGGCAGGCTGGGTGTTCTTCCAATAGAGGGGAGCATCGGAAGTCCATGCGCTGCCATCGTAAGTATAAGTGGCTGTTTCACCATCGAGACTAACGGTAATGGCATCATCCGGCTGCCACACACTGCCGCTGCCGTCGGGCTTCTCGGTCACGCGCGTCCACGGCTCTTCGCTACTTTCTGCGATGATGCTGACGCTACCTATCTGCAAGGGGTATTCGCCGTCGGGCAGAGTGTTGCCCTGCTCGGCCAGTTCGTCTTGTGTACAGGCGGCGAGCAGGATTGCCGCCATGAGGCATATTGTTGTAAATAATCTGTTTTTCTTCATATCTTCTGTCATTTATCAATTAGTCATGGGATAATACTTTCCGCCTATCATTGAGAGGTATTGGCGGCGTTGCCGCACTCCGTCAGGATGCTTGTAGCCCACATGCATCCAGTTGGGTACACCCTGATCGTTTTCTTTTTCGGAAATCAACTGGTCGAAGGCTTTGTCGGCAAGGAATGCGCGGCAGAAGCGCTTGAACTCCCTCATCTTCCCGTTTGTCGGCACGAGGTCGAAGGCATAGCCGTGGCAGTGCGCCGAGGTGGACGAGCCACCCACCGCCTTGTTCAGTTCTGGTCCACGGTAGCCGGAAGAGATGATGTGCGCTTCGTGTTCGGCACCGGGCGTGTTGTCGATGCCCCGTGCCTTTGCCGTATCGGAGTTGATACATTCCTGTAAGGTAAAATATCTCATACGTCTTTATATTGTGCCGACAGGTTTCTCCGTCGGCGGATTACACATCAGTTTCTTTGGTACTTCGGCAGGCCGGAAAACAAGCGTCCCGCCCTTCTCCTGTGGGGAGAGGGGCGGGACGAAATAATGGGAACAATTGATATGGCTTATCTTTCAATCCAATTTTCAAGTTGGATGCCGGTTAAATTCTTAAAGTGTTTCATGTTTTCCGTCACCATGACCATGTCATTTACAACGGCTGTGCATCCTATCAACAAATCAAAATCATCATCGGCAGGAGTACCAGCTATGCGCAACCGTGCCTTTTCAGAAGCATACAGGTCGATAGCATTGCTTATAGGAAGGATTTTCAAAGCGGACAAAAACTCATCCAATTGTTCTATCCGCTGCTTCAGGCCTTTTCTGCGACTAAGTTCCGCGCCATATTTCAATTCTGCTTCCGTGATTTCCGAAATATAACAATGTTCAAGCCCTACCTTATCCAACTTCTTGTCTATGTCATATTTGTCCGCGCAAAAGAAAGACACATATATTCGTATCAAGTAAATATTGCTTCATACTCACCATGTTATCGATTCCTTCTTAAACTTTCGGCTTTCCCTTATTTCCTTAACCATCTCGTCCGCACTTAACTCCGGAAAGTCTTCGTCTTTCCATACGCCATAAAATCGGCTTGCCGGTATAGAAGCGGATTGGGTTTCCTTCCGTGCTTCTTCTATCAGTTTCTCGCCCAGCCACCGCTTATTGCTTGCACTGAGTGAAAGCCCATGGATAAGTGCCAACAGTCCTTCTAATGAAATCGTTGCTTTCATACAGTATTCCTCCTTATTATTGAATGTAACACATTGCAAAAATAAGAGCCTGTTTAAATTTTGCTCAGTAACATTCTTATCGCCGCCAGTTTCACCATTTCCTCAGCCGAATCGAACGTGAATTCGTAGTTCCGACAGAGCCTTCTATAATTATCGAACC
>NZ_NFJV01000017.1 GCF_002160055.1 Mediterranea sp. An20
TCTTCTAAATCTGTCGGATACATAATTATTTCAAGTGTGGAAACTTAAAAATAATCATTTCCGAAGAAAGAAGAAACACTCTTTCTATATTAAACTTTAAAATTTAAACAGGCTCTAAGGAATTAATTGAATTATTCCTCATCATTTCATCTCTTTTGTTTCCCAGTCTGTCAAAGAACGCTTGATTAATGAAGAACTAATAATGAAGAGTGAAGAATTTCCCTGTGGTATGACACGAATACTGACAACGCATCACCATTCATCATTCACCATTCATCATTCACCATTCATCATTCACCATTCACCATTCATCATTCACCATTCATCATTCACCATTCACCATTCATCATTCACCATTCACCATTATTATAATACGCCTCCACCCGTGCCCGGATGTTCTCGCGCAGGCATTCCTCGTAGAGCCACGGCTCGGCGCTGTGGAAGTCGCCCACATTGAGGAAGCCCAGGATGGGCTGGTATTCCGAACCGCTGTAACCTTTCACGACCAGTACGTGGTGCTCGGGCGAGACGCTGACGGTGATGGTGTCGTGCAGCGTAGCGGGCGTAGCATCGGTGCACCAGTTCACGGGGTTGATGCACATCGCACAGGGGGCTGCCACCACGGGCTGGATGTAGCGCACGTCGGACACGGAGTTGTAGCAGATGGTCACGCCCGTGTCCGTGGCTCCCCGCGCCGGACGGATGCTCTCCGTGGCGAGCGTGTCGGCGGGTGTCACCTTATAGCCCAGCACATAGGCCGCCACCAGACGGCGCGCCACGTCTGCGGGCATCGTCTTCAGCAGCTCCACCACCGCCTTGCCGCCCTAGCTGAAGCCCGCCAGCACAAAGGGCCGGTCGGGGTCGGGGCGCCCGCGGAGGAAGGTGTCGAAGGCCGCCTGCACGTCGCTGAAGGCGGTGCGGAAGCGGTTGTTGATGGTATCCTCGTTCAGCGTCGCCCATCCCTCGATGGTGATGTGGCGGTAGTAGGGCGAATAGAAGTCGCCTGCCTCACCCATGTAAGCGGCGATGCGGGAAATCTCCTTGTCCATGTTGGCACGGTGCGTGGCGTTATGCACGTCGGCATAGTGGCAGACGCGCCCGTCCCCCGTAGTCCAGTCGGTCTCCCAGGTGGAGACGAGGTAGAATATGTCCGCGCCCTTGTCCGCCGTGCTATTCTCGCGGGTGTACCACATCGCGGCGTCGGCATAGTCGGGCGCATCGGGGATGTAGGTGGCGGCATCCGTGCCGGCACCCCTGTCATTGTGGTTGCACGAGGCGAGCAGGAGTGCCGCCATAAATAGCAATGCTGTATGTTTCATATCGCTCATAAATAATATTCGTTTATGAACGTGCTTCAAAAGAAAGGTATAAAAGGAAAAGACTATTCCAACGGATAAAGATTGTTCTTC
The DNA here is from genome assembly GCF_002160055.1 of Mediterranea sp. An20. GTDB lineage: Bacteria > Bacteroidota > Bacteroidia > Bacteroidales > Bacteroidaceae > Bacteroides > Bacteroides avicola. The sequence continues at coordinate 1,410 of NZ_NFJV01000017.1, forward strand.
ACCAAATCGTAGAAGGCGGCTACAAGTTGCCGTGCGTCGGGATTATCCCGATGTATGTACAACGACACATATAGCATGTAGTCGTCTGTGGTCGATGACGCATCGTATTTCTGTATGATTCCATCATTATAGCGCATAAACCAACGCGTGAACAGCATTTCCCGCTTCCGTTCCTTCCCGTCGAGATTGTCACATATCATAATCATGGCATTCTCGTTACGGCTGAAGAACAGCTTCAAGATGTGGATAACGGTCAGCGCAATGCGCTGGTCTATGGGATGAGGCGTATCTTCTTCCGGTTCAATATTGAACGTATAGACGTTGGCAAATGCCGGATGATAGCAGGAATAGTCAAGGAAATAGGCATGATAAGTGATACCATGCCTCGTTGTGAAAGAATAGGTCAAATCCGCTTCTTCCGTAATGTTATAGGGGAGTAACGAATTTGATTCCACGCTGTTTTGCCAGTTTGTTCAAGTCCTCGCCTTTCTGAATGCAACGGCGAATGGCACGCTTGTCTTCCAACATGCGCTGGAAGATGTTAGCCTTGTCCTTTATTACATTCTTCTTGTTCATAAACTTGTCCTTTGTTGATTCTATTGGCAAAGGTAACGCTTTTTTGCGAGAATATCCTTTTCTTCTTATACCATTTTTTCAAAGAACGCTCTTGTTTACACTCTTTTTGTGCCACCGACGGCTGCGATGCCGCCCGCTACACTTTATTCCGGGGTTTCGTATTTCAAGTATATTCTTATCCGCTCAAACATGTCTTTTTCCTTCATTAAATGGGCAGATCTACCGAGCCTTCGCCACCTGTGCCCTCTTCCCATGTCATGCTACCGGTATCGACCGATACCTGAAGGCCGTAGAGGGTGATGGTAACATTGTAGGTGTACTTATAGCCAGCTTTCCATTCGGTGTCTTTCTGTAGCATATAGTAGAATGGGCCGTAGCCGGTGTCGTCCTTCGTGGCGTTGAAAGTCAGCAGCCATGCACCGCTCCTGATGGTTTGCGGGATGACAAGGGCTTCGTAGGTAGCTACGCAGCCGTCTGCCGCAGTCCCGGACAGGTGGGGCGTGATGCTGCCTTCCGTGGTGCCGGGTGTCCATGTGCCGTATCCGCTACCGCCCGTCGGGAGTGTAAAGGTGCCGTCCATCAAGATGTTTTCATCCTCACCTATGCCCAAGCTGATGTCTTGCGCCGTGGCACCGATAGCGTCGGGCAGACCTTCCCGGCTGACGTTCACCACCACTTTGGCAGTCTGGTGGCGGAAGGTAAGGTGGGCGGTACTGACATAATTTACGTTCGTCAGTTCGCTTGCCAGCAGGTCGCCCGACTGATAGTCCGCATCGCTGCTTTGGTCGTTCTTCACGCTCCATGTCGTGCTTTCCACGGCTGTGGCGGGGCAGATGCCCTGCACGGTGATGGGGTTTTTGTTTTGCCAATAGTAGTTGCCGGTAAAATTGCCGGAGGCGTCTGCCGTGTAATTGTACCAGTCCCTACCGTTCACTTGCAGGGCCATGGTCTCGCCGCCGCTCCATGTGTTATCCACCGTAGCGCGAGTGTCGGCGCCGCCCTCTATGGAGGCGGTCAAGGTTAGGGGAGCCCCCTCAACTCCCCCCGAGGGGGAGCTTTCTTCCTGCGTGCAGGCTGCAAGGCCGAGCACAGAGGCAAGCGTAGTGTATACTAAAAAATGTCGTTTCATCTTATATAGGTTTTATCTGTTCTTTACAAGGGTCGGCGGCGTGTCCGCGTCGGTGGTTTCCCATATATATTCGCTGTCCGCGCCGAGGGCGACGTTCATCGCTCCGGTGGCGGTCTGCCAGGTGTGGGTGGTGCCGTCAACCTTGTAGAGGCCGGTTCCTTCACTTGAGTTATAACCATAGCCGACACCTTCACCATCGAAATTACTCCAATAGCAAGCATTTGCCTCACTGGTAATCTGTAGGGCTCCGACAATGCCGCCTGCAAAACCACCTGTAGAAGAGAGAGAGCCTGTGGAATAGCAGGCAGTTTTCTTATCGAAGGACCGGCAATATCCTGCAATGCCGCCAACAAATCGATCACCGGTAACTGAACCCGAAAACGAGCAACCTTTGATAACTGTTGCCGTTATATATTCGCCTCCCAATACTCCGCCTACATAAGCTGAGTTTCCGCCTTGAACGGAAGCCGAGGAATGGCAATATTGTATAACTCCGGATTCCATCCACCCGACGATGCCTCCGACATACTGCATTTCATTGTTTGTAACGGAGATATTCCCGGAAACCTTACAGTTCGAGATGGTTCCTTGATTAGATCCGGCCAAAGCTCCTATAGGAATGCCATCAGCACCAACATCCAGGCGCACATTCTCAAGGGTCAGATCCTTTATGGTTGCATTTGTACCCACACGGCCAAACATTCCACAATCATCACCGAAAGACAGATTCTCCTTTGTAATTGCCATATTTCTAATCGTATGCCCATTACCATCGAAAGTGCCTGTGTAAACATTGTTTCTGTCGCCTATCGGTTCCCATTCAGTACCCGAAAGGTCTATGTCATGGGTCAAGGTACAATTCAACGACGGGTTACCCTGCGCCGCTTCCGCCCATGCCATCAGACCGTCGGCGGTATAGACGGTATAGGTGTTACCATCTTCGGAAACCGTGTATCCGTCACCCGGGTCTGTCGCATTACCGCTCTCGCCGCCACCGTCGGTCCAATCCTGGATGGTGTCCACCGATACCTCCAAGCCTTCTGCCCGCACGGTGATGGTATAAGTATATACACAGCCCGGCTTCCAAGTGATGTCAAGGGGGAGTTCGTAAGTGTATAGCTGCCCGTTTATCAGGATGCTTATCAGTCTAATGCTTTCCATGAGGTTTTGTGGAATGACAAGGGCTGCATAGCTCACCTTGATATTCTTTTCCGCTACCGTGTTGGGGTTTGGAAGGCGATACGGCGTGATGCTTCCGGTCTGCGCTCCCGGAGTCCATGTGCCGAAGCTACTGCCAGAGGACGGCTTGGTGAAGGTGCCCGTGAGCGCGAGGTTATTGTCACCGACAGTTACTTCCGGATCATCAGGAACAATTGGCCCATCCACGATATTCACCACCAGCTTGGCGGTCTGGTGGCGAAAGGTAAGGTTGGCGGCACTGCCATAGGTTACGGTCGTCATTCCGGTCGCCAGCAGGTCGCCCGACTGATAATTCCGGTAACTGCTTTGGTCGCTCTCCACGCTCCATGTCGTGCTTCCCGCTGCTGTGGCCGGGCAGATGCCCTGCACGGTGACTGGGTCTGTGTTTTGCCAATAATAGTCGTTGCCGGTCAAGTTGCCGGAGGCATCTGCCGTATAGTTGAGCCAGCCCCCGGCGTTGATTTGCAGGGCCACGGTCTCGTCGCCGCTCCATGTGTTGTCCACTGTGGCACGGGTTAGGCCGCCGCCCTCTATACTGGCGGTGAAAGTCAGCACAGCCCCCTCAACTCCCCCCGTGGGGGAGCTTAGTTCGTCCTGCGTGCAGGCGGCAAACAGGAATGCCGTGGCTGCAAGGATTAAGGTATGTTTCATGTCGCTCATAAATCTAAATCGATTCTTTATGAGCGCACTTTGAGAGAAGGTATTGGGTTAGAGATTCAGATATTCGTCCGGTGTAAATACAGGCAAGGCAGACAGCTGATAGTCTTTTTTATTGCGGGTGATAATCATCGTTGCTCCCGCATTTACTGCCGAATGGTATTGAAGTGCATCCTCAAAATCCGAAAAAGAACTTTGTTCATGAGTATTTCTCTTTGAGATGTTCATCACGCAAAGCCTTTACATCCAAATCGGCAGGCAGCTTGACACCTACTTTCATGCTCTGCACAAAAGGGGTTATCTCGTCTGTACGCTCTTTCGCATTCTGCCGGATGATACTTTTTACCGCAGCCACTAACTTTTGCTGTAAGTCCGTATTTCTTTCGTCGATGTTGTCAATCGTCGATAACAGAGACTGCTTCAATTTTATCGCTTCCATACCTTTGCTTTTTTAATTTCCGCAAAGTTACGTCTTTTTCTCTAATCTCCAATCCAATCTGTCAAAGAACGCTCTTGTTTTTACATATACTACCGGCGGTTGCGATACCGCCCGCTACACCATTATTATATAGCGTATCTCCGTACTTACGCCAATGCACGGGATGGCTGATTTTTGTAGGAATTTACTACATGTTGGCTTCACCGTTACTGTCGCCGGAGTAGTCCCCGTCTGTTGTCCAGTCGGTAATGCTTGACGTGACCTCCAAATCTGTCAGGTTTACTTTGATGTTGTAGGTATATACCTTTCCACCCTGGAACGTGGCATTTTGGGGCAGCGTGTAATACAGCTTGCCTCCTGTTTGCAACTGAACCCGGATAAACTGCTTGCCACTCGCAACGGTCTGAACGGGAATGATGGCACTGCCGCCGGTGCCGGTTGTCACCGTGACACTTTCGTCCTGGGTACCCGTCCCTTCTGCCACCGTACCATCGGATGGTGTAAGCTGTGCATCGAGGCGGACGTTCATCAACGAAACCGTAGCACCGTCCAACGAAGGATTGCCGTCGCCGGAAGTCAGGTTGACAGTTATCTTGGAGAGCAGGTGCCGGAATGTGACGGGGATTGCACTGCTTTGGCGACTGACGGGATTGGCTGCCGTGCCAAACATCAGGTCGCTGGCCTTGTAAGCTGCATCCGTGCTTTGGTCAGTCTTCACTGTGAAAGCCACACCCGATGCACCCATATCCGTCACAGCTCCCGAAGGGTAATAGGCATAGATGTTCACCCCATTGCCGCTGGTCGGGAAGTAAGGCTGTCCGCCTGTCGGAGGTGTCATCGTTCCGTTCGTCCCCGTGGTATAGGTCAACGGCTGCGGATAAGTGGTAGTTGCCGACTCGTCTGCCTCCACAGCTTCGGTGATGAATATGTCCACAGACTCGCCTTCATCAAACGCACTGCCTTGGATGCCCGATGCCGCACGGGTCTGCACTGCTGAGCCGGATAGCCACCGGCCCGTCGTTCAAATTCTCGTCGCCCGTGCAAGCCGCCAATGCAAGCGCGGCTGCTGCGATGAATAATACATATTTCATATTGCTCATAAATGAATTTGTCTTTATGAGCGTTCAAGTAAAAGAAGGAAGTTAAAGTTCTTTCAGGAAGTCGTCAATGCTAATGACGGCTACGGAGGGAAAAGGAATCTTTTTAAGCACATCGAAGTGATGATCTTCCGTTACAATGTAGCGGGCGTTGGCTGCAATGGCGCAATCCACAAATTTATTGTCATCTTCATCTGCTTCAATCAGGTGAAAATGGAAATGAGGTGCCAATCTCTTTATGTTGTTTCGTGCCAGTATGACGTAGACAATAGCTTCTGCCACTAGCTTGTTAATGTTACGGGCAATGACTTCGTGATATTCTTCAACAATTTCATTCGTGATGCATAAGATGTAGTCGCCTTGCAGAAAGGCCCTCCATACCTTATGATAACGGTTACGTGAAGAAATAGCCATAATCAGGCTATTTGTATCAAGCACAATGTGTTACATGGAAGAGTCTGATTAGTTATAAGGTGTCCGTTCGTGTAAGTTTCGGAAGTTTTCAACCTTTTGTTCATCCAATGCCCCCGTTTCCCATAGCCGATCTATTTCTTCTTCTGCCCGGCGGGCAAAGAAATCAGATATAGCCTGCTTCAGTTGAGCCAGCATTTCAGGCGTATCAACGAAAGACATCATGTCCAGCAATTCCATTTGTGCGTTGTTGAATACAGTGCTTTGCATATCTTTATCTCCTTTCGTGAGACAAAGATACTTCTTTTTTTCCCTAAACCACAACTTCATGTGTGTTCGTTGAACAAGCGGACGATTTTTGATGTGTACAGTGATTGCGCCCGTTTCTTTTCCGAAAGGAATTCTTCAAATGCCTTCATTGTTTTAACTGTCACCTCACTGCATAGGATGTGCTCTCGCTCAAAAAACAAGCAGAATGAGTTTATGGCAGAAATATAATTCTTAATGTCTTTCAACTCCGGGTGGGACGAGCACCATTTACGGGAAAATCCAATAAAATCAATACCTCCATTATCCTTTTTGCCAGATTTGATATACTCTACTATATCATCTATGGGCATGTCATTCAGTTCGAGATTGAGAGGTGCAATTTTCTCCCGGTATGTACGTATAAGCGCATCGCACTTATCAATTATCTGCTGATTCTTTATTTTGTAGCTGGCAGTCATGTCCTTCTTGGTGACATACATCGTTGTAGCGATATACCTCACTTTTCTTTCATGCGTGAACCGGATGAATACGTTCCATGTTTTGTCCTCACGCTGTCTGTCTTTGAATATTGTTGCTTTGAATGTTGCCATAGCTCTTTCTGCTAAAACATTGCTAAAACAAAAATCGGCTACTTGTAGGTTAAAAATGTTACTTGTAGAATGTGATTCTTCGACATCTTTCTTCACTGTTTGTTGCAAACGACTGTCATACAACAAAAAAAGAGGAAAATCTTTTCAGATTAGCCTCTTTTCTATGAGCGGCAAGCGAGGTTCGAACTCGTGACCCTCAGCTTGGGAAGCTGATGCTCTACCAACTGAGCTATTGCCGCAGGTTAAAAGCATTCATTCCATAAAAATGCGGTGCAAAATAACAAAATACTTTTGATATATGCAAGAGATAAGACATTTAAGTAATCAACCGGACTTAATTTATGTGTAATTGATGTGAAACACAGATCTGCCAAGTTCCGTAATGTCCTGTCGGAAAGGCAATGGGAGAGACACGGATTTCGCAGCTTCGCCGCACACGGGAGAGGAAAATAACTCTGTGGCTCCGTGTCTCTGCGTTTAGTATCACTTCATTTTGCACATTTACCTATTCAGTCTAATTCATAAATTTCTGACGGGGTAGTGCGCTTTAGTGCAGTCAGCAAGACATCGCGTCCTACTATAATTCCGTGTTCTTTCAGGCGCAATTCTACTGTTTTGACAGCCAGTTCCGGGTGATTGTTCTCACGGCTCAAATGGCAAAGCCAGATGTGGCGTAAGCCTTGTGGAAAGTGGGCAGCTAAGAAATCGGCTGTCGTAGCATTGGACAAATGCCCTGTCGAACCTGTAATACGTTCTTTGAGGTAGTAAGGATAGGGTCCCATGCGCAGCATGTCTTCATCGTAGTTCGCCTCCATGATAAGGTAATTTGCACGTGAAATATAGGCTGCTGCTGTTGCAGTAATGTGCCCTAAGTCTGTCAGGAAAACGAATACGCGCCCCGCTATGCTTATGCAATAGCCGACATTGTCGGTTCCGTCGTGTGGCACCTCAAAGGCTTCTATCTGGAAGTCTTCCAATGTCAGAGGAACTTCCTTGGGGATGATATGGGCAGATGTAGTAAGCTTTTCTGTTACACAGTAACTGCGCTCAATGCCTTTATGGGTGAGTGCGGTAGCGTAGACTGGTATATGAAACCGCTCGCCTAATCCGGCAACTCCTTTGATGTGGTCAGCATGATCGTGTGTGATAAAAATGGCCCGTATGGTTTCTATGCCTATTCCCGCATCGCGTAAATGCTTTTTGATGGTACGTGCAGCAATTCCTGCATCAATCAATATACCATATTCTTCAGTACCAAGAAAATAACAGTTGCCGCTGCTGCCGCTTGCCAAGCTCATAAATCTTACCTTCATAATCTGTCAGTCATTTATTAACCTGCCTTTTCAGGCAAATTGACCGCAAAGATAAGAAAACTCTGCCATATTATCGCTTCTTTGCCGGAAAACCATTGCAACTTTTACGCGACTTCCGTTGATTTAAGGAAGTTTTTTTGCAGAAGGTTCTTTATTTACCAGGTTTGCTTTTGAGTATTTCTTCCAAACGCAACACTTCGTCCCGATATTGGGCAGCCTCTATAAAATCGAGCCGTTTTGCAGCCTCTTGCATAAGCTTGCGGGTGCGGAGCATGCTCTTCTCCAGTTGCTCTCTGTTCATGTAGTCTACAATCGGGTCGGCGGCGACAAACACAGTTGCTTCGGGTTCGATGTAAGGCCGGGGAGCCGTCTGTTCTCCTTTCGTGTGGGGTGTACCGGCAGGAGAAGTTTCCGTTGAAGTAGCGAAAATATTGGTAGGTTTGGCTTTTTTGATTTGTTGCGGAGTAATTCCGTGCTCAGCATTGTAGCGGAGCTGCTTTTCGCGACGCCGGTTGGTTTCCTCGATGGTTTGCTTCATGCTGTCTGTTACCCGGTCGGCATACATGATAACCATGCCATTCACATTGCGTGCTGCACGTCCGGCGGTTTGTGTCAGAGAACGATGCGAACGAAGGAAGCCTTCTTTGTCTGCATCGAGAATGGCAACGAGAGAAACCTCCGGCAGGTCCAGTCCTTCGCGCAGAAGATTGACGCCTATCAGCACATCGTAAACACCTTCTCGCAAGTCTGCCATAATTTTCACACGTTCCAAGGTGTCCACGTCGCTATGGATGTAGTTACATTTCACGTTGTTGTTCAGCAGGTATTCCGTCAGTTCCTCGGCCATTCGTTTGGTCAGGGTTGTCACCAGAGTACGTTCCCCTCGTTCGATGCGCAGCTGAATCTCTTCCATCAGGTCGTCTATCTGGTTCATGCTGGGGCGTACTTCGATGACGGGATCCAGCAACCCTGTCGGCCGGATGACCTGTTCTACCACGATGCCTTCCGACTTGCTTAATTCATAATCGGCAGGCGTGGCACTTACATAGATGACCTGCCTGGTCATTTCTTCAAACTCTTCGAATTTGAGCGGGCGGTTATCGAAAGCAGCCGGCAACCGGAATCCGTATTCTACCAAATTAGATTTACGGGCGCGGTCGCCGCTATACATGGCCCGTATCTGTGGAATGCTGACATGGCTCTCGTCAATAACCATCAGATAATCTTTGGGAAAGAAATCCAGCAGGCAATAAGGGCGTGTGCCGGGCGGGCGGTTGTCGAAATAGCGCGAATAGTTCTCTATACCTGCGCAATGGCCCAATTCGCGCAACATTTCCATGTCGTATGTCACACGTTCCTGGAGGCGTTTGGCTTCCAGCATCTGCCCGCGTTCTTCGAACCACTCCACCTGTTTCTTCAGATCGTCTTCTATCTCATGGATGGCGCGCAGTGTATTTTCTTTTGTCGTCATAAAGAGATTGGCCGGATAAATAAGATAAGAGTCCAGCCGGGCCAGTGTGACCCCGCTTATGGGGTCTACTTCGTCAATCTCGTCTACCTCATCGCCCCAGAAGATGATGCGCAATAACGTATCGGCGTATGCCAGGTAGATGTCCACAGTGTCTCCTTTTACCCGAAAATTGCCCCGGTTCAGTTCTAAATCGTTACGTACATAAAGACTGTCCACCAGGCGGCGCAGGAATACATTACGGCTGAAGTTCTTACCTCGTTTGACTTCGATAACATTCTGATAGAAATCAGACGGATTGCCCATGCCGTAGATGCAGGAAACGGAAGACACCACAATCACGTCTTTTCGTCCGGAAAGCAGCGAAGAGAGGGTTGCCAACCGGAGCTTGTCTATCTCATCATTGATGGCCAGGTCTTTCTCTATATAAGTATCGGTAGAGGGGACATAAGCTTCGGGCTGGTAATAATCGTAATATGACACATAGTATTCTACCGCGTTGTGTGGAAAGAAATTCTTAAATTCTGTATATAGTTGGGCTGCCAGTGTCTTGTTGTGGCTCAGTATAAGCGTCGGCTTGTTGATGTTGGTCACTACGTTGGCTATCGTGAAAGTCTTTCCAGACCCAGTCACACCCAATAACGTCTGTGCAGGAAGGCCCTGACGGAGACCGTCGGTCAGTTGGGCAATGGCTTCCGGCTGGTCGCCGGTAGGGCTATAATCAGATGTCAATTCAAATTTGTTCATTTTCCTAATGCTAAGAGGTAGCAATATTCGGTAAAATCTTTGATATAAACAAAAAAAATCGCTTACTTTGCAGCAGGAGTTTAGTTAGGAAGTAGTGAGAACTTGGCGCGCGATGAATGGTATGCTTGCCTTCTTGTTGATAATCAGCTTGTTGCTTCGTAGGTATGACGAACTTGCTGCTTATCGCTCGGAAGCAGGGTGCTTATCGCTTAGAAACTTCTTAGAAAAGGGTTAGCAAAGAAGCCGCTCTATGCAGGTATGCCGGTGTTGCGCATAAAAGTTTAAGCCACTTCCCGATAATGGAACATGTTGATAAAGAAGTCCGGAAAAAGCAGAGACAAAGTCTGGCAAAAACAACGCCTTTAGGGCGGTCAGGCTTCCTCTTGGGCAAACTTTGCTGGCGAGTTTCTTGGCAACGTGTTTCGCAGTATGTATCATCATAACCATAGAAAAACATGATTTGGAACGAAAGTATCGAGTGTATGGACCGGGCGAGTCTTCGTAAGATTCAGAGCATCCGTCTTCACAAGACGGTGGAACGAGTTTATCATGACACCCCCTTTTATCGTCGGAAAATGCAGGAGTTGGGTATCACTCCCGATGACATTCAAAGCATTGACGATATTGTAAAACTGCCTTTTACTACTAAATATGACTTGCGGGACAATTATCCTTTCGGTCTTTGTGCCGTACCTATGAGTCAGATTGTGCGCATTCATGCCTCGTCTGGCACCACGGGCAAGCCGACTGTAGTGGGCTACACCCGCAAGGATTTGTCGGTCTGGGCCGAATGCCTGTCGCGTGCCTTCACCGCCTATGGGGCCGGCAAGTCGGACATTTTCCAGGTGTCTTATGGCTATGGCTTGTTTACGGGCGGTTTGGGAGCCCATGCCGGAGCTGAGAATATCGGTGCTTCTGTCATCCCCATGTCCAGCGGAAATACGGCAAAACAAATTACGCTGATGCACGATTTCGGAGCTACCGTGCTGTGTTGTACCCCTTCGTATGCACTTTATCTGGCCGATGCAATTGTCGATTCGGGATTGCCGCGGGATGAATTTAAGTTGCGTATCGGCGCTTTCGGTGCCGAACCGTGGACAGAACGTATGCGCCGGGATCTTGAAACCAAGCTGGGCATCAAAGCCTATGATATATACGGGTTGAGCGAAGTGGCAGGCCCCGGTGTGGGGTACGAATGCGAATGCCAGCACGGCACCCACTTGAACGAAGACCATTATTTCCCGGAAATTATCGACCCGGTCACCTTGGAACCTGTGGCACCCGGAGAAACTGGCGAGTTGGTATTTACCCATCTCACTAAAGAAGGTATGCCTTTGTTACGTTACCGGACCAAGGACCTGACGGCCCTGCATTATGACACTTGTCCTTGTGGACGTACCTTGGTGCGCATGGACCGCATTTTGGGGAGAAGCGACGATATGCTTATCATTCGTGGAGTCAATGTCTTCCCGACACAGATCGAGTCCGTCATTCTGGAGATGCCCGAGTTTGAACCGCATTATCTGTTGGTGGTAGACCGGGTGAACAACACAGATACGATGGAATTGCAGGTTGAGGTGCGCCCCGACTTCTATTCTGATGAAATCAATAAAATGTTGTCTCTGAAGCAAAAACTCGGCTCGCGTCTGCAAAGTGTGCTGGGGCTGAGCGTGAATGTCCGGCTGGTTGAACCCCGAACCATAGAGCGCAGCACAGGCAAGGCACGGCGGGTTATTGATAACCGGCGAATGGATTGACTAATGTTTAACGAAATCAATATATATAATGGTAGCAAAGCAACTTTCTATTTTCCTGGAAAATAAATCCGGTCGCCTCACCGAAGTTACTGAGGCGCTGGCAGAGGAAGGCATCAATCTTTCCGCCCTTTCCATCGCAGAAAACGCCGACTTTGGCATACTTCGCGGTATTGTGTCCGAACCGGATAAGGCATACGAAGCTCTAAAGAGCCGGCATTTTGCTGTAAACGTGACAGATGTCATAGGCATCAGCTGCCCCAATGTGCCAGGAGCTTTGGCGCGGGTGCTCCGCTATTTGTCGGACGAAGGTGTCTTTATTGAATACATGTATTCCTTCGCCAACGGTGAAACGGCTCATGTCATCATCCGCCCCAATAACTTGGCCGACTGCATCCGCATTCTGATGGAGAAAAAAGTCGACCTCCTGGCTGCCAGTGACCTGTATAAACTGTAAGCGCGGAGCAGAAGGGCTTATCTCGGCTTGCTGAGCCGCTTGTTCGCTTAACCTCGGGCGGGCTATACCTCATGCCGATAGGCTGAACGGCATGGAGAAAAACAAGTTTTTGAAAAATTAAGGTTCACATCGTTGGTTAATTCGGTGTGAACCTCTATCTTTGCACATTATTTGAGTGAATGTGATGAAAAAGAACATCCTAATATTTGTGCTGGCTGCAGGTATGCTCTCTTCGTGCGGAGAATACAACCAGTTGTTGAAAAGTACCGATTACGAATACAAATACGAGGCAGCCAAGGCTTATTTCGCTAAAGGTCAGTTTAGTCGTTCCATAACTTTGTTGAATGAACTGATAACGATTCTCAAAGGGTTCGACAAGGGTGAAGAATCTCTTTACATGCTGGGTATGAGCTATTTTAATCAGGAAGATTACGCTACCGCAGCTCAGACTTTTATCCAATATTATACCTCTTATCCGCGCGGAACTTTTACGGAACTGGCACGCTTTTATGCAGGTAAAGCACTGTATCTGGATACACCCGAACCGCGTCTGGACCAATCCGGTACATACAGCGCCATCCAGCAGTTGCAGATGTTCATGGAATATTTCCCTCAAAGCATCCATCGCGAAGAAGCTCAGAATATGATTTTCGCTTTGCAGGATAAGCTGGTGATGAAAGAATATCTTTCTGCAAGACTGTATTATAACCTGGGAAACTACAGAGGAAACAACTACTTGTCGTGTGTCATTACGGCTCAGAATGCTTTGAAAGATTACCCCTATACCAATCTTCGGGAAGACCTTTCCATTCTTATCCTGCGTGCTAAATATGAATTGGCCGTATATAGTGTTGAGGAAAGAAAGGAAGAACGTTACCGGGAGGCTGTGGATGAATACTATGCTTTCATCAATGAATTCCCAGACAGCAAGTATGCCAAGGAAGCCAAGCGTATTTTTGAGGAATCCGAGAAAGTATTGAAAGACTGATGGAAAAATTGTAATTAAACTGTTATAATAGTAATAAAACGTATGGATTACAGAAAAACTAATGCTCCTACCACCACTATCACGCGTGATATGATGGATTTGTGCAAAGACACGGGCAATGTCTACGAAACAGTGGCAATCATTGCTAAACGTGCCAACCAGATTAGTGTGGAAATTAAAAACGACCTTTCGAAGAAACTGGCAGAGTTTGCTTCATACAATGATAATCTGGAGGAGGTATTTGAGAACCGTGAACAGATAGAGATTTCCCGCTATTATGAGAAATTGCCGAAACCTACGTTAATAGCTACTCAAGAATATATAGAAGGAAAGATATATTATCGTAACCCTGCTAAAGAAAAAGACAAACTGCAATAATTATGATACAACGCAAACAATCCGTTTACCTTCTGGTGGCGGTTATCGTGTTGATTTGTGCCTTGTGCCTGCCTTTGGGGTATTTTGTCGGTGCAGACCAAGTTGATGCTTTAGCGTTCAAACCATTGGGAGTTATACAGGCAGATGGTAGTCTGCTTTCAACATGGGGAGTCTTCTCTCTGTTGTTATTGAGTGCCGTTGTGTCTTTCTGCACTATTTTCTTGTTTCGCAACCGCCGTTTGCAGATGCGTATGATTGTATTCAATGTGGTGCTGCTGGTAGCTTACTTTTTTGTTTTGCTTCTTTTTATATCTACATTGAAGAGTGATTTGAACAGTTCATTCCAATTGAATTGGGCTCTTTGTTTGCCGGTAGTGGCTATTATCTTGAACTGGCTGGCTTTCGGCGCTATCCGTCAAGACGATCAGTTGGTTAAGGCAGCCGACCGCATCCGGTAATGATTCTTTTCAAACACAGAGGCACAAAGACGTAGAGAACTTGCTTTTTATCCGGATAGGAAACATCCGTGATTCCGGGGTACAAAGTCATATCTTGTTATTGTCTTTGTGATGTAAAATGCAGAATGCTTTGTGCCTCTGTGATTTTTCGCTCATATAAAACGCTTTCCATTTTATTTACCTTTCCTTACCGTATGTGCTTCTTGGTTTCGCTTGTGCCTTCGTATCTATGCGTTCCAGTTCATTATTCGCAAACAGCTTTTGTCCTGCTATAAACTTACTTGAGAGACAGTGCGAATAGACAATGTTATATGTGTTTCTGTATAAACATTGTTAGAATATCGATGGCCACTTGGTTGCTTCCACCTTCAGGCACGATGAGGTCGGCATAACGCTTGCAAGGTTCAATGAATTGCTCATGCATGGGCTTAAGCACGCGGATATAACGCTCCATCACCGCTTCTGCCGTGCGTCCGCGTTCCAGCATATCTCGCTGTATGACGCGTATCAGACGTTCATCGGGGTCGGTATCTACGAAAACTTTCAAATCCATCATACTGCGAAGCCCAGGGTCGCATAATGCCAGAATGCCTTCTATGATGACCACTTCGCGCGGTTCGATGTGTATGGTTTCCGGCTGACGCGTGCAGGTCAGATAGGAATAGGTCGGTTGCTCGATGCTTTCGCCCCGACGCAAAGCGGCTACCTGCGCAGCCAGCAGGGGCCAGTCGAAGGCGTCGGGATGGTCGAAATTGATGTTCTGACGCTCTTCCACGGGCACATGGCTACTGTCCTTATAGTATGAGTCCTGCGGGAGTAACACGACTTCCCCCGCAGGCAGACTTTCGATGATTTTGCGTACAACGGTGGTTTTTCCCGACCCCGTGCCGCCTGCAATTCCTATTATTAACATCTGTTTACGTATATATTTGAAACAAAACCAGTAATTTTGCAGCCTAAGAAGTTCGGCCGTTCTCTTTTGGCTGACAAATATAAGAACAAATTATTAAGTTTACAAAAGTTATGGTAAAACACATTGTGTTATTCAAATTGAAAGACGAAACACCGACCGACCGGAAGCAGGAGGCGATGCACGCTTTCAAGCAGGCTATAGAGGCTCTGCCTGCCAAGATACCCTTTATCCGCAAGGTAGAAGTGGGGTTGAATATGAACCCGGGTGAAACGTGGCATATCGCCCTGTACAGCGAGTTTGACACGCTGGAAGATGTGAAAGCTTATTCTACACATCCCGATCACGTGGCAGCTGCCGGTCTGTTGGCTGAGGTAAAAGAAAACCGGGCATGCGTGGATTACGAAATATAGAAATGACGATACATGGTTCAGGGTGGAAGGAGAATTCACAGGAGGCGAGTTGCAAAACTCAGCCGGCTTTGCATCGCTTCGTTCTCTGTCGGCTCCTGCAATCTACCATAAACCATTGCTAATTAATAATTAACCGTTTATATTGTATCATTGTGAAGAAGTCGATCATTACATTTTTTATGCTCCTGACGGTCTTGGCGGTTCGGGCGCAAATCTTGGAGCCGGTTACCTTCAAGACGGAAGTGAAGCAGGTGTCCGACGATAGAGTAGAGGTGGTATTTACGGGAACCATCGATGCCGGTTGGCATGTCTATTCAACAGAATTGGGAGACGGAGGTCCTATATCAGCTACGTTCAACGTAGATAAGATTCAGGGGGCTGAACCTGTAGGTAAACTGAAACCCGTAGGTAAGGAAATCTCTGCCTACGACAAGTTGTTTGAGATGCAGGTACGCTATTTTGAGAAAACGGCGCAATTCGTACAGGAACTGAAGCTGACGGGCGGTGCCTGGCAGGTAGCAGGTTATCTGGAATACGGTGCCTGCAACGACGAAAACTGCTTGCCTCCCACGCAGGTGCCTTTCAGTTTCGAAGGCAAGGCTGATGGAGTATCGCAGGCTTCTGCTTCTCTTGCCGAGGGCAAAGCAGAAGCAAATCCTGACGAAGAGGCGGCAAATGTCACGACGTCTCTTTCGGCTGAACCTGATTATTGGAAACCGGTTGTCGACGAGTTGAATTCGTTTGGTGAGAGTGTTGCTCAGCGCGACTTGTCGTGGCTTTATGTCTTCGGTATGGGCTTCGTAGGCGGTTTGCTCGCTTTGTTCACTCCCTGCGTATGGCCTATCATTCCGATGACCGTCAGCTTCTTTCTGAAACGTACGAAAGACAAGAAGAAAGGTATACGTGATGCCTTTACGTATGGTGCATCTATCATTGTTATATATGTAGCATTGGGACTGATTATCACCGCTCTGTTTGGTGCCAATGCCTTGAATGCGCTTTCCACGAATGCTATTTTCAATATTTTCTTCTGCCTCTTGCTTGTGGTGTTTGCTGCCTCGTTCTTCGGAGCCTTTGAAATCACTCTTCCTTCAAAGTGGAGCAATGCGGTGGACAGTAAGGCAGAGCAGACAACGGGACTTATCAGTATCTTCCTGATGGCCTTTACGCTGTCGCTTGTATCTTTTTCCTGCACGGGTCCTATCATCGGTTTCCTGCTGGTGGAGGTTTCTACAACGGGTAGCATCGTGGGACCGGCAGTGGGCATGTTTGCCTTTGCCTTGGCACTGGCTTTGCCCTTCACGCTTTTTGCTCTTTTCCCCTCATGGCTCAAGTCTATGCCTAAGTCGGGCGGGTGGATGAACGTCATTAAGGTAGTACTGGGTTTCATTGAACTGGCCTTTGCGCTGAAATTCCTCTCTGTGGCCGATTTGGCTTATGGTTGGCGCATTCTCGACCGTGAGACGTTCCTGTCCATCTGGATAGTGCTTTTTGCCTTACTTGGTCTTTATCTGTTGGGTAAAATTAAATTTCCTCATGACGACGACAATACTAAGGTCAGCGTGCCTCGTTTCTTTCTGGCCTTGGCTTCGCTGGCTTTTGCCGTCTATATGGTACCCGGTCTCTGGGGGGCTCCGCTGAAGGCTGTGAGCGCTTTTGCTCCGCCTCTCCAGACGCAGGACTTCAACCTCTATACGAACGAAGTACATGCTAAGTTTACCGACTATGATGCGGGTATGGCCTATGCTCGGCAGCAAGGTAAACCCGTGATGCTGGATTTTACCGGTTATGGCTGTGTAAATTGCCGCAAAATGGAGCTTTCCGTGTGGACGGATACGAAGGTGAGCGACCTCATCAACAACGATTATGTACTTATTACGCTCTATGTGGACGAGAAAACGCCGCTGCCGCAGCCTGTCAAAGTGATGGAAAACGGTAAGGAACGCACGCTGCGTACTGTAGGCGACAAGTGGAGCTACTTGCAACGTGTGAAGTTCGGTGCCAATGCACAGCCCTTCTACGTGCTGATTGACAACGAGGGTAATCCTTTGAACAAGTCATATTCGTATGACGAGGATATTGCCAAGTATGTGGATTTTCTGCAAACAGGGCTGAATAACTATCAGAAGAAATAAAGAAACATAAGTTTGAAAGAAGTCAAGGAGTCAAGTTGAGGTCGGGAATACCCCGGAACATTATCGGCTTGACTCCTTGACTTCTTGATTTTTAACGCTATAAAATAAGAAATATGTTGGCATATACTTACATCCGAAAAGGGGAATTTAGGTTTATGGACAAACCGAAGCCTGCCCTGCAAGACATGCGCGATGCTATTGTTCGCGTCACACTGGGCAGTATCTGTACCAGCGATTTACACATCAAGCACGGCAGTGTGTCTCGCGCTGTGCCTGGAATCACCGTAGGACATGAGATGGTGGGTGTGGTTGAAGAAGTTGGTTCGGAGGTAGTGAGCGTTCGCCCTGGAGATCGAGTGACGGTGAACGTAGAAACATTCTGTGGCGAATGTTTCTACTGCCGACATGGTTATGTCAATAACTGCACCGATCCCGATGGAGGATGGGCATTAGGGTGTCGCATTGACGGTGGACAAGCCGAATACGTGCGAGTGCCCCATGCTGATCAGGGTTTAAACCGTATTCCCGATACAGTGAGCGATGAGCAGGCTCTCTTTGTCGGCGATGTGTTGGCTACCGGTTTCTGGGCGGCTCGCATCTCAGACATCACGCCTGATGATACTGTGCTTATTATCGGTGCAGGCCCCACGGGCATCTGTACCTTACTTTGTGTGATGTTGAAGCAGCCCAAACGCATCATTGTGTGCGAACAGTCGGAAGAACGGTGCCGCTTTGTGCAGGAACATTATCCCAACGTGTTGCTGACGAAACCTGAAAACTGTCTTAGCTTTGTAAGAAGACATTCTGATCATGGAGGTGCAGACCGCGTACTGGAAGTAGCCGGTACGGATGAATCTTTCCGCTTGGCATGGGAGTGTGCACGACCCAATGCTACGGTCACAATCGTAGCTCTTTACGACCATCCTCAGTTGCTTCCTCTGCCCGATATGTATGGCAAGAACCTCACCTTCAAGACTGGAGGCGTGGATGGATGCGACTGTGCCGAGATACTTCGCCTGATAGCTCAGGGGAAGATTGACACTACACCTCTAATTACCCACCGTTTTCCGCTGAATCGCATCGGTGAGGCCTATCGCCTTTTTGAGAGCAAGGAGGATGGGGTAATGAAGATAGCCGTGGAAGAGGTGAAAAAATCTGCCCCCGGCACGTACCAGGTGGCAGGATAAAGCGTACCTTTGCACTGCTTTTAAAATATCATGATTATGGACGAACTGAAAATCAACAAAGTGCAGATACGCAATCTGCAAATAGAAGACTATGACCAGCTGGCACAGTCGTTTACCCGTGTTTATGCCGACGGCAGTGACGTGTTCTGGACCCATGCACAGATCGAGAAACTCATCAAGATATTTCCCGAAGGGCAAATTGTGACGGTGGTGGATGAGAAAATCGTGGGGTGTGCGCTCTCTATTATTGTGGATTATGACAAAGTAAAGAACGACCATACCTATGCTCAGGTAACAGGTAAGGAAACATTCAACACTCACAACCCTAAAGGTAACATACTCTACGGCATTGAAGTGTTTGTGCATCCTGAATACCGCGGGCTTCGTCTCGCCAGGCGTATGTACGAGTACCGCAAGGAATTGTGTGAGAAACTCAACCTGAAAGCCATCATGTTTGGCGGACGCATACCTAATTATCATAAATATGCCGATCAGATGCGTCCTAAGGAATACATTGACAAAGTGCGTCAGAAAGAGATTTATGACCCCGTGCTCACTTTCCAACTGTCCAATGATTTCCACGTGCGCAAGGTGATGCGTAATTATCTGCCCAACGACGAAGAGTCACGCCATTACGCCTGCCTGCTCCAATGGGATAATATTTATTATCAACCTCCTACGCAGGAGTATATCACGCCCAAGACATCGGTGCGTGTAGGGTTGGTACAATGGCAGATGCGTGCATATAAAACGCTGGACGACTTGTTTGAGCAGGTAGAGTTCTTCGTTGATGCTGTGTCCGATTATAAAAGCGATTTCGTGCTTTTCCCTGAATATTTCAATGCCCCGCTCATGGCGCGTTTCAACGATGAAGGTGAGTCGCAGGCCATTCGTGGGCTGGCTGCTTACACCGAAGAAATACGTAACCGCTTCGTAAAACTGGCCATCAGCTACAATATTAATATCATCACAGGGAGTATGCCTCTTATCAAGGATGACGGACGGTTGTACAACGTCGGTTTCCTTTGTCGGCGCGACGGATCTTATGAAATGTACGAGAAAATACACGTCACGCCAGACGAAATCAAGAGTTGGGGACTGAGTGGCGGCAAAATGATACGCACTTTCGAGACTGACTGCGCCCGTATTGGTGTGCTGATATGTTATGATGTGGAGTTTCCCGAACTTTCGCGCATCATGGCCGACCAGGGGATGCAGATTCTTTTCGTGCCATTTCTGACCGATACGCAAAATGCTTACAGTCGTGTGCAGGTATGTGCTCATGCACGTGCCATCGAAAATGAGTGTTTCGTTGTTATAGCCGGAAGTGTGGGCAATTTGCCACGTGTGCACAACATGGACATACAATATGCACAGAGCGGCGTGTTTACCCCTTGCGACTTTGCTTTTCCTACCGATGGACGGCGGGCCGAAGCTACACCCAATACAGAAATGATTCTTGTGTCCGATGTCGATTTGGATCTCCTTAATGAACTACATACTTACGGTAGTGTGCGCAACCTCAAAGACCGTCGTTCCGACCTCTATGAAGTGAAGCTTAAAAACCGTAACTGAACCGGTATCTGCTTCATGAACCGGAATGCCTACTACCCTGGGTAGTTTTTGCTATTACCCAGGGTAGAGCATTTTTTCTCTTTGCATTATTTCGTGCCATGTGGGGGAGGTATGCTCTCCTCGCTCCATGACGGCATCTTTCTTTGCATCTGCTTCTTTTCTTTTATAGATGGGAGAACGTAAAAGTGAGGCAGAAGTACGGATTTCTCCAACTTTTTTGTAATTTTGCGCCCTTGAAGTGTAGAATACACCTAACATTGAGGATAATAAACAGATAACAACTATAAAATGGGTAAGAGATTTGCCGAACATCCGAAGTTTGACCTCTCGGAAATCAACAAAAACGTGTTGAAGAAATGGGACGAAGACCAGGTCTTCGCCAAGAGTGTGACAGAACGTGAGGGATGCCCCTCTTTCGTGTTTTTCGAAGGACCTCCTTCGGCCAACGGTATGCCGGGCATACACCATGTATTGGCACGCACAATCAAGGATACCTTCTGTCGCTATAAAACCATGAAAGGATTTCTGGTGAACCGTAAGGCAGGATGGGATACCCACGGGTTGCCCGTAGAACTGGGTGTGGAGAAGGCATTGGGCATCACCAAGGAGGACATTGGGCGTACCATTTCTGTAGCCGACTACAACGCAGCCTGCCGCAAGGATGTGATGAAGTTTACCAAGGAGTGGGAGGACCTTACTCGTCGGATGGGCTATTGGGTGGATATGACCGATCCTTATATCACCTATGATAACCGCTACATTGAAACCCTTTGGTGGCTTCTGAAGCAGCTTTATGCTAAGGGGCTCCTCTATAAAGGTTACACCATTCAACCTTATTCGCCAGCTGCCGGTACCGGACTTAGCTCGCACGAACTCAATCAGCCTGGTTGCTATCGCGATGTGAAAGATCTCACTACGGTAGCACAGTTCCGCATTAAAGACCCCAAACCAGAGATGGCGGAGTGGGGCACGCCTTATTTCTTGGCATGGACAACTACGCCTTGGACACTTCCTTCTAACACAGCCCTCTGTGTAGGACCTAAGATTGACTATGTGGCTGTGCAGACTTACAACGGATATACAGGCGAGAAGATGACCGTAGTCTTGGCTAAGGAATTGCTCTATACTCACTTTAACAAGAAAGCAGAAGGTATTGCCTTAGAGGACTATAAACCTGGTGATAAACTCATTCCTTTCCGTGTAGTAGGTGAATATAAGGGACCTGACTTGGTTGGCATGCATTATGAGCAGCTCATTCCTTGGGTGAAACCTGTGTCTGTAGACGAGGATAGCAACTGGGTCGAAGCTGAACAAGAGGCTTTCCGTGTCATTCCCGGCGATTATGTTACTGTTGAAGACGGTACGGGTATTGTGCATATTGCTCCGACTTTCGGCGCTGATGATGCTTTCGTAGCCCGCCAGGCTGGCATTCCTTCTCTTTTTATGATAAACAAGCGGGGAGAAACCCGTCCTATGGTGGACCTTACGGGCAAGTTTTATCTGCTGGACGAACTGGATCCAGTCTTCGTACAGGCTTGTGTTAACGTAGATTTATATAAACAGTACCAGGGCCGCTGGGTAAAGAACGCCTACGACCCGCGCTTCACCATCGACGGCAAGTATGACGAGAAGGCCGCCCAGGCTGCCGAATCGCTCGACCTCGATCTCTGTATGATGCTGAAGGCTTCTAATCAGGCCTTTAAGATAGAGAAGCACGTGCATAATTACCCGCATTGCTGGCGTACAGATAAGCCTATTCTTTATTATCCCTTGGATAGCTGGTTTATCCGAAGCACAGCTTGTAAGGAGCGCATGATCGAACTGAACAAGACTATCAACTGGAAGCCGGAGTCGACTGGTACTGGTCGCTTTGGCAAATGGCTTGAAAACTTGAATGACTGGAATCTGAGCCGCTCGCGTTATTGGGGTACCCCGCTTCCCATCTGGCGTACTGAGGATGGCAGCGAAGAGAAATGTATCGGCTCTGTGGAGGAACTCTACGACGAGATAGAAAAGTCTGTAGCTGCTGGATTCATGGCCTCTAATCCTTACAAAGACCTCGGCTTCCAGCCTGGTGTCTATACGAAGGAAAACTACGACAGGATAGACTTACACCGTCCTTACGTGGATGATATTATTCTTGTTTCTTCCGATGGTAAACCCATGAAGCGTGAAGCAGATCTTATCGACGTGTGGTTCGACTCCGGTTCGATGCCTTACGCTCAGATACATTATCCTTTTGAGAACAAGGAAGCTCTGGACAGCCGTCAGGTGTATCCTGCCGACTTCATTGCCGAAGGAGTGGATCAGACCCGCGGATGGTTCTTTACGCTTCATGCCATCGCCACGATGGTGTTCGACTCCGTTGCTTACAAAGCTGTTATCTCCAATGGACTGGTGTTGGACAAGAACGGCAACAAAATGTCTAAGCGACTGGGTAATGCTGTAGACCCTTTCTCTACCATAGAGAAATATGGCTCCGATCCCTTGCGTTGGTATATGATAACCAATTCTTCACCTTGGGATAACCTGAAGTTTGACGTGGATGGTGTAGAAGAGGTTCGCCGCAAGTTTTTCGGCACTTTATATAATACGTACTCTTTCTTTGCTCTTTATGCCAATGTGGACGGATTCGAATATAAGGAGCCTGATGTGCCCATGAATGAGCGTCCTGAGATTGACCGTTGGATTCTCTCTCTGCTTAATTCGTTGGTCAAGAGTGTGGATGCTTGCTACAACGATTACGAGCCTACCCGTGCCGGACGTCTTATCTCTGATTTCGTCAATGATAATCTTTCCAACTGGTATGTCCGTTTGAATCGCAAGCGTTTCTGGGGAGGAGGCATGACACAAGACAAGCTTTCGGCTTATCAGACTCTTTACACTTGTTTGGAAACTGTAGCCAAGCTGATGGCGCCAATTGCCCCCTTCTATGCCGATATGCTTTATACTGACCTGATAGAGGTGACTGGACGTGACAAGGTGGTTTCTGTTCATCTGGCTAAATTCCCCGAGTGCAATGATAGTCTGATAAACACTGACTTGGAGGCTCGTATGCAGATGGCACAAGACATAACCTCCATGGTGCTTGCTTTACGCCGTAAAGTCAACATCAAAGTGCGCCAGCCTCTGCAGTGCATCATGATTCCTGTGGTGGACGAAGAACAACGCGCTCATATCGAAGCTGTAAAAACTCTCATCATGACTGAAGTAAATGTCAAGGAAATTAAATTTGTGGAAGGTGCGGCAGGTGTACTGGTCAAGAAAGTGAAGTGTGACTTCAAGAAGCTGGGACCCAAGTTCGGCAAGCAGATGAAGGCTGTAGCTGCACTGGTAAACGGCATGAGTCAGGAAGCCATTGCCGAGTTGGAAAAGAACGGTACTTATACATTCATTTTGCCTGAAGGTGGAAATGCCGTCATTGATGTATCAGATGTCGATATTTTCAGCGAGGACATTCCCGGTTGGCTCGTGGCTAATGAAGGTAGGCTGACTGTGGCTCTTGAGGTGACCCTTACCGATGAACTCCGTCGGGAAGGTATCGCTCGCGAACTGGTAAACCGCATCCAGAACCTTCGCAAGTCGAGTGGATTTGAGATAACAGATAAAATAAGCATCACATTATCTAAAAATCCGCAAACGGATGATGCTGTAACCGAATATAAAGACTATATTTGCAACCAAGTTTTAGGAACTCGGCTGACACTGGCTGATGAAGTAGAGAATGGAACCGAACTCAACTTCGATGATTTCTCCGTTCAAGTCAGTGTGGTCAAGGAATAAACTACTTAATACCAAATGATTTAAACACGTTACGTTATGGCAGAAAAAACAAGATACTCGGATGCCGAGTTGGAAGAATTCCGCGCCATCATCTTGGAAAAGTTGGCATTAGCTCAACGCGATTATGATATGTTGAAAGCAAGCTTGACTGGAGCGGATGGAAATGATGTGGATGACACGTCGCCCACTTATAAAGTATTGGAAGAAGGTGCCAACACTCTTTCCAAGGAAGAAACCACACGTTTGGCCCAGCGTCAGTTGAAGTTTATTCAAGGATTGCAGGCTGCTTTGGTGCGCATTGAAAACAAGACGTATGGCATTTGCCGCGAAACGGGAAAACTGATTCCTGCTGAGCGCCTGCGTGCTGTTCCTCATGCCACATTGAGCATTGAAGCCAAGAACCACCAAGGCAAGAAATAAGAACGTGAGTGAAATACGGGCTACAAGATGAAGCGGAAAAGGCGGCGCTTGTAGCTCGTAATTTATTGCTAACACAAAGGTATCAGAATTAAGTAAGATGAATAAATACTTTACGAAGGGACGGATAGCGTGGCTCATTATTCTGTCTGTGTTGATAATAGATCAGGTTATCAAGATATGGATAAAGACGCACATGTATTGGCATGAAAGCATACGGGTGACGGATTGGTTTTATATCTTGTTCATCGAGAATGTGGGCATGGCTTTCGGCATGGAAATCTTCGGAAAACTGTTCTTGACTATTTTCCGCTTAGTGGCTGTATCAGTCATTGGCTGGTTTTTGTATAAAAGTATCAAGAACAATCTCAAGACGGGATTTATTGTCTGCATCTCCTTGATTTTGACCGGTGCGTTGGGCAACATTGTAGATAGCGTATTCTATGGTGTATTATTCAGCGAGAGCACTCCTTCTCAGATAGCTGCTTTCTTGCCGGAAGGTGGTGGATATGCTCCTTTGTTTTACGGTAAGGTAGTGGATATGTTCTATTTCCCCATTATTGATACACATTGGCCCCAGTGGGTACCTTTTGTGGGAGGGGAGCACTTCATCTTTTTTAGTCCTATCTTTAATTTCGCCGATGCTGCTATTAGTTGTGGGGTGATTGCCTTGTTCCTTTTCTACAGTAAATCCTTTAGTGAAGCTTATCATTTGGTAGTCAAGAAGAAATGATGAATAAGACACTGGGACATATCAGCAAGTGGCTATACATGGGTGTGATTGCATTCAGCCTGGTTTCGTGCAAGGTTGAACGCCCTGATACAGTCTTGTCTGATGAAAAGATGGAAGCTATACTTTACGATTATCACATCGCCAAAGCAATGGGGGAGCAGGTAGCTTATGATGAAAGTTATAAGCGCGTGCTTTATATGGAATCTGTCTATAAGAAACATGGTATAACCGAAGCTCAGTTTGATACCTCGATGGTTTGGTTCTCCCGTCATCCAGAAGTTTTGAGGGATATATATGAAAAGGTCAACAAGCGCCTGAAAACAGAGAAAGAGAAGATAGACGACTTGATAGCCAAGCGGGATAATAAACCAAAAATGTCAAAGCCGGGCGATAGTATTGATGTATGGGCTTGGCAACGAACGTACAGATTAACAGGCATGCCATTGAATAACCGTATACAGTTTGATTTGCCTTCCGATTCCAATTTCTACGACAGGGATACTCTGCGTTGGAGTGTACGCTTCCGTTATGAAGGTGAAGGACCGGCTGATACGCTTTACGCTCCAGTTATGGCCATGCAGATTTATTACGATACAGATACGGTTCTTCATGAGATGCGCCGCATTGATAAGTCTGGTACAGAACTTATCAGTCTGTGGGCAGATTCGTTGGGAGGCATCAAGAATGTGGCAGGTTTTGTCTATTATCCGATGCAATCTGCCGGGCATGTCCTGTTGGCCGATGAAGTAATGTTAATGCGTTATCATGCCGAAGGAGATAGTGTTGGAAGTCGGCATTCTTCTCAGCGTAAGGAAGCCAAACCCCTATCAGTTCGCCCGTCGGCTGCTCTTAAGAAATAGTTATCCCATGCAGGTATGACACGTTATGCTTCCCATTTTGTTTATGTGCCGGGTCGCGGTTTCCTGAAGCGGCATGGCGTAGAGTTAGCAGGCGGGAAAGCAGTTCGCGTATTCGCTTTAGAAGAGGGTGAGACGGCGCATACACAGTGGTTACCCGGCGTTTTGGAGATAGAAGAAGACCAGCGTGTCTTTCATTGCGATCCGTTCGATTTTATTGCCATGCGGCCTGTCTCCGGAACTCAGCGCAAACAATTGCGGTAGCGATGGCCACATTGAGTGATTCGGAATTTCCCCGTTCCGTAGGATAAGCCGGGATATATAGTTTCCTGGTAACTAAAGATTCTATTTCTTTGCGTATGCCTTTCCCTTCATTTCCCATAATAATCAGTCCATTGGCAGACAAAGGGTGGGAGTAGATATTGTCTCCGTCGAGAAAGGTGCCATATATGGGGATATTCGTAGGCAGATGCCGGATGAATTCCTGCAAATCGGTGTAGTGAACAGAAACGCGGGCCAGGCTTCCCATAGTGGCTTGTACGGTTTTGGGATTATACACATCCGCTGTGTCGGGTGAGCAGAGAATGTGGCGGATACCGAACCAGTCGGCCAAACGAAGGATAGTACCTAAGTTACCCGGATCTTGCACCCCGTCCAGAGCCAGACAAAGGTTATGCTTGGCAGCATCTGTCGGAAACGCTTCTTTGCGTTGGTGGAAAACTGCCATCACCTGTTGCGGACTTTTTAGAAAACTGGCACGGACAAGCTCTTCTTCCGAAACTTCTATAAATTCGTCGCATACGGGAGGGGTATGCTGCTGGTCCATCCAGTCAGATGTGGCGACCAATAGCTGACAAGGAAAATGTCCTAACAGTTCACCAACTAATTTGGGCCCCTCAGCTACGAAAACTTGGTTGGCGTCTCGATGCTTTTTTATTTCCAGTGAGTGGATATATTTGATGCGGTTCTTGCTTAATGCCATAATAAAACTTTTCTCCTGCAAAAGTACGTCATTATTCTTATATAATCAAAAGAAGAGGCTGTTTTGGCAAGGGAAATATATCCCAATATGGATGCCATTTACATTTCTGATGCGCTGTGCCGATGCCACGTGTGCATGAAACAACTCTCTGATAAACGCTTTCCGGAACACTGCCAAGCAATAAGCAGCCTGCTGCCAAGCAATAAGCACTTTGCTGGTTGTATGTTAGAAACAGCCTGCTGATTATGAACGGCATACAAGCCTCATGGCTATTCGTTTCTGTATTCTCCAGGCGTCATTCCCGTCATGCGTTTAAAGAATTTTGAGAAGAACGATGGATTGGGGAAATTCAGTTCATCAGCTATCTGGTAAGTCAGCAGATTGCTGTGCTTCAACAAGACTTTGGCTTCCAGAATGACTGAGCGGTTTATCCAGTCCATCACAGTTTTTCCACTGGTTTCGCGCACCAGTCCGCTCAAGTAGTGAGGCGAGAGGAAGAGGCGGTCGGCATAAAAGTCGATGTTGCGCTCGGTGCGGGCATATTGGTTGACTAAAGCGAGAAATTGCCTGAACACCTCTTCCCGGCGTGGCAAGTGAGTGGAGCTATTAGTTTCGTGCGCCTCATACAAAGGCTTCAGTGCAAACAGCAAGGATGCCAGCAGATGACAGACAGCACCGGCATTAAACGGAGTGCGGAACAGAGATGCCCAGAGCAGTTCGAAATAGGCAGAGATGTGTTGCCTGGCGCTGGCTTCCAGATTGAAGCAGACGCCCTGTTGCAGCCCCATTTCGCGTATAGATGGAAGGTCGGGCATCATTCGTTCGGAAGGGGCAATCATTTGGAAATCGCAATCCCGGCTGATATGGCGCAGTTCAATGATGTCGTTGGGCAGGCAAAATATAACATCTCCTTCGCTGACTTCATATTCAGTGAGGTTGATGACATATAGTCCGGTTCCTTTCAGCACGCGGACGATGCGGTATTCCCGCAGCCGGTAGGGCTGTCTCAGCATAACCGGCAAGTTGTTTTTATAAGGCTCGATTGTGTAGAGCATGGCGATGTCATTGCTTACGAAGCGGCATCCCGGTTCGGTAGTCAGCTGTCGTTGGGCGCGTACTTCTTCAAAAATCAGTTCGATGGGTCTTTCTTTCATGGATAAGTGTGTGATGATTCTGTGGCAAAGATAAGAATTATTTCGTTTGAAGCACGATTTATCTGACTGTATCGTACTATGAGAACATATCTTATGTGTAATGGAAAGGCGAGGTCCGGAAGCTAACCCTTATCTTTGCATTCAGAAGAATGTATAAAAAGAAAGCATAGAAGATATGAGGAAATGGAAGAGATACTTTTGCCTGCTTGCATGGATGGTGGCGGCTGGCGTTTCTGCCCAGGTGCCGGCAGATTCGCTTCTGCTTGAGTTGGAGACTTGCCAACGTCTGGCGCAAGACAATTATCCGCTGGTGCGGCGCTATGACCTGATTGAGCAGGCACGTGCCTACGACCTGTCTCATGCAGCCAAAGGCTATCTGCCTCAGTTGTCGCTGTCGGGCAAGGCAACGTATCAGAGCGAGACCACAGAATTGCCGTTCGACATTCCCGGCATCGGACATATCGGCTTGCCCAAAGACCAGTATCAGGTGGGAATAGAAGTGCAGCAGACGGTATGGGATGGTGGACAGATTCGCGCACGCAAGCGACAGACAGAGGCAGCTTCGGAGGTGGATGCAGAGAAGCAGCGGGTGGATATGTATGCCGTCAGAGAGCGCATCAATCAATTATTCTTCGGCATACTTCTGTTGGACGAACAGCTTCGTCAGAACGACATTCTGCAAGACGACTTAAAGCGCACGTATGACAAGGTAGTGGCTTATATGGCTCATGGCGTTGCCAACCAGAGCGATGTGGATGCCGTGCGCGTGGAAGAGCTGAATGCCAGCCAGCAGCGTGTGAGTCTGGAGGTGTCGCGTAGGGCATACATACAGATGTTGGGTGCCTTTATCGGGTGGAATCTGCCGGAAGATGTATCTTTGCAGAAGCCTGTGCCTGAGCAGGAAGATGAACAGAGCGTGGCTGCTTTGCCGGGCATAGCCCGTCCGGAAGTGGGCTGGCTGGCGGCGCAAGAGCGTCAGATAGACGTGCAGGAGTCGGCGTTGAAGACAGGATACCTGCCTCGTCTGGGAGTGTTCGTGCAGGGAGCGTATGGCAATCCTGGATTGAACATGCTGAAAGACGACTTCAGTGCCTGGTTCATGGCAGGTATTCGCCTGACTTGGAATTTCGGTAGCCTGTATACCTTAAAAGATGACCGCCGACTGTTGGATGTCAAGCGGCGCGAAGTGGAGGTGTCGCGCGATGCTTTTCTCTTCAACACCCGCCTGGAAGCTATCAGGCAAGATGCGCAGGTGCATGGCTTGCGCAGGCAGATGGCCGATGACGAGGAAATAATCCGCCTGCGGGGCAATATCCGCAGAACGGCAGAAGCCAAGGTGAAGAATGGCACGATGAGTGTGACCGACTTGCTGACGGAGATTAACCGCGAGAGTGGAGCACGCCTCGCCAAGGCTTTGCACGAAGTGCAGTGGTTGATGGAGATATGGCAACGGAAGCACGTGCTGAACGACTGACGGGTGGATGTCGCTTTTTTTCTTCTTTCTTCTTCTGGAATTTGTTTACTCAATTTACTTTAATAGATACCCGATATGATTCATGTATTTTCAAGACATCTTGTTTCTATCCCGATGCTCAGCCTGGCGCTGGCTCCTGCTTTGCTGTCGTGTTCGGGAAGCTTGCCCGACTACGATGCCACCGGCACCTTCGAAGCTACCGAAGTGCTGGTATCTGCCGAAGCGCAAGGCAGGCTGATGGCTTTCGACGTAGAAGAGGGCGACAGCTTGCGGGCAGGCCAGGAAGTGGGCGTTGTCGACACGGTGCAACTGCATTTGCAGAAGCTGCAATTAGAGGCCAGCATGAAGTCGGTAGAACGTCAGCGGCCCGATATTCTGAAGCAGGTGGCAGCTACCAAAGAGCAAATATCACAAGCTGAGCGCGAGCGCAACCGACTGGCCAGCCTCCTGAAGCTGGGAGCTGCCAACCAGAAAGACTTAGACGACGCCGAGAGCCTGCTGCGGACTCTGCGCAGCCAGCTTGACGCACAGAATTCGTCTTTGCAAAACAACGACCAGAGCCTGTCCTGGCAAAGCTCGTCGGTAGCTGTGCAGGTGGCTCAAGTAGACGACCGCTTAGACAAATGTCATGTGCGCTCCCCGCTGACGGGCACTGTGCTGGCCAAATATGCCGAAGCCGGCGAACTGGTATCGACAGGGATGCCTCTGTTCAAGGTGGCAGACATGGAGCAGGTATATCTGAGGGCATACGTCACGAGCGAGCAACTCTCGCGCCTGCATACGGGCCAGCGACTTACCGTCTATGCCGACTATGGCAAAGACATCCGCTACGAATATCCCGGCTTGATTACTTGGATATCCGAGACGGCAGAATTCACTCCCAAGACCATCCTCACGAACGACGAACGCGCCAGCCAGGTATATGCCATCAAGATTCTGGTGCGCAACGACGGCCGTTTGAAGCTGGGCATGTATGGAGGAATCTGTTTAGACGAAGAAGAATAACCAGGCAGAAAAGAGGAGGCGATGCAATGGAACTGGCAGTAGTAGCTACCGACATCCAGAAACGCTACGGAAAGGTGGAAGCGCTGCGGGGCGTGTCTTTCGCGGTGCGCAAAGGCGAATTGTTCGGACTGATTGGCCCCGACGGAGCAGGCAAGACCTCGCTGTTCCGCATACTGGCCACGCTCTTGACGGCAGATGCCGGGCAGGCCACGGTGTGCGGGCTCGACGTGGTGCGCGATTATCAGGCGATTCGCAGCAAGATAGGCTATATGCCCGGACGCTTTTCGCTTTACCAAGACCTCACGGTGGAAGAAAATCTGGAGCTGTTTGCCACCGTGTTCCGCACCTCTGTCCGTGCCAATTACGAATTGGTGCGCGACATTTACAGCCAGATTGAGCCTTTCCGCAAGCGGCGTGCCGGAGCCTTGTCGGGCGGGATGAAGCAGAAGCTGGCTCTGTCGTGTGCGCTCATCCACAAACCGGAGGTGCTGCTGCTGGACGAACCTACCACCGGAGTAGACCCCGTTTCGCGACGGGAGTTCTGGCAGATGCTCCAGCGCTTGCGGAGCGAAGACATCACCGTGGTAGTCTCGACGCCCATCGTCGACGAGGCACGGCAGTGCGACCGCATCGCCTTCATCAACGAGGGGGTTATCCGCGGCATCGATGTTCCCGGCGCCGTCTTGCAGCGTTTCGCATCCATTCTCTGCCCCGAAGCATTGAGCCATGCGCATGCCGTGCAGCATCCCGAACCCGTCATACAAGTGCAGCACCTGACCAAACGCTTCGGCTCTTTTACGGCTGTCGACCATATCTCTTTCGAGGTGCACCGCGGAGAGATATTCGGTTTTCTCGGAGCCAACGGAGCAGGCAAGACCACGGCCATGCGCATGCTCACCGGGTTGAGCCTCCCCACCGAAGGCAAAGCCGTCGTGGCAGGATATGACGTAGCTGTCCAGCCGGAAGAAGTCAAACGGCACATCGGATACATGAGCCAGAAATTTTCTCTTTACAACGACCTGAAGGTATGGGAGAACATCCGCCTCTTTGCCGGCATCTACGGCGTGCCCCGCCAACAGATTGCTCCCCGCATGGAAGAGATGCTGGCACGCATCGGGCTGGCTTCCGAGCGCGATACGCCGGTGGGGCGTCTGCCTTTGGGCTGGAAGCAAAGGCTGGCTTTTTCGACAGCCATCTTCCACCGTCCGGACATCGTTTTCCTGGACGAACCGACGGGAGGGGTAGACCCCGCCACCAGGAAGCAGTTTTGGGAATTGATATACCGGGTGGCAGAAAGCGGCATCACCGTGTTTGTGACCACCCATTTCATGGACGAGGCCGAATATTGCGACCGCCTCTCTATCATGGTCGACGGGCAAATCCGCGCCTTAGACACCCCCGCCGCCTTGAAGGAGCGGTTCGGGGCGGCAACGATGGATGAGGTATTCCGGCGTCTGGCACGTGAAGCGAGGTGGGGAGAATCATGAAACAGTTTGCAGCATTTGTACGTAAAGAATTCTGCCATATCTTCCGCGACCGGCGGACGATGCTCATCCTGCTGGCCATGCCTGTGGTGCAGATTATCCTCTTTGGCTTTGCCATCACCACCGAGGTGAAGGATGTGCGCACGGCGGTGGTCGACCCCTCCGACGATGTCCTGACCCGCCGCATCATCAGCCAGATAGATGCTTCGGAGTATTTCAGGGTGACGGAACATCTGTCGTCGCCACTCGAAGCGGAGCAGGCTTTCCGCCGGGGCGAAATCGACTTGGCTGTCGTGTTCAGCCCCCGTTTCATGGACCGTCTGCCTGCCGGTGAAGCCCGCATACAGCTCATCTCCGACGCCACCGACCCCAACATGGCAGCCCAGCAGTCGGGATATGCCTCTTCCATCATTCTTTCTGCCGGGCAGCAGTGGCTGTCGCCCGGGCAGGGGGTGGCAGTGGTTGTCCCCCGGCTGAAGCTGCTGTATAATCCGGGCATGCTGAGTGCTTACAACTTTGTGCCGGGAGTGATGGGGCTGATACTGATGCTGTTGTGTGCCATGATGACCTCCATTTCCATTGTGCGCGAGAAAGAGACCGGCACGATGGAGGCGCTGCTTGTCTCGCCCATGCGGCCGTTGCATGTCATTCTGGCCAAGCTGGTGCCTTATTTCGTCTTGTCGTGTGTCAACCTGCTCACCATCCTGCTTCTGTCGGTCTTTGTCTTGCAGGTGCCGGTGGCGGGCAGTCTGTCGGGATTGGCGGCGGTGTCAGGATTATTTATTGTCGTATCTTTGTCATTAGGGTTGCTCATCTCCACGCTGACGCAGACTCAGGTGGCTGCCATGCTTGTGTCGGGTTTGGTGCTGATGATGCCTACCATGTTGTTGTCGGGCATGATATTTCCCATCGAGAGCATGCCGGTATTGTTGCAGGGGCTGTCAGTCTTGGTGCCGGCGCGTTGGTATATCTCTGCGGTGCGCAAGCTGATGATTATGGGAGTCGATGTGGGCTATGTGTGGCAGGAAGTCGGCGTGTTGTTGCTGATGGCAGTATTGTTTGTAAGCATAAGTTTAAAAAAGTTCAAGGACCGTTTATGATGATACGTTATTTGATAGAGAAAGAATTCAAGCAATTGGTGCGCAATCCTTTTCTGCCCAAGCTGATATTGATTTTCCCTTGCATGATGATGTTGCTGATGCCCTGGGCAGCCAATTTGGAGGTGAAAGACATACGTCTGGCGGTGGTAGACGCCGACCACAGCCAGCTGTCGCGCCGTTTGTTGGAGAAGGTTTCGTCGTCGGTCGACTACTTCCGCACGGTGGCATTTCCGGGCACGTGGAACGAGGCGCTGCGTTGTGTGGAGTCGGGGCAGGCAGATGCCATTTTGGAGATTCCGCGCGGTTTCGAGCGTCAGTGCATGCGCGGTGCGGAAAGTCCGGTGCTGATAGCCGTCAATGCCGTCAACGGCACCAAGGGCGGTCTGGCAGGTTCTTATCTCACCACGGTGCTCTCGTCGGTGCAGCCAGGGGTGCCGCAGGTGGGGGTAGAGACGCAGTATCTGTTCAATCCGTCGTTGGACTACAAGCACTTCATCGTGCCGGCGCTGATGGTGATGCTGCTGACCTTGCTGTGTGGTTTCCTGCCTTCGCTCAATGTGGTGGGCGAGAAAGAGGCCGGCACCATCGAGCAGATTAACGTGACTCCCGTTCGCAAGTTTGTGTTCATCTTGGCCAAGCTGGTACCTTATTGGCTGATAGGCTTCGTGGTGCTGACGTTGTGTTTCGTGCTGGCGTGGATGCTTTACAGCGTGGTGCCCGTGGGCAGTTTCCTCACCATCTACGGCTTTGCCTTGGTCTTTTTGGTCGTGGTGTCGGGCTTCGGGCTGGTCATCTCCAACTATTCCGACACGCTGCAGCAGGCTATGTTCGTCATGTTCTTTTTCCTCCTTCTGTTCATCCTGATGAGCGGCTTGTTTACTCCCATCCGCAGCATGCCGCTCTGGGCGCAGGCCATCACGTGGGTCAACCCGTTGAGGTATTTCGTCGAGGTGATGCGCGCGGTCTACCTGCGGGGCAGCGGTGTGGCCGACCTCTTGCCGCAACTGGGTGCCTTGGCGGGCTTTGCCGTGGTTTTCAACCTTTGGGCGGTAAGGAGCTACCGGAAGAGGGCGTAACTTCTTTCCTCCTTTCTGCAAAGCGCCCGCCCCTGCCTCGGCGGCGGTGAGGGTGGTTTGTGCTCTCGGGTTGTTTCTCTGTTTCGGTGTCTGGGCCTTGACGCCGCAAAAGTAGCACTAAGTTTTGGAATTGCCAAATAACGGGTGCCTTTAAGGGGGATTTTTGGACGGAGACCTGTAAGAAATCTTTGTTTTCTGCTGATAGCCAGTTGTTTATGCGCGCAGTAAAAGATAATTGAGAATTGAGAATTGAGAATTAATAATTGAGATAATTGAGATTTGAGATAATTGTGATTTGAGATTCGTGGTTTGACCCTTCGAGGTCGATGGAAGGGGGGGGAAGATGAGATAGTTCCGCAGGTGTTCCCCTGCGGGGAGCCACCAGCGGTTACCCATCGTTCAACCTCTTTGAGATTGGTCTGTCGGCAAAATGACGGAAGGGCACAGAGTCCGCGGCTTCGCCACATACGAGAGAAGGGAAAATAACTCTGTGAGCTATGGGCAAGAAAACAAAACTCTGTGTCTCCGTGCCTCTGTGTTTAAGTAATCAATCAGTTTTGCACATTTACTATCTCAAATCTCAATTATCTCAAATCTCAAATCACAATTATCACAATTATCTCAAATCACAATTATCTCAATTATTAATTCTCAATTTTCACTGCGCGTATAAGCAACTGGCTATCAGTAAGAAACAAAGATTTCTCGCAGGCCTCCGTCCCAAAATCCCCCTTAAAGGCACCCGTTGTTTGGCAGTTTCAAACATAAATACTATCTTTGTATCGTCAAGGCCAAGACATCGAAAGGGAGAACAATAAAAGGGTGTGAACCCAACTGCAAAACGCCCGCAGGCGTAGCCGTTTGAAGAGATAAACAGCGGGTGGACGTGCAAGAAAAAGAAGTGATACGAAACGCAGAGGCATAGGGGTGCGTCAAAAAAAACACTATCGAAACAGCTCACATTACGCATAGTGAGCCGCCCCGCTCCGGCAGGTAGCTAAATTCCGCTCCGATATGCCCGCTGTTATCAAAATTCTTATTACCTTTGCAAGTCCATTTTTGAAATCTATAAAAACTATTCGATATGAATATCTCTTACAACTGGTTAAAAGAATACGTCGACTTCGACCTGACCCCTGCGGAAGTGGCTGCCGCACTGACCTCCATCGGCTTGGAAACGGGCAGCGTGGAAGAAGTCGAAACCATCAAGGGCGGGCTGGAAGGCCTGGTTATCGGCGAAGTGCTGACGTGTGTGCCGCATCCCAATTCGGACCACATGCACGTCTGCACGGTCAACCTGGGCGACGGCGGCGAGCCGGTGCAAATCGTGTGCGGGGCACCCAATGTGGCGGCAGGACAGAAAGTGGTGGTGGCTACGCTGGGCACCAAACTGTATGACGGCGACGAGTGCTTCACCATCAAGAAATCGAAATTGCGCGGCGTAGAGTCGAACGGCATGATTTGCGCGGAAGACGAAATAGGCATCGGCACCGACCATGCAGGCATCATCGTCTTGCCGCAAGAGGCGGTGCCGGGCACACCTGCCAAAGAATACTACCACATCCAGAGCGATTACGTGCTGGAGGTAGACATCACCCCCAACCGCGCCGATGCCTGCTCGCACTACGGCGTGGCGCGCGACCTCTACGCCTGGCTGGTGCAGAACGGACGGCAGACCGCCTTGCACCGCCCCTCGGTGGAAGCTTTTGCTACCGACAACCACGACCTCGACATCGACGTGACGGTAGAAAACACCGAAGCCTGTCCGCGCTATGCCGGAGTGACCGTGAAAGGCGTCTGCGTGAAGGAAAGCCCCGACTGGCTGCAAGACAAGCTGCGCGCCATCGGGCTGCGCCCCATCAACAACGTGGTCGATGTGACCAACTACATCGTGCATGCCTTCGGACAACCCCTGCATTGCTTCGATGCCGACCAGATTAAGGGGCGGCACGTCATTGTGAAAACCATGCCCGAAGGAACACCCTTCGTCACCCTCGACGGCGTGGAGCGCAAACTGAACGAACGCGACCTCATGATTTGCAACGCCGAAGAACCCATGTGCATAGCAGGCGTGTTTGGCGGACTGGCTTCCGGCTCTACAGAGCAGACCAAAGACGTGTTCCTGGAGAGCGCTTACTTCCATCCCACCTGGGTGCGAAAGACCGCACGGCGCCACGGGCTGAACACCGACGCCTCATTCCGCTTCGAGCGAGGCATCGACCCGAACAGCGTCATCTATTGCCTGAAACTGGCTGCCCTGATGGTGAAGGAACTGGCGGGAGGCACCATCGCCTCGGACATCAAGGATGTATGCAACGCACAGTTCCCCGACTTCCGCGTGGAGCTTCCTTACCGGTATGTACACGACCTCGTGGGCAAGACCATCCCGGTGGAAACCATCAAGAGCATTGCAGGCAGCCTGGAGATGAAAACTGTAGCCGAAACACCCGAAGGACTTACACTCGATGTGCCCCCTTATCGAGTAGATGTGCAACGCCCGTGCGATGTGGTGGAAGATATTCTGCGCATCTATGGATATAATAATGTAGAAATACCCACCACGCTACACAGCAGCCTCACCACGAAAGGCGAAGAAGACAAATCCAACCGCTTGCAGAATCTGGTGGCAGAGCAACTGGTGGGCTGTGGTTTCAATGAAATATTAAACAACTCGCTGACGCGCGCCGCCTACTACGACGGCCTGTCCTCTTATCCCTCAGACAGCCTGGTGATGCTGCTTAATCCGTTGAGCGCAGACCTCAATGCCATGCGCCAGACCTTGTTGTTCGGCGGATTGGAGAGCATCGCACACAATACCAACCGCAAGAATGCCGACTTGAAATTCTTCGAATTTGGCAACTGCTATCATTACAACAAGAGCAAGGAAGACCCTGAACGTGTGCTCTCGCCTTACACCGAAGAACTGCACCTGGGGCTTTGGCTGACGGGAAAGAAGGTGTCCAACTCGTGGGCTCATCCCGATGAAGATTCTTCCGTATATGAATTGAAAGCCTACGTAGAGAATATCCTGGCACGGTTGGGGCTGCAGATGCACGACCTTGTTGTCGGAAACCTGACGGATGATATGTATGCCGTGGCTCTTTCCGTCAACACAAGGGGAGGAAAGCGATTGGCTACAGTGGGCGTCGTGAAACACAAACTGTTGAAAGCATTCGACATAGAACACGATGTGTATTATGCAGACCTCAACTGGAAGGAACTGCTGAAAGCTGTTCGCAACGTCAAAGTCGGCTATCGGGAGATTTCCAAGTTCCCGGCAGTGAAAAGAGACTTGGCCCTCCTGCTGGACAAGCAGGTCCCCTTCGCCGAAATAGAGAAGATAGCGTATGAGACAGAAAAGAAATTGCTGAAAGAAGTCTCTCTTTTCGATGTCTATGAAGGAAAGAACCTCGAAGCCGGCAAGAAGAGTTACGCCGTCAGCTTCCTGTTGCAAGACGAGAATGCCACACTGAACGAAAAGCAAATAGACAAAATCATGTCGAAGCTTATCGCCAATCTTGAAAACAAACTCGGAGCCAAACTCCGCTGACTTTTTTAAACCGTAAACAATAATCATTAAAACAATAATCCAATGGGAAGAGCATTTGAATATAGAAAAGCTACAAAACTGAAAAGATGGGGCCACATGGCCAAGACATTTACCCGCCTGGGCAAGCAGATTGCCATTGCCGTGAAAGCTGGCGGACCCGAACCGGAGAATAACCCCGCCCTGCGTTCTATCATTGCCACCTGCAAGCGCGAGAATATGCCGAAAGACAATATCGAACGCGCCATCAAAAATGCCATGGGCAAAGACCAGAGCGATTACAAGGGAATGACTTACGAGGGGTATGGCCCGCACGGCATCGCGGTGTTTGTAGATACGCTCACCGACAATCCCACCCGCACGGTGGCCGACGTGCGCTCCGTATTCAACAAGTTCGGGGGCAACCTCGGCACGATGGGGTCGCTGGCGTTCTTGTTCGACCACAAGTGCGTGTTCACCTTCAAGAAGAAAGACGGCATGGACATGGATGAGTTCCTGCTCGATATGATAGACTATAACGTCGATGAAGATTACGACGTGGATGAGGAAGAAGGAACCATCACCATCTATGGCGACCCGAAGAGCTATGCAGCTATCCAGAAGCATCTGGAGGAGCAGGGATTCGAAGATGTGGGCGGCGACTTCACATACCTCCCCAACGACTTGAAGGAGGTGGCTCCGGAACATCGCGAAACTATCAATAAGATGGTGGAGCGTCTGGAGGAATTTGATGATGTGCAGACTGTCTACACCAACATGAAGCCCGAAGAAGGCGACGAATAATCCCTCCCCATGAAGTACCATTATAAGACGAAGGGGACATGCAGCACGGACATTTTCATCGAAGTAGAAGATGGCATCGTCCGTGAAGTGGAGTATTGGAATGGATGCAACGGCAATCTGCAAGGCGTTGCCCGCCTGGTGAAAGGTCTTCCGGTGAAAGAGGTGATTTCGCGCCTCGAAGGCATACGCTGCGGCATGCGCCCTACTTCCTGCCCCGACCAGTTGTGTAAGGCACTGCATGAAATGGGATTCTGAGGAAACGCCTGTTGAAACATTTATCGCACAGAGAAGCTGCAGCGCGGAAAAGGGCGTGTGCAGCTTCTTTGCTAAGTAATCAATCAGAATTAGTTTAAGTAGCCGTTCATAATTAGTTTATACTATCATGGAGAATGATGTGTCTGTCATTCTGAGCGAAGCCCGTAGGGCGTAGTCGAAGAATCTCATGACATGCACTATCCAAGGGAATCGTGTCTTTCGGGAGATGTTTCGACTTCGCTTCGCTCCGCTCAACAAGACAGATACCCGTCATATAAACTAAATATCAACGACTACTTAGTATCACTTAATTTTGCACATTTACTTATCTCAAATCACAATTATCTCAAATCACAATTATCTCAATTATTAATTCTCAATTCTCTCGGGAGATGTTTCGACTTCGCTCCGCTCCGCTCAACAAGACAGATACCCATCATATAAACTAAATATCAACAACTACTTAGTATCATTTAATTTTGCACATTACTTATCAGAAAAGAAAGCAATGAAGAACCTACTGAAAGACTTGAAACGGCGGGACCACAAGCGCTATCTGGGCGGTTTGGATGTATTTCGCTACATAGGTCCCGGATTGCTGGTGACAGTCGGCTTTATAGACCCGGGCAATTGGGCTTCCAATTTTGCGGCAGGCTCCGATTACGGCTATGGATTGTTGTGGGTCGTTACGCTGTCTACCATCATGCTCATCATATTGCAGCATAACGTGGCGCATCTGGGCATCGTGACGGGGCTGTGCCTCTCCGAAGCCGCCAACCGATACCTGCCCCGCTGGGTGTCGAGGCCGGTGTTGGCAACAGCAGTGCTGGCATCTGTTTCCACTTCGCTGGCCGAGATTCTGGGCGGTGCCATCGCCTTGCAGATGCTTTTCGGCATCCCTGTCATCTGGGGAGCTGTGCTGACCGCCGTCTTCGTAGGTGTGATGCTGTTTACCAACTCTTATAAGAAGATAGAACGCGCCATCATAGCCTTCGTGTCGGTCATCGGCCTGTCTTTCATCTACGAGCTGTTCCTGGTCGATGTAGACTGGCCTCAGGCGTTGCGCGGCTGGACGGTTCCTTCTTTCCCCTCAGGCAGCATGCTGGTCGTTATGAGTGTATTGGGAGCGGTGGTGATGCCCCACAATCTTTTCCTGCACTCGGAGGTAATCCAGAGCCATGAATACAACAAACGCGATGACGTCTCTATCCGTCGGCGTCTGAAGTATGAACTGTTTGATACGCTATTCTCCATGATTGTGGGGTGGGCCATCAACAGTGCCATGATTCTGCTGGCAGCGTCTACTTTCTTCCAGCAGGGCGTGCGAGTGGAAGAGCTGCAACAGGCTCAATCTTTGCTTGAACCGTTGCTGGGCAATCATGCGGCAGTTATTTTTGCTTTAGCATTGCTTTTGGCGGGCATCTCGTCTACTCTCACCAGCGGCATGGCGGCAGGTTCCATCTTTGCGGGCATCTTCGGAGAGTCGTACAACATCAAAGACAGTCATTCCATCGTAGGCGTCATACTCTCGTTGGGTGTCGCTTTGTTGCTGATTGTTTTCATCGGCGACCCCTTCCGTGGCCTGTTGGTTTCCCAGATGGTGCTCAGCATCCAGTTGCCGTTCACCGTCTTCCTGCAGGTGAGTCTCACCTCGTCAAGGCGCGTCATGGGAGAGTATGCCAACAGTCGTTGGAGTACGTTCGTGCTCTACGCAATAGCTTCGGTGGTGACGGTGCTGAACATCCTCTTGCTTGTCTCTGCATTGTAAGAGTTTTTCGGACTTGTCTGTGTTTTACAATTCGCCTTCAACTTGTGGGTGAATTACAAGAAAATGTAACTATATGATTAATAATTGTGTGTATATATATGGAATTGAATGAAAGAATAGACAAAGCAGTGGAGAACTTTATGGAAGGCTTCAACTGTTCGCAATCTGTAGTGGCTGCATTTGCCGATATGTATGGATTTACTCGTGAACAGGCCCTGCACATGGCTGCTTCGTTTGGGGCAGGCATCGGACGGATGCGCCTGACTTGTGGAGCGGTGTGTGGCATGTTTATGTTGGCGGGGCTGGAAAAATGTGCCGTAGAAGGCAAAGACCGTGCCGGCAAATCTGCCAATTATGCTTTGGTGCAACGACTGGCCGAAGAGTTTAAACGCAGGAACGGCTCTATCACGTGTCTGGAATTGTTGCAGTTGAAGAAGGCAGAACGGAGTGCTGTGCCCGAAGAACGTACAGCCGAATATTATGCGAAACGTCCGTGTGCGCGGATGATAGAATCGGCTGCCCACATCTGGGTGGAATATCTGGAAGGAAAGCTGCCGGAGAAAACCGAAGAGAAGCAATAATATGCCTTATCGTTTCCGGCTTTGTTTCCAAACGATAAGTCTGCTTTTCTTTTTCCTTACATTGAGCCGTTTTTTGGACCAATAATAGGCTATATAACAAAAAAATAACTATATTTGCGCACGAAATAAAACAATACCTCTGCCGCTTGATGAGCACAGTCGTATAGTATGTCTAACTAAATTTTGGATGAAAATGTTGAAAGAAAAAGCCGGTGAGACAGCCGGGAAAATCTGGAATGTACTGAATGGTACCGAGGGAATGCCTGTAAAGCAGCTGAAGAAGCAGACAAAGCTGATTGACAAAGATTTGTATTTGGCTTTCGGCTGGCTTCTGAGAGAAGGAAAGATTTCTGTAGAGGAAGTGGAAGGCGAACTTTTTGTTAAGTTGGTGTAAGCAGGCTGCCTTCTGGAAAAAGCTAAAAACGCGCTGGCACAAGGGAATGTGTACGGCGCATTTTTTTTGTCTCACCCTTTTTCGTATCTTTGCACACACATTTTGATTGTAGAAATGGGAATACAGCGGGGCATCCCCGCATCTAAGAAATTATCACTAAAATATTTGAAATGAAGAATATCCGCAATTTCTGTATTATTGCCCACATCGACCATGGCAAATCGACGCTGGCCGACCGTCTGCTGGAGTTTACACACACCATACAAATCACGGAAGGACAGATGCTGGACGACATGGATTTGGAACGCGAGAGGGGCATTACTATCAAGAGCCACGCCATTCAGATGGAATATGTCTATAAAGGAGAAAAATACATATTGAATCTGATTGACACTCCGGGACACGTGGACTTTTCTTATGAAGTGTCTCGTTCTATTGCTGCGTGTGAAGGAGCTTTGCTCATCGTAGATGCGTCGCAAGGAGTTCAGGCACAGACCATTTCCAACCTCTACATGGCTTTGGAACACGATCTGGAGATTATTCCCGTTATCAACAAGTGCGACATGGCCAGTGCGATGCCCGAAGAAGTGGAAGATGAAATCATAGAATTGCTGGGCTGCAAGCGGGAGGAAATCATTCGTGCGTCGGGCAAGACGGGCATGGGTGTGGAAGAGATTCTGGCTGCCGTCATCGAGCGGATCCCTCATCCTGTAGGCGATGAAAATGCTCCTTTGCAAGCTCTGATATTCGACTCAGTGTTCAACTCTTTCCGGGGTATCATTGCCTATTTCAAGGTAGAGAATGGCGTCATACGCAAAGGCGACAAGGTGAAGTTCTTTAATACGGGAAAGGAATATGAAGCCGATGAAGTGGGAGTGCTGAAGATGGACTTAGTGCCGCGCGATGAGCTACGTACAGGTGACGTAGGATACATTATCTCCGGCATCAAGACTTCGCGCGAGGTGAAGGTTGGCGATACCATTACGCACATTGCGCGTCCGTGTGCCGAAGCTATTGCAGGATTTGAAGAGGTGAAGCCTATGGTGTTTGCCGGTGTCTATCCCATCGAAGCGGAAGACTTTGAAGATTTGCGCTCATCATTGGAAAAGCTCCAGCTAAACGATGCTTCGCTCACTTTCCAGCCTGAGTCGTCGTTGGCATTAGGCTTTGGATTCCGCTGCGGATTCCTGGGACTGCTGCACATGGAGATTGTGCAGGAACGCTTAGACCGCGAATTCAATATGAATGTCATCACTACTGTGCCCAACGTGTCTTACCTTGTCTACGATAAACAGGGGCATGTTACCGAAGTGCATAATCCGGGAAGTATGCCGGATGTGACGTTGATAGACCATATCGAGGAGCCCTATATCCGTGCCTCTGTTATCACCACCACCAATTACATCGGCCCTATCATGACTCTTTGTCTGGGCAAACGGGGTGAACTGGTAAAGCAGGAATACATTTCGGGCAATCGTGTGGAGATATTCTACGACATGCCGCTGGGTGAGATTGTGATAGACTTTTACGATAAGCTGAAGAGCATCTCTAAAGGCTATGCTTCTTTTGACTATCACTCCAATGGATTCCGTCCCTCCAAGCTGGTGAAGCTGGATATTCTGCTGAACGGCGAGCCGGTGGATGCTCTTTCTACTTTGACGCACTTCGACAATGCCTATGAGTTGGGTCGCCGCATGTGCGAGAAGTTGAAGGAACTTATTCCCCGCCAGCAGTTTGAAATAGCCATCCAGGCAGCTATCGGTGCTAAGATTATAGCGCGTGAAACTATTAAAGCAGTGCGCAAAGACGTGACTGCCAAGTGTTACGGAGGCGATGTCAGCCGCAAGCGCAAGCTGTTGGAGAAGCAAAAACGAGGCAAGAAACGCATGAAGCAGATTGGTAATGTGGAAGTGCCGCAAAAAGCTTTCCTGGCGGTGCTGAAACTGGATTGAGCCTTTTCTCCTGAGAAGGAGCAGATGTTGTTTCAGGGTAGGGGGCTGATAAGCGCAGGTGTGCATCAACGGATGTTTGTATCTGCAGATGTTATTTTCCTGCATAGTTGCCAATAGCAGTTGCGTTCTCCCCTCCGGTAAGTATTATAAAAAAGAGACATAAAATTTCGGAAGCCTGCATGTCGCTTTCCTGATTTTATGTCTCTTTTCTTCTTTCAGGACTCTGTTTATCCGCCGAAGTTGTCGAACATCAGGTTAGACATCGGCACGCCCAAGTCATCCAGCATCTTTTCTACAGCTTTCGACATGGGGCCGGGGCCGCACATATAATATTCGATGTCTTCTGGAGCCTCGTGGTCCTTGAGGTAAGTGTTATAGATGACCTGATGCACGAAGCCCGGAGTGTATTTCACGCCGGCAGCATCGGCTGCAGGGTCTGGACGGTCCAAGGCCAGGTGGAATGAGAAGTTGGGGAACTCCTTCTCCAGGTCGAGGAAGTCTTGCAGGTAGAACACTTCGTTTAGCGCACGTGCACCATAGAAGTAAGACATTTTGCGGTCGGTAGTGTGCAGTGTCTTGGTCATGTGCATGATTTGTGCGCGTAACGGAGCCATACCTGCACCGCCACCTATCCACATCATCTCTTTCTTTGAGTCGAAGATGGGATGGAAATCGCCATAAGGACCGCTCATGATAACTTTATCGCCCGGCTTTAGCGTAAAGATGTACGACGAAGCGATGCCTGGCATTACGTCTTGG
This sequence comes from Mediterranea sp. An20, assembly GCF_002160055.1. Classification (GTDB taxonomy): domain Bacteria; phylum Bacteroidota; class Bacteroidia; order Bacteroidales; family Bacteroidaceae; genus Bacteroides; species Bacteroides avicola. Next base: position 45,666 of record NZ_NFJV01000017.1, read on the forward strand.
AAACCCACCTGCGGTTTTGGTTTGAAAGGAGGTGTGGCAATGCGGACAGTCAGCATGATGCGGTCGCCCTCGGCCGGATAGTTGGCCATGGAGTAAGCGCGGATAGTCTCTTCATCGTTGTGACACTTCAAACCGAACAGGCCGAATTTCTCCCATGCAGGCAGATATTCCTTGCCAATCAGTTCTTTGTCGATGTCTTTGTCGTAATCCATCGAGTATTTGGGAATCTTGATTTGCGCGTACGAACCGGGGATGAAGTCCATGTGTTCGCCGGGAGGCAGTGCCACGATGAATTCTTTGATGAAAGTGGCCACGTTCTTGTTCGAGATAACCTCGCATTCCCATTCTTTCACGCCGAGTACGCTTTCGGACACCTTGATTTCCATGTCATTCTTCACCTTCACCTGGCATCCCAGCCGCCAGTGGTCTTGAATCTGTTTGCGGCTGAAGTGCGGTGTTTCTGACGGCAGAATCTCGCCGCCGCCTGCCAGCACTTGGCATTTGCACTGTCCGCACGAACCTTTGCCGCCGCAGGCCGACGAAAGGAACACTCCGTTTACGGCCAGCGTGTTGAGCAGGGTAGAACCGGAAGCCACTTCCAGCACTTTGTCGCCGTTGATGGTTATTTTTACGTTTCCCGACGGTACCAAGAAGCGTTTGGCCACCAGCAGAATGATTACCAGCAGGAGCACCACTACAAGGAATACTCCGATACTCGCTAAAATTAAGTTCATATCCATTGTTTTGTCCCTTTCTTCATTAGATGTTCAAACCGGAGAAACACATGAAAGCCATCGCCATCAACCCAACGGTGATAAATGTGATGCCCAATCCGCGCAGGGGAGCCGGCACATTGCTATAGGCCATTTTTTCACGCACGGCAGCCAGGCCCACAATGGCAAGCATCCAGCCCAGTCCCGAGCCCAGGGCGTATGAAATAGCATCAGAGATGTTGCCGATATATTTAGGGTCGCTCAGATTCAGATTGATGCGTTGCTGCATGAAAAGCGAAGCACCCATGATGGCACAGTTTACGGCAATCAGTGGCAGAAAAATGCCCAATGAAGCATATAACGACGGACTGAACCGCTCGACAGCCATCTCCACCAGTTGAGTAATACCGGCAATGATGGCGATAAAAAGAATGAAACTCAGGAAACTGAGGTCTACGCCTTCGATAATGGCATCGGGACCCAATACCCGTGTTTGCAGCAAATAGTTGACAGGGAGCGTCACTACCAGCACAAAGGTAACGGCGATGCCCAGGCCTACGGCAGTCTTCACGTTCTTCGACACGGCCAGGTACGAGCACATGCCCAGGAAGAAGGCGAATATCATGTTGTCCACAAAGATGGACCGGATGAGTAAGCTAAAGAAATCTTCCATATTCTAACTTTATATTCTGACTACATTATATATATTATTTCTCTTGCAAATCTTTGTGGCGTGCACGCTGATACCAGATAAGGCAAGCTACGATAATCAGTGCCATGGGGGGCATCAGCATCAGGCCGTTATTGACATACCCGGCGTTCTGGATAGGCTCATAGTTCAGGATATTGAATCCCAGCAACGTGCCCGAACCCAACAGTTCACGGATGAATGCCACAATGACCAGAATCTTGGCGTAGCCCAATCCGTTGCCGATACCGTCCAGGAAAGATTCCCAAGGACCGTTCTGCATGGCAAAGGCCTCCAGGCGTCCCATCAGAATGCAGTTTGTGATGATTAGTCCGACATAAACAGAAAGCTGTACGCTCACGTCATAGGCAAAAGCTTTCAGTACTTCGCTCACAATGGTTACAAGAGCGGCCACAACCACCAGCTGTACAATGATGCGGATGCGGTTGGGAATGGTTTTACGCAACAGCGAAATCACCACATTCGAGAAAGCTGTGATAACCGTAACGGAAAGTCCCATTACAATGGCCGGTTCCAATTTGGCCGTCACTGCCAAAGCCGAGCAGATGCCCAGCACCTGTACAGTGACAGGATTGTTCATGCTTATCGGGGTAGCAAATACCTCTTTGTTCTTTTTAGAAAACAATTGTCCCATAATTTTAATCCTCCGCATCGTTAGTCGTTAAAAATTTGGTGTAGTTGCCCAGACATCCCTTCAGCATTGAACCTACAGCTACTGATGTGATGGTGCCTCCGGAAATGCCGTCCACCTGATGTTCGGGATCTTCTATTTTCCCGTTTTTCACTACATCCAGAACGACCTGACCGTCTTTCATGGTTTTCAGTCCGGGAAATTCATTCTGGAAGTGTTCACCGGCAATTTCAGCACCCAGACCGGGCGTTTCGCTGGCATGCGAGAAATACACTCCGTAGACAGTGTCTTTGTCGTCATTCAAGGCTACATAGCCCCAGATGGCTCCCCACAGACCTACGCCGTAGACGGGGAAGACATATTTAGTTTGTCCGTCTACTTCTGCCACAAACACGTGCAGGCGGTTGTTTTCTTTCACTTCTTTTTCGTAGGAGGTCGCAAATTTGCCTTCGTTTTCTTTCAGTGTGCCGTCTTCCTGCATCAGCATGTCGGCTTTTACATATTTATTATATTCTGCCTCGGCATCAGCCACGTTTCTGATGTTCAATGCGGCGAGGATTTGCTTTTTAGTGTCCATCTCCACATTTTTATTCTGTGTTTCCTTCAGAGACGAGCTTACAAAAGCCAGCAGAAATGCTACGATAACAACCATTACCGAAGCATAAATGAGGGTGTAAGTGTTACTGTTGGTATTCATTTGTCATTCGGTATTTTAATGGTTCGACTTGAGGGCTGTCCGTTTCTCGCGGCGACTGATGTTGTTTTGCACCACACAATAGTCAATGAGCGGGGCAAAGATGTTCATCAATAAGATAGCGAGCATCATACCTTCGGGATAGCCCGGATTGAGTACACGGATAATGATGGCCATGGCACCGATGAGGAAACCGTAGATGTACTTGCCGGTTTCAGTGCGTGCAGAAGTGACAGGGTCGGTTGCCATAAATACTGCACCGAAGCAGAAGCCACCCAACACAAGATGTTCGTACCAAGGCATGTGTGCGACAGCTGTGTCTGGTCCTGCCACATTGAATATCCAGGCCATGAAAGCACCTCCCACGAAAACGGACAGCATGGTTTTCCAACTGGCAATGCCTGTCCAGAGCAAGATAATGGCACCAATGGCTATGGCTATGACGCTTGTTTCGCCGATAGAACCGGGTATGAGTCCCGTCACCATGTCCCAGGAGAAATCTGGAGCAGCGGCCGAAGTCTTGGCAATGCCTAAGGGGGTGGCCACGGTCAGCCCATCGACGGTTTGTCCCAGTCCGAAAATGCTGTCTGAAGATACCCATACAGCATCACCCGACATTTTGGTGGGATAGGCGAAGAACAGGAAGGCGCGTGTCACCAATGCTACGTTGAACACATTCATGCCCGTTCCGCCAAATACTTCTTTGGCAAAAATAACGGAGAACGCAGTCGCAATGGCCAACATCCACAAAGGACAGTCGACCGGTACAATCATGGGGATTAAAATACCGCTGACCAGAAATCCCTCCTGTATTTCTTCTTTCTTCCATTGAGCGACGATGAACTCAATGCCAAGACCTACTACATAGGAAACAATGATTTTGGGCAGAACGGCCAGGAAACCATAACCGAACATTTCCCAAAAACCACCGGTCATGCCGGTAGCATGGAAATGCTGGTAACCTACATTATACATACCGAACAGCAAGGCCGGTATCAGCGCTATGACCACAATCGACATGATACGCTTGCTGTCGATGGAGTCGTGGATGTGTGTTCCCGACTTCGAAGTGGTATTGGGCACGAAGAGGAATGTTTCAAAGCCCTCAAACACCGACCGGAAGGCATGATACTTGCCGCCTTCTTCGAAGTTCGGTTTTATCTTATCCAGATATTTTCTTAAAGCATTCATTAAAATTTAATGATTAAGAGTTTGTTTTTTGTTATTTTCCAGTCACATATATCCAGTGGCGTCAGGCCATTTCGGCACGGAGCATGTCAAGACCGGCACGCACGATACGTTGCACCTCCACTTTTGAGGAGCATACGAATTCGCATAATGCAAAGTCTTCGGGTGCCACTTCGTAGATGCCTAAGGCTTCCATACGGTCAATGTCACCTGCAATGATGGCTTTGACGAGATATTCGGGAAAGATGTCCATCGGAAAGACACGGTCGTATTCGTTGGACATAATCATGTGGCGTTCGCCCCCTTTCACACGTGCATCTATGACGTATTCTTTCTTTTTGCCTGTCAGCCATGAGAAATATGAGTGGCTGGTGCTGAACTGGTTAAAGCGGGGCATAATCCATCCTAACATTTCATGGATTTCATCACCTTCGGGAATGACGCTAAGCTGAGTATGGAATGCTCCGAGAAATCCATTGGGAGATACTTGCTTGCCAGTCAACACATTGCCGCTGATATAGCGCAAGTCTTTATTGGCATTGACATTGTTTTTGAAAACATGGGTCAATAAGGCGCCTACTTTCAGTTTGACATAAGCGGGTTTCAGCACTTCGCTTCCTGTCAGGGCCACGGTGCGTGTCATATCTACGCGTCCGGTATTCATCAGTCGTCCGATGAAAATGACGGCTTCCGGTGCGAGGGTCCAGACTGTCTCGCCTTTTACAATGGGGTCAATGTGGTTGATTTGTACGCCTACATTGCCTGCGGGGTGCGGTCCATCGAAGATGGTAATCGTGACATTCTTTGCCTGTGTAAGAGCCGGACTGGTTTGGTGGACGTTGATATTCAAATAAGTTCTGGCTATTTTTGAGAGAGCGTCAAGACCTGTCTGGAAGTTGTTTTCCTCGCCTTTCAGCACGAATTCAAAATCGGGAGCCTGTGGGGCAGAATCGAAAGCCGAAACGAATATGGCTTTAGGCTGCACGGTAGGGTCGGCAATCACATCGTAGGGACGTTGGCGGAAAAAGGCAAACATGCCTGTATTCAGCAGAGCTTCTTTTACTTGTTCTCCGCTCATCGCTGCCGGATTCATTTTACCAAACTCTTCGTAGTCCTGCTCTTGGGCAGCTTCAACCACGATATTCAACACCTTGCGCCGTGCACCACGCTCTATGCTGGTGACTACACCGCTGACAGGCGAAACAAATTTTAATTCGGGGTGATTCTTGTCGATGAACAAGGGTCCCCCGGCCATCACATATTCCTGTTCTTTCACCACGACTTTGGGAGTGATGCCCGTGAAATCGTCGGGTACAAGTGAGTAGAATCCCGGTTCTTTCACGCTGAGCAACTCTTTAGCGGGTTTGCCTTTCAGGTTAATGTCAAGGCCTTTTCGCAATTTAATTACATTTGCCATGCGTTTATTTAAATTAAAGGTTTTGCTTACTTGACCGCAAAAATACTAAAATCTGTGTAAATGATAAGGGAATAGATAGCAAAAATGTGGTCAGAGTTGAACTTTTCTGTGTGGAAATTGCTTGTCGTATGGCTGTTCTGATATGGGCACCCTTGTGATGCGGCATTGCAACGTGAGTTTTGTTGCATTCTAACAGCCATATTGAGGTGGTTTAGACCTTTCGACCCATGAATGGTGAACGGTGTATTCTATTAATAATCAGCATTCAACTTCTAATATATAATCAGCACACTGCCTATCGCGTGGAAACTTTTCAGGAAGGGCTTATCAGAGGACTTTCTTATGCACATGAGGCATCAGCGCGGAGCGTTCCAAGTCTGAATCTCTTCATTGCCGCTATCAGGTGATGCTTTTTTCTGAAACACACGATGCCTGCGCCTGTATGTTTTTTGTATTTTAGATGGTGTTAGGGTATAAAAAAGAGATATGCCACCAGGCTTTGTAGCTCCGATGGCATATCTTTTTCATTCCTTGCCGATTAATCAGCAAAGGTTTCCCGTCAGCGTTCTTCAGCAAACATGGGGTCCCATGCAGGCAGTTGAATAGGCTTTTGCTTGAAGATGGCTTGAATCTTTTCCGGTACGTACTTGGTTTCTACAACAAGACGGAACATATACTCATCAAACCATTTGTCGCTCATGATAAGATGGCCCTGATGTCCGTATGAAGGTCCCCAACTGTTTTCTACCATCCATTTTACCGGTTTCCCGTCTTTGTCCAAATCTACTGCCATGAGGGTCATAGCATGGGCAGACAGGCTGGAGAAAGTCTGGATGCGTTCCTTTTTATCCATGCCGAAGTTGACGCCCATTAGCGAACCATAGTCATAATTGTCCACATCCAGGTAGCCTCGCTGTGCATCCAACTGAGTGACATCGCTACTGAAATACATCGCAGTGCTGTCTTTTAAGGATGCGATAGCCATTTGTTTGATATCCTCCAAAGGCAGATTGACGTATTTCCAGTTATGTCCATCGTAGCGGTGGCGGTCGTAAGCTATTTCATAGCATTGGTAGTATTCGCGGGTCGGGTCGTTCATCAGCATGACAAAGTTGGTCAACAGGCTCTTGTCGCCATACTTTTCCAAGAATGACATCGGGGTATGGTGTTCGACTTCCACCCGTTTTCCGCTGGCATCCCTGCGGATGTAATCAAACTCGGTAGGGGGAACGCCCAGATTGAGAGCGAGCATACGGTAAACTTCTTTCAGCATGTCGGTTTTTCGGCTCTCTATATTTTCTTTTTTGGTTTTCTGTGCGGACATTTCACGCAGTTCAAGTCCGAATTCCTTGAGCTTCAATCCGATGAGGTTAGACATTTGTGAGGTATGGTTGCTGCTATAGGTTTCAGGCATTGCTTCTTTGGGCACCAAGCCATATTTTCCTATAATATCGGCTACTCCCGTGAAAGTTCCTCCGTCGCTCAGCGGATGTTTGAAAAGCCATTCTACGGTTTGGTCGGTCATAGGTTTGTCGGCTGTGTCAATAATGCCTTGCAAGAATAGGTTGGCCTTTTCCAGTTGGTCCCAGAAGAACGAATAAGCCTGCGAATATTCCAGTTCGGGTAAATTGTATCGTGCGATAGCTTTGGCGCGCATCACGTTCATCCCGGTAAAAAGCCAGCATCGTCCACTGGATTGTTGGTCGGTGATGCCTTTGGATTTAACTCGGATGGAGAATTCGGTGTCGAGTCCTTTCTGGTTGTCCAAGTTGAGGGTGAGCTTGCGGATGTCGTTCTGAGCGATGGCATTGCGGATAGCACGTTCGGCTGGGGTTTCTACATACGATTTTTGTATGTCCTGGAGCATGTCGGGACTGATGCCTCCCGCCTTTTGTTGGGCCTGAACAGTGAACAGGGCAGCACTGAAAAGTGCCAAGGTTGTAAGTTTCTTTTTCATTGTCGAATGTTTTTCTATGTTAAGTCTTGTCTTAATAATTGGATTTGCCTGCAAATGTAGTGCATTTTTTGAAAAATTAGGGCTGGCTTTAGATTTATTGTGGCCTTAAAGGAACTATTTCTGCTCAAAAAGTGTTTATTTTGCAAACTATATGCGAATTGATTTATGAAACATTTTCTATATGCTTTTCTCTTGTTTTGGCTGATAACGGCCGGAGTACAGGCTCAAGAGGTTGATTCTTTGTCTATAACTACAGATACTATGCGTACACCTACGAAGAAAGAATTGCGAAAGAAGCGGGTGGCGCAGCGTAATTTTCATTATAATATTTTGGGAGGGCCAAGCTATTCACCTGATTTTGGGCTGTTGGTCGGTGGAAGTGCTTTGATGACTTTTAGTATGCATCCTTCGGATACTTTGCTGAAACGTTCGGTGGTTCCGATGGCTATTGCTTTCATGTTTGACGGAGGCATTAATCTTTTTTCAAAGCCTCAACTCTTTTTCAAGCATGACCGCTTTCGTATTTTCGGAAAGTTCAGTTACAAGAATACCGTAGAGAATTTTTATGGGGTAGGATACAACACCAATCGGGATTATGTGCGCAGCGATACCACCAGTCAGTACCGGTATAGTGGTGTTCAAATCAACCCTTGGTTCCTTTTTCGGTTAGGAGAAAGTAATTTCTTTGCCGGACCGCAGATTGATATCAATTATGATCATTTCACTAAGCCGGGGAAGTACTTGGCTGAGGAGCCTTCTTATGTCGCAGCCGGAGGGGATAGTCATGGCTATAAAAATTTTAATTCCGGTCTGGGCTTTCTGCTGACCTACGACAGTCGCGATGTTCCGTCGAATGCTTATCGTGGTTTATATCTTGATTTTCGTGGAGTGATGTATCATAAAATATTCGGAAGCAATAATAATTTCTATCGTCTTGAGTTAGACTATCGGCAGTATAAGCAGGTAGGCAACAGAAAAGTCCTTGCTTGGACTGCTCAAAGCAAGAACGTGTTTGGCAATGATATTCCCTTGACTCAATATTCCTTGACGGGAACTCCTTTTGACTTGCGTGGATATTACATGGGACAATACCGTGACAAATCATCGCATGTGGTGCTTGCTGAATATCGCCAGATGTTCAATACCGACCAGGATACGTGGCTGAAGCGCATCATTAACCATTTGGGATTCGTCGTATGGGGAGGATGTGGTTTCATGGGACCTACGCCAGTAAGGGTTGAAGGGGTATTGCCCAACTATGGAGTGGGCTTGCGCATTGAGGTACAGCCGCGCATGAATGTCCGGTTGGATTTAGGCAAGAATACGGTGAACAACCAGACCCTTTTCTATTTTAATATGACAGAAGCGTTTTAAAACCAAGGCAGGACTATGACCGTACACGAGTTCGTTATCAGATATAGAGAGGCTTTCGGCGAGAATTCACCTTTACCTGTAGCTTGGGGATACAGCCATACGGCGGTAACGGAGGTGAGGAAGATTCCACGTTGCATGATAGGTGCCATACGCAAAGTATGCGATGGCGACTCGTTGACACTTTCTGCGGATAATGTGTTGTGTGGTGGTGGCAGTTTGTACACAGCTTTTGCCCCTATGCCTGATCGGGTGCCGACGTTTGTATCGGAGGTAGAACATTATAAGCAGACCAAGGAACAGGTAAAGACGTATATTGACCGGTTAGGCATCCGTTTGTCCGTAAAGCCATATCTCAACTTTGTCCGCATGGATCATCTGGATAATTTGGATGGAATGGAAGGCATTTTGTGTTTCGCTACGCCAGATGTTCTTTCCGGGCTTTGTTCTTGGGCATTTTATGATAATAATGACGATGATGCCGTCTGCACACGGTTTGCTTCAGGATGTTGTAGTATAGTGACTTTTGCGGCGAAAGAAAATGCAGAGGGTGGCCGACGCTGTTTCATTGGCTTGCTCGACCCGTCGGCTCGTCCGTTGATTCCAAAGCATGAACTGACTTTTTCCATACCGGTATGCAGGTTTAAAGAGATGATGCAGACCATGGAACAATCTGCTCTCTTTCAGAAGGCTTACTCTGTTGTAAGGAAACGTATAAATGGAGAAATCCGTAAAGGAACCGATTTATAATTATTCGGCTCTTTCAAGTTAGAGAAAAAGTAGCCTTAGCGTATTGGGAATATCTGGAATTTCGGGATGCTTTGGCTTGAGAATGATTTGGTTGGACTTTGCAGCCTGTACCGTAACAGTTCTCTTTCCTGACATAATTCCAATTCCGCCTATGTGACATGCCGGGTTACGGAACTACGGGAAGATTTTTTGTCTGGATAAAAGTTGGCGGGAAAGTCATAAAAATAAGGGCGGGGATATGGCTTGACAGGCAAAGCACTCATCCCCGCCCTTTATTACTGCATCTTGATTGGCTATCTTTCTGTCAGTGGCGCAACGGTTCGCGTCATGCAAAGATGTCGCTCCGCTCTACATAAGCGATGGCATCTCCTTTATTTACTATATCACCTTGCTTGGCGCATACTTCAACCACGCGTCCTGTAAATCCGGTCATCACTTTTTCATATTCTCCCCATGGGGTAGAGACATAACAGAATACCTCGTCATGCTGGTATTTGCGGCCGATGAACGGTGCAGATGATGGTCCCTCTACCGATACTTCCCAAAGCACTTGTCCTTTAGATGGAGCGATGATGGGATCTGCCTTGGCGCGTTTCAGTTTTTTGATTTCTTCTTCGTTGAATCCTCCTTTAGCCATAGCAGCATCTTTAGCGCGAATCAGTTCTTCTTCGAAGCGTTTCTTGGCTACGCCAGATTTATAGTCGCGATACTGGCGGTCGTGCATGGCCAATTCAAACAGTTCTTCATCGTCCGGTCCATATTCCCATCCCTTTTCATCCATTTCTTTGCGGTAGGTGTCGAGGGCGTCGGGGTAATTCAGTTGCGGATCGGCATCAGTAAACTCATAGCCTTTCTGTTTGGCAAGTTCTACGATTTCAGGAGCCAGTTTTCCGGGCAGGCGACCGCTTTTACCCAAGATCATATCCCAAGTATGGTTGTCTATCATGGTCCAGCGTTCTTCCCCTTTAACCTGTTGCATCAGGTTCATCAGAGCAACGTTCTTAACATATTGGCTGAAAGGTGTAACCAAAGGAGGATAACCCAGTTTCGGCCAGACGTATTCAACTTCATCGAACAGCATGACGAGCAGATCGTCCAGGCTTAATTCCGATTCGTTTTTGCTCTTGAGAATCATATTGATACCTGAGTGTACCCCTTTCAAGTCGGCCATCATGGAGCCCATCATGCCGCCCGGAAGTCCGCATTTAAGCAATAAAGAAGACATGTGCTTGTTTGTGGGATCCATGAAATAGCCCAGGAAATCATCGATGAAGCTTTGTGTCATGCTGCGTGTTTCCATATAAGCTTTCATGTTGATTTCGGGCACTTGGAACCCGGCATCTTTCAGCATGGCCTGTACGGAGATGACATCGGGATGCACCTTGCCCCACGACATTGGCTCCATGGCTACGTCGATGATGTCGGCGCCATTCTCACATACTTCTAAGATGGAAGCCATGGAAAGTCCCGGTCCGCTGTGTCCGTGATATTGGATGAGGACATCAGGATGTTTGTCTTTGATGCGTTTTACAAGACGTCCTAACATAGCCGGCCGTCCGATGCCGGCCATATCTTTCAGGCAGATTTCCGGAGCTCCCGCTGCAATTAGCTGGTCGGCTATGTCGGCATAATAATCTACAGTATGAACTGGCGAATAAGTGATGCAAAGTGTAGCTTGCGGAATCATGCCTGCCTCAAGGGCATATTTGATGGAGGGTATGATGTTTCTTGTCTCGTTCAATCCGCAGAAGATACGGGTGATGTCTACGCCTTGGGCATGTTTTACCTTGTACATCAATCGGCGTACATCGGCAGGTACGGGATACATGCGGAGCGCATTCAGGCCGCGGTCAAGCATGTGTGTCTGTATGCCTGCTTCATTGAAAGGTTTGGTGAAAGCACGCACGGCTTTATTGGGGTTTTCGCCATAAAGCAGGTTGACTTGCTCGAATGCACCTCCATTGGTTTCTACGCGGGCAAAACAGCCCATGTCAATGATGAGTGGAGCTACACGCACCAGTTGGTCTACCCGTGGCTGATACTTGCCGGAGGATTGCCACATGTCCCGATAGACGAGGCTGAATTTGATTTCCTTTTTCATCTTGATTCTGCAATTATAGTTTTTCTATGTAGGTTAACTTTGAACAGATGCAAATGTAGGACTTTCCTTTGACATATTGTCATGGAAAGGAAGAAAAAAATGTAGTAGGAAGATATGTTTAATATCATGTTTTTGGTTGACCAGCCAGAATCCGTGACATTTTCTTGGGTCTGCTATGCCGGACAGACTCTTATCTTACGGAAGCAGATTGCTTATACTTTGGAAGCCGGCTTTTTATGGCGTGGCAGCGTGCTGCTTATAGCTAAGAAATAAACATCTACTGATGGAGGGGGAAATACGCTGTGAATGGTACCGTTACTGCCGTCTGTTTATAAAAAGAGCTGCAATCGAGAAAATTGCAGCTCTTGTGGTAGTGATAGAAGATACAATATATCTTTTGCTTAATGCTCGGATGTATCAGGCAATGCCGTGGGCTATGGCTTCTTTGTCGATTTTCTTGATGAGTCCTTGCAGTACGGCACCCGGACCGCATTCAGTGAAATCAGTAGCACCATCGGCAATCATGTTTTTGATTGTCTGTGTCCAACGGACAGAGGCTGTCAGCTGGGCAACAAGGTTCTTCTTGATTTCAGCCGGGTCGGTGTGTGGAAGAGCATCGACGTTCTGATACACCGGACAGTTCGGAGTGTGGATTTCTGTAGCTTCGATGGCTGCAGCCAGTTCTGCACGTGCCGGTTCCATCAGCGGAGAGTGGAAAGCACCGCCTACTTTCAGCGGCAGGGCACGTTTGGCACCGGCAGCTTTCATCAGTTCACAGGCTTTATTGATGCCTTCGATGGAGCCGGAGATGACAATCTGGCCCGGGCAGTTGAAGTTGGCAGCTACACATACTTCGCCTTCAGCCTGAACTTGTGCACATATTTCTTCTACTTTCTCATCCGGCAAGGCAATGATGGCAGCCATGGTAGAGGGGTGTGCCTCGCAGGCTTTCTGCATGGCCATGGCGCGGGCATAAACCAGCTTCAGGCCGTCTTCAAAAGTCAGTGCACCGGCTGCGACCAAAGCTGAGAATTCGCCCAGTGAATGTCCGGCTGTCATTTCGGGCTTGAACTCGTTGCCCATGCAGAGGGCAGAAATGACCGAATGCAAGAATACGGCAGGCTGAGTAACCTTGGTCTGGCGGAGATCTTCATCAGTACCGTTAAACATGATGTCGGTAATGCGGTAGCTTAAAATATCATTGGCTTTTTCGAACAATTCTTTGGCCAACGGTGAGTTGTCATACAAGTCTTTTCCCATGCCTACAAACTGGGCACCTTGTCCGGGAAATACAAATGCTTTCATATTTATTTCTGTTTTAAAATGATTTATCAATAAGATGGGGGCAAAGGTAAGTCTTTTTACTCGAAACACCGCACAAATGAAGGAGTTTTGTGCAGGTGCTTCATTTTATGGGGCTGTAAAGTCTGCTAAAAATAGGTCTTCTATTGGGGGGTATGTATTCAGAAGACAAGACTGTTGGCTGCGAGATTTCTCTGCAGCCTTGCAGGCTTGTCTCTCTTTGTAGAGTTTCTCTTTCGGTGCGGAAAGCGTACGGGAGAGTGGGGGCGTGGGCGACTATGCTAATCACTATCTTTGGTGATTTCGCCCGCTAAGTTAGAATTCATCAAATGTCTGATTTCGGGCAGGCTGAGTCCGTGTCCTAAGAGGAACATCAGTTTGGTGACGGCACATTCTGGCGTGCTGTCATAGCCGCTGATGACACCGGCCTGCAGCAAGTGAAGTCCCGTTTCATAGCGGCTCATTTCTACGGCTCCGCTGGGGCATTGCGTGATGTTGACAATGATGATGCCGCGTTCGGTTGCTTCGGTCAGTTGGCGGATGAACCATTCTTTTTGTGGAGCGTTGCCCGAACCGTAGGTTTTGAGCACCACGGCTTTCAGTTCCGGCACATGCAGCACGGAGTCTATGATGCTTTCCTGTATGCCCGGAAAGAGGGTCAGCATGACTACGTTGGTGTCGAACAGATAGTGGGGTTTCATCGGGCGGGCAGGGTTGGGGCGTCGTATCAGATGTTCGTTATAGCGGATGTGGATACCGGCTTTTGCCAATGAAGGATAGTTGAATGAACGGAAAGCATTGAAGTTTTCTGCATTGATTTTGGTGGTGCGGTTTCCCCTCATCAGTTCGTTTTCAAAGAAGATGCATACTTCCGGCACCATGGGAGAGCCATCCGGTCGACGGGCGGCAGCGATTTCAATGGCTGTGATAAGGTTTTCTTTACCGTCTGTGCGCAAGGTTCCGATAGGTAGTTGCGAACCGGTCAGGATAACTGGTTTTCCCAGATTTTCCAACATGAAACTCAGAGCAGAAGCTGTATAGGCCATAGTATCTGTCCCGTGCAGGATGACAAATCCGTCAAAGCGGTCATAGTTATCATGTATGATTTTGACGATTTTCGCCCATAGAGCAGGTTCCATGTCTGATGAGTCGATGGGTGGGTCAAACTGATAAGACGAAATGTGGTAGTTAAACCGCTTCAGTTCGGGCACATGACGGAGCAGGTGGTCGAAATCGAAGTTTTCCAACGCACCAGTTTCCGGATTTTCTATCATGCCGATGGTGCCGCCCGTATAGATAAGGAGGACGGCAGGATAGTCTTTTGTCATAAGTTCCTATTTTTGCTGTTTTTCGGGCACAAAAGTAAGAAAAAATAGTGAGATACCCTATGATATAGTGACTATTTCATGGCAGATGAGTCGAAAGATAGAGGCAACAGACTGCCAGCGCCCTTTATTTCGTAAATACCTTCGGTGCCGAAAAGCAGGATACGCATCGGGTGTCGGAAGCGTTGTTCGGTTTCCAGCATTACCTGACGACAGGCACCGCAAGGTGGAATGGGTTTAACCAGAAATTCTCCGCTCTCATTGCGGGCGGCAATGGCCAAGGTGTCGACTGCCTGGTCGGGGTATTGTGAATTGGCATAAAATAAGGTAGTCCGTTCGGCGCAGAGTCCTGATGGATAGGCGGCATTTTCCTGGTTGCTGCCAGTAATGAGGACACCGTTGACCAAGCGTGCAGCTGCTCCTACAGAGAAATGTGAATAGGGTGCATAGCTGTGGTAAGTAGTCCGGCGTGCGGCTTCCAAAAGCTCGCGGTCATCTGCACTCAGTTCTTCTTCCTGACAAATTCGGATGGAGATAGAGATATTCAATTCTTTCATGGGTGGATTGTTTTTTGAATGATTTCTGTGATTCTTGCTATTTTAGTGCTTATGAGGACGGGGAGTCGGGGAGCGCTCACTTTCCTTGAAGGAGTCCATGTATACCAGTTTCCCGTCTTCAAATCTCACAATCACTATGGTCGGTTCACTTTCCAGCGCACTTAGCAGTTTACGGTATTCCCATTCTTCCAGGTCATGGTCGAAACGGCGATAGTCGGGCTTGCCTAAAAGTTGGGTAACCTCTTGGGGAGACATACCTTGTTGTATGCTTTCCAGAGCATTGGTTTTAGGATAGAATATATGGGAGCAGGATGTCAGCAGTAACACGAACCCTGCGGTTACAATTTTCTTACAACGGACTTTCATATTTTTCGTTAGGTTGTTTCGTGTGCCCAAAAGTAGGCATTTTATGCCATTTCACTATACGATATGCACTAATAAATAATAAAATGATTGTTTTTCTCGAATCTTTTGCGGACTTTTGCAGAGCAATGAAGAAATATTTATGCTTCATCTAACTAAGATAAGTTATCCGTATGAAACGAATGATCCGTGCTTTTTTTCTGAGCGTCTTCTTTTTGTGTTGCCTGTCTGTAGAGGGACAGGCTCAGCGCAGAAATGCCACATATAATAAATATATCAAAGAATATGCCCCTCTTGCAGTAGAGCAAATGAACAAGTATAGGATTCCTGCCAGCATCACGCTGGCACAAGGTCTTTTGGAAAGCGGGGCAGGACGTAGTGTATTGGCTCGTAAGAGTAATAACCACTTCGGTATCAAGTGTCATGGCTGGAAGGGACGCAAGGTTTATCATGATGATGATGCCAAAGGAGAATGCTTTCGGGCTTATCGAAAAGTGGAGGATTCGTATGAAGATCATTCCAAGTTCTTGAAGAACGGTCCGCGTTATGCTTTTCTTTTCAAATTGAAGATTACGGATTATAAAGGCTGGGCCAAAGGCTTGAAGAAAGCGGGGTATGCCACCGACCGTTCGTATGCCAACCGCCTTATTACTATCATCGAGGATTATGATCTTTATAAATATGATCATAAAGGAATGAGTAAGCGTGAGGCACGCCGCTGGCAAAAGCTGTTGAAGAAAAAGCCTTGGTTGGCCAATCCTCACCAGACTTATCTGGCCAATGGCCTGGTTTATGTTGTGGCGCGCGACGGCGATACTTTCCGTTTGTTGGGCGGTGAGTTTGACATCAGTTGGAAGAAATTGGTGAAGTATAATGATTTACATAAGGAGTATACGCTGGAAACGGGCGACATTATTTACCTGAAGAAGAAAAACAAGAAAGCGCAGAAGCCTTATGAAGAGTACATCGTGCGCGACGGTGATTCCATGCATTCCATTTCGCAGAAATTTGGTATCCGTTTGAAGAACCTTTATAAGATGAATAAGTGCGATGAAGATTATGTGCCCGAGGTGGGAGACAGATTGCGGCTGCGGTAAATGAATTGTACGGTAAGTTATCCGAAAATGTACAGGGGTGTCCGATATCGGACACCTTTTTTTTGTTCTTACCTCTGATATTCAGCGAATTGATTTTTTGGCACGGATTTCGCTTAGAGATGGGAGGAGTGTCCGGTTTCAGGTAAACCGGGAAAGAAGTCAAAATAAACTAAAGTATATAAGATATGGATAGGGAAATTCCGAAAGAAGTGCGCCGAAAAGAGCGTAACAAGAAGTTCATCCGCTATGGAATCAGCGGTGTGATAGTCATTGTAGTAATCAGTGTGCTTATCTCTGTAATGCGCACGGGAGTGAAAGAGAAGGATTTGGTGTTCTCCACCGTAGACCAGGGTACTATTGAGGTCAGTGTGAGTGCTTCGGGCAAGGTGGTGCCTGCTTTTGAGGAGATTATCAACTCGCCCATCAATACGCGCATCGTTGAGGTATATAAGAAAGGTGGAGACAGCGTGGATGTGGGAACTCCTATCCTGAAGCTGGACTTGCAGAGTACCGAAACCGCCTATCAGAAGTTGCTGGATGAAGAACTGACCAAGAAATATCAGTTGGAGCAGTTGAGGATAAATAATGAGGTGGCACTGAACGACCTGGCCAATCAGATAAAGGTAAGCGAGATGCAGCTTAACCGCAAGCGTGTCATCTTGCGCAACGAACAATATCTGGACAGTATCGGTTCCGGTACCACCGACCAGGTGCGCCAGGCAGAGCTGGATGTTAATGTATCCGAACTGGAATTGGAACAGCTGCGCCAGCAATATGAAGGCAAGCGTCAGACACTGGATGCTGACTACAAGGTGAAGGAATTGGAGTTGAGTATCTTCCGCAAAGATTTGGCTGAGACTCGCCGTACTTTGGAAGATGCTCAGGTGCGTTCGCCCCGCAAAGCCATCCTGACGTACATCAACGACCAGATTGGCGTGCAGGTGAGCCAAGGCACACAGATTGCCATCATCTCCGACCTGAGTCATTTCAAGGTGGAGGGCGAGATTGCCGACACTTATGGCGACCGTGTGGCTGCCGGCGGTAAGGCCATTGTGAAAATTGGCCGCGAGCAACTGGTGGGGCAGGTGAGCAGCGTTACTCCGCTGTCGAAGAACGGTGTCATCAGCTTTACCGTCCAGTTGGAGGACGACAGCAACAAACGCCTGCGTTCCGGTCTCAAGACGGATGTCTACGTGATGAACGCCGTGAAGGAAGACGTGATGCGCATTGCCAACGCCAGCTACTACGTGGGACGTGGTGAGTATGAACTGTTTGTCCGCACCGCCGATGATGAACTGGAGAAGCGCAAGGTACAGCTGGGCGACTCGAATTTCGAGTACGTCGAGGTGGTCAGCGGCTTGGAGCCGGGCGAGCAGGTGGTGGTCAGCGACATGAGCAACTACAAGAACAAGAACAGCCTGAAACTAAAGAAGTGATACTATGAATACCAAACTCTATCTTAAGCAAGCCTGGGAGTTGCTGAAGCAGAACCGCCTGTTCAGCACCCTCTACATTGTGGGTACGGCCCTGGCCATTGCCATGACGATGATGATGGCGGTCATCTATTATGTGCGGCTGGCCCCGGTCTATCCGGAGGAGCGACGTGCCACCACCCTCTACATGGGCGGCCTGAAGCTGTCGCAGACCTTTGATAACGGTGGTTGGGCCTGGTGGACCAACGGCTACTCCCACCGGGCAGTGACCGAATGGTTCCGGCCTCTGGAGGATGCCGCCGTGGTGTCCGGCTATTGCAATGCCTGGAGTGGGGCAGCTTATGTGCAACGGCCGGATGGGCGTGAAGATGAACCGGTGAAGGTTCGTCTGTCCGATCCCGAGTATTTCCGCCTCTATACCTTCCGCTTCAAGGACGGGGCAGCCTTCACGCAGGACGACTTCGACGGAGGCATGTACCGGGCCGTCATTACGGACCGCCTGGCCCGTCTGCTGTTCGGAGCGGATACCGGGGTGACGGGGCGCACGTTTCTGATGAATTACAGAACCTTCACGGTATGTGGCGTGGTCGAGGCACCCAGCAAGCTGATGGAACACTCGTACGCCGATATGTATGCTCCCTACAGCATCGAGAAGAGTCTCTTGGACGGCAATAACGGGCATGCCTGGGAGCTGGGTCCCCTCAGCATCACTATCGCCGTGCGGGACAAGGAAGGCATAGCCCGCATCTGTCAAGCCATTGACGAGCACATACAACGTTACAACACCTCCCACCAGAGCGAGAACCTGACGTTGGAGATACAGGGCGGTCCCTGCACCCACTGGCAGAGCGTCTTGGAGGGCACTGCCGGCAGCGATGGCAGCATGGCCAAGGCTGTCCGCCAGTTGCTGCTCATCGTCCTGGTGCTGCTTCTGGTGCCTGCCCTCAACCTGTCCGGTCTGATAGCCAGCCGCATGGAGAGTCGCCTGGCAGAGATGGGTATCCGCAAGACCTTCGGGGCATGGCGCAACACCCTGCTGAATATGGTGCTTTGGGAGAACCTGTTGCTCACCTTTATCGGTGGATTTATCGGGCTGGTGACAGCGTGGATATGTCTCTTCCTTGGCAGAGGCTGGGTGTTCACTATACTGGACAGCTATGCCACCCGTGTGCAGAGCGATGCCGCCTACGTCAGCGGCGAGATGCTTTTCGCCCCGCTGGTTTTTATCTGCGCCTTAGGTCTGTGCCTCGTGCTGAATTTGTTGTCGGCCTTCATCCCTGCCTGGTGGTCGTTGCGTCGTCCCATTGTCCAATCCTTGTATGAAAAAAGATAATACCGCCATGATACGTTTAATCCTACATACCCTTTGGGCCCGTCGCCGCAGAAACGGCTGGCTGCTGGCCGAACTTATACTTGTTTCTGTTATTTCGTGGGCCATCTTCGACCCCGTCATTGTCTCCCTGCACGACCGCAGCCTGCCCCTGGGCTATGACGCCGGGCGCATGGCCGTCGTTTCTTTCGGGGAATTGCCGTCCGAAGCTCCGGGTTACGATGCCGCTGCTTGGGATTCTGCCGGGCGGATGCGTACGTTGGAGTCTATCATGCTGCGTGTGCGTCAACATCCGGATGTGGCGTTGGCCACTCCGCTGATAGGAGTAGGTTTCCCCGGTGGGAATGGTAGTATGCAGACCAGCCTCCCGCTGCCGAAAGATACGCTGAACACGCGGTGGAACACGCTGGAGTATGTGGCGGGCCAGCAGTTCTTCGAGACCTTTGCCTTCCGTCCTTCCCGGGGACGGACGTTGAAGGAACTGTCCGATTACCTGTGCCGCGAGCACGAATATATCATGACGGAAGACCTGCTGCAGGTGGGGTGGGGCGACACCGACCCCCGCGGCAAGTTCCTGCCGTGGATAACCAACGGCGACACGAACTACATTGAAGTGCCCGGCGCCATAGGCCCCATCAAGAAGCGGCTGGACGAGAAACCCCGCCCGTTCCTGATACGCAGCATGGACCCGGCTCAGATTGCCTGGAGAGTGTCATCGAGTATGCAGGTCGCCCTCCGTCTGAAGGACGGCGTCAGCATGACCCGCTTCCTCCACGACTTCCAGCCTTGGATGCTGGAGAACCTCAAGGCAGGCAACCTCTATGCCAACAAGGTGCAGTGCTACCGGACGATGCTGGAGGACCAGGCTTACGCCACCAGCACCGCCCTCTTCCGCCGCAACCTGGCCCTGTCCGTGTTCTTCCTCGTCAACCTCTGCCTGGGCGTGGCGGGCACCTTCTGGGTGCAGACCCGCTCACGGCGGGAGGAGGTGGGCGTACACCTCAGTTTCGGCGCGACGCCCTGCCGCATCCGGGCGATGCTCCTGTTGGAGGGCTTTGTGCTGGTGACGCTGGCCGTGGCCGTGGGTTGCCTGATTTATTGGAACTACGCGATGGTGGACGGTCTGGCTGCCGGCTCGACGGCGGAGCGTTACGTCGGCCTCTACTGGACGGACAACTTCTCCGTGCATTTCGCGGTCATCAGCCTGGTGGTCTATGTCGTGCTGCTCGCGGTAACCCTGTTCGGCGTGTGGATGCCCGCCAGGCGCATCTCGCGCATCCCGCCTACGGAGGCTTTGCGCGACGAGTAGCGCGGCTATGAGGGTAACAGTACCTATGTTACGCTGTAACAATGCCTATGTTACGCTGTAACAATGCTTGTGTTACGCTGTAACAATACTGACGTTATTTTATGTTACATATAAACAAAACTCAAATATGATACGAATCTACCTCAAACAAGCCTGGGAGACGGCGCGGCAGAACCGTCTGTTCTCCTCCATCTACGTGGTGGGCACGGGGCTGTCCATTGCGTTGACGATGACGCTGTTTATCATCTTCTATGTGAAAACAGCTCCCATCTATCCCGAATACAACCGCGACCGCACGCTGGTGGTGCGCTACGTCAAGTCCTATCCTCCCGACAAGCCCGAGAACTGGAGTGCCGGCCTGGTGAGTCCTACTTTGGCAGAGTTAGCCGACAGCCTGCCGCACGTGGACGATGTGGCCGTAACCATGAGTAGCGGCATCCGCGGCCAGTACGTTGCCCTGCCGGGACAGAAGCAGACTTTCAACATTTACCCACTTTACGTCAATGCCGACTTCTGGCGCGTCTTTCCCTTCCGTTTCCTCAGCGGGAAGCCCCTGACCGAGGCCGACGTGGAGGCACGCACGCCCACTGCCGTCATCAGCGAAAGTCTGGCGCGGCGGCTCCTCGCCTCGACGGACGTGGCGGGGAAGACATTCCACTACCGGGGTCGTCCCTATACCGTCAGCGGCGTGGTGCAGGACGTGTCGTCCGCCACGCCCGACGTGGTGGCCGACATGTGGATGCCCCTCTCGCTTGACGCTGCCTCCAGCTTCGATGACCCCGACTTCGGTCTGATGGGCAACCTGACCTGCTTCCTGCTGGTGGATGATGCCGATAACAAGGAGGCCGTGAAAGAATCCTTGCGCGAGGCTGTCCACCGTCATGATGCCGGTCGGGAGCGTGTCAACGACCTCATGGGCCAGCCCGATGATGCGGCGCTCTCCACCTTCCGCACCAACCCGGCCAATGCGCCGGATACCGACGGACTGTTCCGCTCGCTGCTCTACATCGTCCTGGCCCTGCTCTTCATCCCCGCCGTCAACCTGAGCGGCATGATTGCCAGCCGCATGGACCGCCGCACCGGGGAGCTGGGCATCCGCAAGGCATACGGCGCCACACGGGCCACGCTGCTCGGTCAGGTGCTGTGGGAGAACCTGCTGCTCACCTTTGCCGGGGCTGTGGCCGGGCTGGTGTTCTGCTACGTCATCGTGCTCACCTCCGGCTCGTGGATACTCACCTTGTTCGACACGTCGGTGGCCACCTCGCTGCCCACGCCCTTCCTGACGATGGAGATGCTGTTCAATCCCTGGGTATTTCTCTGCACCTTCGCCCTGTGTCTGGTGCTTAACGTCGTGTCGGCTCTCCTGCCCGCGTGGTGGGGGCTGCGGCACACGATTGTGGAGGAACTCTATACGAAAAGATAATATTAGCTACAAGCTACGAGCTACAAGTGGCTGCGCACTCTAAGTTCTTGTAGCTCATCACTAAAGAACAACTCGTAGCTCGTAGCTTGTAGCTCGTCACTAAATAAACAACTACTATGATACTCTTACACCAAATCTGGAACCAGCGCCGGCAGAACCTCTGGATATTCATCGAACTTCTGATAGCCGGCTTCTTCTTGTGGATGGTCATCGACCCCATCTATGTCCTCACCGCCAACCGCCTCATTCCCCAGGGGGGCGACACGCGCGGCATGTACGTCCTCAACCTGGGGCAGTATGACAAGAGCTTCGGCGAGTACGACCCTACGCAGGACTCCGCGCAGGTGATGCGCCGCCACTACCAGGATATTGTCCGCGCCGTGCGCACCTGCCCGGAGGTGGAGGCCTTCACCGTTTCTGCCTACAGCAGCTTTCCCAATAGTATGTCGTGGAGCGGCATGGAGCTGTTCAACGAAGACTCGGTGCGCGTCCATGTGCAGCAATACCGCTTCATCCCCCTCGACGGAAGCGACCTGCCGAAGACCTACGGCATGGTGGATGTCCGTACGGGACAGCCCGTCACCCTGCCTGCAGACTTCGCCCAGCGCCGGATGATTGCCCTCTCCGAGCGGGCCGCCCGCGACCTCTTCGGCACGACGGACGCCGTGGGGCTCACCGTCTACGAAAGCTCCGACCGAGAGAATCCGCACGAGGTGGCCGCCGTCTTCTGCGACTACAAGCACTACACCTCCGAGCAACCCTATCCGATGGCCGTCTTGTCTGAGGAGAATTTTATGATGGCCCCGTTCACGGCTAACATCTATCACATCGTCTTCCGCTTGAAGGACGGGGTGGATGCCGACGCTTTCGAGACCCGCTTCCGGGCAGAGGTGGCCCCGCAACTGTCGCGCGGCAACTTCTACTTCGATTCGCTGAAAACCTTCGGAGACTACAGCCGACAGAATGCCCTATCGTCCGGCGTCACCAACAAGCTGCGCCTACAATACGCGCTGGGCGGGTTTGCCCTCCTTTGCATCTTCCTGGGCATGGTCGGCACGTTCTACATCCGCGCCAACGCCCGTCGCGAGGAAGTGGGCATCCTGCGGGCGATGGGCGTAAGCCGTGCGGGCATCGTACGCCGCTTTCTGGCAGAGTCGTGGATATTGGTGACGGTGGCCTATGCCCTGGCCCTGCTCGTGGTGGGCAACTACGTTTACGCTGCCGGGTTTGCCGAGGGCATCAATGCCGTGAACATCACGAAGGAGCTTGTGCCCGACCCGGCCTATCCCCAGAACCGTCCGTGGCCGCACTTCCTCAGTGTCACCGTCCTGACCTATGCCGTGCTGCTGCTGACGGCCCTTGTCGGGACGTGGATACCCGTGCGCCGGGCGGCTCGCATTCTGCCGGTGGATGCGTTGCGGGAGGAGTAGATGCACTTAAATAATAGCTACTGATACATTTCTAACACTTATATGTTATGTTAAAACTTTACTTGAAACAAGCCTGGACCCTGCTGCGGCAGAACCCGTTGTTTAGCGGCCTCTACATTGCGGGCACCGGGCTGGCCATCGCCATGACCATGATTGTGGCAGAGATTTACTACGTGAAGTTGGCGCCCGTCTATCCGGAGGTGAACCGGGGGCGGACGCTGTATCTGGAATCGTCAAGTTTTACTAACGATTCGCAAAGGTGGCAGTCGGCTCTGTCGTATAGCGCATTGCAAGACTGGGCGTTGCATTTTGAGAATGCCGAGGTCGTTTCGGCAGTGTATTCCAGTCGTACCCTCTCAGGCACCTACATCCAACCGGCCGACCGCAGCGGTGATTTTCGTCCACAGCTGAAGTTGACCGACCCGTCCTTCTTCCGCATCTACGAGTTCCGCTTCCTGGAAGGGAAGCCTTTCACGGAGAGCGACTTGCAGAGCGGCATACGCACAGCCGTCATTACGGACGACCTGGCACGACGGCTGTTCCGTACCACAGAGGGTGTAGTGGGGCAGTCGTTCAGTTTGGGTTACGAGTCCTATCGTGTGTGCGGCGTGGTTGTGGGAGGCAGTTATCTGACAGAGAAATCATACGCGCAGGTTTACGTGCCTTACACGGTGGATAAGGACTGTTACCAGCCGAATACCGACATGTTTCCTTATATCGGCTCGTTTTCCCTGACTTTCCTTGTGAAAGATGATGACCAAGCCCGTGCCCTGCAGGCCGAAGTGAAGGATGTGACGCGCCGCCTTAACCTGGAGCACAAGGGGCAATGGGAGATGAACTTGTGGGAGCAGCCGCGCACACATGCCCTCAGCGTCTTCCAGAGCTATGCGGCACAGGAGTTCAACTTCTGGGCCAAGGTGCGCTACTTCGGTCTGATGATACTCGTGCTGCTGCTGGTGCCCGCACTCAACCTGAGCGGGATGATTGCCAGCCGCATGGAGAGCCGCCTGGCGGAGATGGGGGTGCGCAAGTCGTTCGGTGCAGGACGCGGCAAGCTGCTGGGCCAGGTGATGTGGGAGAACCTGCTGCTTACGCTGCTTGGCGGTGTCCTGGGACTGATTGTTGCCTGGCTGGCCATCTATGCGGGGCGTGAATGGCTGTTTTATCTGCTGGAAGATTCTGCCGAAATCATTCCGGATGGCGCTAATACCTATGTTAGCGGCGAGATGCTCTTTGCCCCGTTGGTGTTTATTTGCGCCTTCCTGCTGTGTGTGGTGCTCAATTTGCTGTCGGCTTTGCTGCCTGCATGGTTGTCGCTCAGGAAGCCGATTGTTTATTCATTGTATGAAAGGAGGTAAACTATGTTCCGACTGATTTTGAAAACCCTTTGGACCCGGCGCAGACGTAACGGCTGGCTGCTCGCCGAACTGATTCTGGTGGCCGTGCTTTCGTGGGCCATCTTCGACCCCGTCATTGTCATTACACACGACCGTATGCTTCCCTTGGGCTATGATGCCGACCGCCTCTGCCTTGTGTCCGTGGATGCATTGCGAGCTTCCGCTCCCGGTTACGACTCCGTGTCTGCCGGTCCCGATGCCCAGATGAAGTCCTACCTCGGTATGATTGAGCGTGTCCGCACGCACCCCGATGTCGAACAGGCCACGGCTTTGTTGGGCTTCAGCTATCCCGGTTCGAGCGGCAGCAGCTCCACGTCTTATAAAGCAGCAGGTGATACTGCAAGTTACAATACCGTTTTTTTCCAAATAGTATTTCTGCCGCATACCCACTTCTTTGAGACTTATGGCTTCCTACCCGGCAAAGGCATGACACCTGCCGAGCTTTCCGATTATGCCTATGGTGAGAACGACCTGGTGCTTGACGAGAATACGCTGGATTACATGTTTCACACCGATGACCCGCGCCGCAAGCAGTTTTGGGAGTATAGTGAAAAGGATACTACTTATCTCAACATCATAGGTGCGGTGGGCTCTGTTAAATTTCATAGTTATGAGCGTCCTCTGCCCATTGTTTTCGTGCCGGAAAGGGAGGAACGTTTGACTGGCTATGTTCCGCGAGATGCGAAAATCCTGATACGCGTGAAGGAGGGTATCAGTCTCGACCGCTTTATGCACGACTTCAAACCGTGGATGCTCCAAAATCTCCGGGCCGGCAACATCTATGCCCTCGACCTTGAGTCTTACCATACAGGTATTGCCCAATCCGAGGCTTATAATTCAACTCCCATCTACCGGCGCAACCTGCTGGTGGCCGTGTTCTTCCTGGTGAACCTCTGTCTGGGCGTGGTGGGCACCTTCTGGCTGCAGACCCGTACCCGCCGCGAGGAAGTGGGGGTGATGCTGTCCTTCGGGGCCACGCCGGGACGCATCGTCCGTCTGCTGCTGGGCGAGGGCGCGGTGCTGACCACGCTGGGCACGCTTGTCGGCTGCTTCATCTACCTGCAATACGGTATCAGCGAGGGCTTCTCCAAGGGGGCGATGTGGAATGACATCCTGCGGCCGGAGTATTGGACGGACTACTTCTGGGCACACTTCCTCATCGTGTCGCTCATTGTCTATGCCATCCTGCTGGTGGTGGTGTCGGTGGGCGTCTACATTCCCGCCCGCAAAATCAGCCGCATCCCGCCCACCGAAGCCCTGCGCGATGAATAAGCGGACACCAAAAGCGGACAGGGTGTCCGATATCGGACACCCCACAAAATGTTAAATATTAATGAATCAGTGTGTTGCTGTTTTGGCACGGCATTTGATTCAACCTTTGCAAACGATAAAGAACTAATATAGTATAAACTCATAAAACACTAAGCATTATGTCAATGATCAAGTTAACGAATCTCACGAAGATTTACCGTACTGACGAAGTAGAAACCCTCGCCCTGGAGGATGTGAATATGGAAGTAGAAAAGGGGGAATTCCTCAGCGTGATGGGACCGTCCGGTTGCGGCAAGTCCACTTTGCTGAATATCATGGGGCTGCTCGATGTACCTACCAGTGGTACGGTAGAGATTGCCGGTACTGATACGTCACACATGAAGGACAAGGAACTGGCCGCTTTCCGCAACCACAACCTGGGTTTCGTGTTCCAGTCGTTCCACCTCATCAACTCGCTCAACGTCATCGACAACGTGGAACTTCCGTTGCTCTACCGCAAGGTGGGTGCCAAAGAACGCCACCGCCTGGCCGAGGAAGTGCTGGCCAAGGTAGGCATGACGCACCGCATGCGCCACATGCCCACACAGCTCTCCGGCGGTCAGTGCCAGCGTGTGGCCATCGCCCGCGCCATCATCGGTAATCCGGAGATTATCCTCGCCGACGAACCGACCGGTAACCTGGATTCGAAGATGGGGGCCGAAGTGATGGACATTCTTCAGCAGTTGAACCGGGAAGACGGGCGTACCATCGTGATGGTGACGCACAACGAAGCGCAGTCTAAACTGACGAGCCGCACCGTGCACTTCTTCGACGGACATTTGGTGGGGTAGCCCCACCCACCTCCCCCGAGGGGGAGGCTTCTGATACAATAACCATACATTCTCCCAAAGCTCCCCCTCGGGGGGAGTTGAGGGGGCCAAACAAATAATTAATTATGAAGACTACAGCTATCTATACATTGCTGGCCGCTACGCTGGCTTTCTTTTGTGTTTCATCCGTGACGGCCGACGACGGCGATGCACGTGTAACCCAGACGCGCAAGGTAGAAGCCTTTCACGCCATAGACATCACGACTGTGGGCGACATCATCTTTACGCAGGATGACGCCTATTCCCTCCGCATTGAGGGACGGGAAAAGTATGTGAACAACACCGTGACTACCGTGTCCAAGGACGGTACCCTGTCCATCGGTTTCAAGAAGAAGAACCTGAACAGGGGCAATAACAACGGCGTCACCATCTACCTCACCGCCCCCGGCCTGGACGACATTGAATTCAAGGGCGTGGGCAGCTTCCGTTGCGAAGAGACCCTGAAGCTGGACGGCGACCTGGACATCCGTATCACCGGAGTGGGCGAGGCGGTCATCGACGACCTGCGCTGCCGCAACCTCGACTTGCACATGAGCGGTGTGGGCGATGCCAAGGTGACTGTCGATTGCGACCATGTGGATGCCTCCATGAGCGGCGTGGGCAGCGTCACCTTGCGCGGTCGTGCCAAGACTGCCGACCTGCACCGCAGCGGCATCGGCGAGCTGGACCGCGACGGGCTGAAGGTAGGGGAGTAAAGCCCCACCAACCTCCCCCGAGGGGAGGCTTCCGATACTATAACCATACATTCTCCAAAGCTCCCCCCCTCGGGGGGAGTTGAGGGGGGTAAACATTTATACTCATGATTAAGCAATAGTTTCAACAAGCCTGGGCACAACTGTGGCAACAGCCGCTCATCAGCATGGTGAATGTGGCGGGTACGGCCTTGTCCATCTTCCTCATCATGCTGGTGGTGATGGTGCAGCAGGTAGATGTGGCACCGTTTGCTCCGGAGAGCAACCGCGACCGCATGCTTTATTATAAGAATACCAGTGTGAGGAACGAAAGGATGTGGGGAGCTGATGACAGCAGCAACGGCTGCATGAGCGTGGAAGTGGCCAACCGCTGCTTTCGCACGCTGACCACGCCGGAAGCCTGCACGGTGTACACCACCTGGAATGTCACGACTCCGGTCAGCATGCCCGGCCAGCCCGCTTTTTCCGTGGACCTGAAGGAAACGGATGATGTATTCTGGCGTGTGTTCGACTTTGGCTTCATCGACGGCAAACCCTATGACAAGGCCACTTTTGATGCCGGACAGCCTGTGGCGGTCATTACCCGCAGCGTGGCGCGAGCCCTATTCAGCACGGACCGCAACGTGGCAGGACGTGAGTTTCTGTTGAACCATGCGCCCTACCGGGTGGCTGGTGTCGTGGAAGATGTCAGCATATTGGCATCCACGGCCTACGCTCAGGTGTGGGGGCCTTTTACTTCAACCGATACACCCAAAGATGTCAGTACGGGCGGCATTATGGGGAACTTCAGTTGCGCCCTGTTGGCACGCAGCCGGGCAGATTTCCCTGCCATACGTGCTGAGAGCGACCGCAGCGTGCGTGCCTACAACGATGCCCGCAAGGAGGAGGGCTGGGAAATCTTCATGCGCAACCGTCCCTATGACCAAGAGAAGAACGCCCTTGCTACTAGCTCGAACAACGAGCCCGATCTACAGGGAGAGCGCAACCGGCGCTTGATGGTTTACCTCATCCTACTGATAGTCCCCGCTATCAACCTGAGCAGCATGACGCAAAGCCGTTTGCGGCAGCGGGTGGCGGAGATTGGCGTACGCCGTGCGTTCGGTTGCACTCGCTGGGAGTTAACTGTGCAAATATTGGCGGAAAACTTTATCGTCACGTTGCTGGCGGGTACCATAGGCTTTGTCTTGAGTCTGCTGTTCGGCTTTCTGGCAAGCGATGTGCTCTTTGCGCAGGAGTTTAGCAGAACACTCAACCCACCCGTGGTGGATGCTTCTATCCTGCTGCACGCTTCTACTTTCGGATGGGCCTTGCTGTTCTGCTTTGTGCTCAACCTGCTCAGCACCGGCATTCCCACCTGGCGTGCGGTGCGCATGAATATTGTGGAATCCATCGGAGGCAGACTTCATTAATTAAGGAGATAGACTATGCAAAAGAAACTATTCAGACAGATACGAAATGAGTGGCGGGGAAATACTTGGCTTGCCCTCGAACTGCTGGTAGTCAGCGTGGTGATGTGGTTCATCATCGATATGCTCTACTGCCGTGCCGCCACTTATCTGGAGCCGCGAGGCTTCGACACGGAGCATTGCTACCGCATCTACTTGGGTAGCCTGACGGACAAAAGCCCCGATTATACGCCCTATGAGGATGCCGCCCGCCAGCGCGACGACATCCTGGAGGTGGTGGAACGCTTGCGGCACCGTCCGGAGGTGGAGGCCGTCAGCCTTTCCCTCAACGCCCATCCTTATAACGGCAACAACAGCGGATGCTCGCTGGAGTATGACACCCTGCGCAGCAGCGGTTTTGTGGTGCGCCGTTATATGACGCCCGACTTCGTTCGTGTGTTCCGATACCGGGGTGCCAAGGGCGAGACACCCGACCAACTGGCCCAGCAACTGACGGAAGGAAAGCTGTTGGCATCGAACAACATATTCCGTCGTTATGGTGTTCCTCTGACCCGGATTGCCGGCGACGGTTTCCATTTCGACGGCGATACGCTGACCTCCTATACGGTCATCGCCCTGCAGCCCGTGCGCTATCACGACTATCAGCAGGCTTATTGGAGCTATACGGTTTGTGCTAACATGGAGCAGTATTTTAACCAGTCTCCGGGTCTGGTCAATCCTTCCAATGAGTTGTGTGTGCGTGTCAAGGCCAACCAGGACCAGGACTTCATCGACCGCTTGCGTGCCGATAGCGAGAAACAGTTCCGCATAGGCAATATCTACATAGCCGATATTCGGAGCTTTGTGGACATCCGCCGCAATTTCCAACAGTCATGGAGCAAGGATACGCAGTTTCTCTCTGCGGGCATGGGCTTCCTCCTGCTCAACATCTTCCTCGGCCTGCTGGGCACCTTCTGGTTCCGCACACAGCAGAGGCGGGGCGAGATTGCCCTGCACAAGGTGAGCGGGGCCACCGACCGTGCCGTGTTCGCCCGCCTGCTCAGCGAGGGGCTGCTTCTGCTGCTCATCGTCACCATGCCCGCGCTGATTATCGACCTCAACCTGGCCAAGGCCGAGCTGAACTCGTGGCGTAACGGCACGACGCTGGAGTGGGACAGGCTGCTGCTCTGCACCGCCGCCTCGTTCGTGCTCATCGCCCTGATGATTGTCATCGGCATCTGGTATCCCGCCCGCCGGGCGATGCGGGTGCAGCCGGCCGAGGCGTTGCATGATGAATAGGGTTTTAAAGGCATCAGATGCTCTTTAGCGAGGGTATTCGTGACCCATGTATAAAAGGTATGAAATAAAATAGAGATAAATTCTACGATGAAACAATTATTCAATCTTATCCGGCAACACCGTTTCTATACGGCAATATGTGTCATCGGCACCGCTGTGACTGTGGCCTTTGTCATGGTGGTGGTGATGGTCTATGATTTCCGCACGGCCAATGTTGCGCCAGAAACGCGGCGCAGCCGTACGATGTACCACGACGGTACACTCCTTATGCGCAATGACGGCACCAGTCGCATGGGTTATCAGGGGCTCGGACCGATGGCTTTTCACGCCCTATATGACAGTCTGCCGGGCGTAGACCGGCTGACCTGGCACGGCGGTCTGTGGAAAGCTGTGTGCGCCCTGCCTGCCTCGTCCGACCGTCGGTCCGTCTTTCTGCGCCCCGTGGCGGCCGACTGGTTCGACTATTTCCGTTATGACTTTGTGGCCGGGCGACCCTTTACTCGTGCCGAGTATGATGCGGCCCGCGCAGCCTTTGAAGTAGCAGGCGATGAATTCCGCAGTTTCCGAAACCGCGACGACGGGGTGTTGCGCCGTTTTGTCGTCATCAGCGAAAGCCTGGCGCGACAACTCTTCGGCAGTGCCGACCGGGCGGTGGGCAGTGACTTCCTGATGGATTTCCAGCCCGTCCGTGCTGTGGGTGTGGTCCGCGATGTCAGTCCTATTTTCCAGACAGCCTATGCCGATGTGTGGGAACCCTTTCCGTTGACAAATGAAGACGGAGCTTATCTTAACATCGGTACAGGTGGTTTGGGTGGCTACCATTATCCTGTGTTTAGTCTGGATCCCGGTGCACAGCCCGCCATAATCCGTGCCGAGGTGGAGCGCCGCGTGGAGCAGCTCAACAGCCAAGGGTTAGAGTTTGTCCTCAAAGATCCCCGCCTCTACACCCACATCCAATACACCTTCTTCCGTGATGCCGACATCGATGCCCGCCTGGTCTACGCCTTGCTATTGCTGATACTCTTTGTAGTGCCTGCTGTGGGTATCTCCGGCCTGGTGCATGCCCAAATGCAGAGCCGTCTGCCTGAGATAGCCATTCGCAAGGCTTATGGAGCTTCCAATACCGACATCATCGGCCGCCTGTTCGGCGAAAGTCTGTTGACCACGCTGCTGGGTGGCCTGTTGGGATACGTACTGTCATGTTTGCTCGTAGTGGCCGGCAGTTTGTGGCTGTTCGGGACTGGTGGCATAGGAGAGGGGCACATCCTGGTGGGGATCGACCTGCTGCTGCGTCCTTGGATGTTCTTGTCGATGTTGGCCGCGTGCTTGGTGTTCAATGCTTTATCTACGCTGGTGCCCGCCTGTATGGCCGTGCGGCGCAGCATATCATATACATTAGTAGGAGGAGAATAAGGAACCATGTGGAAACAACTATTTAATCAGATATGGAACCAGCGGCGTGCCAATACATGGCTATGGCTGGAACTGGCGATGGTAACCACCCTGTTGTGGTACGGCATCGACCTGGTGTATAACTACGAGGGTGCCGCCCGTCTGCCCAAAGGCTATGACACGGACGGAGTCTTCGACCTTATGGTGCAGACCAAGCCTTTGGAGGCCATTGACGGTGCCGACAATGAACGGGCAGGGGAGGACTTCACCTATCTGTATAATCTGATAAAAGATTATCCTGGGGTGGAAGAAGTCTGTGCCTACTACGGCAGTGTGCCTTATACTGGCGAATCCATGTTCGAGGGTTACGCCCCGCACGATGACTCGACGCATGTGGTAAAATGCTACATCCGCTACGTCACCCCATCTTACTTTAAAGTCTTCCGTCTGCAACCTCTGGCCGGGCAATTGGACGAAGAACACTGGACACCGGCAGAGTTTCCCATGCCCGTCCTGATGAGTGCCGATCTGGTTGATTCGCTCTTCCATCTGCCCAACCGCGCGGATGCTGTGGGGCGTACCTGCTTCAATCCCTATTGGCTGAACAACAAAGATAACCCAGTGACTAGCTATCGCGTGACCGCTGTATTACCCCGTCACAAGCTTAATGACTATGAGCGTTACGAACCGTTTATCTATTTGCCTGTGTCAAAGGCTCTGTTCTGGCAGCACATTGCCCTGCGTGTGGCACCTGCCCATGTGTCAGGTTTTGCCGAACGCTTCCGTTGTGATATGCAGTCTGTCTTCGACCGCGGCATCTTCTATCTGGATTACATCCGTCCCTACAGCGATATGAAGGCTGCCTACGACGTGCAGCAAGGCACGGTGAACTACCTGAATACCGTGTATAGTATAGCAGCCTTCTTTGTGTTCAATGTATTCCTATGCGTGTTGGCTACCTTCTGGTATCGTACCCGAAAGCGTCGTTGCGAGATAGCCTTGCGTATGGCAATGGGCAGCAGCCGTATGCAGGTGATGCATTACTTTCTGGCAGAGGGGTTGGGGCTGCTGTTGTTGGCGGCAGTGCCGGCGTTGATTGTCGCTTTCAATGTTCAGATGGCCGACCTGACTGTCCATACGCTGGTGGATGTGTCATGGGGAAGGTTTTTTGGATGTTTCCTGGGAGCAGTGGCTTTGCTGGCGTGTATCATCGTGCTGGGTATTTGGTACCCCGCTCGCCGTGCCATGCGCATCCAGCCCGCTGGAGCGCTGCACGATGAATAGTTATTCCCCCATATTTCCAGAGGAAAGACGAAATGAATGATGCCTGCCCTGAACAATCTCTGCTTATTATTGAATGCCTGATGTTCAACTTTCTATCCTTTCATTCATGGGCTTCTTCTCCGGTTTGTGCATCCCGTTGCCAAAGCGCTTGGGTAAATTTGGATATTCGGCAGATATTCCTTATCTTTGTCACATGAAATAATTAATCATATCTATGACATCAAAAGTCTTTCTATATCTGTTCCTGACTGTTTTGACGGGGCTGTCCGGCAGCTATGCACAGACTCTGGCAGAAGCTCGTAAACTGTATGAGGAAGGTCATTATGCCGAAGCCCTCCCTGTGTTTGCGCGTTATGTAAAGCAGGTTCCCGCTAATGGCAACTACAACTTGTGGTATGGTGTGTGCTGCTTTCAGACTGGCGATGCGGTTACGTCCGTTAAATACTTGGAAACTGCCGTGAAACGTCGTATCCCCAGCGGGCAACTATGGTTAAGCCGGGCTTATGACAAGACTTACCGCTTTGAAGATGCTGTAAGCACAATTGAAGATTATATTGATGACTTGAAACGCCGTCGCCGTTCCACAGCAGAAGCAGACTCATTGCTGTCCGTTTTCCGTGCCCATTTGCGGATGCTCAAAGGGGTAGAGAAAGTATGTGTCACCGACAGCTTTGTGGTAGCCAAGGATGATTTTCTGGAAGCCTATCGGCTAAGTGGTCAGGCGGGAAAGCTGTTTTCGTATGCCGAGCGCTTTCCTGACTCCAAGCGAACGGGAAAGACTGTCTATGAAAATGAACTGGGCAATAAGATCCTTTACAGCGAAGCTGATAGCCAGGGATTCCAACACTTGTTCTCAAGCGTCTGTCTGCTTGATAAATGGAGCGCGGGGACTCCCCTTGTCGGTCATTTCCCGGATTCTGTAAACATGGCCTATCCCTATCTGATGTCAGACGGCATGACCCTCTATTATGCCAGCGACGGGCCAGAGTCGATGGGCGGATATGACATCTTTGTGACACGCTATAATACCAATACCGATGCTTATCTGCGTCCGGATAACGTGGGTATGCCATTTAATTCTCCCTACAACGATTATATGTATGTTGTCGATGAATATGCCAATCTTGGATGGTTTGCCTCCGACCGGTATCAGGCGGCAGATTCCGTATGCATTTATGTCTTTATTCCTAATGTTTCCAAACAAGTGTATGACTATGAGCAAATGGATACGGAAAAACTCCGCTCATTGGCTGCACTGCTCAGCTTACGCGACACTTGGACTGACCAAGAACAGGTTGAAAAGGCCCGTACCCGCCTGGCAGAGATAGGGCAGACAAACTTGGTTACGGGCAAAAATCATTCTTTTGAATTCATCATTGATGATCGACGGACGTATTATGCCGAAAGCGATTTTCATTCTTCCGAAGCTTTGGGACTCTTTCGGCAATACGAACAAAAGAGAAATACTCTGCAACAACAACAGAAGCGTTTGGACGAACTTCGCATGCGTTATATTTCTGCTAAGGCAAGTGGACGCAGTGAATTGCGTCCGGCCATTCTTGACTTGGAACAGAATCTCCGGAGGCTTGAAGCGGAAATATCACAGATAGCCAAGCAAGTCCGTAACGCAGAAATCGGTTCAGGCAATTTTTAATTTTCCATTTATAACTTTACTGACTGCCATTATGGACATCTTTATCATTATCCTGCTTATTATAGGCTCGGTTATACTTTTTCTGGTAGAACTCTTCATCGTGCCAGGTATCAGTATAGCCGGTATACTGGCTGGTGTGTGTGCCATCTTTGCCAATTACTATGCTTTTGCTCATGTCGGCATTACGGCAGGTATCGTCACTTTGTTGGTTACAGCTGTGGTATGCATAGGAGCCATTGTATGGTTTATGCGTTCTAAAACCCTCGACCGCATCTCACTGAAGCAAAATATCACTTCAAAAGTGAACCGCAATGCAGATGTGCATATCAGGCAAGGAGATACCGGTATTACAACTACTCGTCTGGCCCTTATCGGATATGCTGACTTCGGAGGCAATATTGTAGAGGTAAAATCGACCGGGGAATTATTGGACGAGCATACTCCTGTTCGTGTCATACGCATAGTGGACGGAAGTATTTTGGTGGAAAAACTGAATCCAGCCAAACAATCAGATAATATCAATCAATAAAAACACTATACAACAAGCATTATGGAAACAACCTCTATCTACTTAATTATCCTGTTAGCGGTGGGTGGCTTAGTGTTCCTCATCCTTTTCTTTCATTATGTGCCTTTTTTCCTATGGCTCTCGGCTAAGGTATCGGGAGTCAACATCTCGTTGGTGCAGCTTTTTCTTATGCGCATACGTAAAGTTCCTCCTTATGTTATAGTGCCGGGACTTATTGAAGCCCATAAGGCAGGGTTGAGTAATATTACCCGTGATGAGCTTGAAGCCCATTATCTGGCCGGTGGGCATGTTGAAAAAGTTGTTCATGCTTTGGTTTCTGCATCGAAAGCACGTATTGAACTTCCCTTTCAGATGGCCACCGCTATTGACTTGGCAGGACGTGATGTGTTTGAAGCCGTACAGATGTCTGTTAATCCCAAGGTTATTGATACGCCACCCGTAACTGCCGTTGCTAAAGATGGCATCCAACTCATCGCCAAAGCTCGCGTAACAGTGCGTGCCAATATCCGCCAATTGGTAGGTGGAGCAGGGGAAGACACTGTGCTGGCCCGTGTAGGTGAGGGTATTGTATCAAGTATTGGTTCTTCTGAAAGCCATAAGATGGTGCTTGAAAATCCTGATTCTATTTCCAAACTCGTACTTCGTAAGGGTCTGGATGCCGGTACCGCTTTCGAAATTCTGTCTATTGATATTGCAGATATCGACATAGGTAAAAATATCGGTGCGGCTCTTCAAATGGACCAGGCCAATGCCGACAAAAATATTGCTCAGGCTAAAGCTGAAGAGCGTCGCGCCATGGCTGTGGCTACTGAACAAGAGATGAAAGCCAAAGCCCAAGAGGCACGCGCTAAGGTGATTGAAGCCGAAGCTGAAGTACCCAAGGCTATGGCCGAAGCTTTCCGCAATGGAAATTTGGGAATTATGGATTATTATCGCATGAAGAACATTGAAGCAGACACTAATATGCGGGAAACTATTGCCCGGCCTGTACAAGGAAGTGCTTCTACTTCTCCGGAGAAATAGACTAAAAGACCTCATACTTTCCTGTCCGCCTTGAAATAGGGTGGGGAAGAAGAGTGGAAATAAAGGTCAATGGTTAGTTAGGTTTAATACATGGCAAAAAGAATCATGCGCTGCTTGTTTATCATTAACCATTAATTTATAGCATAAACTAAGACGAACAGATATTTATGAAAAAATATTTCTCCCCATCCGAACTTATAATTAATGAAGACGGGTCTGTTTTTCATCTTCACGTGCGTCCGGAGTGGTTAGCAGATAAAGTTATTTTGGTTGGAGATCCCGGACGTGTCAACCTCGTAGCTTCGCATTTTGAAACTCGAGAATGTGATGTACAAAGTCGTGAATTCCATACTATT
This sequence comes from Mediterranea sp. An20, assembly GCF_002160055.1. Classification (GTDB taxonomy): domain Bacteria; phylum Bacteroidota; class Bacteroidia; order Bacteroidales; family Bacteroidaceae; genus Bacteroides; species Bacteroides avicola. The sequence goes on from NZ_NFJV01000017.1 coordinate 81,918, forward strand.
ACCGGATATTACCATGGGAAGCGTATCACGGTAGTATCTACAGGTATCGGATGTGACAATATTGATATTGTGCTTAATGAACTTGACGCGCTGGCTAATATCGACTTTGCAACACGCCTCGAAAAAGATACTTTACGACATCTTCATTTAGTGCGTATCGGAACTTGTGGCGGTTTACAGCCCAATACGCCTGTAGGTACATTTGTCTGCTCACAAATATCTATAGGATTGGATGGCTTGCTTAATTTCTATGCCGGACGTAATGCAGTATGCGATCTGCCGATGGAGCGTGCTTTTTTGAACCACATGGGATGGTCTGGCAATCTCTGCACTCCGGCTCCTTATGTTATTCATGCAGATGAGGAACTGGTAGAACGTATAGCTGCACACGACATGGTGCGTGGCATAACTTTGGCAGCCGGTGGTTTCTTTGGACCGCAAGGACGTGAATTGCGTGTACCTCTGGCAGATCCTCATCAGAACGAAAAGATAGAATCATTTACTTACCACGGATTGCATATTACCAATTTCGAAATGGAAAGTTCCGCTCTTGCCGGATTAGCCCGTCTCATGGGGCATCATGCTACTACTGTGTGTATGGTTATAGCCAATCGTTTGGCTCATGAAGCCAATACAAGTTACAAAAATACCATAGACAACCTAATCGAAACTGTATTGGAGAGGGTATGATAAACGAAGATACTATTTGTGCTATAGCCACAGCTCAAGGAGGAGCCATAGGCATTGTTCGTGTATCGGGTCCCCAAGCCATCAGCATTACTGACCGCATTTTTACACCGGCCGGGCGTCCCATTCCTTTAGTTCAACGTGAGCCTTACACTATTACGTTTGGACATATTTATAACGATGCAGGCGAAAATATTGATGACGTGTTGGTCAGTTTGTTTCGTGCACCACATTCGTATACGGGTGAAGACTGTACAGAAATATCATGTCATGGATCGCCCTATATCCTCCAGCAGGTAATGCAATTGCTCATCACACATGGATGCCGTTCTGCTCATCCTGGAGAATATACTCAACGTGCTTTCCTAAACGGGAAAATGGATCTGAGCCAAGCCGAAGCTGTTGCTGATCTTATAGCATCCACTTCTGCCGCCTCTCACCGTTTGGCTATGAACCAGATGCGAGGTGGTTTTAGTCATGAACTAGGTCACTTGCGTGATCAGTTGCTTCATCTTACCTCACTGATAGAATTAGAGTTGGATTTCAGCGATCATGAAGAACTGGAATTTGCAAACCGGACCGAACTGCAAGTCCTGTCTGCCAAGATTGAGCAGCTTATATCTCATTTAGTCCAGACATTTGCCTTAGGCAATGCAATAAAAAATGGAATACCAGTAGCAATTATTGGGGAAACCAATGCAGGAAAATCTACTCTGCTTAATGCCTTGGTTGGTGAAGAACGTGCTATTGTAAGCGATATCCACGGTACCACACGTGATGTCATTGAGGACACCATCAATATTGATGGTATTCTATTCCGTTTTATAGATACAGCAGGTATCCGTGAAACTCATGATGCAATAGAGCGTTTAGGCATTGAGCGAACATTCCAGAAAATAGATCAAGCAGAGATTGTGTTGTGGCTTATGGTTCCTACCGATGATTCGGATCGTTTATACGAACTGGCGTCAAGCATTTTGCCCCGGTGCGCCCATAAGCAATTGATTATAATCTACAATAAAATAGACCAGGCAGATACCTGTCCGTCTCATTTCTTTCATCCCTCTTTGCCCCCGCATACACTTCACTTATCTCTTTCTGCCAAATATGGCATCCATCTTGATGAGCTACGACAAATGCTGATAGAAACATCACATTTACCCAATGTTTCATCAAACGATGTCATAATAACCAATGTTCGTCATTTTGAAGCCCTTACCAATGCTCTTAAAGCCATTCAACAAGTGCAACAAGGACTTACTACCGGGCTTTCCGGTGACTTGATTTCACAGGATCTGCGCGAATGCCTTTTCTACTTGGGTAGTATTGTTGGAGAAGTTACTACGGATGAGGTGCTAGGAAATATATTTAGGAACTTTTGCATCGGTAAGTAAGATATACTTACAAACGATTAACATCAATCATCATTGATTAGTAAGGCGTTCATTTTGAGCGCCTTTTATTTTTGCTCATCCAGCGATATTCATCGTTGGAAAGTCTTTTTCAGCTCATTTTTGTACCGTATTTGTAACTCGCTTGTAGAAACCTTGTTTCTCACCAACAAGGTAGTAGAGATTTGAGACACAGTGAGACATGGTGAGACGCACTGAAACAAAAATGGAGAAATAAACGGAGAAAAAATGAGCAGTAACATCGAAATCCAAAAGAAATGTAAGAGCCTGTTTAAATTTTGCTCAGTAACATTCTTATCGCCGCCAGTTTCACCATTTCCTCAGCCGAATCGAACGTGAATTCGTAGTTCCGACAGAGCCTTCTATAATTATCGAACCA
>NZ_NFJV01000018.1 GCF_002160055.1 Mediterranea sp. An20
CGGCCACATACGTACTATATCATGATAAAGCAAGCCACCCAAATCGGTGTACAAGGGGTTGTCCAGATTGGTATGCACGTACTTCACATTTACTTCTACGTCCAACCATTTGAAAGGCTGGGCATTCAGCTTGGCATTGGTGCTAAGACGCTCATAGGAGTCGTCGCCGTAACGCAGATTACCTTCCTGCCCCAAATAATTGGCCGACACATAATACTGCATCTTTTCCGAACCTCCATTCAGATTCAGGTTATGTTCCTGAGCCCATGCCCATTTGTACTGCACATCATACCAGTCAACATTATCGTTGGCTTTCTCGTGAAACTCCCAGTTCGTGCCATTGGCATTGGCAATGGTAGACGTCGTAATCTCTCCGTTCATATATTGCTGAATACGGTTCAGCGTATCGTCATTGAAGATGGCGTTGCCACCGCCGTTGATACTTCCCTCATTGAAATAGTTGGCAAACTGCCAGGAATTCATCAGATTAGGCAGATCCATCGGTCCATAGTAACGGGCGTTGCCGGCTTAGCTTACACTGGCCTTGCCCACCTTGCCTTTCTTCGTGGTAATCAGCACGACACCAAAGGCCGCACGCGAACCGTAGATGGAACTGGCAGCGGCATCTTTCAGCACAGAGATAGACTCAATGTCGTCGGGGTTCAGGTTGTTCATGTTGCCTTCGATGCCATCAATCAGCACCAGCGTGGAAGCCGTTGAGCCGGTAGAGATGGTACCGGTACCACGGATGTTGATGTCCATCGTCTGCCCCAACTGTCCTCCATAAGCACCGACCGAAAGATTCAGACCGGGCACCGTTCCCTGCAAGGACTGCCCCAGGTTGGTTACAGGGCGCGACTTCAAGACCTTGGTATCCACCGTGGCTACGGCTTCGGTCAAGTTGGCGCGGCGTTGTGTACCGAAACCTACTACTACGACCTCGTCCAACACCTCGGTATCTTCAGTCAGTGCAACCACATAATTAGTTGTACCGTCCTTTACCTCTATTTCCTGTGTAGTATATCCTATATATGATATACTCAGGACTTCGCCCGCACTAACATTAGAAATTGAAAACTTACCGTCCAAATCAGTAATGGACCCACGTGTTGTGCCTTTCACGGCTACTGACACCCCAATAAGGGGTTCGCCCGTTTGCTTGTCTGTTACCACTCCGGTAACCGTCTTGGTCTGGGCACACACTTGTGTCAAAACCGACAGAAGCAAAGTAATGATTAAACAAAATTTATTAACAAATATGATATTACTTTTTAGGTTAATAATAAATTGTCATAACAAATATACAAAAGTTGTCTAAATATTACAATATGCTCATCATAAATATGTTAGAGTTATTTTATTTTCGTATAAATAAAGATATAAATGTGGATTAATTCTGCATCCGAAATATGTCTTTTCCGAAACAAAACAGTCATAAAACAAAACAAATTTGTCAATTTAGACACAGTTCGGAATGCCCGAAAGTGGAAATCATAATAAGCCTTAAAGAAGAAAATAATTGGGGCAGAACGGCGAAAAATCACCTTTTCCCACCATTTCGCCACTCATGCAGATGCAGAACACTCCGCCGACATGCACCACCGCATTTTAAAGAAAAAGAATAACGAAACGTACCGGCATTGCGGATGCTGCGCAGGAAAAATCAGAGACGGATGCTGCGCGGTGTCATGCCCGCTGCCAGCCTTTTTTCCCCTATACAGATGGGGCCTGCTGCTTATACGTTTGCAGCAAGGTGCCGGTACCGCTGAAGCAGGGTGCCAATACCGCCGAAGGAGAACACCTGCCCATTCAAACCCGGCAAGCCCCCAATAGACCGACAGTCGATGTTCCGGCTGGCAGAAGCACAAAAAAACGACTTCTCCGCAAGCCTACGGATAAGGCTGTGGAAAAGTCGCAGTAAAACCAAGTTAAAGTCAACAGCCGGAAGAGACTGTCACCATAGAAGATAAAAAGGGTGGCAGCGCCTTTTTGCTCAATCCCCTACCCTCCGCAACGTAAAACAGTCAATATCCGGCGTCCAAGTATAGGGGCTGCACATCCGTACCACGTTATAGCCAGGATTCAACTTAACGGGAATAACCACCTGTACTACCCCGCAGGCAGGGTCTGACTCCAGGTCATCCAGCAGCACCTTATCCCCATTGACACTCACCTCGAGCTTTCTGTCCCAGATTTCGCGCCCGCTGCCTGCCGCAGGAACATACGATATGCACATCTCATAGCAGCCTCCCCGTTCGCTGTAGACCTCGTTCCATTCGGCATAGTTCTCGGCCTGGCCTCCCAGATTGCTGACCACCATGCCTCCGGAAGCACCTGCATAAGGCGCATAGACCACGGAGCGGGGTTTGGCCAAGTCGTTGTAGAGAGGCAGATAAGCCCACTCTGCCTCGTAACGTTCCGGCTCCAGACGTTTCCGGGCCTCCAGACGGAATATCTTCACACCGTGTGCCGGCACCAGGCAAGACAGGGTATCACGCACACTGCCTCGGTCTTTCCGCTCCACCAAGTCACGCAAAGCAGTCTTACCCCCCAGTTCCAGGGCAGCGAGAGGAACGGTAATCGTACAAGCACTGTCGGTAGGATTATATAAAGCCACTGCACGTACCAGACCGCGTTTCTGCCCGATGTCCTTCACCATGACATAACAGCCATCGACATGCTGCGCCACATAGGCTTGCAGGCCGAGCGGGTCTTGATTTAAAGCAATGAGTTCTTCGTTTTTAAGCAAGTTCAGCGAAGCTGTCGGAATGGTTGTCATGTCGCAACCAATCAACAAGGGCGACGACATCATGCACCACATGCCGAAGTGGGTCTGTTCTTCTGTCTGGGTCAGCCCGCGCCCTATCTCCAGCATATCCATGTCGTTATAATGCCCGCCGCCTGCATAGGCCGACAAATAGAGGTTCTTATGTATGATAGACTTAACAGACTGCCAGCTTGGGTTAATATCGGGACTGATGCGCCACGAACGCGCCAACGCTTTCACCCAGGTGCCGGGATAGGCCCAGCGGCAAATGTTGATAGCCACCTCCTTGCGGGCCACCTCACGGATAGCCTCCACGATCTCGGTATAACGCTTTTCCTCGTCCAAAGCCAGTTGCTGGCCCGCCCCGCAATAATCAATCTTTATGAAGTCGAATCCACAATGGTTAAAGAAGAAGTCGGCATCGGCCCTTTCATGTCCATACAGCCCCACACCTACCCCGTGCGTGTCGGCATCCCACAAAGAGCCACAGGTATTGCTGCCGGCATCCGAATAAATACCGGCTTTGAAGCCCTTGGCATGAATATAATCGGCCACAGTGCGGATGCCGTTGGGGAAACGCTCCGGATGTATCTTCAGTTGACCGTCGGCATCCCGCCCGTCAAAGAAACCATCGTCAATATTTATATATGAATATCCGACATCCTTCAGCCCCTGACTCAACATCGCGTCAGTCTGCTTCTTAATCAATTCCTCACTGATGTGAATACGATATGTATTCCACGAGCTCCAGCCCATCATGGGAGGAGCAAAAGATGCCTCTTGGGCATGCAGTCCGCTTGGAACACTCCCGCAAAGGAGCATGCCGAACAAAGCGGACAAAATCGTATGCCGGTGAAATAATGGTTTGTCCATGGTCACGAACCTATCAGTAAAAGAAAAGGCAGGAAGAGTCCGGGAATATCTGCCCCTGCTCTTCCTGCCTCCTATCAAACAATATTCTATCTGCTCAAACAGACTGGATGGCAACCTGGCCTTTATTGTCCAAGTTCCTCAATACCCTTCAAGGCAGTCTTTGCCATCGCATCCTCAGGGTTGATAGCCAGAATCTTGTTCCAATACTCCTTAGAAGTCGGATAATCAGTCTGCAGCATATAATAGTAACCCAAATATCTGTAGCACTCCAAAAGCTGCGAATTATAACGCGGATCGTTCTTAGCCAGAAGCATTTCGACCACCTTTTCATAATAAGGCTTAGCTAAGCCCTGCGTTGTTTCAGGGTCTCTGGCAGAATTAGTACGAGCACGCCAGAAGTTACCGATGTAGTTATCGGGAGCCACTTCGGCAATCTGTGCAAAAATAGTATCTGCCTGAATCAAGGCATTCTGTCTCATCTCGAGAGTAACCTTTACAGAGTCGGTAGAAGTACCCTCATCGTAATACAGACGGCCCAGTTCGAAAGTATTGGCCATGCTCTTTTCTTCAGCAGGAAGTGCATCGCAATATCTGTTGTAAGCCTCGATAGCCTTCTCATAGTCGTTGTTGCCAGCATAAGCGTCCGAAATCTGCTTCAACAAATCCACCGAAGCCGTATCCATCTCGTATGCCTTTTCGTACTGGGTGATGGCACCAGCGAAGTCGTCTTTAGCGCTGAGCAGGGCACCGTAGTAACGGTAGTCCAGACCGGAATAGTTGACATCCTTCAACTGGTTGAAGAACTTGTCGGCAACACTTACCGCTTCGTCATAACGCTTCATGTCAATGTAGTTGTACATGGCGAGACGATTGAAGCCCGTATGGTCGGGATTCTTCTCCAAACCTTTGTGGGCAATCTCCAAGGAAGCCTCAAAGTCCTTGTTCATGAAAAGAGCGAAAGCGTAACTCAGGATATCGCTCTCCGTAGCCAAGTCTGTATGAATAAAGCTTGCATAAGCCTTCACAGCTTCATCAAAGCGGTTGCTGGCATAATATACCTCAGCCAGTGCCTTATCGGCCTCTTTCATGTCAGGGGCCAGCTGCTTGAGCTGCATCAGTTTCTCGATAGCCATCGTAGGACTTGCCGACTTGTAAGCACGTGCATACTTCAGATAAGCCTCGTAGCAGTTGGCATCGAAATAAATAGCCTGTTCATACATCTGGCAGGCAGTACCTACATCTTTCTTGGCCAAAGCGATATCACCTTCCATCAGAGAGACCTTCGGATTCTGCTTGTCGGCTTTCTTGGCTTTTCCAATCAACTCTTCCACTTGCTCCATCTTCTGTGCGTCCAGATAGACTTTAGTCAGTGCCAGAATAAGATCTACATTCTTCTTGTTCTTACCTTTCGTCAGTTCCTCGGTCATATCCCAGGCCTGGTCCGGGTTCGACTTAATCAGTTCTTTCACCTGATTCACGCCAGCCTTCCATTCAGATTCGGGCGTTTGCGCAGAAACCATACCTGCAAAAAGCAGACCTACGCAACATAAAACAATTCTACTCTTAATCTTCATACTTCTATCTTATAAAAAAACAATTATTCGTCTTTCACATTCACGATACGCACAGCCTGCGTAGCCGGCAAAAGTCCCGACTTCTGGATAATCAATTGTCCGCGATAGGAAGTGAGGAAACCGGAGAATCCCCAGCACAGCCCGTTGCGCGGGTCGTTGACTAAAGCATAAATATCACGGCTCAGCGGATAATCACCATAGTAAAGATAAGCTTGATAAGGTTTGAAGCTATTCTCAATGTTGGGACGTGTAGATTGGCTGACCGACATGACACGGACTTCTTTATTGAACGAGAGTCCCGTGCTATCATTGCGGTCGCTCAGCCAATTCACACCGATAATGCCCATGGCACCGGGTGTCTTCGAAACGTAGTTAATAACTTCCTTATTGGTATTCAGAGCGCTGACATTGCCTGCAAGCTGCTTGCCACGACAAATGGAATCAATAGCGAAACGCACTGTACTTGAATTCTTGTTATCAAACACCAGCTGAATTTCGCCCAAACGCGAATCCGAATATATGTCTTTCCACTGTGTCTTCTCACCGGTAAGGATGCCGCGAATGGCATCTACGCTGATAAGCGAATCGGGATTACTGAGGTTCGTAATCAGAGCCAGACCATCGGTGGCAATCTTGATTTCCTGCGGAAAGAACTTACGACTATTGAAAGAATATTTTTCCTCAGGTGTCAGCCTGCGGCTGGCAATAACCAGCCGCAGGCTGTCCTTGAGCAAGAGGTTGACAGCTTCCACCTCAGTCACAAAATGCGGGACGATATCCGCTTGGGGATACAAAGCCTCAAAGACATCGATTTCTTCCTCCACAATAGGACGGAAGCTTTCATCGGCCGCGATGGCCACAGTCCCGGTGGTGTACGTGTCTGTACGCCCATCCTTTGCTTTTTGCTTACAGCCCACAAGCAGGAAGCCCACCATAAGGAGCCAAAGTCCAAACTGTCTATCTCTTTTCATAATACATGCTTAATTCAGTTTAAATCTGACAGGCAGAGTAAAACGTGCAGCAACTGCCTTACCGTTCTGACGACCAGGAAGCCATTTCGGCATGCTCATAATCGCACGTACTGCTTCCTTATCGCAAGAGGGGTCAAGGCTACGCATCACCTTCACGTCACGGATTGTACCATCCGAACCTACCACGAACTGGCAGACTACCACACCCTGCGTTCCATTTTCTGCAGCGATAGGGGGATAGTGGAGGTTCTTACTCAACCAAGCCATCATTTCTGCATCACCGCCGGGGAACTGAGGTTTCTGTTCCACCATATCGAATACCTGCTCTTCTTCGGGAGCTTCGGTAACGATTTGCTTCAGGTCTTCAAGAAGTTGTCCACCTTCTTCGTCGTTACCTTTCACGTCGGCGATAGAGATGGTAACCTTACTTTCTGTCAGTTCTTCCTGACTCTTCATTTCGTCTTCATCAGCCACTTCCTCGTCTTTCTTAATGACAGGGGCCGTAAACTTGATGGAGCTCTTCAGTGCGGGAGGTGGAGACTCCACAGGGCGTACTTCCTGCACTTTTTCTTCCTGTTTTACTTCGGGTTCTTCCAACTGCGAGAGCGTGGTTACCTCGGTCATCACTTCTTTCTTTTCAGGAGTAACCATCGTAATCAGCTTCGGGATGGAGAAGCCCACCAATGCAATCACAATTACCAGTATGACGGAGAACGTCAAACGTCTCGGTGCGCGGGCACGCATCTTATACGCGCCGTATTCCTTATTTCTGCCTTCAAAAATGAGGTCACACCATTCACGAGAGGTCAAATCCAATTTTGCCATAATTTTACTTCTTCATTTAGGTGTTACACATTATTGAGCCAGATTTTCAGCACCGTATGAGCCTTTACTTTCAAAGTTCTTAATAAGGAACTCATCGCCTTCGGCCATATCTGCAATCACATACTTACCGATATTGCAAATCTGCATCTCATCGAGCGCGTCAATCAGATTCTTGTAAGAAGCCTCGCCTTCGGCCTTGATGATGACAGTCGGCGTATCATCTCCGCTTTTGATTTCAGAGAGCTGCTCCTTATATTGCTCTTCGGTTATCTTCAGATCATCTCTGTCCTTCTTCAAGTCATTCACCTTCTGCACAGCCACGCGGTTACGGCGGAGAAGCATGGCACGGAGGCCGTCAGCCTGATACGAGGTTTCCTTCAGCGAGTTATAATCTTCGTAATTAGGTTCTCCTTCGTAGTAATACAGCTTATCTTCACCAGCCAGCAGAAGCGTAATAGCCTGTGAGGCCTTTACCTTTGAGCGCTGCTCATCGGTGATGTTCTTGTCGTTACTCGGCATGCTTATTTCCATCGTCTGAGGCTTGCTCAGCGTGGTACACAGCATGAAGAAGGTAATCAGCAACATGTTCATGTCCACCATCGGCGTGAAGTCCACGCGTACGGTCATCTTTTTCTGTTTGCTGTTGCTCTTCTTGCCGCCACTTTCTTGTATTTCTGCCATATTTGATCCTTTCCAATTTATTCTTCAGAAGTGGTCTTCAGCGTAGTAATCAGATTGTATCTGTTCTCGTGAAGATCCTGAAGTGAGTTCATAACATCTTTAATTGTGGAATAAGGAGTGGTGGCATCAGCCTTGATGGCAATACGCAAGTCCTTGTTGATAGCACGGGCGTTACGCATCCAAGCCTTGAACTCATTGTTCAGGCTGTCCGTCGGAATGCCGGCATCGGGGCTTTTCAGCAGTTCGGTTTGCTTTTCTTCCGGCTGAGCCAAGAAGGCCTTCATGTTCTTCATGGGCACCCCGAAGGTGCTTGCCACCATGAATTTCTTGGTTTCCTCGGCCGAGAACTGCACTCCATATTCCTGTCCCATGGCACCCAGCAGTTGCTCCAGGTCGCCCTGTTTATCCAGGCTCATGAAGACTTTTCCATCCTGCGCAATCAGAATCTGGAGGATATTGGTCTCCGGAATCTTGATTTCGGACACCGAACCCGGCACGTTCACCTTAACGGGTTCCGGTTTAACGAATGTAGAAGTCAACATGAAAAACGTCAGCAACAATACTGTCACGTCACTCATCGCCGTCATGTCGATGAATGTGCTTTTCTTTTTGATTTTGACTCTACCCATAGTTGTAAATTAAAAAGTGAGAAATTAAGACTGGAAGTCGGCGAAGGCGCAAGCTACACACCCTGCCTCTCCATTTTATAATTTACTTATGCGTAGCGGCAAATGTCTGTACGATAGAAAAGCCTACTTCGTCGAGAGCGAATGTCAGTTTATCAATCTTGTTCGTGTAGTAGTTATAAGCGATTACGGCCAATGCACCAGTCAAGATACCGAAGGCTGTGTTGATCAGGGCCTCAGAGATACCTTGTGACAGAGCCATAGAGTCGGCAGAACCACCGGCAGCCAGAGCGGCGAATGAACGAATCATACCGATAACCGTACCAAGCAATCCCATCAAAGTACCCAGCGTCGTGATAGTACCGATGATAGGCAGGTTTTCCTGCATCATAGGCAATTCCAGCGCAGTAGCTTCTTCCAGTTCCTGCTGGATAGCCAGCTGCTTCTGGTCTTTGCTCAGAACGGTGTTGTTTTCCATTTCAGAATATTTCTGCAGAGTTGCGCCTACTACGTTGGCAACAGAACCACGCTGCTTGTCGCACAGAGCCTGAGCCTGAGCCATGTCGTTGTTAGCCAGAGCTACCTTGATGTTGGCAACGAACTTAGCCAAAGAGCCATGACCGAAAGCGGCACGGATAGCGAAGAAACGCTCGATAGACAGAGCAATAACTGTGAGCAACAGGGTCTGGATCACAGGCACGATGACACCACCTTTATAGATGGTTCCCAGGAAGTTTCCGGGCAGCGGGTGATTGTTCGGGTCGTTGTTCATAAAGTTGGCGGGGTTACCCAACACCTGAGTGTAAATCAGAACGGCTACGATAAAGCAGCAAACGATTACGATCCACGCAGACTTAATGCCTCTGAAGCCTACGTTCTTTTTTTTGTTTTTTGTTTCCATAACAAATAAGATAATGAAATTAGTTAATAAATAAATATAGGAACAATTTGTTGTTTTTTCAGTTTCATCTGCTCGTTTCCAGAAAGATAAGACGTACAAAGGACAGTACAGAGGGGTAACGTATCATGGCAGCACACAGGCCGGATTTTGTCCGTCGTGCGGTTAAGGTTATGAAACAGGTGGACCGTCATGCGGCCACAACCCCTAACAGATGTCTTTTCCATCGGCCATTCCTTCCAAAAGATTTGCATTCGTTTTTCTGTACAACATTCTTGCAGTACTTTCTCCCGTATCCGGCTTGAAAGATTATACTACAATGTTTAAAACGCGACAAATTTAAACCAATAATTCAGATATGTCAAACAAATCGAGCGGAATTTCGGTGTTATAGCAAATTTTAACGCTACAAGAACGATTTTTTCATAAGAGAAGAAGGGTAATTTAGGGAAGAAAAGACAAAAAATACATTTTTCTACGTTGGAAAGGGACTGCCATTTCTTTTCAGGGCGGATATAAGGGGAACAGCCCTAAAGGTTATTGCCATGCTTGGTCTTTCTTCCTTTGAATTGCTTTTCGTCCATGAATGTTCCGGGAAGGCAGGATGCAGGAACCGGTTCCTGCACGGCCTGCATCTGCGGGAGACAGAACTTCACAATACACATGCTATCAGCCTGTTATATCAAATATATAAGACATCTGGTTCTTATATATAAGAAGTCCGGTCCTTATATATCGGGCATCTGCGCCTTCTATATAAGGACCGGAGCTATTGCATATAAGCCGTGGCACTCAGTCTCCCTCCACGCCCATTTCCTTGATAAGGCGGGTGGCTCCCCCATACTTTCCGATAATGAAAAGCACATAACGGATGTCTACGCCGATGGTACGTTGCAACCGGGGTTCGTAGAGCACGTCGCTGCTCATCGCTTCCCAGTTGCCGTCGAAAGCCAAGCCCAGCAAACGGCCGCGGGCGTCAAACATGGCACTTCCCGAGTTGCCTCCGGTAATGTCGTTGTTTGAGATGAAGCAGACCTTCATCTCACCGTCGGAATCGGCATACGGACCGAACTGCCGGGATTCGAGCAGGCGCAACAGTTCGGGCTGCACTGCATAAGAGAGGTCACCGGGATGCTCGCGCACCTTTTCGAGGATGCCGCGCGAAGTGGTGAAGTAATTATACACTGCGCCGTCATACGGTTCGTAGCCGCACACGGTGCCGAAACTAAGACGCATCGTAGAATTGGCGTCGGGGTAGAAACGACGGTCGCTGTACATCCGGCGCACCGCCGCGTTCAGCAGGCGTTCGCCCCGCCCTATCTCACGGGAAGGCAGGAACATGTCGAAATGCATTTCAAACAGTTTGGTCAACAGGTCTATGCCCAACGTCACGGCAGGGTCTTCGTAGATGTGATAAGTCGTGTCACGCGCCAGGAACCGCTGCAAGCCACGGGGCGTCACCAACTGTGTGCGGGCGTAAAGCTGGTCGACATAAGCCTTGGTATTGCCGGCATAAGCAGAATCGATGACGTGATACAAGTCCGGCCAGTAGACAGAATCCACTTTGGAACGGTAGACATCGAGCAGGGCGGCAAAGACCTGCTTGTCCAGCTGTGGATTCAGGTTGGCGTACTGCTCGACAATCTTTTCCATATTGGCCACCACCGCCTCGTGTTCGGCCTCAAAATCGAAGTTGAGGATGTTCAGGGCCATCTGTATCAATTCCGGTCCGTTAAAGAATACTTCTTCAAAATAAGCCTCCGCACGGTTTGTGGCACGGCGTGCCCGATAGTTCGCCTGCAGCGTATCCAGCAGTCCCGAAAGCTGCCTGCGCTCGCGGGGGGTCTGCTCTATCCAGCGGCGCAGTTCTTTTTCCAGCGCCTGCTTTTTCTCCACCACCTGCAAACGCCGGATAGCCCGGTTCATCCCGATGGAGTTTTTCCAATAATTAGAGCTTTCATCGTATTTCGAAGCATACATCAGGCGAATGGTGTCATTGGCTTCCATGGCCCGTTGCCAGATGCCCTGCTTCACCCCACGCACGTCTATCTGTGCCTGGTTGGAACCAGCCACCCTCTCTTCGATGCCGAAAGAAGAAAGATAACGCTCGGTGTTCCCCGGATAGCCAAGGGTCATGCAGAAGGAGCCTTCCGTATAGCCTTCCAACGAGACAGGGGCTACATAAGCAGGATGATAGGGCACGTTATCCGCCGAATAAGGGGCAGGCATGTTGTCTTTACCGGCATAGATGCGGAAGACGGAGAAGTCGCCCGTATGGCGGGGCCATTCCCAGTTATCGTTTTCCCGCCCGAACTTACCCACCGACGAAGGCGGAGCGAAGACCAGACGCACATCGGTATAATCGCGATAGACGGAAAGCCAGAATTCATTGCCGCCATAGTAGGCATCGACGGCTCCTACGACGGTAGAATCTTTATCCCTCACCTCGCGCTCTATGGCCCACATCACCGAGTCGACGGCCAGCGAACGTTCCGTCTCATCCATGTCGGGACGCACGACGGAAAGCACGCGGCGGGTCACGTTTTCTTGCTTCACCAGAAAGCGCACAAACAGGTCGGGACAGGGCAGTTCATCGGCATAATCCGGTGCCAAGAAGCCGTCGGTCAGGTAGTCGTGGTCTACGGTGCTTAACTGGCGGATGCTGCTGAAGCCGCAATGGTGATTGGTAAGCACCAGTCCTTCAGTGCTCACCACCACTCCTGAGCAGAAGCCGCCGAAGCTGACCACGGCATCTTTCAGCGAAGGGTGCTCCGGGTCATAAAGTTGGCGCGGCGAAAGTTCCAGCCCTAAATCTTTCATGGCACGGCGCGTATTCCGGTCCATGTTACCCAACATCCACATGCCCTCGTCGGCCTGCGCCAGGACCGTTGCACACACGCAGGCAACGGCAGTCAACAAATGTCTTAGTCTCATCATGGTCTTTGTTTATCATTAAGCAGTTAGAGGGAGGGAAAGGGAGTCATCGCTTCGCCCAAGGAGTGAAAAGCCAATAGTAAGCCAATGAAAGGTATTGGCCTATAACTCTTTTTACCCCCTTTGACTCCTTCTAACTACAAACTCCATATCTTCATATTATCAAAACCTCCACAACCAGCTGTCCAGCATCTCGCCCGGCGACAATCCGAACCCCTCGCTCTGCTGCAGCCGCTTCTTCAGGCGGGATTTCTGCTGGGAGACGGACGAGGGCGACACCGCCATCAGGATGGCTATCTGCGAAACGGTGAAGCGCAGCTTGATGAGGATGCAGTATTGCAGGTCCACGTCCGTCAGTTGGGGAAAACGCACCTTCAGGCGGACGGTGAAGCGGTTGTAGATGCTGTCGGTCAGGAGGGCCAGTTTCTTCCACTCGCCTTCGCCCAGGAACTTGGGCTGGCGGCGCAACAGCTGCACCAGGCTGTCGCGGCGGATGAGTTCTTCCACCAAAGCCTGCTCGTGCGCCTCCAACTGTCGAAGCCGCTCGGCTTGCTGGCGCAGGATGCGTTGTTCCTCCGTGTCGTACTTGTCCCGGTAGTGGTCCAGCGAACTTTGCAAGCGTTGGTTCTCCGCGTCAAGTGTCTTGTTCTGTTGCTGCAGGGCATCGATGGCGGCTTGCAGTTCATCTCGCTGGACTTGCGATTCTTGGCGCTCATCGGCCAACTGGGCTTGTAGCAAGACGATACTCTGGCTATTCTGGCGGAGGGTCTCTTCGTTGTCGTGCAGACGGATGGCGTCTTGCCTCAGTTGCTCGCGAATGCGGCGCAGGCGGCGGCGATAGGCCACGGTGAGCAGGATGATAATCCCCAGCAAGGCGACAGCCAAGGAGAGGCCGATGATGACGCTGCGGTCGCGCTCCATCCGGATACGGTTACGCTCGTTGGCCAGTTGCTCGTTGTCGTACTTCTCCTTGATTTCGGCCACTTGCCGGGACAGTTGTTGCCGCAGGGCGAGGGGCTGGTAGTAGCGCATGGAGTCGGCAGCCCAGACGGAGCGTGCATATTGCTGCTTGGCGCGGTAGTACTGGAACAGCAGGTCGTAAATGTTGTAGCGCAGGTTGTTGCGGTCGGGCAAGGTCATGGCCTCGTCGATGTACACCTGTGCCGAGTCGGGCTGGTCCAGTTGGAGGTAAGTCTGGATGAGCGTTATCAGGATAGGCTGCTTGCTGTCGGGCGTCTGGCTGGACAGGTAGTCTTTGGTTTCCTTCAGCAGCGGCAGGGCTTCGAAGGGTTGCTGGAGGGTCATGTAGAGCACGGCCAGTTCGTATTTGCTCTGCATCTCCAAGTATTGGTCTTTGGCCAGGGCAGCCAGCCGGGTGGCTTGGCGGAAATGCTCCACGCCTTCTTCCGGGCGGTTGTGGAGCGTGTCTTCGTGTATGGCCGCGAAGTAGAGGCGCCCCATGTACATGTGCGCCAGAGCCAGGGCAGCGGTATCTCTGCATGCTTCGGCCAGCTGCAGGAAGCGGCTGGCGGTCTGGGCGCCTTCGTCCCTCAGGTGGGTGCGTTGCAGGTAGAAGCTGGTGAGCAGTTGCCGGCAGCGCATTTCCATCCGCGGGTCGCCGCTCTCCAAAGCTGCTTGCAAGGCTTGCGAATAGACCTGTTGCGCCTGCTCCATCTCGCCCCGCCACTCCAGGCTGCGGGCATGGAGCAGGAGGGCTTCGGTTTGCTCCGCGGGGGTGCCGTGCCGCTCCAGATAATCAACAATGGGAACAATCAGCGAGTCATTGACGCCCCGGTTGGTCTGCGCGGCGGTGAGCCAGGCTTGTGCCAGTTGCCACAGGACGCGCTCGTGGCGGTCGGTAGGCGGCGCCAGGCGGTTAATGGAATCGAGCAGGCGGACGTCTTTTTCATCGCTGCTATTGTGCGTGGAGAGGATGAGGTCGAGCCATGCTTGCTGTCGGGCGGCCAGGACAGTGTCGTTTGTACGGCTGCACGAGGTAATGGCTGTACAGGCCGCACACAAGCTCATCAGGAAGAAAAGGAGATGTCGCATAGTTTCTATGTATTCCAAAAACACCGCAAAGGTACTCTTTTCTGCCTCTTGCTCCAAGTCCGGCCCCTGCAAAGTGGGAAAAACGGGCACGGCGACCCGCTGTGGGCTACATGCGGCTGCGCTGCTCCTGCCCGGCACCCGTGCCTTTGTACTTGCTCTTGGCGGGGTTGAACTTGTAGCGGAGGGTCAGCGTGATGCTGCGACGCGATTGCGGGTTGACCCTTATCAGGCGGTCGCCGCCATAGAGGGTGGCGTCGCTGCCGGCAGAGTTGAAGAGGTCGCGTCCCTGCAACTGCAGGCTGAGGCGGTCGTTGAGGAATGCCTTGCGCAGACCGACGTCCACCGACCAAGGAAGGTTGTCGAGGTGATAGTTCTCCTGGTCGCCGCGCGTGGTGAGCGAGGCATCCACGTCTAATGTCAGTCCCCACGGCAGGCGGATGTTGTTGCGCCAGCTGAAGTTGCCCATGGGGGTATTGAAGTTCTTCTGCGTGCCGCCGGGCATATCGACCAGGTACCATTGCTGGAGCATCATCAGCGTGAGCTGGGGCGACCACGGGCCGAAGGTGGGCGACAGGCTGAGGGTGAGGTAGAGCTTGTCGGCGTCACCCTTGTTGAGGTAGGTTATCAGCGAGATGCTGGGGTTGTCCTCCGAATAGGCCCCGGTCTGCTGGATGATGAAGTCCTTGATGCGTGTATAGCGTGCGTTGAAGTAAATCCACTTCCACGAAATGTCCGCCGACAGGCGGTGGATGAGGGAAGGACGGAGCAAGGGGTTGCCGCCCTCGTAAGTGTAGCGGTTGGCGTAGGTGATGTTGCTGCGCAGCAGGTAATAGCTGGGACGGTTGATGCTGCCGGTGTAGCTCAGCGAGAGTTGCGCCTTGCCCACGGGCAGGGAAAGCGAAAGCGTGGGGAAGACATTGTCGTAGGTTCGGCTCTGCTCGTCCACCCGGACATCGTTTTCGTAATAATCGGAAGTGATGTGCTCGTAGCGCACACCCGCCGTGGCTTGCAGCTTGCCGAAGGTGCGGGCATATTCCAAGAAAGCTGAACCGGCATTCTCCTCGATGTTGCTGTAGTCGTTGTCCAAGATGCCTTGGTCGTTGATGTACGTGTTCGTATGGTCGGTATAGGTGTACTCGCCGCCGAAGGACAGATTGCCTTCCCACAAGGGACGGCTGACGATGAGCTTGGCGGCATAGAGGGTGTTCTCGTCTTTGTTGTAGCTGGTGACGTTCTGTTCTTGCGGAGCTTCGCCGACGGTGGTGTAGTGTTCCCACGTGTCCTGAAAAGACTTGCTGTACGCCCACAGGCCGTCGGCATTGAAGTCGATGTTCCAGTCGCCCGCCTGCCCGTTGTAATAGACGTTGAGGGTGTGGCTGGTGGAGGGGTTCCTCTGCCGGTTCCGGCTGGTGTTCTCTTCGTAAAGTTCATCGTTTCGGAACACATGCGAATACATGGGATTGATGTTCCACCAGTCCTTGGGCGTGCGGTCGAAGTCGTAACGGACGCCTATGGAGTGGTTTTCGTTGAACTGGTAGTTGAGCGAGAGCATGGTGGAGACGTTATGGAAACCTCCTGTTGTAGAAATAAGGCTCTCCTGCCGCCATGTGTTGTCCAGGAAAGTCTCTGTGGTCAGTCTCTTGTTGTCCTCACCGGAGAGTTTCGAGCCATAGAGCATCCCGCTGAGGTCGAAGCCTCCTTTGCGGTAGTTGAAGTTGAACTGGTCGAGCACAGTCCAGCCGTATTGGTAGCGGGTGAGGAAGCGGTTGTTGAAGCCGAAGCCTTCGCCCTGCGCCTTCTTGGTATAGATGCGCACCACCGCCTGCACCGTAGCGTCATACCGTGCACCGGGGTTGCGCACCACCTCTACCCGTTTGATGTTGTCGCTCTCCAGTTGGTCCAGCTCACTGGCGTCGCGCATTTTACGTCCGTTGATGTAGATTTCAGCCGTGCCGCTGCCGAAGACGTTCACCGTCCCCTCGTCTGCCGACACACCGGGCAACTTGTTCAGCAGGTCGTTGCCCGTGCCCGCTTGTTCCAGGATGCTGCCCTGCACGGTGGTGACCTGCGCATCTCCCTTCAGCCGCACCTTAGGCAGGTCTGCCTTCACCACCACCTCGCCCAGCATCTGCGCATCGGGCTGCAACTGGAGGATGCCGAGGTCTTGCCCCGTGCATTCCTTATATAGCGTCGTATAACCGATGGAAGAGATGCGGATGAGCCGGTTCCGGCACGCAGAGTTCAGGACGAAAGTGCCGTCGTCGCCGCTCACCACGCCCGCCACGAAAGCGGAGTCGGGCAAGGAGAGCAGCACGATGTTGGCATACGGCAGGGGTTGATGGTTCTCGTCGATAAGTTTTCCCGTGATGGACTGCGCCCGCACAGCAAAGGTTGCCAGCAGGGACAGACAGAGGAATGCGATTCGTTGTTTCATGAGTTCTGTTCGTTAAAGGGTTATTTTGCTCTGCCAGACGGGCCATACCGCCCCATCCGTTGCATTGCGGGAGCAAAATTAGTGCATTCCTCCGGTACGACCGCGCAACACGCCTCTACAGCCAGGCAGTCCTAAAACAGCGATTATCAATCAGATAAGAAGATTCCCACCCCGGTTCATCTCTACTCAGCTCTTCCGCTTCGCGAAACGCCGGCCTATCACCGGCCAGTGCGACAGCGGCAGGTCGCGCCGGATGATATACGCCACGAACACCAGCAGCAGTACAGTCCGCCACAGCAAGCGCAGCCCCAAAGAGTCTATCGGCATGTATTCGCCTGCCGCATAAAGCACGGCTGCCAGCAAGACATACGTACCGATGCCGCGCAGGTCGTAGCGGATGGGATATTTCTTCTGTCCGACAAAATAAGAAAAAAGCATGGCCACACCGTAGCCGGCAAATCCGCCCCACGCACAGGCCATGTATCCAAACCGGGGCACCAGCGCCACATTGACAGCCACCAACACCGCACAGCCCGCCAGCGAAAACCAGGCTCCCCAACGGGTTTCGTCTATCAGCTTATACCAGAAAGAGAGATTGAAGTAAACTCCCATAAAAATCTCGGCCATCATAACAACCGGCACCACACGCAACCCCTCCCAATAACTGCGGTCGATGAGATATTTCAGAATATCCAGATAAAACATTACCGCCAGAAAAGCCAATAACGTAAATATGATGAAGAACTTCATGACCAATGCATAAGTCTCGCGGTTGTCCTTATCACGGCTCTTACCGAACACAAAAGGCTCGTAGGCATAGCGGAAAGCCTGGGTCAGCATGGCCATAATCATGGCGACCTTGGCGCAGGCACCGTAGATGCCCAGCTGCACGTTGGTCTCTGCCGGGTCGGGGTAAACAAAAGGGAAGATGATTTTATCGGCCACCTGGTTCAAAATACCGGCAATGCCCAGCACCAGCAACGGCAGGCAATAACGCAACATACGCTGCAACAAGGCACGGTCCAGCACATAGCGGAAACCACTCAGTTCGGGCACCATACATACCATGATGACCGACGTACAAATGAGATTGAAGAGAAAAGCGCATCCCACGTCTTCGCCGTCCATGCCCACATAGTACGCCATATTCAGCCCGATGTTGAGCACAATGAACAGCATCTTGAGAGCCGCGAAACGCAACGCCCGCTTGCGATAGCGCAGATAAGCAAAGGGAATGCTCTGCACTGCATCCATGGCTACGACAATCATCATCATGCCTACATACCACGGATGCTCCCCATATCCCAGCCAATTGGCCACACAGGGCAGGAAGCCCAATCCCAGCGCCAGAAACACGACACAGCCTCCCGCTACAGCCAGCAATGTAGTGGAATACACCCGCATCGGGTCCTCGCCTTCGCGATTGGCAAAACGGAAGAAGCCGGTTTCCATGCCGCAGGTAAGCAATACCAGCACCAGTGCCACCCAGGCATAGATATTGGTCACTACCCCATATCCCCCCGACTCCACAGGCATGGACATGGTATAGACAGGTACCAGCAAGTAATTCAAAAAACGGCCTACAATGCTACTCAGGCCGTAAATGGCAGTATCTTTAGCAAGACTTTTCAGATTACTCATACGTATCAGCATTAAACAATGAAGATTTGCTTTCAACAGGCCCGGCAGTTTGTCGCCTGCCCGCACCTCTGTCTACCCGAAGCAAACGGAGGGTGTGTCACAATCACTATCATTAGCTTCGCTCAAAACCTCTTTTAATTATTTCATTCTCATTAAGGTATAGTCTGTCACCCCGAGCTTAGTCGAGGGGTCTCACTATGCGTAATGTGAGATGTTTCGACTTCGCTCCGCTCCGCTCAACATGACAGGCTATACCTTAATGAAATAGTTAAAAGAGGTTTTGAGCGAAGCTAATGATAGGCAATATCTATTTTGACATACCCTCTACGAATCACCAAACAGACTTGCCTGCGAGTTATATCTGTTACGTCCCAAATGCTTATAAGCCAAGTCCGTAACTTCGCGCCCACGCGGCGTTCGCTTGATGAAGCCTTCTTTGATGAGAAAAGGCTCGTACACCTCCTCTATGGTGCCGGGATCCTCCCCCAAGGCTGTAGCAATGGTAGTCAGGCCAACGGGTCCGCCGTTGAACTTGTCGATGATGGTCAGCAGCAGTTTGTTGTCGATGCGGTCCAAGCCATAGCGGTCGATATTCAGTGCTTCTAAGGCAAAGACTGCAATTTCGGTATCAATGCTCCCCGAACCTTTCACCTGGGCAAAGTCGCGCACACGTCGCAACAAAGCGTTGGCTATGCGGGGGGTTCCCCGGCTGCGCGATGCAATCTCCTGTGCTGCCTTGTTAGAGCAGGGCACTCCCAAGATACCGGCCGAGCGGCTCACGATGCCTGCCAATACACGGGTATCATAGTATTCCAGATGCAGATTGATGCCGAAACGTGCCCGGAGTGGCGCGGTCAGCAAACCGCTGCGCGTGGTAGCTCCTACTAACGTGAATGGATTCAGGCTGATTTGTATGCTGCGTGCCGAAGGTCCCTTGTCTATCATGATGTCGATGCGGTAGTCCTCCATGGCCGAATACAGATATTCTTCCACTACGGACGAAAGGCGGTGAATCTCATCAATAAACAATACATCGTTCGGTTCCAAGCTGGTCAGTATGCCTGCCAGGTCACCCGGTTTGTCCAGCACCGGACCGGAGGTGATTTTAAACCCCACGCCCAGTTCATTGGCAATGATATTGCTCAATGTGGTTTTTCCCAAACCGGGAGGCCCGTGCAGCAGCACATGGTCCAACGCTTCCCCACGCAGGCGGGCTGCCTTGACAAAGATGCGCAGATTATCCACCACCTTGTCTTGCCCGCTGAAATCCTCGAACCGCAAGGGACGCAGTACATTCTCAAAGTCGCGCTCCCTGCCGGTCACAGGCTGCTGGTTACGTATGTCAAATGATTCTTCTTCCATGTTTCGTTATTTTGGTCGCGAAAATAACGAATTTATGCTAATCCCTGCCATGGAAGCAGGGATTTTTTATGGGCAGAGTTTCAATCGGCCGGGCGCACCCGTCTGACAATCTCCAGTGCTTCGTGGCATTTGTCCGAGATGGCTTGCCAGTCCGAGGCGCTGATAATAGCCTTGGGAAACAGCTTGGAGCCCATCCCCACGCAAAAAGCACCGGCGCGGAACCATGCTGTCAGGTTCTCTTCGGTGGGTTCAACGCCTCCTGTTATCATCAACTTCGACCAAGGCATCGGGGCAAGCAGGCCTTTGACAAACTTCGGTCCCAACACGTCGCCGGGAAATACCTTGCACACCTGACAGCCGACCTCCTGCGCCGCACCGACTTCGGACACCGAACCGCAACCCGGCACATAAGGAATCAGACGGCGGTTGCACACCCGGGCTATCTCCGGATTGAACATCGGGCCGACCACGAAATCCGCTCCCAACTGCATGTAGAGTACGGCTGTGGGGGCATCCACCACCGAACCGACACCCAATGCCAACTCCGGGCACTCGGTACGCACGTAACGGATAACCTCCGCAAAAACCTCGTGCGCCATGTCGCCCCGGTTGGTAAACTCAAACACTCGGACACCTCCTTTGTAGCAAGCTTCCACCACTTGCTTAGCCACAGATGCCTCCTTGTGATAAAAGACAGGCACCATGCCTGTCTCCTTCATCTTATTCCAAACTGATAATTGGTCAAATTTTGCCATATCTGTTAAGATTCAAATCTTGATTAACTACACCTTACCGCTGCACTCTGCCCGAAGCATCACCACCGGCCAAAGCTTCGACTTCGGCAACGGAAACCATGTTGAAATCGCCGGGCAGCGTATGCTTCAAGGCTGAAGCGGCAACGGCAAACTCCAACGCATCGGCCATCGACGGCTTCGTCAGCAGGCCATGAATAATTCCACCCGAAAAGGCATCGCCGCCACCCACACGGTCGACAATGGGGGCAATGTCGTAACGGCGCGAAACGTAGAACTCCTGCCCGTCGTATATCAGTCCTTTCCATCCGTTATGCGAAGCCGAATAAGACTCCCTGAGGGTAGAGACCACATACTTGAAGCCAAATTCGGAAGCCATGCGGCAGAATATGCCTTTATAGCCTTCGGCATCGGTCTGACCGGCTTTCACATCGGCATCGGGTTTAAAGCCCAGGCACAGTTCGGCATCTTCTTCGTTGCCGATACATACATCTACATACTGCATCAACGGACGCATGACAGACTGAGCCTTCTCCGTCGTCCAAAGTTTCTTGCGGAAGTTCAAATCGACAGAGACGGTCACGCCGTGACGCTTGGCAGCCTCACACGCCAGACGGGTGAGTTCTGCTGCCCGGTCTGAAATGGCAGGGGTAATGCCCGACCAGTGGAACCAGTCTGCTCCCGTCATGACAGCATCAAAATCGAAATCCGCAGGTTCAGCCTCGGCCATCGACGAATGTGCACGGTCGTATATCACCTTGCTGGGACGCATGGCCGAGCCGCTCTCCAAATAATAGATGCCGACACGGTCTCCGCCACGGGCTATAAAATCCGTATGCACCCCATAGCGGCGCAAGGCGTTGACAGCCGCCTGCCCTATCTCATGTTGGGGAAGTTTGGTAACGAAGTAAGCCTCGTGCCCGTAGTTGGCGCAGCTGACAGCCACATTCGCTTCACCGCCGCCATAGACGGCATCAAAGACATCTGTCTGCACAAAACGGCTGTGTCCCGGTGTAGACAGCCGGAGCATGATTTCTCCTAAAGTAACAATTTTTTTTCCCATTACTTCTGTTTTTTATCGCATTTCCGTATAAGGAATCTTATCCATGTCGTTGTAATCCAGGTTTTCGCCTGCCATGCCCCAGATGAACATATAGTTGCTGGTACCGGCCGCTGCATGGATAGACCATTCGGGCGACATGATGGCCTGCTCGTTGTCCATCCACACCAAACGTTCTTCCTGCGGCTCGCCCATCAGGTGGCAGATGCGGTTGCCTTCGGGCACGTTGAAGTAGAAGTAAGCCTCGATGCGGCGGCTGTGGGTATGGGCGGGCATCGTGTTCCATACACTGCCCGGCTTCAATTCCGTCAGTCCCATCTGCAATTGGCACGGTCCTTCTTCGAGCACATTGGCCACAATCAGCTGGTTGATGACTCGGTCGTTGCTTTCTTCCATCTTACCGGCGGGGAAAGAATTGGATTTCAGGGTACCCTTGCGCCCGTCTATCGTCACCAACTGTGTCTTGTATGCCTTATGGGCAATGGCCGAATTGATGTAGAACTTGGCGGGATGGGCAGCGTCTTTACTCTTGAAGGTCACTTTCTGCTTGCCGCGTCCCACATAAAGCGCTTCTTTAAAGCCCAGGACATATTCCTGACCGTCCACTGTGACAATGCCTTCGCCACCGACATTGATGACGCCCAGTTCGCGGTTGTACAGGAAATAAGGAGCCTTCAACGGGTCGATGGTATCCAGCGAGAGTTCTTTGTTTACGGGCACGGCACCACCAAAGATAAAGCGGTCGTACATCGAATAGGTCACATTGATTTCATCGGGCACCATTACTTTCTCCATCAGGAAGCTGCTCCGGAGTCTCTGGGTGTCATACGTCTTCACATCCTGCGGATGGCAGGCCACCTGCATCCGGTAATTCACTTGAGCATGGGCCGTAGCCACGGATGCTCCTAAAATCACAGCAAGAAATAGTTTCTTCATATTGGTTGATTATTAAAGTAAGTAATTATCAATTGAGCAAATGTGCAAAATCAAATGATACCAAACACAGAGGCACGGAGACACAGAGTTTTTTTGTCCATAGCTCACAGAGTTAATTCTCTTTCTCTCGTATGCGGCGAAGCCGCGAACTCTGTACCCTCCCGTCATTTTTCCGACAGACAGTTACAGAACTTTGTGTCTCTGTGTTTGATATAAACTAAATCTGATTGATTACTTATCCCGGTATTATGCTTTCTGTTCTACAGCCCCACTCTGCTTTCTGATGCGGCGATAATTCAGCCAGACCATAAACCCGGTAAAGAGTACCAACAGGGCAGGTCCCGCATACTTGACAGACACCACCAAGTGGTAAATGACCCATGCAAATGGACTGGAAGCAAAGTCCAGCGATGCTGCATAGTCAAATCCTTCCGGAATCTTCACGGCCGCATCCTGCGTGGTGGCATATACGTCCTTGGCTGCCAACGAGAAGGCAGGTGCCAGGTTGGTGACAAAATAAACGCCAATCACCAGCACCACCAATCCGATGACAAATGTCTTGAACACATTTCCTTTGGTAATGGGCAGCACCAGCGGGAAGAGATAGAACATGCCTGCCAGCGATGCCAACGGCAGGAATTCATTTCCCGGCAGGATGACAGAAAGGAAAATAATGACGGGTATCAGCAGCAACGAAACGACCAGCGTGGCCGGATGACCGATGACCAACGCCGGGCTCATGCCGATGTTCAACCCGGAAGCGTTCTTGAATTTGCGGGCTATCAACTGGCGCGTAGCATCGGAAATAGGCATCAAACCCTCAATGAACAGTCCCGTAATGCGGGGAATCAGTTCCATGACGGCTCCCATCTGTACGCCCAACATCAGAATCTTGGGCAATTCGTAACGGGCAAGCACCCCTACCAAGCACCCCACTATGACGCCCAGAAACAACGGCTCGCCCAACAGGCCAAAGCGTTTCTTCAGACCTTCGGCATCAATCTGTATCTTGTTCACGCCGGGTATCTTATCCAACATCTTGTTGATGGCCAAGGCAAAGGGTACAAACCCCGCACAAAACGGCTGGGGAATGGATATGCCATCCATCTTCTCGTAAAAGCCCTGAAACTGCTTCGATGTCATATCTGCAATGACTAACGTCAGGATGTAGCAAATCACCGCAGCAAAGAATCCCCACAGAATGCTGTCGCTGACAAAATAGACAATGGCACCGATGAAGGCAAAATGCCAGTAGTTCCAAAGATCGATGTTCACCGTACGCGTTGTCCGTGTCAGGAGCATCAGCAGATTTATTCCCAGACAGACAGGGATGATAAAAGCTCCTACCGAGGTATTGTAGGCTATACTGGCGGCAGCCGGCCAACCCATATCGAACACCCCCAACTGCAAATGATAAACATCCACTACATTGTTCAAAGCAGGCCCTAAAGCCGATGTAAGCAAAGCCGTCACGATGGACAGGCCTACAAAACCTACACCTACCAGCAGGCCGCTTTTAAGAGCCTTGCCCAATTTCACGCCTATGCATACGCCCAATATCGTAAAAATAATCGGCATCATGACCGGCGCTCCTAATCCCAGGATATAACTGAATACTTGTTCCATTTCTTTTCGTTAAAATATATAGTCGGTTTGTGTTCACTCTATTACTTAATCTCTACCAGTAACGGATGTTCCAGCCGCTGCGCATACTGATTCAGATAATCACACCAGGCTTCCATCGACGAGATGCCTGCCTTGCTCCAACCGCTTCCCCAATAATAGCAGAAAGCCGTACCGGGCTGATACGGGCTGATGCCCAGCACATGTCCTTCGTCCACACAGGCGTCCGACAAAGGCTCCTTGAAGACAGCGCCCACATAAATGACGCCATTCCCTGCCTGTGCATTGTCCGTCGAATCGGCATAGGCGATAAATCGCTTGTCTTTGTCATAACGGTATCCCTCCGGATTCTGCGGATGAATGACTATGCCCGCCGCAACTTCGGCCGGCTGAGAAAGATGCTCATAAGTCACCCATGTCTGGTTGAGGGACGAACCGGCATCGAGCGAGATAATCCGTTTTTCCACCACGGCCGTATCGCCCTTTACCGCCACCGGCGGGAAAGTCAGCTGCAGGGTAAAACGCAACGGTCCATTGTCTATAATCTCATAATCCTTGTAGCAATAAGGATAGACGAGGGCCGAATCTATCCACAAAGCCGCCGTACCTCCTCCCAATGTCGGTCCCACGGCATAGCAGTCCATGCCATTGCCATGATCTACATGGTAAGAGATGGCACGCGCCAGACTGTCGGCGCGCATCTTTTCTCCGGCTTTCCGCCAAAGGGCAATCTGACGTCGGGCAGCCGTGTCCAGCTCCAGGGCATAGCGCTGTTCCAACACCGGCTGCCCGACGTTCTTCACCATGATATCATACCCATACGCACGTTCACCGGTCCGTTGCAAGGCAGGTCCGTAGGCTCGGTATCCGGACTTGTCGTTTTCCCAGGCTATATCGTCCAAGCGTTCCGGATACTGTCTGCCGCAAGCCACCGGCTGCACCGGCGCCGGCTGTCCGGCTTCCAGTTTGTAGACAGCCTGCTGGCGGGCTTTCAGACTCACAGGAAAGATAACCTGGCCGTCCGACAGCCGCTGGTAAGGAACCTCCGCGCCCGACTCGTCCCGAATGACAAATCCTTCGGCCGCCCAGGCATACTTGTTGACCAACTCCGGATAAGAGAACTCTGCCATCTCACCCGTCCGATCCATATCCGTCGGGTTCGAGACACTGACGGTCGGCCCGCCGGATGCACAACCCGTCAGGCCGAACCCACTCAACAGGCAAGCTACACCTATTGTATATATTGCACGCCAACCTCTCATACGCTTACTTGGGTTGCTTTCCTATATATGCCAGAATGCCTCCATCCACGTACAGGATATGACCGTTCACAAAATCCGATGCGTCCGAAGCCAGGAACACGGCAGGCCCCATCAGGTCTTCCGGAGTGCCCCAGCGGGCAGCCGGTGTCTTGGAGATGATGAACGAATCGAACGGATGACGCGAGCCGTCTGCTTGTTTCTCACGGAGTGGAGCCGTCTGCGGGGTAGCGATATAACCCGGTCCGATGCCATTGCACTGGATGTTGTATTCGCCATATTCCGACGCGATGTTTCGGGTAAGCATCTTCAGTCCTCCTTTGGCGGCAGCGTATGCCGATACCGTCTCACGTCCCAGTTCGCTCATCATCGAGCACACGTTGATAATCTTGCCGTGGCCTTTCTGAATCATGTCCGGTATGACAGCCTTGGCCATGATGAAAGCGGCAGTCAGGTCTATATCAATCACCTGGCGGAATTCATCCACGCTCATCTCCGTCATGGGGATGCGCTTGATAATGCCGGCGTTATTCACCAGGATGTCTATCACGCCCAGATTTTCCCGTATATCGGCCACCATGTGTGCCACTTCGTCTTCCTTGGTCACATCACAGATATATCCGCGCACCGGGATGCCCAGCCGGGCATATTCAGCCTTGGCGGCTTCCAGATGTTCCACACTGCGGCAATTGAAAGCGATTTTTGCTCCTGCCTCGGCCAATGCCTGTGCAATGGCAAAACCTATACCATAAGCGGCTCCTGTCACTAAGGCCACTTTTCCGTCCAATGAAAAATTTACCATGTTGTTTATCTCCTATAAGTAAGTAAATGTGCAAAACTAAGTGATACTAAGTAGTTGTTGATATTTAGTTTATATGATGTGTATCTGTCTTGTTGAGCGGAGCGCAGCGAAGTCGAAACATCTCCCGAAAGACACGATTCCCTTGGATAGTGCATGTCATGAGATTCTTCGACTACGCCCTACGGGCTTCGCTCAGAATGACAGATACTTCATTCTCCATTAGAGTATAAACTAATTATGAACGGCTACTTATGCAAAATCAAATGATAGGAAACACAGAGGCACGGAGACACGGAGAATAAATAGAAGGGAAAGGGCTCAAAACCCAATTTTGTCTCCGTTGACTCTGTCCGCTTCAGAAATAAGACTCTGTGCCTTCGTGTCTCTGTGTTCCATTCATTTGTCGCAAACCAATTTTATTCTGCGGCTTTTCCGTGTTATTTCTTCAGCGATACATGACCGTCGATGGGGAAGTCCTTGCCGGTCCAGGCTTTCTGCGAGGTCCAGGGTTCGGCAGGGTCTGTCCAGAACGGATGGTCGGCCGGCAAGCCGAGAGGCAGATACACCAGCGAAGTCATATACAGGCTACCGTTATTGGTATAATAGTTGGCCAAATCGGGCTGATGGCCAGCAAAGCCAAGTGCCAGGAAGCCTTTCTCATTGAAGTTTCCTTCGACGGCAAACATATTCTGCATGACCTTTGTCAGTGCGGCACGCACCTGTCCATTGCTGATGTTCTCCGGCATGCCATATTTCCAGGCAGCCAGCGCCATGGTCTGGAATACGCCCATGCGGTAGGTGATGGAGCGGCCCACCGGCGGGAAGGTTCCTTCCGGCGAGATAAGGCGCTCCAGGATGGTGTTGAAGCGCTGCATCCGCTTCACGGCCAATTTAGAGCTGACGTTCGACCAGAATTTGTTGGCTTCCAGCGTTTCCAGTACCTCCACATACATCGGGTGCATGACGAAAGAATTGTAATAGTCGAAGGCGAATTCCGGACCGTCAGAGTAGAATCCGTCGCTCAGGTACCATTCATTGATTTTGTTGGGTCCTACAGAGAGAACAAAGGCATCGGCTTCCTCGCCTACCGACAGAAGGAAAGCCTCGACCATCGTACGGAACAACAGCCAGTTGTTGTATGCCGGGCGAAGCACACGCAGGCCTTTGAAGCATTCGATGTAGCGCTGTTGCGTCACCTTGTCGAGCTTTTGCCACGTAGCTTCCGGGGCACGGAGGAAGCTCTCCGCCAAGTAGGCGGCATCCACCAGCGTCTGGCTGGGGCAGTTCTTCCACAGCAGGTAATCGGGGCTTTCGGGATCCACGGCATTTTTATACGACAGCAATGCCCACTCGTGCAGTTGTTTGCGCATCTTGCCTTCTTCCGTATTATCTTCCGGGAGGGCCAGCCAGGGTGTGATGCCTGCCATGAGGCGTCCGAATGTCTCCAGATAAGCCACGCGCTTGTCGCGTCCGTCCCACGTAGGGCTATACTCCAGCTGCATATTCTTCTGCAACTCGCCTTTACTCATATTCTCCAGCACGGGCCGGGCTATTTTGTAGCACATCTCCGCCCATACCTGGCGGTCGTTTTTCGGTTCGGCGGCGCGGCAGAAACCGACCGTCACACAAAGCCCTATCAGAAGGGCAGCAAGTTGTTTTCTTTTCATGACTATTTACTTAAGTAATGGTGCAAAATTAAATGATACGGTGCTCGGGTTCTGTGTTTCATTTAAGAATCCGATTGATTGCTTATTTGAAACAGGCAACATGGTTCGAAGCTGGGGAATCGGGCCTACTGTCTGCCGGGAACGGTTTCCGCCCCTGCCGGGAAGCGGCCCGATTCCTGCACTTCTTTGACATCTTACCTATTAATCTTTCTGTAATTAAGTAGTTGTTGATATTTAGTTTATATGATGTGTATCTGTCTTGTTGAGCGGAGCGCAGCGAAGTCGAAACATCTCAGAATGACAGACACCTCATTCTCCATGATAGTATAAACTAATTATGAACGGCTACTTACTTGTTTTCTATCTCTTTCTTTCTCTTCAATGCCTCCAGATAGTAATAGTCGGCATAGTTCAGGGGCACATCAATCTCGCTGTTGTGCGGAATGCTGCCTACGCTATGCATCAGGATGAAGCGTCCGTTCTCGCCCAGCGGTGCCGTATAGGCAGGCGAAGCCAGCGACTGCATCATGCTGTCGGCATACGCCTTGTAGGTCTCTGCCTCGGGAACGTCGAAGGTGCTGATTTCATACAATGCCGAAGCGATGACCGATGCTGAAGAGACATCACGCGGCTCGTTGGGGATGTTGGGCGCATCCATGTCCCAATAGGGTATCAGGTCGGCAGGCAGGTTCTTGTGATTCTTCATGAAACGGAAGGTCTTCAGGGCCTGGTCCAGATATTTCCGGTCGCCCGTCTCCCGGTAGCACATCACATAGCCGTAGACGGCCCATGCCTGTCCGCGCGACCACGCCGACTCATCGGCATAGCCCTGGGCAGTCTGCCGGTGGCGCACCGTGCCGTCGGCGATGCTGTAGTCTACCACATGGTAGCAGCTGCCGTCCGGGCGGAACTGTTCCTTCAGGGTGCGGTCGGCATGCGACACGGCCACCTTATAATAGGTAGAGTCGCCCGACAGCTTGGTTGCCTCGAAGAGGAGTTCGAGGTTCATCATGTTGTCTATAATCACCGGGCACTCCCAGCCGCGCTTTGCCTGCCAGCTGTCGCCCGTGACATTCCAGCTCTGGATGACGCCCGGTTTCTCGCGGAAACGCGTGCAGAGTGACTTGGCTGCCTGCACCATCACGTCCTTGTAGGCTTCGTTGTGCGACAAGCGGAGTCCGTTGCCGTAACTGCAATTAATAATGAAGCCTATATCGTGATGCCACGTCAGGTTCTTGGCTTCATCCAATGCCTCGGTGTACTTCACAGCCAGGGGCAACAGGGTGGAATCGCCGGTCAGTTCATACAGATACCATACGCTGCCGGGGAAGAATCCGCTCCGCCAGTCGGCATAACCACAATAATAGACTTTACCTTCCGGTGTCATCGTTACCGGATTCAGGCATTTCCCGCTGGCTTCAATCGTATCGATGGCCAACCCAATCTGCGCCCGGGCGTTCTTTACCGCCAGGGCATCCCACGACGTGTCTGTCGCATCTTTCTTCTGTGAAGGTGCGCATTGCAGGCACAGCAACATGCCTGCCACCGCACCTAATCCTGCAAAAATTTTTTTCACTGTCATATCTATTCTGTTAGTATATTTTTCCGAGTGCAATATTAGCAACTTCTGCCCAAACAGAGCCTACACGATTGTACAAAAAAAGAGCATATATTATCCAAAAGACTGTTTTTCGCTCTCCAGAAGCACTTTTTTTCACCGGAATCGGGAAATCCGCGGGGTATAGGACACAAAAATCGGGCTGGCACGAGGAGGGAAGAATGGAAGGCGGACACAGCTTCGCCAAAGTCAGAGTTACGTTGCTAAAGTGCCATTTTACGCCGCTGAAATGGCACTTTACGTCCCCCGGATGCAGGTTGGCATCTCTCCGGTGACTGCCGGCATGGTCTTCCACCCTGACGACAAGACGGTAGTGCTTTCAGTTTTTGGGGGATGTTTCAGATACCCATTCGCGGTGTATGATGCTGCGGTCATGCCTTTACATCCGATGTTTCACACTCCTCATACTATTTCTTCCGTTTCTTTCCTTCACGCCTTCACGCCTTTTTAATCCATTGTCATCCAGCAGATTGTTGTGAAACATAGTGCCTTCACGCATCCTTCACAACTTTCAAATTGCCTTTCCCCGACAAACCGGTCCGCTTCCAGGCGCTTGGAAGCCGCCTTCCCGGCTATGGGAAGTCTGCTTTCAAAGTATAAGCAGTCTTTTCGGAACGACCGGCACACGACATATCCGTGAAAGAAGCGTGAAGGATGCATCTTTCACCGTATTTCTCTTTCAATGAACGGATTAAATGGAAGTGAAGCTTTGAAAGATTTCAGGATAAAATTGTCCGTAGGTTTATTTTCCTACAAAACAGGCAGGAAATCTGCCCGATTTCCATTTATAAAAAATCGCTCTTGAAAAATTATCACTCATCTGGATATGAATGAAATACGGTGAAAGATGTGCTAAAACCATTTATAAAGAATGCCATTTTCCCCGTTTTTTCAGAGGAAGGCGATAAACTGTAAGAACACAAAGACACAAATATAAACACAGAGACACAGAGGCACAGAGTTCTATTTTCTTGTCCACGGCTCACAGAGTTCATTCTCCTTCTCTTGTATGCGACGGAGCCACAAACTCCGTGCCTCTCCCGTTGGCTTTCCGACAGACAATTACGAAACTCTGTGCCTCTGTCTTTATATTTGCGTCTCTGTGTTTGATATGAATTTATACTTTGCGCGGGCTGGAATTGTGCATATCGCCACACTTTTGCTTGCACGCCCAACTCTTTCTAGCTTTGTACACGCGGCAACCTCAAAGAGGTTGAACTGTGCTTAACCGCTGGTGGCTCCCCGAAGGGGAACACCTGCGGAGCTATCCTCTTACTCGCACATCGACCTCGAAGGGGTCGAACCACATATATCCAGCCACATTCTTCAGACTGACTCATTCCGAGATTCGACGGATGGAGAAAGTCACACTTCGCCGCTACAGTCTCTATGTCCGGGAAGGACGCAGTGCCCCAGTACACCATGAACCCAAGAGAGCACCATACGTGGTTCGACCCCTTCGAGGTCGATGGAAGGAAGATGAGATAACCCGCAGGTGTTCCCCTTCGGGGAGCCACCAGCGGTTAAGCACAGTTCAACCTCTTCAAGGTTGCCGCGTGTACGAGACAAGAAAGAGTCAGATGTGCGAGATTCAACCTCTTCGAAGCTGTCAGGGCAGGCAAGGTAGAAATACACAATGCTAACCCGCACAAAGTATAAATCCGATTGACTACTTATATATATAATAATGTGTAGCGGATTTATCGCCGTGCAGGCATAACCGGAAACTCTCACAAGTCCGCTCCAAAAACGGATATGGAAGCTGCAAACAGGGCAAATTTTAGCAGGAAAAGGCGATTTTTATCCTTAAATATATTCATATAGACAATTTTCACTGTTTTTTCGGACAATTTTAGATTATATAATAGAAAGGTATTCCATAATTTTGCCCCAAAATTAATAAAAAAGTTACCAAACAAATCATCCCTTTTACTAATTTATTAAGTACATCTATGGAACGAAAACACAGAATTCGGGCGAAGTCGCCCAGATGGCTCATGCTATTCTGCATGTTGCTTTGCTCCTTTGCATCGGTTTTCGCACAGAAGACCGTCACCGGTACAGTATTCGATGACACAGGTATGACTGTCATCGGAGCCAGTGTGGTAGAAAAAGGTACCACGAACAATGGCTCCATTACTGACATGGACGGTAAATTCTCGCTGAAAGTACAAGACGATGCAACCTTGGTTATCAGCTACATCGGTTATGTGACACAGGAAATCTCCGTCAAGGGAAAGACGGACATCACCGTGACACTGCAACAAGACAACGAAATGCTCGAAGAAGTAGTCGTTGTGGGTTACGGTGTACAGAAGAAAGTGAACCTCACCGGTTCGGTAGCCTCCGTAGGCGCCGATAAGATTGCCAACCGCCCCGTCACCAGCTTGGGACAGGCACTGGCAGGTGCAGCTCCCGGTGTGCGCATCACGCAGGGCAGCGGTGCCCCCGGTGATGAAGGCATCTCTATCCAGGTACGTGGTCCCGGCTCGTTCAACAACAGCAGCCCGCTGATTATCGTGGACGGTGTGCAGGCCGACATGGCTCCGCTGAACACCGACGACATTGAGAGTGTCTCCATCCTAAAGGATGCCAGCTCGGCTGCCATCTACGGTTCGCGTGCGGCAAACGGCGTTATCCTGATTACTACCAAAAAAGGTAAGAACAACGAAAAACCCCGCGTGACGTTCAATGCCATGTTTGCTTCGCAGCAACCGGTGACCGACTACAGCCTGATGTCCAGCACCGCCGACTTCATGGAATTGCACAACATCGCCAAACTGAACGCACAGCCTACCTCGGCCGGCAACCCAGACTACAGCTATTCCAGCATCGAGGAATGGCGGGCAGC
This sequence comes from Mediterranea sp. An20, assembly GCF_002160055.1. GTDB lineage: Bacteria > Bacteroidota > Bacteroidia > Bacteroidales > Bacteroidaceae > Bacteroides > Bacteroides avicola. Next base: position 32,207 of record NZ_NFJV01000018.1, read on the forward strand.
CGATGCCAACCCCAACGGCATCTACACCAACCCCACCACGGGCAACCAGATTCCCAACTGGCTGGCTTATCCCAACACAGACTGGGCGCAGTACCTGTTCCAGCCCTCGTTCTACCACCGCTACGGTGTAAATGTGACGGGTGGAAGCGCCAACACGACCTACCTGCTCTCCTTAGGCTACCAGAACAACCCCGGTACGCTGGACAATACTGCCTTGCAGCGTTTCAACATGCGTGCCAACGTGGAGACTAAGATTGCCGACTTCATCACCTTCGGTACGCAGACCTACGGTACCAAGGAATTCAAGGATCCGGGCAGCACGTCCATGACTTACCTGCAGCAGGCTTATCCGGGCATCAACCCCATCTACGACGGCAAGTACGGTGCCAGCGAGAACCCGGAAGTAACCAACAAGGACAACATCCTGCAGCAGGTGGCCGCCCAGGGGGGACGCAACACCTATACCCGCCTGAACACGACGTGGTATACCAATGTGGAACTCCCGCTGAAGGGCTTAGTAGCAGAAGCCAAGTTCAACTGGAGCCAGTACACGCGCCACGACGAGCACTACAGCCAAGACCTGCCGCGCTACAGCTTCCGCGAGAGCCTCGACACCCCGAAAGAAGGGGTCGGCGTGCTGGACCAGGCCACGACCTACCGCTACTATTATGAATCGACCAGCTACACGGCCGACCTGTTGCTGCGTTACAACAACACCTTCGGCAAGCACGATGTGGGTGGACTCTTCGGCTACGAGCAGTACCGCGCCGAAACAACCGGCTTCAGCGCCACCATGCAGGGCCTGATTGACTGGGGCATTACCGACATTACTTCCGGAGCCGAGATGTACTCCATCGGCGGCAGTGCCAAATCGGTCAACGCCATGCTGTCTTACTTCGGACGCCTGAACTATGCCTACGACAGCAAATACCTCTTTGAGTTCAGCTTCCGTTCGGATGCTTCGTCCAAGTTTGCACCGGGCCACCGTCGCGGTTTCTTCCCCTCCGGCTCTGCCGCCTGGCGCATCAGCGAGGAACCGTTCTTCGAACCGATCCGTAACGTCTTCAGCAACATGAAGCTCCGCGCTTCCTACGGTTCATTGGGTAATACCGTGAGCGGCAACTACGACTGGCAGGCTTTGTACTCATCTGTCAACAACGTATTCAACGAATCCGTACAGAACGGTCTGATTCAGGCTTCCATCCAGAACCTCGGCCTGTCGTGGGAAAAAGTGACGACCTGGAACATCGGTCTTGACCTCGGTTTCTTCGACAACCGCCTGACCGCCGAAATGGACTACTACATACGCAACACGTCGGACATCCTGACCAACTCCGTCATCTACAAGACCATGGGTACCATCGATGCCCCCATGTCCAACACCGCCAGCCTGCGCAACCGCGGTTTTGAAATCAACCTCGGATGGAACGACCGCATACGCGATTTCAGCTACGGAGCCAGCCTCAACCTGGGCTTCAACAAGAACGAAATCACCGACTTCCAGGGTACGCTGAGATGGGAACAAGACCCGAACACACTCGACATTTGGGGCAATCCTACCTGGCGCTACACCAACCTGGCTGATGTATCAACCGGTGGTGATACCCGCCGTGTGGAAGGACACATGATCGACGAATGGTTCCTGCGCCGTCCCTACAGCGGCGATGCCACCTACTATCTTGCCGACGGCAGCGTGAACCCCAACGGCGGTCCGCGCGACGGTATGATCCGCACCAAGGCCGACCTCGACTGGGTACGTGCCATGATGGATGCCGGCTATACCTTCAACAACAACCTGCGTGAAATCGGTCCCGACGGTTCCAGCCTGTGGTATGGCGACCTCATCATGGCCGACCTCAACGGCGACGGTAAGTATGGTAACGACGACGACCGCGAGTTCACCGGCAAGAGCACGACCCCGAAAGTAACCTTCGGTCTGAACCTCTACGCCCAGTGGAAGGGTATTGACGTAAGCATGGTATGGTCCGGCCGCTTCGGCAGCTACCACTACCTGAAGGGACGCGGTGCCAACGAAAACATGATAACCAATGTAGGCGACCAGCTGCCCGGCGATGCTTGGGACAAGTTCTACTTCTACGATGCGGAAGCTGCCTACAACGGCCTCATCACCGATGAAGACGGTGTCATCCGCGGCACGACCTACGACCCTGCCACCGACCCCAACGCCAGCATCAACGGCAAGTATCCGCGCCTGCTGACTTCGGGCGGCACGGCTCCCAGCAGCACCTATTACCTGCAGAACACTTCGTTTGTCAAACTGAAATCACTGCAGATAGGCTACACCCTGCCCAAGAAGTGGCTGAGCAAGGCACACATCGAAAATCTGCGCATCTTCCTCACGGGTGAAAACCTGCTGACCTTCAAGCACAAGGGATTCGAAGGTGTAGACCCCGAACTGGGTTCCAGCTTGGTAGTTTACCCCATCGCACGTATGTTCTCGGGCGGCATTTCGCTCACTTTCTAAACTTACACCTTATATTAAACAGATTCAGACAATATGAAAAAGATATTCAATTTACTGGCAATAGCTTCCGTAGTGGGCAGCATGACAGCCTGTACGGAGATTCTGGACCAATCACCCACGAACCAGCTGTCCAGCGGTACCATGTGGACAACGGAAAACAGCGTGGACCAGGGTGTCATCGGTGTGTACTATTCGTTAAGAAATCCTTTCCCCGGCAACGGAGTTGTCGGAGAATCCCTCTCCATCGGTTACTATGGATTTGATGCTTACGGCATGGGCGGACAAGGTGAATACGGCATGCAGAACTTGTTTACGGCTTCTGTCAATCCCAGCAACAATGTATTCCTGAGCATCTGGCAATGGTGCTACAACGGCGTTCACCGCGCCAATGCTGCCATCGCCGGCATACCGGGCGCTCCGATTGACGAAGAGAAAAAGGCACGTCTTGTGGCAGAGTGCAAGATTCTGCGCGCTTATTTCTACGACCGCCTGAACATCCTCTTCGGCAACAGCGGCGTTGCCAACGACGGCAACGGCATCGGTGTGCCCCTCTACACCGAACCGGTAGACCCGGACCAATGCAACAAAGTGCAGAGTTCAGAGGCCGAAGTATGGGCACAGGTCATCCAGGACCTGACGGATGCCATCAACGAACCCGCCCTGCCGGACAACCAGATTGGCGGTGAAGGACGTGTCAGCAAAGGTACCGCCTACGCCCTCCGTGGCCGTGCCTATCTGATTACCAAACAGTATGACAAAGCAGTAGCCGACTTCGAACAGGTGGACGACTGCGGATACAGCCTCTTCCAGGGTGGATACAAGGAACTGTTCAAGCAGGAAAACGAGCGTTGCGAGGAAATGGTCATGAGCCTGCAGTACATCGAAGACCCCACGGGCTACGGTTCAAGACTGCAGAAATATTGCGCCGCTTTCACCCAAGGCTCCCAGGATAGCCGCGGCTGCTGGACCGACCTGCAGGTAACGCCTGCCTTAGTGAACCTCTACGAAGAGATCAATCCCGACGGCACGGTAAAAGACTTTGCCTGGGAAGACTACCTGGGCGATGCCTGGACCTACGTGACCAACAAGGAAGCCTCTGAAGGCCACACCCGCTACCGCAAGGTGTTCTTCCTGCGCGACAAGTACGTCAACGGCATGGAAGTGCACAGCACCGTAACAACAGCCATTGATGCCATCCTTGCCGACCTCCCCGCCGATATCCAGGCCTATTACCTGCCCGAAGGCAACGAAGCCCGCCTGAAAGCCGCTTACGCCAACCGCGACCCGCGCTTGGAATACAACGTGGTGACACCGTATGCCGACTACCTCGGGGTAAACAGCAACTCCACCGCCGAAGGCTGGTACACCTACCGCTGGCCGGTAAGCGGTAAATACTACTTCGACCAGACATCTGCCGAACCCAACGCCAACCCCAACCTGCCGGATGATTACTACACTTCGGGCTGCTGCAACGCACAAGCCGAATTCAAGTACATCCACCGCAAATACGTAGGTGAAGGTTTGGAATACCTGCGCCGTCAGGACAACCCCATCGACGAACCCATCATCCGCTATGCCGACGTGCTGCTGATGGAGGCCGAAGCCGAAGTGGAACAGAATCACCTGACCGAAGCCATGGCCTTGGTAAAGCAGGTACGCGACCGTGTGGGCATCCCCACCCCGGCCGAAAAATTTACCGACCAGGAAACAGCCCGCAACTACGTGCGTGACGAACGCCGCCGCGAGTTCGTGAACGAAGGTATCAACTTCTTCGATGAAATGCGTTGGCGCACACTGAAGGAGACCAAATTCAGCCAAGTTTGCGCACAACATGCCTGGGGCGGTTCGGAAAGCACCGGCGGTACCACTTACAACTGGATAGGTGACCAGTGGTACACCTGGCCCGTGCCCAAGAGCGAAATCGAGCTGAATCCCGCCATGACTCCCACTCCGGGATGGGAATATTAATCCGGCATAACAGATAACTGCTTAACATAAGGAGACAGTCCCCGCAAGTCCATCGGATTGGCGGGGACTGTTGCATATAAGTAATCAATCAGAATTAGTTTATATCAAACACAGAGACACATTAATCTGAACACAGAGACACAGAGGCACAGAGTTTCGTAATTGTCTGTCGGAAAGTCAACGGGATAGACACTGAGTTCGCAGCTTCGCTGCATACGAGAGAAGGGAAATTAACTCTGTGAGCTATGGACAAGAAAACAAAAACTCTGTGTTTCCGTGCCTCTGTGTTTCCTATCATTTAAGTTTGCACATTTACTTACGCCCCCATGTTTATAGCCTGTCCTCCGTGTGCGACAAGCATCCACCAAAGGAAAAAAGCGTTAAACAAGACTCCCGACTGTTACGGTTTTGTAACATCGTTGCAAAAAAAACGCAACCCATTCCCCCTACTTTTGCGCCCCAAAAGCAGCGAATTGGACAAAAAAATATAACATTGGACAAAAACATACGATGATTCGGACAAATTTGTACCCCCTGTTTCGTTTTAGACACATAATTTTGCAGCATAAAATTAACGAAAACTTTTCTAACATTCATTCATTTAATAACTAATTAACAAGATCTATGGAACGAAAACAGAGAACTCGGGTAAAGACACCCAGATGGCTCATGCTTCTCTGCATGTTGCTATGCACTTCTGCATCGGTTTTCGCACAGAAGACCGTTACAGGTACAGTATTTGACGACACGGGCATGACCGTTATCGGTGCCAGTGTGGCAGAAAAAGGCACTAACAACGGTGCCATCACCGACATAGACGGTAAGTTCACGGTGAAGGTACAGGACGATGCCATCCTGGTCATCAGCTACATTGGCTATGTCACCCAGGAAATCTCCGTCAAGGGGAAAACAAACATCAATGTAACCCTGAAAGAAGACAGCGAAGTGCTGGACGAGGTAGTCGTAGTGGGTTACGGCGTACAGAAGAAAGCCAACCTGACCGGTGCGGTAGCCACGGTGGCTTCCGACAAACTGGAAAGCCGCGCCACTACCAGCCTTTCCAGCTCACTCTCCGGTCTGGCAGCCGGTGTGCAGGTCAGCCAGAGTTCCGGTAAGCCGGGCAGCGACGGCGCCAACATCCAGATGCGTGGTTTGGGTAGCTTCAACAGCTCTTCGCCCATGGTCATCGTGGACGGTGCCGAAGCCAGCATCGCTTCTGTCAACAGCGACGACGTAGAAAGCATCTCGTTCCTGAAAGATGCCGCCAGTGCCGCCATCTACGGTTCGCGAGGCGCCAACGGTGTAATCCTCATCACCACCAAGAAAGGTAAGAAAGGACAAGCTCCGAAGGTAACCTATACCGGTATTGTCACCAACTCGAAGATGAGCGGTAAAGCTTTCCGCTTCGAGAACAACTATGCCGAATACATGGAAATGGCCAACCGCTGGAGCACCAACCGCGACTACCAGGCAGGTACCAAATACACACAAGCCGCCATCGACGAGTGGCGCGAAGGAGCAGTCAAAGCTGCCACCAATCCCTACGGTACCGACAACCCCTACGGTGTGCCCAACTTCCTGGCTTACCCCAGCACCCAATGGGTAGACGTGCTGTTCCGTCCCTACACCATGCACAAGCATAATGTGTCCATCACAGGCGGTAGCGACAAGACCACCTACCTGCTCTCTTTCGGCTACATGGACAACCCCGGTATGCTGGAGAACACCGGACTGAAACGCTACGAAGGACGTATCAACGTGGAAACCGAAATCACCAAGTTCCTGAGCATCGGTACACAGACATACGCTACATTTGAAAATGCCGAACCGGGCAACACCAGCTTCACCTACATGTTCCAGAACACCCCCGCCATGACACCGGAATACAACGGACGCTACGGTGTGGCCGTGGACGGTTCGTCCAACAATAACCTACTGGCTACCGTAGTGGGTACAGGCGGTTCCTACAACGACACCCGTCTGAACACCACCTGGTATGCCCGCCTGAAACCTTTCAAAGGTTTGACCATCGAAGGACGCTTCAACTACCAGACCCTGTTCAGCGAATCGGAAACCTGGAGCAAGTGCATCGACAAGGAAAACTTCCGCACCGGCGACTTATATCCCGGAACCAGCGCCGACCAGGCCACCACATCACGCGGAACCACCCGTTACCAGAACCGCACGCAGACAGGAACTATCCAGTATGCCAATACCTTCGGCGACCATGACTTCAGCGTCATGCTGGGTACCGAACAATACTACTGGACCGTGAAAGGATTCAGCGCCACCCGCACGGGTCTGCTGGACCTCTCCCTGCCCGACTTCACCGCTGCCACCGACCAGCAAATTCCCACCGTGGGCGGTACCGCCATGCAGGAATACGGCGTAATCTCCTACTTCGGCCGTTTAAACTATTCGTATAAGGAACGCTACCTGCTGGAAGCCAACTTCCGCCGTGACGGTTCTTCCCGTTTCGGTCCCGACCACCGCTGGGGTACCTTCCCCTCTGTATCTGCCGCATGGCGCATCCTCGAAGAACCCTTCATGGAACCCGCCAAAGACATTCTCTCCAACTTGAAGCTGCGTGCATCGTGGGGTAAGTTGGGTAACATGACTGCCGGCTACTACGATTGGCAGGCTACTTACAGCACTGTCAACTATTCATTCAGCGACCAGGTTGTAAAAGGTCTGCGCCAAAGCAAAATTGCCAATCCCAACCTGCACTGGGAAGCCGGCGAATCCATCGACATTGGTCTGGACTTAGGATTCCTTGACAACCGCCTGAACATCGAAGCCGACTGGTACCAGCGCACCACCAAAGGCATCCTGGCATCGCCCTCCATCTACATGACCATGGGTAGTGTCAGCGCCCCCGTCACCAACACTTCGGATATGCGCAACCGCGGTATCGAACTGAACTTGCGCTGGGCCGACCGCATCAAAGACTTTGAATACAGCATCAGCGCCAACTTCGCCTGGAACAAGAACACCGTATCGAAATATAAAGGCAAGCTGGAACAAGGCTGGACTACAGACGAAAACGGCAACCCCATCTACGTGACCAACCGCGGCGACGTGGCCGACTATGGCAATACCATCGTAGTGGAAGACCACATGTACAACGAACACTACCTCTTCGAACGCCACCACGGTAACGGCAACATCTACTTGGCCGACGGCGTAACGCCCGACCCCAACGGCGGTCCGCGCGACGGTATGATCCGCACCAAGCAAGACCTCGACTGGGTGCGCGCCATGCTGGACTACCGCGATGCCGATGGCAACCGTGTGTATGACTTCAACAACCAGAGCATCGGACAAGGACAGGGCCTGTGGTACGGTGAAATGATTTATGCCGACATCAACGGTGATGGCATGTACGGCACGAACGACAACGACCGCGTCTTCACCGGCAAGTCCACCACACCGAAATATACTTACGGTATCAACATTGCCATGGCTTGGAAAGGCTTCGACCTGAACATGACATGGGCAGGCAACGCTGGCATGTACCGCTACATCTACGAACGCGGCTTCAACCAAATGAGCGATGCCGGCTGGCAGGAAGGAACCATCGTGGCCAGAAACGCCCGCGACATTTTCTATTACTGCGACCCCGAGCTGTCAGTGACCGACCCCAACTACGACCCGGCTCTCGACCCCAATGCCAACATTGACGCACCCTACATGCGCATCGGTAATACCAACAGCGCCCACCGCGCCAACACCAGCGAGCTGTACAACGCTTCGTACATCAAGCTGAAGACGTTGCAAATTGGCTACACCCTGCCGCAGGCACTGACCAAGAAGGCTTACATCAACAAGCTGCGTATATTCGCTTCGTTCGAGAACCTGCTGACGATTACGAGCTTCCCCGGTGTTGACCCGGAAATGAGCGGTTCTGGATTCCAGTCCTACCCCATTCCCCGCATGATCTCCGGCGGTATCAACATTACATTCTAACCCTGTTCATTTACTGACAAATAAAAACATTGAATATGAAAAAAATAATCTTACCCTTCATCGGACTGGCACTCTGCGGACTGCAAAGCTGTGTAGACTTAGACATGGCGCCGCATAACCAGGTGGCTTCCGGCAATATGTGGACCAATTCCACTCTGACCAACCAGGGCGTAGCCGCCATCTACCAGCGACTGCGCGGCTGGGGCGTATACAACCAGGACTATTCCAATGCGACACCTGCTTTCGAGGCATTGGGCATGACCACCGATCCCTACCGTACACCGCCTTACACCAAAGGAACGGCCGGTTCCAGCGACGGTCTCTTCTCCAACGCATGGAAAAATTTCTATGAAGGCGTACACCGCGCCAACGATGCCATCCAGGCCCTTTCACAACCGGGCGGCGGCGGTGTGGATGACGAAACCCGCCTGCGCCTGCTGTGCGAAAGTAAATTTCTCCGCGCATTCTATTACACACGTCTGAACGAACTGTTCGGCCGCTACGGTTTGGGTGTTCCTCTTTATCTGGAACCCCTGGAGTCCGTAGACGAATGTACGAAGAGCCAATCACCCGAATCGGAAGTTTGGGCACAGGTGATACAAGACTTGACAGACTGCATCAACGAGCCTAACTTCCCCGACTACTATCAGGAGACAGGACGCGCCTGCAAGGGTGCTGCCTACACGCTGCGCGGACGTGTCTACCTGATGCTGGGCGCCAAATACAACTACGACAATACCGTGGGCACTGTAACCAGCACGTCCATTGACCAGGATATGCTCCGCAAAGCCGTCGCCGACTTCGAGAAAGTAGGAGAATGCGGTTTCGGATTATTCCAGAACGGATATAAAGAAATCTTCACGGAAGAGAACGAAGGTTGCGAGGAAATTATCTTCGCCGTTTCCAACACCGACAAAATGGAAGGATACGGTAATGCTACACAGCGCTATTGCGGCACACGATCCATGGTAGGACACGACGGCGTGGAAGGCTGGTCTTATTTTGCTCCTTCCAACGCCCTGGTAGATATGTATGAATACAAGGACGAGCAAAGAGACTTCGACTGGAACGACATCATCCCCGGATATTTCGACATCCCAGCCAATGACCGACTGATTTACTTCCTCCGCGATTCAGTAGCCAACGGCCAACCTCTCGGCGGCACGGAACTGAGAAAAATGATACGCCAGAAGATAAACATCGTATCGGAAGGCAACCGCAGCCTGTACCTGCCCGAAGGCAACGAAGCCCGTCTGAAGAAGGCCTGGGAAAACCGCGACCCTCGCCTGCGCTACAACGTAATCCTGCCCTACGACGAAGTTTATCTGGGTGGCGATGCACAACGCCTGAATGCGGGCGACATGAACCCGGTACCCTACGTATTCCGCTGGCCGGTAAAACAACAACGCCACTACGTAGACCTGCAGGAAGACCCCAGCTGGGGAGTAACCGCTCCGTATGACCTGATGCAGGACGGTAGCAGCGAGGCAGAATTTGCCTATCGTTACCGCAAGTTTGTAATGGAAGGCTACGAATGCGAATATGCACAAAACAGCCCCATCGACGAACCGGTATTCCGTTATGCCTACGTATTGCTGATGTGGGCAGAAGCTTTGGCACAGCTGGATGATCTGAACGGTGCCGCCGAAAAGGTGAACATGGTGCGCCAGCGTCCGTCGGTAGAGATGTGGCCGTACACTTTCACCAGCAAGGAAGATGCCCTGAACAAAATCCGCAACGAGTCGCGCCGAGAGCTTTGCATGGAAGGCGTCAACTTCTTCGAAGAACTGCGCTGGGGTACGCTCCGCGAAACCGAGTTCGAACCGTTCATGAACTACATTGCCGGTGCCAAGACCTGCAACGGCATTCAGAGCAGTGGTAACGGAGGTGCAAGCTGGTCTACGACCAACGACTACAGCATCTGGCCTGTGCCCAGTACAGAAGTAGAAAAGAACCCGAACCTGCAAAAGACTCCGGGATGGCTGTATTAATCCTGAGAAGTATATAAACAGGAGATAGAAGAGGATGTGTCGGAACAATACGGAAAGAGACATTTGCCATGTCTATAAACATCTGACGTATTTGTTCTGACACACACCTCTGTCTGTTTCCGATAAAGTCAATGAGACTCCAATATATATGCAAAATTAAATGATACTAAACACAGAGGCACGGAGACACAGAATTTTTGTTTTCTTGTCCATAGCTCACAGAGTTAATTTCCCTTCTCTCGTATGCGGCGAAGCCGCGGACTCTGTTCCCTCCCCTCATTTTTCCCGACAGACAGTTACAGAACTTTGTGTCTCTGTGTCTCTGTGTTTGATAAACTAATTCTGATTGATTACTTATTCCTTAAAGTTTATTTAAAATTCATTTCTAGTCAGAACGGGTGCGGCCGGGATTCGTGAGTAAAACATTTCAGGAATCCCGACTGCACCCGGAATGGCAGGAAAAAGGGAACAAACTGAATCCTTAAAACCATTCACAAACAATTATCTAAAACTTACACTGTTATGAAAAAGATTGCAATCTCAATCATCTGCTGCCTGTTGGCCTTGGGAAACATCGCCCCCGCACAGGCCGCCAAACCGAAAGCGAAACACGTAGTCATGATTGCCTTAGACGGCTGGGGCGCTTACAGCATGAAGAAAGCCGAGGTGCCCAATATCCGCGCCCTGATGGCAGACGGCTGCTACACCCTGAAGAAGAGATCCGTACTTCCGTCATCATCGGCTATCAACTGGGCATCGATGTTCAACGGAGCCGGAACGGAAATCCACGGTTACACCACCTGGGGATCACACACACCCGAAATACCCTCTGCCGTCACCAACGAACACGGTATCTTCCCCACCATCTATTCGCTCATGCAGGAACAGATGCCCGAAGCAGAAACCGGCTGTCTCTATGAGTGGGAGGGCATCAAGTATCTGGTAGACACGCTGGCCATCAAGCACTATGCTCAAGCCAAGGACTACGACAAACAGCCCGACAAACTCTGCACCATGGCCGAAGAATACATCAAAGCCGAAAAACCGGCCTTTGTGGCTGTGTGCTTCGACCAACTGGACCACGTAGGGCACGCCGACGGACACGACACTCCTGCCTACTACCAGCAACTGGAGACGCTGGACAGCTACGTGAAGCGTATCGTGGATGCCGTAAAAGCTGCCGGCATCTATGACGACACCATCATCCTCATGTCTGCCGACCACGGTGGCATCGAGAAAGGACACGGTGGCAAAACGCTGCAGGAAATGGAAACTCCGTTCATCATCGCCGGAAAAGGCATCCGCAAGAACGGAGGCCAGTTTGAGGAACTGATGATGCAGTATGACGTGGCTGCCACCATCGCCTATATTTTCGGACTGGAACAGCCGCAGGCATGGATCGGCCGTCCGATGGTACAGGTATTTAAATAACAGGCACGCCTACTGACAGAAATGCGCCGTTTCATTCTGCGCAGAATAACTTTTTTCCAACAGCCTTCACGCCTTCACTTGCTGCATCCTGATGCGTTAGTGAAGGCGTGACGTTTTTCTTTCGCCCGATTTCCGGCAGTCCGCGTAAAGAGTTACGCTCTAAATGAACCATTAACTTATGAAGTAGACAATTGTCGCTGCTTTTTCGGACAATATTACTGCCTCCCATCCATAGAAGATGCGTATTTTTGCAGACAGGAAATACGCATGTCTGTCCCGCGCCAGACAGATAAACAGCCTGAGCAGGAATACCGGGGCTGAGTGAGCATGCATCATTCTAATAACATTAATTATATCACACGATGAAAAAAGTTCTTATGCTGTTAGTGCTCTTCGCAGGTTGCCAGATGGCCTGGGCTGAGCAGACTTTCAACAAAGCCGACCTGCGGCAAACCATGCGCCGTGTGGCCGACTGGCAAATTGCACACATCGGCGCTTCGCCACATGGCGAGCTTAACTGGGTGAACGCCACCTTCTACTTAGGACTGACCCGCTGGGCAGAAATCGCCGAGGAAGAGAACGGCGATGAGTCTTACTTCAAATGGCTCCGACGATTGGGAGCGCGTAACTACTGGCAGGTGGAGAAACGCATGTATCATGCCGACGATGTCTGCATCGCCCAAACCTACCTGGACCTCTACCGCAAATACAAACAGGAGTCTATGCTCATCCCCACCGTGGCACGTACGGAATGGGTGATGGAACATCCCTCGTCGGGTTCGTTCAACCTGAGCTATTCCGATGCCAGCACGCTGGAGCGCTGGACGTGGTGCGATGCCCTGTTCATGGCACCGCCAGTCTATGCCCGCCTGTATGTACTCACCGGAGACAAGAAATACATCCGCTTCATGGACAGGGAATACAAAGAGACCTACAAACAACTGTTCGACACCGAAGAACACCTTTTCTACCGCGACCGACGCTACATCGGCCAGAAAGAAGCCAACGGCCAGAAAGTGTTCTGGAGCCGCGGCAACGGCTGGGTGATAGGTGGCTTAGTGGAAATTCTGCGTGTGCTGCCTGCCGATGACAAGAAATACCGCCCCTATTACGAAGCACTGTTCAAGGAAATCTGCGGCCGCATACGCGAACTGCAGCAACCGGACGGCTTCTGGCGTGCCAGCCTGCTGGACCCGGAGTCGTACCCCTCGCCTGAAACGAGCGGAACAGGCTTTTTCCTCTACGGCTTTGCCTACGGCATCAACCAAGGACTACTGCCCAAAGAAGAATTCATGCCTGCCTTGGAAAAAGGCTGGAAGGCCATGCTGACGGCCATAGAAGAAGATGGCAAGTTGGGCTTCGTACAGCCCGTGGGTGCCGACCCGAAGAAAGTATCGCGGGAAATGACCGAATCTTACGGTCCCGGCGCTTTCCTGCTGGCAGGAAGCGAATTGTATCAGATGGCAAGCAATGACCTGGTGCTGAACAATCTCTCTGCAGACCGTGTGCGCGAAATCGCTGCCATGCTGCCCGACAAGCCGCAGGGAATAGGCGTAACCTACAAAGACCGCAAGTATTGGGAGGCTGTGGCTGCCATGCCCGAAGCACAAGCACTGGTGAAAGAGGCTAGAGAAAGTATGGAAAAAGGAATGCCTCCCTTTGTCGACTCACTTTACCTGCATCTGAACAAGACGGGGGTCCGCCTACCAGGCGAAAACATGATGAACGCACGCTACCAGTACGTATTCCGCCTGTCGCTGGCAGAGTGCATCGAAAATAAAGGACGCTTCGTGCCTGCCATCCGCAAGGGAATCGCCGAACTATGTGCCCAGAAGCCTTGGTCTATCCCTGCACATGACCGCAACCTGAACAACTACTACGGACGCGATTATTACGTGGACTTGGTGGTAGCCACTTCGGGCAACAGCCTGGCACAATGCCTGTATATCCTGGGCGACAAACTGCCTGCCGAAACGCACGCCCTGGCACAATGCGCTTTCCGCGAGAAAGTGTTCCGCCCCATATTCCGTTGCCTGGAAGAGACCAAACCTTTCTATTGGTTTACCGTCAGAAACAACTGGAATTCGGTCTGTCTGGCCGGGGTTACGGGAGCGGCACTTACCCTGCTGACTGATAAAGAAGAACGTGCCTATTTTGTAGCCATGGCCGAAAAATACCATCACTATGGCATGGAAGGATATCCCGACGATGGCTATTGCAGTGAAGGTGTAGGCTATTACAACTATGGATTTGCCGCTTATGTCACACTACGCGAAGAGGTCTGCCGGGCCACAAACGGACAGATAGACTTCTTCTGCCTACCCAAGTTCGTACGCCTGGCACAATACGGCAAGAACATCCAGATTCAAAACAATATCTGCCCGGCTTATTCCGACTGCCGTATCGGACTCGCACCCGCGGACTTCATCACGGACTACTGCGCCCGTGCCCTGGGACAGGAAACATCGCCTGCCCGCTATCGCTTCCCCTCCATGACGGACAACCTCTCGCTGCACCTCATCTATCTGTTTCCCAACCCTGCCTGGCCGGTGAACATGACTTCGGAAATGAAGAAAGCCTTGCAGGAAACCGCCGCCCCGCTGCATTCCCGCTGGCCGTTGGCGAACATCTTCATCTCACGACCTGCACCCGACTCGGAGTGCCGGATGGGGGTGTCATTCAAGGCTGGACACAACGGAGAGAGCCACAACCACAATGACGTGGGGTCGTATACCGTGGCCGTGGGAGAGGAAACGCTGGCCGGTGACATGGGAGGTCCGTTCTCTTACCCCGGAGACTACTTCGACAACGGCTCCTACAAGTATCCCATCAAGAACTCTTTCGGACACCCACTTCCTGTGGTAGACGGAAACCTACAGCAGACCGGGAAATCGGCTCAGGGCAAAATTCTGCATACGGCCATGAGCCAGACAGTAGACTCCTGCCTGCTGGACCTGACGGCTGCTTATGCCCAGACGACTTCCCTCCGCCAGCTGACCCGCCAGTTTGTCTACGACCGCACAGGCAAAGGCAGTTTCAGCATTGAAGACCGCTATTCGGCAGAAGCTCCCATTGCTTTTGAAACAGCCATCACTACCCGCGCCTCCTGGAAGACCGTCGGCAAGGACATGCTGGAACTGACCTCAGGCAAAGAAACCGTCCGCATCCGCATCGAGGCATCTGCTCCCGTCAGCTTTACCTCGGAAACCATCGAAGTGAACTGCCCGCCCTACACCCGCATCGGCATAGTCATGAAAGACAAGGCACGCAACGGATATATCCGCATGGTCATGATGTAGAACAAGTTGCGGGCTACAGCCGCAGGTTCGTCATACCCCCCCCCGGCCGTAGCCCGCAACCCAAGCGGATATTGAACACTAACCATCCCCCTCACTCCTCATCGGAAGCGATATTCTGCCCCAGTTCTTTCCGATAAGCCAACGGCGACTTGCCATACTTTTCCTTGAAACATTGCCTGAAATAGGGCACCGAGCTGAAACCGCAACGTCCTACGACCTCCGATACGGACAAAGAAGGATTACTCCGAAACATGGCCTCTGCCGCCTGCAGACGGACGTTGGTAATGAAAGCATTCGGCGTCATCTCCATCAGAATCTTGAACTTGGAGAAAAGCGTGGAACGCCCTATCCCGATTTCACGGCACAACATCGGAATATCGAAATCCTGGTCTGCCAGATGCTGCTTGACCACCGTTTCCACCTGTTGCAAGAAATTACGGTCATACAGACTGATGCCGGAAAAATCGACCTCTGCCATAGGTTTCTGTCCAATCTGTTGCCTCAACAGCATCCGGCTGCGCAACAGGTTGTCGGCACGTGCCAGAAGGACACGGGCGTTGAAAGGCTTGGTGATATAGTCATCTGCTCCCAGGCTCAACCCCTCGATGTTCTTCTCGGGCGTATTCAACGCCGTCAGCAGAATAACCGGAATGTGGCACAAGTCCGGGTCTTTCTTAACCTGCGCACAAAACTCCGTACCATTCATGACCGGCATCATGACATCGCTCACAACCAGGTCGGGCAATTTCGTGCGCACCACCTCCAGAGCCTCCTGACCATTGGAAGCCAGCCTGATGTGGTAGTGAGGCTGGAAAATCCGTTTCAATACCGCCCTCATCTCCTGATTGTCTTCTACCAAGAGGACTGTATACCGTCGCTCCGTTTTTGCAACATCCTCTTCACCTTCCTCCGTCTCAAGACATGCCTCATACAACGGATGGTTTTCGACGGTCTTTTCTGCCTCTCCACTGTCATTCCACTCAATGTGTTCGTCACCTTCATAAGCTTCTCTCGCCAATGGCAGAAAGACATTGAAGATACTCCCTGCACCCAGTTTGCTTTCCACATAGATACGGCCGTGATGCAGTTCTACCAGGCGCTTGGTCAAAGCCAGTCCAATGCCGGTGCCTGCCATCTGTTCTGTGACGTCCTGCCGTTTACCCTGATAGAAACGGTCGAAGATATGGGGTACGTCTTCCGGAGCGATGCCGATGCCCGTATCGCTGACAGTTATCTTCACACCATCATCCCACGGCGCAACTTTCACACAGATTTCCCTGCCGTTCGGCGTATATTTGAAAGCGTTAGACAAAAGATTGGTGAGGACTTTGCGCAACTGTTGCCTGTCAAACCAGCCGACTAAGCTCCCTGACGTACCACTGAAGGTATAGTTGATGCTCCGGTGCTGGGCAAAATAGCTGAATGAAGTGTAAATGTCGTAAGCAAAACGCACAATATCCAACTCGCTCAACACCAGTTTGCCTTTGTTTTGCGAGAACTTGCGGAAATCCAGCAAATCCGTCACCAGCTGAGTCATGATCTGGGAGTGCTGTTTGATGCGCTGCAACTTGTGATAGAGGGCATCGGGCAGCCGCTCCTCCAACAGCGAATCCACATAACTCACAATAAGCGTAAGCGGTGTGCGCAACTCATGGCTGACATTCGTGAAGAACACAAGCTTCTCGCGGTTCATTTCATCGGTGTACCTCGCTTGCATACGCTCCTTTTCCAATGAAAACTCCAGTGCCTGCTGCTTCCGTTTCTCCGTTTCCAGCGACAAAGCCCAGGCATGTTTCTGCTGCCGGTTCCATATCCAGTAGGCTACGACCGAACCCGTCACCAGCAAATAAAGCAAAATGGCCCACCACGTAGCATAAAACGGTGCCGCGATATGAATGCTCATCTTCTGCACTGCCTCCGGATTGCCGACCGGACGGATAAAGAGGTCGTAATCGCCGGCACGAAGCCTGGTATAACGAATCCTCTGTTCGGTCACCGGCGTCCACTCTTTGTCAAAGCCCTCCAACTTATATTCGCACACCACATCCGTATGCTGGTACATAGAGCCTTTCAACTGGAAATAAATGGTCAGATTATTCTGGTGGGCCTGCAAGTGAAGTTCCTGTGTAAACGGCAATGCCTGCTGCAAGATGCCGCTTTTGTCGCCAGGCTCTACCAGCAGATTGTTCACCCACAACGACGAGAAGTAGGGCGTAAGCTGGCGGCTCAGTTCAAACTCTTCCAGCGAAAAGAAAGTGACTCCCTTGGTATCGCCCACATAGACCTGGTGGCCGTCGGAGAACAGTCCGCATCCGTCGATGACAGAAGCTCCCGTAGCATAAGTCCCCAGTGTCAGCGTACTGACTTGCTTCTCCGGAAACGAAAGCAGGGAGATGCCTTTGTCACTCAAGACCAACAAACGGGTACTATCTATCGGCTCCACTGCATAACAATAACTGCTGGGAAGGTCTTCGTATATCTCGGAAAGGCAATGCAACTGCTCCGTCTTTTTGTCGAACCGATATAGTCCGGAGCCCAGCATGCATACATACAAGCTACCCTGATAAGCCAGCACCTGGCTTAAAGAACCATGTCCACCATTTGAATCCATCCAAACTGTTTTCCTGTGCGAAACATCATCCAGAGGGAAAAACGTGAACGAATGGGAACCCATCATATACAGTGTGCCGTCTTGGTCAATATCGAACCATTCGCAATACCGGTTCTCGTTGATCCGCTCAAAATGGTTGCGGTCCGGGTCCAAACGGAAAATGCCTTCCCGCGAAGAGATATACAGGTCTCCCCGCCAAAGTTTCAGATGATGAATCACCGCCCCCGGACTGTCTCCCGAATTCTGCGAAGGCTGATGTTGCAGGTAATTATAAAACCGATGCGTCCGCCGGTCATAGCGCGAAAGCCCCCCTAAATAGGTCCCGATAAAAAGGCAATCGCGCGACTCATCATATACTATGTCTTTGATGTTATTATGCAAGAGGCTCTGACTGCCATTGCCTGCCGTGAATTGTTCCAGCAGATTCCAGTTTTTGTCCAGACATGAAATGCCGCCACCGTCGGTGCTCAGCCACAGATTGCCGTCTCTGTCTTTGACCATATTTCCTATCAGCGAATAATAAAGCGGTCCGCCTGTATAGTTCTGGTAGTCATAATGCACGATACCGTTGCGACGGGGGTCGAAATAATTCACGCCTCCATAATAACTGCCTATCCAGATAACCCCATTGTTGTCTTTGAACAAAGAAAAAATAGACGGATGATTCAACCCGCCCACATACATAGGGACATCGATGCGCGCATATTTCTTGTCGCTGATCCGGTACGTCTGCAAGCCCGAAAATGTACCGAACCAGATATTCCCGTCGTTGTCCTCAACAAATTCACGTATCTGCGAATCAATGGTCCCCTGCGTGCCGTCGGCAGAATAAGGCACACGGGAGATTTCCGCATCCTTCAGCCGGTACAGTCCGTCCATGCGTGTACCAATCCACATCTCTTCGCTCCGGCTCTCGAACAGGCTATAAATCTCAAGGCCCTTCAAGTAAAGCTTGGAATCCTCTCCCTCATAGCTGCACATGAAAAGTCCTTGCCGAGAGCCGACGAAGAGATAGTCTTTCGTAATCCGCAGGGCTGTCGGCTTAGAAACAGGCGACTTCCGCATATATCGGCGTCTGTCAGTCTGCATGTCCCAACGGAAAATGGAATCATTCTGCACAAACCAGACATTGCCCCCGTCTTCGACGACAGTCCACGTTGTTCCACCGAAAGTCAGCTGACGGAAGAAATCTCCCTTCACGTCATATCCATACAGGTTCTCTTCGGACAAGATATACATATTCTTGTCATTCCCCCGGCATACATAGCTAATATCGTTGCCTAACCAGACACGGTCCCGGCTTCCACGCACCCAACCTTTATAGAAGATGATTTCACGTCCATCGTAGACATTGATGCCCTCGCGTGTCCCAAACCACATCCGCCCCAACTCATCCTGCGAAATAGTCATAACGGAAGGCTGTGACAGGAAGTTAGCCGATTCCAACTTGTGAAAATATACCGCTTTAGCATCGGTCAAGACAAAGAAAAGACCTATCCACAGAAGAAAGCATACTTGCCCTGCCTGTTTGCAGAACCAATCAGAACAATTACAGATTATGTTTATCAAAAGGCTCCTGTTTTCCATGCACAAATACTTTGCCCACAAAATAACAAAAATATTTTCACATATCAAACGAAAGCTGCTCAAACTTTCTGCCTGCCACTCTCCGACCGGCTTTTAAGACTGTTCCGGCAAGCTCCGGAAGAAGCTTCCAAGCTATCAAGAGTCTATTGGCAAGGTATAAGACGCAACCTTCCACGCCATAAGGAGCAGACTCTTTATAGCGTGGAAGTAAACCGCTGAATGCCAATAGTATAAAAATCAAGCGCCGGCAACTCACCAAGGGAAGGCAATCAGTCGGCAAGCATCTTGCCTGCCTTCTGTTCGCGGCTAAAGGAATACGGCCGGTCAGTAGCCTTTGTACCACGCGACTTATTGGGCCGGCTACTCATGCCGAAGGTCAGCGTTCCTCCAGTCTGCAGGTCTCCATGTTTCAGAAAATTCTTCGTATAAATTTGCCCATTGCGCATCAGTTCATCCACATACGGCCGGTCTGCCCCATTTCCGGGTGCTTCTATCGTAAGCGTTTGCCCGTTCTCTATATGGAGCACAGCCTTTTCAAACAGCGGACTGCCCAACACGTATTCATCCGTCCCCGGACAAACCGGATAGAATCCCAGCGCCGAAAAGACATACCAGGCAGACGTCTGCCCATTGTCTTCATCGCCGCAATAGCCGTCGGGAGCAGGACTGTACATACGGTCCATGACCTGACGCAACCAATACTGCGCCTTCCAGGGTTGACCGGCATAATTATAAAGATAAATCATGTGTTGCACCGGCTGGTTGCCGTGGGCATAATTCCCCATATTCATAACAGTCATTTCGCGTATCTCATGAATGACCTGGCCATAATAACTGTCATCAAACAGAGGAGGCACCGTGAAGACCGAATCCAGCATCTGCACAAACGCCTCATCGCCGCCCATCAAGTCTATCAGCCCTTGCGGGTCGTGGAACACCGACCAGGTGTAGTGCCAGCTGTTTCCCTCGGTAAAGGCATCGCCCCACTTCAACGGCGAGAAAGGAGACTGGAACGTTCCATCGGCATTGCGTCCGCGCATCAGGCGGCTTTCCCGGTCGAACACATTCCGATAATTCAACGCCCGCCTGGCAAACAAATCCTGCTCCGCCTTAGGACGATTCAACGCCTTTGCCAACTGATAAATGCACCAGTCATCGTAGGCATACTCCAAAGTACGGGCCACATTCTCGTTGATTTTCACATCGTAGGGTATATATCCCAGGCGGTTGTAGTATTCATATCCTGCACGGCCGGTAGATGACACTTCGGGATGCACAGCCTCCGTGCCATGCAACAAGCCTTCGTACAGCGTCTCTACGTCCTCTACCCGCACGCCTTTCAGCCAGGCATCGACCAGAACGGAAGCGGAGTTATTGCCCACCATACAGCCCCGATGACCCGGACTGGCCCATTCCGGGAAAAAACCGCTCTCTTTATAAGCATTTATCAGCCCCTCCTGAATCTGTCTGTTCACCGAAGGATACATCAAATTAAGCAAAGGGAAAAGGCAGCGGAAAGTATCCCAAAAGCCCGTATCGGTGTACATATATCCCGGCAGCACCTGCCCATTGTAAGGACTGTAGTGGACAGGCTGTCCGGTCTCGTCCCACTCATAGAACGCACGGGGAAAAAGAAGGGAACGATAGAGACAGGAATAGAACGTGCGATACTGGTCAAGCGTACCTCCTTCTACCTCTATCCGCCCCAGCACCCGGTTCCAGGCATCGCGGCCTTTCTCTACCAATGTTTCAAAAGAATCATCGCCCAATTCCAGCAGATTACGTTCGGCCTGCTCCAGACTGATGAACGAAGAGGCTACCCGTGCCTGTATCTTCTCACCCTTACGGGTCCGGAAGCCGATGATGGCACCTGCATGACCGGCCTGCCGCTCCAGTATGTCTTCGGCAAGCACCGTATCTGCCACCGATGCCTGGTAGGTAAAAGGCTTGTCGAATTCTACCACAAAATAATTCCTGAAATTAGAAGGCACTCCTCCGCTGTTGCGTGTGCTGTACCCCACAATACGGTTGCGCTCCGGCTCAATTCTTACATACGAACCGCCATCGAATGCATCAATCACTACGTAGGAATGCTCACTCTCCGGGAAAGTGAAACGGAACAGTACGGCACGTTCCGTGGGAGTAAACTCCGTCACCACATCATATTCGGAAAGATATACCCTGTAATAATGAGGCATGGCTACTTCGCCCTTGTGGGAAAACCAACTGGCCCGCTTTGTCTCATCAAACTCCGGCGAGCCCACTACCGGCATCAACGAAAACTGGCCGTAATCATTTATCCACGGACTGGGCTGGTGCGTCTGCTTGAAACCGCGTATCTTGTGAGCCGTGTAGACATATTGCCATCCATCGCCCATCGGTCCCGTCTGCGGCGTCCAGAAATTCATGCCCCAGGGACGGGCGATTGCCGGATAGGTATTCCCGGCCGACAGTTCGAAACTGGAAAGTGTTCCCATCAGCGGATTGACATACTGCGTCAGGTCGCGGGCAGGCAACACAAGCGTCCCCACGAGCAGGCATATCACTGCAAATAATCTTTTTCTCATACAGCTTATTTCTTTTCGTTCATCCCAGCCAGGTTCCCGTTCTCTGCCGTCATTTCGAATTCCAGCACACCACCCGCAAGCAATTGTTCATGGGTGATGTATGTCTTGTCGTAGGGTTTGCCATTCCACTTCACCGAGCGGACATAGCATTTCTCACGGCTCACTCCCGATGCCTTCAAGGTAAAGGTCTTCCCGCCGGGCAAATGTATGACAACTTCGGGATAGAGCGGCGTACCCAGCTCATAGCGTCCGCTCACCG
Source organism: Mediterranea sp. An20 (assembly GCF_002160055.1). GTDB lineage: Bacteria > Bacteroidota > Bacteroidia > Bacteroidales > Bacteroidaceae > Bacteroides > Bacteroides avicola. The sequence continues at coordinate 54,371 of NZ_NFJV01000018.1, forward strand.
GATCGGCAGGATAGAAACCTAAGGCACTGAATACATACCACGCCGACATCTGCCCGCAGTCTTCATTGCCGCACAGACCAGCCGGAGTATTCAGGTAAAGTTCGTGCATCACCTGTGCGGCGTAATGCTGCGCCTTCCAAGGCTGGCCGGCAGCATTGAACCAATAAATAACGTGATGGCTGGGTTCGTTGCCATGAGCGTACTGTCCTATCATGCCCGTACTGAAGATGGGCAACTCATCATCGGCTGAAGGATGATAAGTGAACATACTGTCCAGTTTCTGTGCAAAACGTTCCTTTCCGCCCATCAGTTCCATCAATCCCTCCACGTCGTGTTGCACCGACCACAAATATTGCCAGCCGTTGCTCTCGCAAATGTGCGGTGTATAGTCGTCCGGGCTGAAAGGCTGCACGAAATGTCCGTGGCTGTCCCGCGGCTGCATGAAGCCGGTCTGCGGATTGAAGACGTTGCGATAGTTCTGAGCCCGTTTGTAGAATTCGTCTGCCACCTCCTGTCGCCCCATTTTCTCGGCCATACGGGCTATGCAATGGTCGTCGAAAGCATATTCCAACGTCTTGGAAAGCGACCAGTCATCGGCATTATAGGGGTCTTTCAAGTCGCAGGGAACATATCCCAACTGCTTGTAGGCACCGATACCGCGGTAATCATCCAGATTGGCCGTAGTTACGCAAGCCTCCAATGCCTTTTCCGCATCAAAGTCACCGATACCCTTCAGATACGCATCAGCAATGACGGCAACGGCATGATAGCCTATCATCATGTCAGTCTCGCTGCCCCACATGTTCCACACAGGCAACCGTCCGTTTTGTTCATAGAAAGCCAACAGCGATTTTACCATATCATTCACCCGCTCCGGCGTAAGCAGCGTGTAGAGGGGATGGGCTGCACGATAGGTGTCCCATAAGGAGAATGTACCGTAATTGTTCCATCCGTCGGCGCGGTGTACCTGCCTGTCGGGTCCATAATATGAACCGTCCACATCGCCATACAACGTGGGAGCCAGCATGGAGTGATAGAGGGCTGTATAGAACTTCACCATTCCATCATGGTCCGTACCGTTCACCTGTATTTTACCCAACTCCTTGTTCCAGGTCTGGCGGGCCACCTCCCGATAATAGTCGAAATCATCAGCAGGAGCCTCTGCCATCAGGTTACGCATGGCTCCTTCCATGCTGACACCGGAGAGAGCCGTGCTCACCACCAAAGACTCTCCTTTCCGGGTCTTGAAGTCGAAACGGGCTATGGCAGAAGTACCGGCCCGCTTCCCTGCCTTCATTATCGCCGCCGTATCCAACGTCATGGCATCGAAAGGCCGTGAGAAACGGGTACAGAAATACACCTTCTGCCCACGCGCCCATCCGTCGGAAAATCGGTAACCTCGCACCGTGACAGAGTCGACCTGCTCGATATGGGTATCTTCGGTAGCATCCCAGTTCATCGCCTTGCGCAGGTTCAGGAACACGGCAGCATCGGCTTCCGGAAAGGTATAACGCTGAATGCCGCACCGCGGAGTGGCGGTCAGTTCTACCAGGATGTCATAGTCGGTCAAACGCACCTGATAATAACCGGCCGAAGCCATCTCGTCGGCGTGCGAGAACTTAGAATGAATGCCCAACGACCCTTTTGCTTCTTTATAAGGCAACGTGACAGGCATGAAGGAGATGTCATACAAATCGCCTGCTCCAGTGCCCGAAAGATGGGTGTGACTGAAGCCGGCAATGGTGCTGTCTGGCCAGAAATAACCTGCAATGCGGTCCCACCCCGGCAAGCCATTGTCCGGACTGAGCTGTACCATGCCAAACGGCACCTGCGCTCCGGGATAGGTGTTTCCGGTAAAATCTGTCCCTATAAATGGATTTACATACGCAGACAAGTCCTCTGCACGGTGCTTGTCCGAAACACACGCCGCCAGCAGGTTCAAAGCGGCAAGCCAACAAAACAGTCTCACTATTCGCATGATGATATTTGGATTAATATACTGTGCAGGCAAAGATAAAGCATTCTTTTTATTTACACAAACCCAGACAGATGCATATCTGCCACGGCCTTTCCATTTAGCCTGTGTATGGTAAGAAACATTGCCTTGAGACAAAACAATGTCATTCTTCATTCTCCCAACAATACCACCGGGGCACGCGGAATCCCACAACCCGTCTTTTCCGACCGGGAGAATAAGAACAGGTGAAGACCAGGGAATTCTGTTCTCTGCTCCTCCACGGTGAAAAAAAACAAAAATCACACATGTTATCATCGTTTTATGTTGTAAAACACAATAAACCTTCCCTTTTCTCCGAAATAAAAAAGCTTTCTTTGTAAGCACATTTTTCATTAAGAATGGAAAGGATACCCTAATATGATGGATTTTCATCGCTTTCTTGTCAAGCCACTACCCGTTTGACAGCCATTATTTCGGGATTTGAAACAATGAACAAACCGTTGGCAGAAAAATAAAACGCTATGCTGCCTCACGATTTGATATAGACATTTTTAACATATAATTCAGTATGAAAAAGTATCCAAAAATCGGGATTCGTCCCACCATTGACGGTCGCCAGGGCGGCGTCCGCGAAAGTCTGGAAGAGAAAACCATGAACTTGGCAAAAGCCGTGGCAGAGTTAATTACAAGTAACCTGAAGAACGGTGACGGAAGCCCCGTGGAATGCGTCATTGCCGATAGCACCATCGGTCGCGTGGCTGAAAGTGCTGCTTGTGCCGAAAAGTTTGAACGCGAAGGTGTGGGAGCCACCATCACCGTCACCTCATGCTGGTGCTATGGCTCGGAAACTATGGATATGAATCCGTATTACCCCAAAGCCGTATGGGGATTCAACGGCACCGAACGCCCGGGTGCAGTCTACCTGGCTGCCGTGCTGGCTGCACACGCTCAAAAAGGACTGCCTGCTTTCGGTATCTACGGACACGATGTACAGGACCTGGATGACAACACCGTACCTGCCGACGTGGCCGAGAAAATCCTGCGCTTTGCCCGTGCCGCACAGGCCGTAGCTACCATGCGCGGCAAATCCTACCTCTCAATGGGTAGCGTGGCCATGGGTATCGCCGGCTCTATCGTTAATCCCGACTTCTTCCAGGAATACTTAGGCATACGTTGCGAATCGGTAGACCTGACCGAAATCATCCGCCGCATGTCCGAAGGAATCTACGACAAAGAAGAGTTCGAAAAAGCCATGGCATGGACCAAGGAACACTGCAAACCCAACGAAGGCGAAGACTTCAAAAACCGTCCCGAAAAGCGCAAGACGCGCGAACAGAAAGATGCCGACTGGGAATTTACCGTGAAGATGATGATTATCATGCGCGACCTCATGACCGGCAATCCCAAACTGCGCGAAATGGGCTTCAAGGAAGAAGCATTGGGACACAATGCCATTGCTGCCGGCTTCCAGGGACAACGCCAGTGGACGGATTTCTACCCCAATGGCGACTTCCCCGAATCCATGCTTAACACTTCGTTCGACTGGAACGGCATCCGCGAAGCTTTTGTCGTGGCTACCGAAAATGATGCCTGCAACGGTGTAGCCATGCTCTTCGGACATCTGCTGACCAACCGTGCCCAAATCTTCTCCGATGTACGCACCTACTGGAGCCCCGAAGCTGTGAAACGTGTCACCGGTAAGGAACTGACCGGACGGGCTTCAGGTGGTATCATCCACCTCATCAATTCGGGAGCTACCACCCTGGACGGCACAGGAGGCTCTACGGATGCAGAAGGCAATCCCGTGATGAAAGAGCCATGGAACCTGACTGAACAAGATGTGGACAACTGCCTGAAAGCAACGACCTGGTATCCGGCTGACCGCGACTATTTCCGTGGCGGAGGTTTCTCTTCCAACTTCCTCAGCAAAGGTGGAATGCCCGTTACCATGATGCGACTGAATCTGGTGAAAGGCCTGGGTCCCGTGCTGCAACTTGCCGAAGGTTGGACTGTAGACATTGACCCGGAAATACACCAGAAACTCAATATGCGCACCGACCCCACTTGGCCTACCACCTGGTTCGTGCCCCGTCTGTGCGACAAACCTGCTTTCCGCGATGTATATTCCGTCATGAACAACTGGGGAGCCAACCACGGTGCCATCAGCTACGGACACATCGGTGCAGACCTCATCACACTGGCTTCCATGCTGCGCATCCCCGTATGTATGCACAATGTGGATGAGGATAAGATTTTCCGCCCTGCCGCATGGAATGCTTTCGGTATGGACAAGGAAGGTGCCGACTACCGCGCTTGCGCCAACTACGGCCCCATCTACAAATAAATAACTCCAACTGATAACCCTGCAGGAGGGGAGACTGCGGTATACGGTCTCCCCTTTCATACTAAAAAATCAAAAACTTAAAACACATGGTAAATAGATTCGTTTTAAACGAAGTGTCTTACTTCGGTCCCGGCGCACGCCAGGTACTTCCTCAGGAAGTGAAACGTCTGGGCCTGCACAAGGCTTTTGTCGCTACAGATAAAGACCTCATCAAATTTGGCGTAGCCGACAAAGTTCTCGATGTCCTGCGACAAGCCAACATCCCGTATGAAATATTCAGCGAAATCAAGCCTAACCCCACGGTGAGCAATGTCAAGGCTGGCGTAGAGGCTTTCGCCCAAAGCGGTGCAGATTTCATTCTGGCCATTGGCGGAGGTTCATCCATCGATACCGCCAAAGCCATCGGTATCATTACCAACAACCCGCGCTTCAGTGATGTAGTATCACTGGAAGGTACCGCTGACACCGACCATAAGTCCGTACCCATCATTGCACTGCCTACCACTGCCGGTACCGCTGCTGAAGTAACCATCAACTATGTCATCACCGATGAGCAAAACCAGAAAAAAATGGTATGCGTCGACCCCAACGACATCCCTGCCATCGCCATTGTCGATGCCGAACTTATGTACAGTCTGCCCAAAGGACTGACTGCCGCCACCGGTATGGATGCCCTGACGCATGCCATCGAAGGCCTCATCACCAAGGGTGCCTGGGAAATGAGCGACATGTTCGAAATCAAAGCCATCGAAATGATTAACCGCTACCTGGAAACTGCCGTCAACGAGCCCACCAACCCCGAAGCACGCAACGGCATGGCTGTGGCACAGTATATTGCCGGTATGGCTTTCTCCAATGTAGGATTGGGCGTCGTTCACGGCATGGCACACCCGTTGGGAGCCATTTTCGACATTCCTCATGGTGTAGCCAACGCGCTGCTATTGCCTACCATCATGGAGTTCAACGCCCCGGCAGCTCTTGACAAATATGTGCAGATAGCCAAAGCCATGGAGGTATACACCGATGGCATGACGCGTGAGCAGGCTGCCGATGCTGCCGTAAGAGCTGTCAAGGAATTGTCACTGCGCGTAGGCATACCGCAGCACCTCAGCCAACTGGGCATCAAAGCCGAAGACCTTGACCGTCTGGCCGAAGCTGCCTGCGCCGATGTCTGCACGCCCGGCAATCCGAGAGAAGTAAACAAAGAAATCATCCTTGAACTTTATAAGAAAGTATTATGATAACCAACGAACATATCCAACAATTCCTGGCACAGGCTCACCGGGTAGGCGACGCCAGACTGACCATCTGCAGCAGCGGCAATTTGTCTTGGCGCATCGGCGAAGAGGCGCTCGTGTCGGGCACAGGCTCGTGGGTGCCTAACCTCACGGCAGAGAAAGTATCCATCTGCCACATTGCTACCGGCGAAGTGAGAAACGGAGTCAAGCCTTCCATGGAAAGCGGATTCCACTTGGGCATCCTGCGCGAACGGCCTGATGTCAATGTCGTGCTGCACTTCCAGTCTGAATACGCTACTGCCGTAGCCTGCATGAAACAAAAACCGACTAACTTCAATGTCACAGCCGAAGTACCCTGCCATGTAGGACGCGAAATACCTGTCATCCCCTACTACCGCCCCGGCTCACCCGAACTGGCCCACGCTGTAGTAACGGCCATGAAAGACCATAATTCCATCCTGCTTACCAACCACGGACAGGTAGTTTGCGGCGCAAACTTCGACGAAGTGTTCGAGAGAGCCATGTTCTTTGAAATGGCCTGCCGCATTATCATCCAATCGGGAGGAGACTATTCCGTGCTGACGCCTCAAGAGATTGAGGACCTGGACATTTATGTATTAGGTAAAAAACACTGACCGAAAGCAAGATGACAGAAAGAATCCAACAGAATGTTTACCTGGCCATTGACTTCGGCGGCGGAAGCGGCCGGGTCATGGCAGGCAAACTGACAGACGGTAAACTGGAATTGGAAGAAATTCATCGGTTTGCCAACCGGCAGGTCAGACTGGGGAATCATGTATATTGGGATTTCCCCGCCCTCTTCGAGGACATGAAGGACGGGCTGAAGGCTGCTGCACGCAAAGGCTACCACGTAAAGGGAATCGGCATAGATACCTGGGGAGTAGACTTCGGTCTCATCGATGCCCAAGGCAACCTGCTCGGAAATCCGGTATGTTACCGCGATGCACGCACACAAGGCACTATCGGAAAAGTATTTCATCTACTTGACCGCCAACAACATTATGCCACCACGGGCATCCAGGTAATGGAAATCAACACACTGTTCCAGCTTTACAGCATGAAGGAAGCGGATGACCCTCGTCTGCATGTCGGACACCGGCTCCTTTTCATGCCCGACCTGTTCAGCTACTACCTGACCGGAGTGGCCAACAACGAATATTGTATAGCCTCCACGTCTGAGTTGCTGGATGTCCGCACACGTAACTGGTCGTGGGAAACCATCCGTGCCTTGGGGTTGCCCGAACATTTATTCGGACCTATCGTGACTCCCGGCACCATCCGGGGCACCCTGCGTGAGGAACTGGCCCGCGAAACGGGACTCGGACCGGTGAACGTCATTGCCGTCGGAAGTCATGATACCGCCAGTGCCGTGGCTGCCGTGCCTTGCACAGACACTCCCGTAGCTTTCCTCAGTTCGGGCACATGGTCGCTGCTGGGTGTAGAGACCGAAACGCCCATCCTGACGGAAGAAGCCCGGGAAGCCGAATTTACCAACGAAGGTGGTGTAGGAGGACGCATACGCTTCCTGCAGAACATTACAGGACTTTGGTTACTGCAATGTCTGCTGAAACAGTGGGCACAGCGTGGCGAACCACAGCCCTACGACGTTATCCTGCCACAGGCCGAAAAAGCAGAAACCGAAGCCATCATACCGGTAGACGATCCGGCATTCATGAACCCCGACAACATGGAAGAGGCTATCATGACATACTGCCACAAGCATGGCATGCAGGCACCACGCGACAAAGCAGAGATGGTGAAATGTGTACTGCAGTCGCTGGCATGCAAATATGCACAGGCAGTAGAGCAACTGAACCGCCTGCTTCCTTCGCCCATCCGCCAGCTGAACATCATCGGTGGAGGCTCACAGAATGCCCTGCTGAACCGGCTCACCGCCAACCGCCTGGGCATACCGGTGCAAGCCGGTCCGGTCGAAGCTACCGCCATGGGCAACGTCTTGGTACAGGCCATGGCTTGCGGAGAAATAGCCTCTTTCAGCCAACTGCGTGAAGTAGCTCTCCGCAGCGCTACTCCTCAAATGTTTTATCCAGAAAAGTGACATCATCTTATCCAACAGAACATCCATGAAGAACAAATCATCCATACTGAAAGAAGGGAACGTAAGCTACGTAATGCCCTTCATACTGATAACGTCTTGCTTTGCCCTGTGGGGCTTTGCCAACGACATCACCAACCCTATGGTAAAAGCCTTTTCCAAAATTTTCCGCATGAGTGTGACCGAAGGCGCACTGGTGCAGGTAGCCTTCTACGGTGGCTACTTTGCTATGGCGTTTCCCGCTGCCATCTTCATCCGGAAATATTCTTATAAGGCAGGTGTTATGTTGGGATTGGGATTATATGCCTTCGGTGCTTTCCTGTTTTATCCGGCCATGCTGACAGGCACTTATTTCCCATTTCTCGTCGCTTACTTCATCCTGACGTGCGGACTTTCGTTTCTGGAAACCAGCAGTAACCCCTACATCTTGTCCATGGGTACGGAAGAAACCGCCACACGCCGACTCAACTTGGCGCAGGCTTTCAACCCCATGGGTTCTCTGCTGGGCATGTATGTGGCCATGAACTTCATACAGAATAAGCTGCACCCCATGGATACGGCAGAAAGAGCACAGCTGAACCAGGCTGAGTTTGAAGCCATACGTGATGCTGACCTGCAGACCCTCATCGGACCTTATGTGCTCATCGGAGTGGTCATTCTGGCCATGCTCATCGTCATCCGCTTGACTAAGATGCCCAAAAACAAGGACAAGTCGCACAATATCGACTTTCTTCCTACCTTAAAGCGCATCTTTGGCAAGGCACGTTACCGCGAAGGAGTCGTCACGCAGTTCTTTTACGTAGGGGCACAAATCATGTGCTGGACATTCATCATCCAATACGGTACTCACCTGTTTATGAACATGGGCATGAGTGAACAAGAATCCGAAGTGCTTTCACAGAAATACAATATCCTTGCTATGGCTTTGTTCTGTGTCAGCCGCTTCATCTGTACCTTCCTGTTGCGCTACCTCAATGCCGGCAATCTGCTGAAGATACTGGCCGTTGCCGCAGCCTGCTGCACGGTGGGAGTCATCCTGCTGCAAAACATCTGGGGCATGTACTGTCTGGTAGGTGTATCTGCCTGCATGTCGCTCATGTTCCCCACTATCTATGGCATAGCGCTGAAAGGGTTGGGTGATGATGCCAAATTCGGAGCTGCCGGACTGATTATGGCCATCTTGGGAGGTTCGGTACTGCCTCCGGTACAGGCTTCCATTATCGACATGGGCACGGTAGCAGGACTACCGGGTGTCAACGCTTCGTTCATCCTGCCGTTTATCTGCTTCCTCGTGATTATTGTCTACGGACACCGTACGGTAAAGAATCATTGGTAAGCATGTATCCAGCATTGGTTTAGTTTGCTACATTTTTGCTCAGCTTGATTTTGAGCATTGTTTCTGAGTATGTTTTTCTGGTTTTATAAGGAAGATAGCGGAACTGTCTGACAAATAAAATCGGAAAAACATACATTACAAATGCAGAAGCACAAAGTTCCGTAACTGCCTGTCGGAAGTGTCTCCGTGCCTCTGTGTGTTAGTATCACTTAATTTTGCCCATTTACTTATTTGAAATGAAACATTTATTGATATACTTGCTCACACTGGCCTGGTTGAGCAACCTCGTGGCTTGTACCTCCACCACTTCACAGGTTACCAACCCGGATATCGTTTCCATAGAGCTTCCGCTACGTCAGAATGATCAACTCATCAAGTTGTCAGAATTAGCGGATTCCATCCGTTACATACCGCTGCAAACCACAGATTCTTGCCTGATAGGCAGTATAGACAAACTGCAGCAAACGGACAAGGGTAAGTTTGTGATCGTAGACAAGGAAACGGCAGTAGCTGTATATCTGTTTGATAAAAATGGCCGTTTTCTGAACCACATAGGCCGCCAAGGACAAGGGTATGGCGAATATGTAAGCATAGAAGATGTGACTTGGGGCGACGGATATGTATATGTATGGGACAGCAATTTGCACAAAGTGCTGAAATATACAGAGCAGGGAAAGCTGGTCAATGAATTCAAATTTGACCATACAGCCTATTCAGTCCATTCCTTGCAAGAAGATGTGCTGGCTTTTGCGTGTGATTACACCCCCAATCATTCTCTGAAACAAAAAGGCAAATATCCCAATCTGCTGATTTATGATGCAACCTCCGACCAATTGAATACAGACCTCTACTTCGACGAAAGGATGGATGGCACGGGATTTATGTCGACTTTAAACAATTTGACGGAGGGAAATCTGTACCTGCCGTTAAATGACACGCTGTATACAGTGGACAAAACAGGTGCTTCAGCTAAATATGTCTTACGTTATGCAGACCGCTATGAGAAGAACAAGGGAGAATACATCCGAACGTGCCTCACAGAACCCATCACAGCAGACAAGGCTGAAGATGCCTTCCACCAAGGTGCTTATCCGCATCTGATAACCTATTTGAACTGTGATAGCCTCTCTTTGCTGTTCATGCGCATGAAGGACCGCCTGTATTATGGCTTTTATTATCCACATACCGGCATATACAAGGAAGCCAACTCAACCGAACGATGGCCGATAGTCAACGACTTGCATAAAACGTTCCTTTTTTCTCCACGTTGTGCGAAAGAGAACAGGGTGTATTGTGTGACAGAGCCATCGGCTTTTTTGAAAGAAAACGAAAATTCCCTTACAGTACGCGAAGAAGATAACCCGATCATCGTAGAAATATTTATGAAAGCGAGATAAGTAAGGAGCGGTAAGGATGTGGCAACCTTACCGATTATTTTTGCGGGAGGGTATCGTCCTGTTCGGGAAAATCATTAACTTTGTGCATCCCAAACCGTTTTTAGACCTCACAACTCTATGAACAGACTTTATCCGATAGGCATACAGAATTTTGAAAGCCTCCGCACAGGCGGGTATCATTACGTGGACAAGACCGCCTTGGTGTACCGGCTTGCCACGACCGGCAAGTATTATTTCCTGAGCCGGCCGCGACGCTTCGGAAAGAGTCTGCTCATATCCACTTTGGAAGCCTATTTCCAGGGGAAGAAAGAGTTGTTCACCGGACTGGCAATGGAAAAGTTGGAACAGGAATGGACGGAATACCCCGTGCTGCACCTGGACCTGAACGCCCGCAATTACGAAAACAAGGCATCGCTTATCGCCATACTCAACCAACACCTGGAAGTATGGGAAGCCATGTATGGGGATGAAAAGAAAACCCGTGCTCCGGAAGAACGTTTCAGTTACCTAATTGAAAAAATAAGCCGGACAACGCAACGAAACGTAGTCATCCTCGTAGACGAATACGACAAACCCTTGCTACAGGCCATCGGCAACGAAACGCTGCAAACGGAATACCGAAACACCCTGAAAGCTTTCTACGGCGTGCTGAAAAGTTGTGACCGATACATTCGCTTCGCACTGCTGACGGGGGTGACAAAGTTCAGCAAAGTCAGCATATTCAGCGACCTAAACAACCTGAACGACATCTCCATGCATGCGGCGTATGCATCCCTCTGCGGCATTACGGAAGAAGAACTTTACCAAAACTTTGCCGATGATATCCGCCAACTGGGAGAGGCCAATGAAATGGACGAGGCAGAAGCTGCCCGGATGCTGAAACGGTGGTACGACGGATATCATTTCGCCGCACAAAGTCCGGACATCTATAATCCGTTCAGCCTTCTCAACACCTTCTCGAAAATGCGATTCGGCAGTTACTGGTTCGAGACGGGTACACCGACATTCCTCATCGAACTGCTCCGGCAAGGAAATTTCAACCTCTACGAACTGACCCGGGAACAGGTGTCAGAAGACATGCTCGGAGAAATTGACAACCGGGGAGGAAATCCCCTGCCCATACTTTACCAAAGCGGATACCTAACCATCAAAGGTTATGACAGGGAATTCGACCTGTATGCCTTGGGATTCCCCAACCGTGAGGTGGAAGAAGGGTTCGGCCGTCATTTGCTGACAGGATATGCCTCCGTACCTTCCGGGAATACAGCCTTCCAGATACAGAAGTTCGTGCAGGAAGTGCGCCGCGGCGACATCGACGGCTTCATGGCCCGCCTGCAGAGTTTCTTTGCCGACATCCCATACGAACTGGCGCGAGACTTAGAGCTGCATTACCAGAACGTGCTGTTCATCGTCTTTAAGCTGTTGGGGTTCTACGTGCAGGTGGAATACCACACCTCGCGGGGCCGCATCGACCTGGTGATGCAAACCAGGCTATACATCTACGTTATGGAGTTCAAGCTGGAGGGCACGGCAGAAGAAGCCTTGCGGCAGATGGAAGACAAACAGTATGCCCGCCCCTTCGAGGCGGACGGACGCAAGGTATTCAAGGTAGGCATCAACTTCAGCAACGAAGCCAGAAACATCGAGAAGTGGCTGGTGAAGGAATAAATTCGCAAAAAAACAACAGACATGGAAATGATTATCGCAGCCCTCGTGGGCATTGGTATAGGCATCCTGATTGGAAGCCTCATCGCAAAGAACAAGAGACAGGCCCTGCTCACCCAAACAGAAGTCCTGCAAGCGGAAATTGCCCACGCCCAAGCGCAGGGCGAAACCATGGTATCGGCATGGCAACGCCAGGTAGAAGACGTGAAGGCTTCTGCCCGGGAACAAGTTGAACAAGCTAAGGCAGACGGTTTGCATCGGCTGAAAGAGGCCAAAGAAGAATGGGATCGTGCAGGTCGGGAAGTATTGGCCGCCCAGGAGCAGCGGCACCAGGAAGCCATGGCCGCCTTGCAGGCCCGTTTCGACGAAACCATGCAGAAGGTGACGGCACAGGTGCAGACAGCCACAGACGAAATGCTGCGACAACGCCAGAAAGAATTTGCTGAAGCCAGCCATACCAACCTGGGACAGATTGTCAACCCCTTGCGGGAAACCATCGACCAGATGAAAAAAGCCATGGACGAAAATACGCTGAAGCAAACCTCTATGAGCAGCGAGATGCGCACACACATCGAACATATCATCCAGCAGAGCCGGGCGGCACAGAAGAGCGCGGAGGAACTGACGAGGGCTTTCAAACACGGCAGCAAGGTGCAGGGCGATTGGGGAGAAACCATCCTAGACGAACTGCTGGAGTCGCAGGGGCTAACACGCGGCATCCACTACGACACGCAGGCAGTCATCCGCGATGCCAACGGACAGGTGGTGAAGTCGGAAACCGGTAGCCTGATGCGTCCGGACATCATCTTGCACTTGGACCAACGCCGCGAAGTCATCATCGACTCGAAAGTGTCGCTCACGGCATTCATGGACTATGCCAATGCGGAAGACGACGAACAGCGGCAAGCCTGTCTGAAAGCACACATCGCCAGCTTGCAGGCACACGTGAAGGAACTCGCCGCCAAAGATTATTCCTCCTACATCCGCCCCCCCAAGGTAAAGATGGACTATGTCATCATGTTCGTGCCGCATAGCGGGGCGCTTTGGACAGCTCTCAACGCCCAGCCCGACCTCTGGCGCAAGGCGATGGACCGTAATGTGTTCATTGCCGACGAACAGACGCTTTTCGCTGCCCTGCGCATCATCAACTTGACCTGGACACAGATAGCCCAGGCACAAAACCACGAGAAGGTCTACGCCCTGGCCAATGAGATGCTGGACCGGGTGGGACAGTTCATGAAGAAATACCAGGCACTGGGCAAAGCGTTGGAAAACGCTGCCAAAGCCTACGAAGACGGAGAAAAGAAACTGCAACCCACCGGGCAAAGCATCCTGCAAACCTGCGCCAAACTGAAAAAATTAGGTGCCAAAACAAGCGACAAGAATCCTTTACCCCAACTGACAGAGGCCGAAGAATCATGAGAATCCTGCTGCTTCTAATCATGCACACTATGCAAAAGTAAATGATACTAAACACAGAGGCACGGAGACACAGAGTTTTTGTTTTCTTGTCCATAGCTCACAGAGTTAATTTCCCTTCTCTCGTATGCAGCGAAGCTGCGAACTCAGTGTCTATCCCGTTGACTTTCCGACAGACAATTACGAAACTCTGTGCCTCTGTGTCTCTGTGTTCAGATTAATGTGTCTCTGTGTTCAGATGAATGTGTCTCTGTGTTTGATATAAACTAATTCTGATTGATTACTTATGATGTGTATCTGTCTTGTTGAGCGGAGCGGAGCGAAGTCGAAACATCTCCCGAAAGACACGATTCCCTCGGATAGTGCATGTAGTGAGATTCTTCGGCTACGCCTTACGGGCTTCGCTCAGAATGACAGACACCTCATTCTCCATGATAGTATAAACTAATTATGAACGGCTACTTAGAAACTAAAAGATTAGATTTATGAAAAAGAAACAATTACAAATTATCAGCACCTGGAAACGACTGTTCTGGTCTTGTTCCGTGTTATTAATCTGTGCCTGTAGCCAGGTAAAGTCGGATTCTCCCGCAGACTCCACAACAGATGCTTCCCAAGGGAAAGTTGCAGAGGTAGCGTCTGAAGATAAATCTTCTCAAGAAAAAGAAGGGCAGTCCGACGGACGTGCTTCGGACAATACATCCCAGACCCCGGCAGAACCGGAAGAAATCTGTGAATTGCCGGAAGTAATGCCCAGTTTCCCCGGAGGTAATGCCGCCATGCTGGACTATATAGGCAAACAGACGAATGACCCGGACTATCGCACAAAGGTAAATAAAATGGGAAGTATACGGTCTGATGCGGATATCAAAATGGTTATGGTAAAATTTGTGATAGATACACATGGAAAGATACGGAATGCCCAAGTGAAGAGGGCTGTAGATTCAACGTATGCTCAAAAGGCCTTGGATATCATAACCGGAATGCCCGCATGGATACCGGCGCAAAACAAGGGGAAAAAAGTGGCTTCTGCCTATGTGCTGCCTATTTTATTCGATTTGGAATAACCCGTGCCCGTCAGGGAAGGGTCCGCTAACTAAGGCTTTGAGCGGCGTAAACCTGCATTTGAGCGGCGTAAAGTGCCACTTTAGCGACGTAACTCTGACTTTGGTGAAACTTAAATGAACACAGAGACACAGAGACACAAAGTTTCGTAACTGTTTGTCGGAAAAATGACGGGAGAGGACACGGAGTTCGCGGCTTCGCCGCACACAAGAGGGAAAAATAACTCTGTGACTCCGTGCCTCTGTGTTCTGTATCATCAACTGCCCGCAGCATCCTTCACGCCTTCACCACCCTCCAACCCATTGATTTCCGGAAAGTTCCGGTGAAAGATGCTGCCCTCACGCTGCTTTCACGACTCCTTTTAGCCTTTAGTGGAAAGGTATAACAAGTCGGCTCCCCATATAGATTGTACCGCTCTTCCATACCTCGGCAGTCCGGCTCCCCAATAAAGACCGTGAAAGATGCGTGAGGGCAGCATCTTTCACAGCAACCTTCTAAACCACAACGATTTGAAAGAGGGTGAAGGCGTGAAGCCGGCAGGCATATACTTCCACGCACATAAAGGGATAATCAACGACAATCCGCTCTAACCAACTATAACCTGCATTTTGTGGTACAGAATCAATTTCCCGCTTGACAAATGCCATCGGCAAGTTGTATATTTGCGGAAAATCATTTCAAAAACAGAAAGCCCATGAACCTGATTACCCGTTTGAGAAACTTCTTCTATGAGACACAAACACCCCAACTGCCGAACACTGCGAAGAATGCCGCAGCAGACCACACCCTTCTTTACCAACAACTCCTGTCTGCCCTGCAGCAAGCGTGTGCCGATGTGCCCGGCGGGAAAGCCTTCCTCATCTGCGGCAACGGAGAATTCGGCATCCGGCTGACCTGGACTCCGGAGGCAACCGCTCCTGCCACTCCCAAACAGGTCTACTGCATAGAGGGCAATGGCGAAGTGACCGGATGGGAAGAACAGCAAGCAACGGAAATGGCTGAGGAACAGCCAACAAAGCTCACACAGTCCCCAACTGTCCAGGATTCTTCCCCGAAAAAGGAAGAGAAAGCCCCGAAACAGCAACAGATCATGCAGCAGCTCATCGGATACCTGGAGGAACACTACAGCTTCCGCTATAACCGCCTGGCAGACCGCACGGAATGTGCCGTAACCGGTACAGGCGAAGCAGCTTATATGCCCGTAGACCAACGCACCCTCAACAGCATCGTGCTCCGCGCTATGGATGAGGGCATCGCCTGCTGGGACCGCGACGTGAAACGCTACGTTGAATCGGCACACGTGCCGGCTTATCATCCCTTTATACACTATTTTGATAACCTGCCCGAATGGGACGGCAAGGACCGGGTGTCAGAACTGGCACGGCGTGTGTCGGACGACGGCCTTTGGATAAACTCCTTCCACCGCTGGATGCAGGCCTGTACCGCCCAGTGGATGGGCAAGGAAGCATACAGCCAACGCGCCAACAGCGTAGCACCCATCCTCATCAGCACGCAGCAGGGTCTGGGCAAGTCCACCTTCTGCCGCATGCTCCTGCCCAAGCCCCTGCAGGACTATTTCACCGAAAGCTTTGACCTGAACAACGCCTCCGGCGCGGAAAACAAATTGGCAGCCTACGGTCTGATTAATATTGATGAGTTCGACCGCCTGCCCGCTACCCGCCTGCCCCAGTTGAAGAACCTGATGCAGATGGAGAGCCTGCGCATCCGTCGAGCCTACAAGAGGAATGCCGAGCCCCTGCCCCGCATCGCCTCGTTCATCGGCACGAGCAACCGACTGGACCTGCTGACGGACCTGAGCGGCAGCAGACGCTTCATCTGCGTGGAGGTGGAGCGTGCCATCGACTGCACCACGCCCATCGACTACGGACAGCTTTACGCGCAGTTGAAGCACGAGATAGAGCGGGGCGAACGCTACTGGTTCAGCAAGGAGGAAGAAGCCGCCATCCAGCAGTCCAACCGGAAATTTTACCGCGTAACGCCAGCCGAAGAACTGGTCGGCACCTGCTTCCGCTTCGTGGAACCGGGAGAGCCGGGCGCCCGCCTGATGTCCGCCGCCGACATGTATGCCGTACTGAAACGGAAGAATGCGGCGGCCCTGCGCGACTGTTCGTGTACGGCCTTCAGCCGACTGCTGGCGCAGATGGGGAGGCGGGTGCATACACGGTATGGGAATGGGTATTGGGTCGTACAAGGCCCAGGGCTCCCTCAACTCCCGGCCCCCTCAACTCCCCCCGAGGGGGAGCTTAGAGATACCTTACGTGTTAGGGAATAGAGATACCTTACCTGTTAGAGAATAGAAAGCTTCCCATTGTATCGGAAGCCTCCCCTCGGGGGAGGTTGGTGGGGCTTCGGGGAGGTTGGTGGGGCCTCTCCGTGAACGATGATTATCCAACAGCCCCCCACAACAAAGCATAATTATAGTCCTAATTCATTCAAATCCAAATAATAAATCTCGTCCGTATTCCAGTCGCGCGTATAGAGGCGGTTGCGTGCCGTATCCAACCACGTGATGAAAAAAGAACAATCAGCTTTGAGCTTGTAGAGCAGATTCCCTTCCCAGTCGAATACGTGAATCATGTCGAACTGAGGAAGAGAGGCTTTCGGGCTTCCGTCCCATGGTTCCTTCCCCCAATAAACGGCATAGATATATTGGTCATTGGCCTGTACGTTGATATAGTATTTTGTCAGATTCTCCATCGTTGTCTGTAGCAAGGAATAATCCGGTCCGTCTTTCATCCGATAACCGACAACCTGGCCGGTGCGTGTATCTATAATATTCAGCTGGGGTAAATTCCTCATGGCCTGTACAATACGGGTTCCGTCCGGTTTCAGGATATCCCACGAATAAAAAAACAAGCCCATTGATTTTTTAGCTTGATTATTTTGTACAGATTTGACTTTGTATATAGGATACTTTGCTACTACTTGACCTGTATATATATCACGTTTCTCATAAAAAGGTGTGGTAGATTCATCCTTAGTGCTATATGAAGCTGAAACATAATTTAGTAACGTATCACCAGTCAAATAGAAGAGAAATAAATTATTACCTAAATTACAAGGCACAATAGTATCATAAACCGTTTCACCTGCTTGAACAGATTGTGTAATGTCCCAAAACAGTAATGACTCAGAATCTGCTTGAAACAAAGACATCAAATGCCCTTCTTTTTCAAAAAATTGATATACAGGATTCATGTGAGAGTATTCTCCAGGACCTTGACCTTTTGGACAAAAACAACCGATTTCTTTGCCTGTATCAACATTAAAGACATCAAGAAGATAGTTCTCATAAGCAGGCTCCCAGCACACTAAAAGTGAATCATGTACAGCTATCATACCTGCATAATCTCCTTCCAGAGGCACATGTTTGGCGATTACGTCTTTAGTGACCACACGACTGTCATTGATGTAACGAATTTCACCATTAAACAGTTCCTTGTCGGTTTGGTTATTGCACGCAGCAAAAAAGAATATAACCGTGATGAATAATAATGAAAATTTCATATTTAGATTTCTTAAAAAATGAGCCTTTTTTATCATACCAAACAGTAATGATAAAAAAGGACTCACCTACTTTATTGATTAATTAGGGTTGCATTGCGCTTGGTTATCAGAGAACCAACCTTCAATACGCTCACCACATGGTCCAAAATCTGGAAAATCGGCAGTACAATACACCATATTTCCAAAGATTTCGCTTCCTTTAAAATTACAAATCGAACCTTGAATTGTTTCTCCTGTAGCCAAAGCTTCCACATTGGCCAAAGCTGGATCCATCGTTAAGATGTTTGCTTTTTTGTTTTGCAAATACCCAAATGTTGCAACAACAGCTACTACAGCCATAACAGCTATACCTAACAATTTTCTTTTCATACGATAAATTAAAAATATTTGTAAGAACAATATTGAATGTGACATGGACTTCTACCATGTGCACCGTTTATTTTGCATATACTTTATCTATTGAACTACTGATACTTCATTCTTCGAACAGAGATTCTGCTACCTTCCATTAATTTTTGAATATTTGCTATACCTCCTTTTCTAATAGAAACCAGGTTCTATAAGAGTTTGCAAGACTAAATATAAAACCTATTAGAATCATTTCACTGTTCCTATGAAACTTAATTCTACCGATTCCGGTCCGATATTTCCAAATATTTCAACGGTCCGAAAGAAATCACCCGGCTGCTCTGCCGTGTATGCCACTGTGACTATACCCGTCTCACCAGGCAAGAGTTCTTTCCAATCACAAACAGCTTTCGTGCAATCACAAGAAGTAGTGATTCCTTTCAGATGAAAGGAATGAGTGCCTATATTCTGTACAGAAACCAGCTGCTCTCTGACAGTTCCTTTATGTACCACTCCCAAATCGTATTCCCATCGATCCGGCCTCAATTCGGTTATAGCAGCCATTTCTTGCCGGGGTATTTTCAGTAGATATTCCAAATACAAATCCCGTACTCCCAAATTGTAGACCGGACTTCCTATAACTTCCACCCGATTATTCTTATTCAACAGAAGAGTCTGAAACTTGATTTCATGCGGGAATTGATTTAACTTATCCATCCGACCTTCATCGTCAAAACAAACTGGATATTCAAATTTCGAACTTTTCAAGATTCGCGACAATGCTTTTTTGCGATTTGCCGGCAGAATAAAACAGAAAGGAATTCTATCATTCGTTGCTGAATCTACATACGCAATGAACTCTTTCCACCTATCCAATTGCAATTTACAAGTTGTACAACCTAAAGAATCTATATAGACCAATATCTTATAGGGAGCATCCGGAGATAGGATATTATCTACCGTGTCTGTGCCGAATCTGGCAAATACCAAACTATCCGGAAAAAGAATCTCCTTTCCTTGCCAGTCATGAACAAGATTTGAAAATCTTTCCCGTTCCTTATCCTGACAAGAAAAAAAACATACAATGGAAAGAATTCCTACCAGCATCATAAAAATGCTATGATACAGCTTCTGTACTATCATATCCTTATCTGTGTTAAATTTGCCGCAAAATTACTGGCTTTTCTGGAAAGAGGACAGCTAAAATTATCCGAAAAAAACATATCAATTGTCCAAATGTTACCATAATCCGTATTTTCAGCCCTTCTCCCCGTATGGCCAGTGCAGCAAAAGCCCCCATATTGGAATGCACACGCACAGATTTAAGTAAATGTGCAAAACCAAACACAGAGGCACGGAGACACAGAGCCTTTGTTTTCTTGTCCATAGCTTACAGAGTTATACTTTGCGCGGGTTTGAATTGTGCATTTCCACATTGCATGCCTTGCATGCACTCGGCAACCTCAAAGAGGTTGAACGATGGGTAACCGCCGGTGGCTCCCCGAAGGGGAACACCTGCGGATCTGTCTCCTCCTCCCTTCTATCGACCTCGAAGGGGTCGAACCACGCTTATTCTGCCAAAAAGGACCGCTCATCCATCTCAATCCCATTCTTACGAACGAGCTTGAGCATTTGTAGACAGAGGACAGGTTACAAAGGTAGAAGAAGTTGATGAATCGGGAATGAGTCAGTCAGAAGAATGTGGCCGGACATGTATGGTTCGACCCCTTCGAGGTCGACGTGAGAAAAAGAGGATGAGATAATCCGCAGGTGTTCCCCTTCGGGGAGCCACCGGCGGTTACCCATCGTTCAACCTCTTCAAGGTTGCCGAGTGTGCGGGGCAGGAAAGAGTCAGACGTGCGAGGTTCAACCTCTATGGGATTATCAACGCAAGCAAAAATGTGTCGATATGCACAATTCTAACCCGCGCAAAGTATAATTTCCCTTCTCCCGTTTGCGGCGAAGCCGCGGACTCTGTGCCCTCCCGTCATTTTCCCGACAGAAAGTTACGGAACTTCGTGTTTCTGTGCCTCTGCCTTTATTATAATCTCAGAGACAAACTAAACCCGTTGGTGGAATTAAAGGCATAAAACTTTTATGAAGAAAAAGTTGCGCATATTATTGGTATTTAGTAAATTAGAGGTGTCTAAACATCTGATTTACATACACCGTATGCACAA